>NZ_LDIG01000127.1 GCF_015845845.1 Paenibacillus dendritiformis
TGCCGCCGGCCAGGGCGGAGGCTCCGGCGGCGGCAGCGCTCCCGCTTCCGGGACGGGAAGCGGCGCGGGGGGAACCGCAGGCGCCTCGAATGGGGGCGCGGCTGCGGGAGCCGATTCGAGCGCGGGATCCGGTACAGGTGCGGCCCGGGGTTCCGGCGCCAACTCCGGTGCGGGCACGAGCGAGCAATCGGGTGCGAATTCGGGAGGGAACTCGGGTGCGAACCGGGGGACGAACACGGGTACAGGTGCAAGCCCGGATGCGAGTTCGGGTTCCGGCTCCGTGAGGAATCCCGATGCGAACTCCGGCGCCGGTTCAAGCACGAACCCAGCCATGAATTCAGGGGCAGACTCCGGAGAAGCGGAAGACGCCCCAACGCGATAATGCCAATTCGGGCGAGCTAATCAAGAATTTCTGCACACGTGCAGGATTTTCGCCGGAACCAGCGCCGAAAGGTGGAAATTGCTGCAAAACTACATCAATTTTGCCCATAGCGGGCCAAATCCGGGTATGGACCGCCAAAATGCTGCATTTTTGCAGGATTGATGCGGAGCGGGCACTGACCACCATGCAAAACTGTAGTTTTGCAGGATTTTCTGCCCGGATGCGCCCGGAACATGCGAGTGACGCATGAGTGCAAGGGCATATCTTGTCCTCGGCATACCGTGTCCGGGGCGGGAAGCGGCGGCGCTGCGGGATCTGCAGCCTGGTTCCTGCGAGTGGGTCCGAGAGCAGGCCTTCACCCGTGGACGCACCCGTTGCAGGCTCAACCGTCGAGGGGGCTTCGCCGGCGCTATCGTGGCAGTCCGCCCTGTCAGTGGTGTTCAACCGGACACATCCGTGGCGGACACTCCCCGCTTGGGGAACTTGCCTGCCGGGCCGCTTCCGTTGCCGTTGCCTAACCTACCTGATGCCGAGCCGCGGACGCTTCCGCAGGAAGCCATGCCGCGCAGTCGGGTACGGGAGCGGCAGCCAAGACACCCGGGGGGCATGCCGTGTCAGCGAGGCGCGGGAGAGGCAAACGCGAGGGAGCATGCCCGCGCCGGGCAAGCGGAGGAGAAGGAGGGGTCAATCATCGCCATGAAGGATATCATTTCCGATCGGTTAAGCAAAATGGAGGATCTGGAGCAGCGCAAGCTGCTGAAGCAGTTGATGACCGGGTTGTTCCTCAATCTGGTGGAGTATCAGGAAGAGATGAACCGGAAGATGGAGCGCAAAGTGTTCGATGAGGTCGAGGACGGCGAAGAGAAGCATGATGTCTTCGTCTCGTTGTGCCGCCGCGACGAGCTGGACCCGATTCACGAATTCCTGCACCCGATGCTGCCGGAGGACGCGGCGCCGAAGCTGATCGACATGAGCCGTCTGCTGGACCATATGCAGCGGAAGGAAGAGGCGCTGCTGTTCACGCTGTTCCTGGAATGCGATTATGCATCGCTTCGGGGGCTGCTGGACGGGGAGCGAATGTTCCGGGGGGAGATGATCACATCCGGCGGCCGTTACCCGATCTCGGTCCGGCTCGTGCAGAGCCGGCGCTATATCGAAGAGATCGAGAAGCTGTATCACGTGTTCCAGCAAAATAATGTGCCGTGGAAGACGGTCAATCATCCGTACGCTTATAAATTCGTCGACGTGCTGTTGACGCATTGCGACGCCGTGCCGCAGGAGGATGAGGAGATCAGCGAGATTACGGTCGATCTGGAGGAATACGAGCCATATAAGCGGCTCGATGTCATTCCGCTCTGGAATATCGAGCGGCTGGCCATCAAGAACAGCGGCTTCCCGGTTCCCGCCTCCGATCGGATCAACTACGAGCATGTGCTGTCGCTGCACAAGACGGGCAGCGAGCACGGCTATCTGGTGGAGGGCGACGAGGAGAACATCCGCTATATCAAGCGTTCGCGGGATGAGCTGACGATCGTGTCGCCGCAGGAGAAGGCGGGCATCTGGAGCGTCCTCAAAATCGCCCAGCCTGTCGCCTCCCGCCTCGGCAGCCTGAGCTATCCGCTCGTCTCCAACCGGAGAACGGACGGCTTCATCGGAAAATATGCCCGCCGGCAGGGGCAGATTGTGCGGGCGACGGGGGAGATCATCCGCATTTTGCATGCGTTCGATGCGGCTCGCCTGCTTGAACTGGAGCGGGTCGACATCCGCGATCGGAGCGACGGCTCGCCCGAGACGTACGAGATGAATCCGTTCGTCAGCGACAATGTCCGCACGGAACGGGACAAAAAGGTGATGCGGCTCGCCTTCCGGGCTCGCCTGTCGGAGGAGAACGAGCGCTTCCTGCTTCAGGATCAGATGAGCTTCCTCGTGTCGGAAGTGCAGATGTTTTTTCCGGAATACAAGTGTGAAGGGGAATGGGCGTGAATTATATATGGGATCTGGTCATCCAGGCGGAACAAGCCGGCATCGAGGCGAAGGATATCCGGTTCGCTCCGGCCCGCGTCTACTCGCCCTATATGGAGCTCAGCCTCGAGGATCTCAACACGCGCGCGCTGCAGCATCTGGAGAAGGTAGAGGTCAATCCGTACTACCGCTTCTACGACTTGTTCAAGGACCTGTTCGATATTAACAACGAAGAGGATACCGAGCTGCGACATGCGTTGTTCGATATCATTCTGCACTTCCTGACCGGGATTGACCGCCGGCAGGGGATGAACCGGCGCGAGTATTATATCCGGTTCGTGCTGCGCGATATGGCGGAGGGACGGTTCGGCCGCCGCGTGAGCGAAGCGATCCCGCTGTTCACCCGCGATGAGCAGGAAGCGGTGGCGTGCAATGTGCTGCGCCTGTATGAGACGGGCGAGGCCGTTTATTTGCTGCGGGATACGATGCGGCGCATTTTCCGACGTTCGACGATTTACGTGAATTGCGAGGACAAGGATGAATTGCTCATCTATGTCGGCCAGGAAAAGTCGGAGTCGGTCCGGGCGAAGGTAGAGCTGATTACGGATCTGTTCCTGCCGGCGCGCTTCCATACGGAAGTCTACTGGCGCGATCACTTCGGCATTATCGAGGTGGACGACACGATGCAGTTGGGGCGGATTGCTCTGTATTAGCCCGGGCAGCTCCTGTAGTAGCAGATTGTCCAGCAGGGCCGGATTGCTCTGTAATGGCAGAGTGCCCGGTGCCCTGTAGTGACAGATTGCCTTGTAGGAGCAGACTGTCCTGTAGTGGCAGATTTCCCTGTAGCAGCAGACTGTCCGGGGTGAACGATGGTTTTTTCAAAGAAATGCAATGGCATAGTTAAGCACGTTAAGCTATCGGTTCATCGCAATGGTGGCAACCAAGGATGGGCCGTTCATGATAGGGCAGGTCACGAAGTTGACAGCCGGAGGGAGAGGTAACTTATGGCCGGATACTCGTACAAGCTGTACACGCAGCCGGGGCGCCGGGAGGATGACCGGAAGCGGGCGCAATATCACCGGGAGGAACTGTTGGAGATGACGACGTTCCAGCTCCGGAACATATGCCAGCGGGAGAAGCTGATCGAGGGGCTGATCCATACGCTGGATCGGGACGAACTGATCGCGACCATCATGAAATATCGGGGCGCAGACGAGAGTCTGCTCATCACTGGCGTCCGGCCGGGCGGATTCGAGCGGGTCGAGGCGGCCATGAAAAAGTATCTGGGCACGCCGCTGCCCGATGCCGGAGGCATCCGAATTCCGGCGAAGATTACGCTGTACTCCGGCCTGAAGCTGGATCGGTTCGACGGCTACCGGGTCGAGGCGGGGGCGGAGATGGCCGAATCGAACGTGCTGCTCGTCAATGAAAATCTGGAGCTGTGCGCCATTCTCAATCTGGTGAAGGACGGCTCGGCTCCGGGAAGCTTTTATTTGGCGATGGCCGAGGAGGCCGAGGTGAAAAAGACGGCGAACCGCCAGTATAGCCTGCTCTTCTTCCCGCGGGCGGTATCCGAGTACGTGTATCGAACGTATTACCGCGACACGCCGCTCCCGCCGGCTCATCTGTATTATTACAAAATTCCGGTCACCGATCTGGACATCCGCGAGCTGGAGGAGACCGATGCCATCCTGGCGATCGATTTCGGCACCTCGAATACGACGGCCGGAGCGTATTTGGACAGCGGCTATATTGCTTCGCCCAATACGAACGACGTGCTGAGCGGGCGCATTCGCCTCGATCGGATCAACTATGTGTCGTTCCCCGATACGACGTCTGCCGATGCGGATTGGATCGAGGTGCTTCCGACCGTCATCGGCGTCGCGGACTGCTCCGATCCGGAGCGCATCCATTATCATTTCGGTTACGATGCGCTGCGGGACCGGAAAAGGAACGGCTACAGCGGCAGCGCCACCGTTTTCCACGGCATGAAGCGGTGGGTGAACAACTACAAGAAGCGGGAAGACGTGATGGATGCGCAGGGGAACGCGGCATCGGTGTCCCGGCAGGAGCTGATCCGGGCTTATATGCTCCATGTCATCCGCATGGCGGAGCATCAGTTCAAGTGCCGCTTCCGGCATCTTCATCTGTCGGGCCCGGTCAAGCTGAAGAAGCAGTTCATCGAGATGTTTGCCGACATTTTGCCGGAATACCGGATCGAGTCAGATGATGCGCTCGACGAAGGGCTGGCCGTGCTGTACAACACGATTGCCAATCAGATAGAACAGCAGCGCTTCCTCGACGGGGAGGAATACAAAGCCTTGGTCATCGACTGCGGCGGAGGGACGACCGACCTGTCCTCCTGCCGCTTCCGCATCGAGGACGGCCACATCGCCTACAAGCTGGACATCCATACGTCCTATGAAAATGGGGATACGAACTTCGGCGGCAATAACATTACGTACCGGATCATGCAATTCATGAAAATCGTCTTCGCCGGGTATTGCCGCGGCGGCGGAGCGGCGGCCGGAACGTTGCCGGATATCGATTCGCTGATCGACATTCCGGCGGCCGATCTGTACCGCCATGTGGATGAATTCGGGTCGGAGGCGGTCTACGCGGCGTTCGACGCCGCTTACCGCGAGGCGGAGGCCGTCATTCCGACCCGGTATAAGGAATATGAGCACCGCTCCCGGGATGAGTATCATCGGGTGCGGAACAATTTCTACGTCCTGTGGGAGATGGCGGACGGGATGAAGAAGGAATTTTTCCGCCGGACAGGCATTCTGCGGAGCCGCTTCGATTCCGGGCGCGGCAGCCGGGCGGAGCAGGATCTGCATCTGACGGTCCTGGATCGGTGGTGTCTGTCGCTGCGGGAGAATGGGCAGTTCCGGGACGTGCACGAGCCGCCGGATGTCGTGTTCAACATTCAGGAGATCAACCATCTCATTCGGGCCGACATTTATGCGATTGTGCACAAGTTCCTGGACGAGTTTTTCCGCGACGGCCGGCTGCAGGATTATTCCATCATCAAGCTGACCGGCCAATCCTGCCGGATCGACGTTTTCCGGGAAGCGCTGAAGGAGTTCGTGCCCGGGCGGGCGATCGAGTTCCGGCAGAAGGCGGATGATTCCGGCAAGGTGCCGGAGCTGAAGCTGGCCTGCCTGCGCGGCGCGCTTCGCTACCTGAGCGCCCGGAAGGCGGGCCTGATCGAAGCGCGGCTGACGAACCAGGCGCCGATCGTGCCGTACTCGGTCAGCGCCCTGGCCCATACCGGGCAGGAGAAGCTGCTGATCGCGAGCTACGAACGGCTGGATCAGGCGCGCGGCTCGATCTCGCGGCCGCTGGGCGCGCATGAGATCGAGTTCAACATCCGCAACGCGGACGGCCAGCTGCGCTATATCGCGGTCTATGCCAATGATTTCACGGTGTACCGCCCGGTGCGGTACGAGGAGATTGCCGCGGAATACGGCGATCGGATTCCGCAGGATGACACGGACTCGATCGCCAACGGCGAGGCCAAATGGTTCGTCTTCGCCAGCGACGGAAGCTGGGGCTTCGAGACCGTGCCGGTCGCGCGGCTGAACGAGCAGCTCTATATCGGCGCGAAGCAGTTCTATGCCTTCGAGAATGATCTGTCGGAGCTGGATTTCTTCGACGGCTTGAAATAATCGAGACAGAACGGAAAGGAGGGCTGCGCTTTGTTCAAACATCAGGTGCCGCATTTCCATCGGGGCCGGATTCTGAAGACGGACATGCTGGAGAATCTGCGGGACTTCCCGCGGCAATTCGTCGACATCGCCTACCAGTCCTATTCGAGCGGGGTGCTGGCCGGGACCGAGGTTCGGGTCGGCCCCCGCAGCCTGACGGTCGGCAAAGGCATCGTCAAGCATGGAGGCCTCATCTATATCCTGGAGCAGGAGCATGAGCTGCCTTACCGCTCGACCGGGAGGGAGACCGTGCTTAAGATCCGGTTCCACGCGGAGCAGCCGTCGAGCGACTTCACGACGCTTCCGGGGGAGATCGTGCTGGACGAGGACACGGCCGAGGTGAAGGCGAACGAGATGGAGCTCGGCCGCTTCAAGCTGAAGGAAGGCGCCCGGCTGCGGGACGATTACCAGAGCTTCGCCGACCTGTCTACCGAATTCAACACGCTGAATGTCATCCATGTGCCGCATGCGGGCATCGGGCAGAGCACCTTGTCGCCCTTCATCCTGCGGTACTTCGCGCAGGAGCTGCTGAAGACCCGCGTCGAACATGCGCATGACGCCGCCTTCGCCATGCTGTGCCTGAACGGCGGCGCGGTGGAGCGTGACGTCATTCAGCATTACCTCGGCCAGCGGCTCGGCACCGGCTACCGCGAGCTCACCAACGATCGGCTCTACGCCGGCCTCCGCCGGGTGCTGAGCGAAGCGGGCAGCGGCCGGGCCATGGCGCCGGACATGCG
>NZ_LDIG01000128.1 GCF_015845845.1 Paenibacillus dendritiformis
CATGCTTCTCGAATATCATCAGTGAGCTTTTTCCCTTCAGATATCCCATGAATGATGATACTGAGATTTTTGGAGGAATCGCTACTAGCATATGTACATGATCTGGCATCATGTGACCTTCTAAGATCTCCACTCCCTTGTATTTACATAAACGCTTGAAGATTTCAATCAAGTCTTTTCTCACTTGATTATAAATCTCTTTCCGTCTATACTTCGGGGTGAACACAATGTGGTATTTGCACATCCACTTCGTGTGAGCTAGACTATAGTTCTTGTTTGCCATCTAAGACCATTCCTTTCATTGAGCCTGAACATCTCAATTTTATCGGGATGGTCTTGTTGGTCAAACCCTCGATCCCTCCACCCGCATAGCGGGTGGTTTTTTGTTTCGTGCGTTTCACGCACTCAACGGGCTAAAGCCCATAATAAAATAGCCCTGCTGAGGAGCAGGGCATTCGATGAAGTGATCCATGAGCGCAGACGCTTGGAGAATACGGCAGTAGGCGTTACCAGACCCGGGCACGAGAAATGATAACAAGAAGGATGAACAACACCAAGATTACACCAATAGAAGTGAAACCCCCGAATCCACAACTTCCACATGAGAGTCCTCCACCAACACCACCAACAAATTCACCCATATGAGTTGACCTCCTTTCTTCTAGGTACTCATATCATATGAGATGAGCCGGGTTTTGACTTGGCTTGAACCCAATAAGAGAAAATTAGGCTTTGTCCCCTAACTGCTTCAAGAGCCGATCCAGAACAACGGCCACCTCTGCCCGCGTAATTGGCTCATTCGGCGTGAATCCATTCCCCCGGCCATTCATAATGCCGGCATCCATGACTCTACGGATCGACGCCTCGGCCCAATGACCTTCATAGTCCTGCTGCTTCGGTGTTTCCAATGTCCCCAGCTCCTTCTCGACCAATTTGATAAACTCCGACCATCTCGGCAGGATCCGGCTTGGGCAAGCCTTCCCGCTCCAGTGCCGGTGCGGCACAACACGGCTGACCGCGATTGCGTGCCGCTTGCACAGAAGCGCGATCAGCTCCGCCGCCCGCTGCCACGCCTTCGCCTCGTCCATTCCCTGGTACATACAGACCTCGATGCCAATAGATGTCGTATTGCCAGGGCCGTTCCCGTCACCGTCATGCCAGCCTTGCTCATCATCCCGCAGGTGCTGATACACTTCCCGATCGTCGACAGTGTAATGCCAACTCTTTTGGGCCCCGGCGCTGCCGTTCAAAATATATCGGCTATGGGCTTCAGCAGTAGCGCCAGGGGCCGAATTGTCTGTATTATGGATCGTAATATATTGCGGCTTCATCGGCCGGCTCGGCTTGTTCGGCCGACCGTCGGGAAGCAATCGCTGCTTAATTTCGATTGTCATTTTGGACTCCTTTCGGCTCGTTGCCCGAGCCAGTTTATTTTCGAGCTCCGATTTTACCCATTCCATGAGCTTGGTAACGAGCCATTCGGGAAAGAATCCTCCCCACCCAGCCCGTATAGCATTAGCGGTCATGGATTGAATCGTGTGGTACAGTATCCCGAACGCAAACAGCCCAAACACGACATCTGGTAAGCCGAGAGCCGCATCCAGTAGATGGCCGCCTGCAGGAAACAATAGAATAAAGAGCGTTCTACGAAGCCCACCAAGGCCATAAGTGCTTGCATAAGTCCCATCTTGCTTCGCGGCGCTGATTCCAGAAAGCCAATCCATTAGGATAAAAAAGAGGATCGCAGCCATCACGCTGACAACGATCTGACTTGTCCCATAAAGAAATTGCAGGCCGGGAACAATTGCGGCCCCAACGCCTGAAAACCAATTTAATACCTTCGGAAACGAATGTGATTCATTCAACATTGCATATCCCCCTCTGACAAAAGAATAGCCCCCGGGTATCCCGAGGGCATAAATATAGCGCCATACCATAGGGCAGGCGCTTATTGCTTCGTTTCTGTTGTTTCGATAATTTCCTTGCATTCCTCTTCGGAAATGTACTTCGGCACGTAAGAGCGAAGCTTTTCCTCGTCCGCGAATCCCTTGCGCCAGCAGTCCATCAAAAAGGCGAAAAATAGGCTCTTCATCACGCATTACCTCCTGCGTCCATCATACCCATTACGGCCAACTGCAACGCGTCAAGCTGCCTCCGAAGCTCTTCGTTCTCGGCCTTCAATTGTTCAATCGGCCCTGGCTCTTGCTGACGCTCCCGCTCGGCGTTATAGACCGCTTCGTACTCAGCCTCCGTGATAAGGTGAATATCATCATGTTTCGGGATATCCTCCTGTTCGGTTATGACATAGAAGTCCCTTGTACCTGAAGGATACACTTGAGACCCGGGCACGAAGCTGTCGATATCTAGTCCTTTGTAGTCGTAGGTGACTCAGGTGTATGCCAAATGGGCCAGGCCTCTTTCGCATTTTACGTTAATGTTCGAAGCCTGGGCGATGCGTCTGATGTCAGAAATGCCGGTTAATGCGGCTGCCCGCGAGCTGCGTGAACATGATACCCGCATGTGGCGGATCTTTCACTATTACGTGGACAAAGCCATGTCGGAGCTCGATGTTACGAGCGTAAAGCGCATCGCTATTGATGAAACATCCTCTAAAAGTCCGGTGAAAAAGTCCGCTTAAACAGGTCTTTCCCACGGTTTTGTCGAATTTGTACTGTAACAAATAATCGAGAGAGTGAT
>NZ_LDIG01000129.1 GCF_015845845.1 Paenibacillus dendritiformis
CATGCTTCTCGAATATCATCAGTGAGCTTTTTCCCTTCAGATATCCCATGAATGATGATACTGAGATTTTTGGAGGAATCGCTACTAGCATATGTACATGATCTGGCATCATGTGACCTTCTAAGATCTCCACTCCCTTGTATTTACATAAACGCTTGAAGATTTCAATCAAGTCTTTTCTCACTTGATTATAAATCTCTTTCCGTCTATACTTCGGGGTGAACACAATGTGGTATTTGCACATCCACTTCGTGTGAGCTAGACTATAGTTCTTGTTTGCCATCTAAGACCATTCCTTTCATTGAGCCTGAACATCTCAATTTTATCGGGATGGTCTTGTTGGTCAAACCCTCGATCCCTCCACCCGCATAGCGGGTGGTTTTTTGTTTCGTGCGTTTCACGCACTCAACGGGCTAAAGCCCATAAAAAAACCGGCCGTTCCTCTCGGGAACAACCGGTTATTATCCGTTCTCTTCATTTATGAGCGATAGATTGGACGAACCTGGTTCGTCTGCTCGCGATTGCGTCCGACCGAGAAGATCGAGATCGGAATGCCTGTCAGCTCGGATACTCGCTTCACATAATTGCGAGTGCTCTCCGGCAGTTCTTCCATCGTCTTGCATTGCGAAATGTCTTCCGTCCAGCCTGGCATTTCCTCGTAGATAGCTTCGCATTCCGCGAGCATGTTCAAGTTCGCCGGATAGTGCTCAATCACCTGATCGCGGTATTTGTAAGCCGTGCAGATTTTGACCGTCTTCAAGCCGGTCAGCACGTCCAGCGAGTTCAGGGACAATCCGGTAATGCCGCTTACCCGCCGCGCATGGCGCACGACGACGCTGTCGAACCAGCCGACGCGGCGCGCGCGGCCGGTAACGGTGCCGTACTCATGGCCCGCTTCGCGGATGAAGTCTCCCGTCTCGCAGTTCAGCTCCGTCGGGAACGGACCGTCGCCTACGCGTGTCGTATAAGCCTTGGCGACGCCGATAACCTCTTCGATCTTGGACGGTCCCACGCCCGAACCGATGCAGACGCCGCCTGCCGTCGGATTCGAAGACGTAACGAATGGATAGGTGCCTTGGTCGATATCCAGCATGACGCCTTGCGCCCCTTCGAACAGCACCTTCTTGCCGGCATCGATCGCGTCGTTCAGCACGACGGACGTGTCGACGACATACTTGCGGATCGCATCCGCATATTGAAGATATTCGTTCAGCGTCGCTTCAACATCCAGCTCTTCGCCTCCGTACATTCGGATCAATTCGTTCTTCTCTTTGGCGAGATGGCGGAATTTCTCCTCAAATACGTCCTTGTCGAGCAAATCGACGATGCGAATGCCGTTGCGCGCCGCTTTGTCCATATAGGCAGGGCCGATCCCTTTGCGGGTCGTCCCGATTTTGTTCGGTCCTTTGCGTTCTTCCTCCAACCCGTCCAGCACCATATGATATGGCATAATCACATGCGCCCGATCGCTGATGCGGAGATTGTCGGTCGAGAAGCCATTTTCGTGAATATATCCAATTTCTTCGATTAACGCTTTTGGATTGACTACCATGCCGTTTCCGATGACACAGATTTTGTCCTTGTAAAAGATGCCGGATGGTATCAGGCTCAGCTTATACTTTTTATTATTGATTAGGATCGTGTGCCCCGCATTGTTACCGCCTTGATATCGCGCCACTACATCTGCGCTTTCGGCGAGGAAATCGGTGATCTTCCCTTTTCCCTCGTCACCCCATTGGGTTCCTACGACGACTACTGTAGACATTTTCATACCCCCGTCGGGTGTTCACACACCAATATTCGCTGCATTCTTCGGAAGGCAGCATTTTAAGTGTATCAGCGTTGGAAGACGAAGTCAATAAAAAAGCGAACGTTACGTACCGCCCATATATCAATGTTCGGAAAAGTAACGCTCGCACGCTATGAATCCCATTAAATGTCTATCCTGCAGGCATTTCCTGATGATTGCGTTCGTAGCTTACGAATTTATTGAAATTTTTGAGGAAGACGAGCTCGACGGTTCCGACCGGGCCGTTCCGCTGCTTGGCGATAATGATCTCGATGATGTTCTTCTTCTCGGTATCCTGATTATAATAATCATCGCGGTACAGGAACGCGACGATATCGGCATCCTGCTCGATCGAACCGGATTCCCGCAAGTCGGACATCATCGGACGCTTATCCTGACGCTGCTCCACGCCCCGGCTCAACTGCGAGAGGGCAATGACAGGCACTTCCAGCTCCCTGGCTATCTGCTTCAGCGTCCGGGAAATCTCGGATACTTCCTGCTGCCGGTTCTCTCCCGGCTTGCCGCGACCGTGAATAAGCTGCAAGTAGTCAATCAGAATCATGCCCAGCCCGCGCTCTTTTTTGAGGCGCCGGCATTTCGCCCGGATATCGGCGACCGTTACGCCCGGCGTGTCATCGATATAGACTTCGGCCTCGGACAGCGCCGCAATCGACATCGTCAGCTTCTCCCAATCATCGTCCTCCAGTTGTCCGGTACGCAGGCGTCCGGCATCCACGTTCGACTCCGCGCAGATCATCCGCTGAACGAGCTGTGCGGCGGACATCTCCAGACTGAAGATCGCCACCGTCTCCTTCGCCCGCACGCCGACATTCTGGGCAATATTGAGCGCGAACGCCGTCTTCCCTACGGAAGGCCGGGCCGCCACAATAATGAGGTCGCTTCGCTGGAACCCGGACGTCATCTTATCCAGATCGGGGAATCCCGACGGAATCCCCGTCGTCCCGCCCTGATGCTGGCTCAGGAATTCGACCCGCTCGTAGACATCCATCAGCACGTCCTTGATGGCGATGAAGCCGCTGGACGAACGGCGATTCGATATTTCTAGGATCCGCCGCTCCGCATCGCTCAGCAGGCCGGAGACGTCGTCGCCGCCGGAGTAGCCTTCGCTCACGATCTGGGTCGCAGTCCGAATAAGACGGCGCATCATCGACTTCTCTTCGATGATCTGCGCATAGTAATCGACATTGGCCGCCGTCGGCACGGCGTTGGCCAGCTTCGTCAGATACGAGATACGGCCGACATCCTCCAACTGCTGCTTCGCCTGCAGCTTGGCGGTCAGCGTAACGAGATCGACAGGCTGATTCTCCTCGCCGAGTTCAATCATCGCCTCGTAGATCATTTGGTGAGCCGGATCGTAGAAGTCCTCCGGCTGAATCCGTTCCATCGCCGTAATCAAGGCTTCGGATTGCAACAGAATCGCGCCGAGTACCGCTTGTTCCGCCTCCAGATTTTGCGGCGGAATCCGATCAACGAACAAGTCGTTCATCTTATTCCTCCGTTACGTGAACCTTCACTGTCGCCTTCACATCCGGGTGCAGTTTTATGGTTACATTCGTATAGCCGAGTGAACGAATCGGTTCGTCCAGCTCGATCTTACGCTTATCGATTTTGAGCTTCATTTTGCTGAGCGCTTCCGCGATCTGCTTCGTCGTGATCGCCCCGAACAGGCGCCCGCCTTCGCCCGCCTTCGCCTTCAGCGGGACCGTTGTCTCATTCAAGGTCGCAGCGAGCTTCTCCGCATCGAGCTTCTCCTGCTCCTTGCGTTTTTGTTCCGATTTATTCTGCTGCTCCAGGGTCTTCAGATTGCCTTCCGTCGCCGGACGCGCAAGTCCCTGCTTGAACAGGAAGTTCTGCGCATATCCTTCGGAGACTTCCTTGATTTGCCCCTTCTTGCCTTGTCCTTTAACATCCTGCAACAAAATGACTTTCATTCGAACAACCCCTCTTCCGCATCAATTTCTTCGAGCACGCGTCTCAGCTTGGCCTCCGCTTCCTCGAGCGGACACGCCAACTGCACGGCCGCGTTGGTCAGATGGCCTCCTCCTCCCAGCCGTTCCATCACGACCTGGACATTCATCTGCCCGAGCGATCGCGCGCTAATCCCGATGAGTCCGTCCGGACGTTCGCTAATCACGAACGATGCCAGCACATCGGTCATATTCAACAGCGTATCAGCTACTTGGGCGATGAGCAACTGTGAATATTTGCGTCCCGGCTCCGTTACCGCGACCGCGATATGCCCATAGAGCATTTCCGCGCGCCGGATAATCTCGGCCTTCTCGATATATTCATCGAGATCCTGCTTCAATACGCGCTGCACAAGCAGCGGATCGGCGCCTTGGCGGCGGAGGAAGCTGGCCGCATCGAAGGTGCGCGACCCGGTCCGGAGCGTGAAATGCTTCGTGTCCACCGTGATGCCCGCCAGCAGCGCGGTCGCTTCCAGCATGCTCAAATTAATCCGGTCATGGATATATTGAAGCAGCTCCGTGACAAGCTCGGCCGTGGACGATGCATATGGCTCCAGATAGACAAGCACCGCGTCGTTGATGAATTCCTCGCCGCGCCGATGATGATCGATGACGACAATCCGTTCCGAACGCAGCAGCTTCGGCTCCTCCACCAAAGAAGCTTTGTGCGTATCGACCACGACGACCAGGCTGGCCTCGGTAATCATCTCGACCGCTTCGCCGCGGGTAATGAACCGGGACCATAGAATCTCGTCCTTCCGCAGTTGGTCGACCATCCGGTCGATGGACGGATTGCTCTCCTCGAGCACGATATACGCCTCTACCTCCAGCATTCGGCACGCATGCAGCACGCCGATCGCCGAACCGATCGCATCCGTATCCGGCACTTTATGCCCCATAATGAACACCGCGTCGCTCTGTTGGATGAAGTCGCGCAGCGCATGCGCGATGACGCGCGCACGCACCCGCGTCCGCTTCTCGACCGCGTTCGACTTGCCCCCATAGAAAGAGAGCCGCTGACCCATGCGGACAGCAACCTGATCCCCGCCCCGGCCTAAAGCGATATCCAAGCTCGACTGAGCCATCCGGCCGAGCTCGGCAATGCTGTCCGCTCCGGCCGCAATCCCCATGCTGAGCGTAACCGGGAGCTTATTGCCGAACAGCACCTCTCTCACTTCATCCAGAATCGCGAACCGCGTCTGTTCCAGCGCCTTCAATGTCTGTACATCCATAACGAGGAAGTAACGCTCCGAGGAGAGCCGGCGAATCAGAATCCCGTTCTCTGCCGCCCACTCCGTAATCTGGCCGGCGACCCGCGCGATGAGCCCGGTCCGCTGCTGGTCATCCATCCCCTGTGTCGACTCTTCCAGATTGTCCATAATGACCGTTCCTAGGGCGATGCGTTCTTCCTCGTATCGCTTGCGCAGGGTCCAGATGTCGGTAATGTCCCTGAAGTAGACGACCCGCTCCCCGGGCACGATATCCGCATGGACGATGCGTCCGCCGATGAACAGCTCCTGTGAGTGCTCCGAATCTTTGCCGGCCTGAAGCTGCGGGAAGACTTCTCCCAGCTCCTCTCCAACCAGGCCGTCCTGCTCGATAAGCTGAGCCACATAAGCATTATGCCATTCGATGATTCGGTTCTCGCTGTACAGAAGAATGCCGTAGGGCAGATCGACGATGGCGCTCTCTCCGGCCCGCTTGACGCGAAGCCCCAGCGTGGTCAGATATAATTCAGTTTCTTGCCGGAATTTGTGTTCCGCCGCCAGCGAAGCCACAGCCAATGCGGCGATGCCGGCGAAAGCAAGCAAGCCGACCATCCAGTTGTAATAAGCGAGGACGCCCGTGACCACGACGAGCAGCACGAACGTCCAGATGATGTGCTTGAAATACCAGCGTTGGAACAACATTTTAGGCATAGTTTCTCACCCTACGCTTTTGGCTTGGACATGGCCTGCCGCAGCGGAAAGGCCAGATCCACGATTCCGATAATTCGCAAAATGCCATGGAGCAGCGGCACAAAGATGACTGCAATGGTGATAACGACCGGAATAGCCCTGTTCCATTTACGCGAATGCGCCAGGAAGAACAGGAAGCCGATGCCCTGCACCATGAAGGCGAGTTGAAGCAGCGGCACCAGGTTGATCAAAATCAGGGTCAGGAAGCTTCCTGACGACTTCTGCACGATCAGATCGAGAATGATCGTAATTAAGTAATACCAGATTAAGGCCCGCGGCAGCATCCATTGCCGGACCGGCTTCAGCTTCTGCACCGCGATGCCCTGTGCCGTCAGCAGCGCCCGGCTAATGGCATACGTAATGGTGCCCATATAGAGCGCGCCGATAATCAGCATGAACGGGATCATCTGGCTGAGCAGGATGACGAATTGCTCCTTCATCTCCTGTGTCAGATCCGCCGGGAACAGCGTGGTCTGCTGCAATCCGGCCATGCTCTCGTTCATCAGCGACATAATGTAATGGTACACGTTGAAGTCAAACGCCAGCTTGGCGAACGCCAGCAGCAGCAGCGATTCCACGAGGAATGTGGCGGTTCCCGCGACATATACGTTCAGGGCCGGCCGCTTCTGCTTGAACATATGACCGAATACGATTCCTGGAATCATAAAATATACACCCGTCAGCACGCCTACCATCCCTAAGCTGCCGAGCAAAACATACACAAGTAATAACAATGCCGCCCCATGCAGAATAAACCCGCGCAGGGATTGTGTTGCGTAGAGCATGACAAACGGCACCGCCATAAAACTCATCGTCAACACCTGAATCGGTTGTAGGATGGATAATAACAATACGAGCGCCGCAACCGCCCATGCTAACGATGACCAGCGATATTTCAACCTATTCACCTCTTGAGAAGCTCTTCTTCCCTCTTGGTTCTATTCCGTTCGTCACGCAAGAACCGGGGCTAACTTCCTTATTTTTTCCCTGTCCCCAATAAAACCGTCATTCTTCATTATACCATATTTACTTGATATTCATGGCTTTCGACGTGAACTGCTCGCAATATTCAATAATTTGGCTGCGCCGGACAATGCCGATGAAGCGGTTCATATCGTCAACGACCGGAACGAAATTCTGCACCTTGGCCAACTTGATCAGATCCTCCATATTCGAATCGATGCGCACCGTTTTATGACGGACATTCAAGGGCACATCCTTGAGCAAAAAGCGCGATGCGTTTTCGAAGGTGATGCTCCCATTCGAATTCTTCATATGCCACAGCAGGTCTCCCTCGGTGACCGTCCCGACGAATTCCCCTTCATCATTCAATATAGGCACGGCCGTATAACGATGATGCTCCATTTTTTCCAAGGTTTGACGCAAGGTAGCGCTCACCGTCAAACATACGACTTCATGTTTGGGTGTCAAGAAAAAAGCAATATTCATCCGCGTGGTCTCCTCCTCATGTCAAGCAGGGGCCATTTTTCTCCCTAAGATTAAATTAACACATTTCCCTTATCAAAAACAAAGAGTCAGCCGCAATCACGACTGACTCCTATCCGTTTTAATCTCCCTTGACTTCGCGCGGCTCCATCAGATCGGCCTTCTTCGTGTTCGGATCCAGCCAATTATCAAGGAGCTTCTGCACATATTCCATATCTTCTTCATCAACCATATAATACCATACATTGCTCATCATCTTGCCGTCGCCATGCAGCATGTAGCTGCTGATTTGCGGCGTATCCGACTGCGTGAACATCGTCTTCGCCAGGTCAATCATGAATTTGGGACGAATATCGGTCGAGAAATTATCACCCATAATTTGAATAAGTTCAGGAATTCGGCCGATTTTGTCCATTTCGATTGCCCGGTGCATGATGGCGTTCAAGAAGGTGCGGTGCCGCATCGTCCGGTTCATGTCGGAATCCTCGCGATAGCGGACGAAGTATAATGCTTCCTGTCCGTTGTAAATTGGCTTGTTCGCCTCGATCCGGAATTTCTCGTGGTTCGGATCCTTGTTCACAATGTCT
This sequence comes from Paenibacillus dendritiformis, assembly GCF_015845845.1. GTDB lineage: Bacteria > Bacillota > Bacilli > Paenibacillales > Paenibacillaceae > Paenibacillus_B > Paenibacillus_B dendritiformis_C. The sequence continues at coordinate 7,769 of NZ_LDIG01000129.1, forward strand.
TCCTTGATCGGAAGCTCTACGCCATCCAGCGCGTCGACGACATCCTTCAATCCTTGGAAGTTAATGGTTGCGTAATGATCAACTTTATGCTTCAGCAGGTTCTCCACCGAATCCATGCTCATTTTCGCTTGCCCGTATGCGTAAGCATGGTTCAGCTTCGTCTCGATCCCTTTACCGATAATCTCGGTGTACGTATCGCGCGGAATCGACAGCAGCAGGACTTTATTGTCTTCCGGCCGCACGACGGAATAAATGATGGTGTCCGAACGCCCCACTTCATTGCCGCGGGCATCAATCCCTAACAGCAACACCGAGAACGGCTCGGTAACCTTCCGGATAACCTCTTCTTTACCTTCAATCGGTTTGTACGAATTCTCCAGTGTTTCCTCCACATGCCCCGACAGGAACATGTCGAACGCCAAGACGGCGATCTGTTTGCGGAAGAAAAACCCTCCGAATCCGATGATGGCGATCACCAAGAAGGCTATCCACCATTTTTTATATTTTTTCATGCTCTCAACTTCTTCCTTTTTGATGAATTTGTAGCGCCCTGCCCGCTGCCCCGTTTTCTCTTTGCTGTTCTTTCTTGGGCAAGTTCTTTGGCCGCACCCCTTTGCCGGATGATTACACAACTGGATCAACAAATGAAACATCGCTTCTTCCCGCCGCGTCTTCCCTATAAGACGCAATCCGCGCGATGCATTCCTTTAGCATATTATGCTCCCGGACACGCCCTTGATGAATGGCGTATCCTGCCGATCGACACTCGCTCAACCCGGCTCCCTCTTCCCGGCTAGAGCCAAAAAGTTGAAGCCGCCTTCACTTCATGTTCGGCTTACCCCTAGTTGCTCATGGTCCGATTTATCTATTTTATAGCTGTCGTATGAGCGGAGCCATGAGGTATTGCATTGGATCTTACCATACATTTTCGAATTACAGAAAACAACAAGTTTATTTTACATGTATTTGATCAAAAAATAAAATACTGATTGGTCACATTTTTGGTGTAATTATTGAAAATATGGGAATAATTATTGGGTTTTTAAGGGGAAATTTACGATTTTTTTTGGGGACAGACATGTAAATGAAGACATAAAAAACAGCCGGGTCATCAACCCGGCTGCTCTCTTGCATTACTCCGTTGTGTATGGCAGCAACGCTACTTGACGGGAGCGTTTGATCGCTACAGTCAACAAACGTTGATACTTTGCGCTTGTTCCTGTTACACGGCGAGGCAGAATTTTGCCGCGCTCGCTGATGAATTTCTTCAACAGATCCGTGTCTTTGTAATCGATGTGCGTAATTTTGTTCGCAGTGAAGTAGCATACTTTACGGCGCTTGTTGCGTCCTTTACGGCCGCCAAAACGACGCTCGCTGCGTTCGCCGCCTTCATTTTGCTTGAAGCTCATTCCATTCAGTCCTTTCCCTATTAAAATGGCAAATCATCATCAGATATATCGATCGGTCTGCCGTCGTCAGAGAATGGATCCGCTGCCGGACCGCGGGACTGGCTAGAGCCTCCTCCGCCATAGGGCCGCGAGTTATTGTTCGGCTGTCCGCCGCCATAACCTCCGCCCATATCGTCACGACTTCCTCCGCTGTCGCGGTTGGACTCCAGGAATCGTACGTTATCGGCGATAACCTCCGTAACGTATACGCGCTTCCCTTCATTGTTGTCGTAACTCCGGACTTGGATTCGGCCTTCCACGGCCGTTAGCCGACCTTTGCGCAAATAATTGGCGCAAGTCTCTGCCAACTGCCGCCATGTGACCACGGGAATGAAATCCGCCTCCCTCTCGCCATTCTGGTTCGAGAACGGACGATCGACCGCCAACGTAAATTGCGTCACAGCAACTCCGGATGGCGTATAGCGCAATTCAGGGTCACGGGTTAGACGACCAATCAAGATCACGCGATTCAACATGTAATCCCCTCCTTCGACGTATCCTTACGAAATACGATGGTTGGCAATTAAGCCACGTCTGTTGTTACGAGATGGCGGATAACTTCGTCGGAGATCTTCAATTGACGCTCCAACTCGGCAACCACTGCAGGTTGTGCAGTGAAGTTCACGAGAACGTAGATACCGTCGCGGAACTTCTTGATCTCATAAGCAAGACGGCGTTTGCCCATCACGTCGTGTTTCGTAATTTCCCCGCCTTCGTTAGAGATGACGCCTTGGAATTTTTCGACTGCTGCTTGGACAGCTTCTTGCTCGATGTCTGGACGAATGATGTACATCAATTCGTATTTGCGCATTTCACGTTCACCTCCTCTTGGACTTCAGGCCCCTGATCGGTGCGTCAGGAGCAAGGAGCGAGAAAACTCGCACTAAATAAATATAACAAAAACAGGGCTATGGTGCAAGCCATACCTTTGCTGACTTAGCCAATTTCATCTCGGTTTGCCCATCTGCAAAGCGGAGAAACTCATAGGGATCAAATCCCCTCCTACATTTCTCCACTAATGAACCTGTGCCTGGACGCGAACAATACAATGGAAGAGACAAATTTGCCGATAATCAGGAGGTGGCAAGGATGGGTGAACAGACCGAATTTGAGCCGGGAGACAAAGCGCCCAACGACGGTATCTACATGGAGGTAGGCGAGGCAAGCTTCCACACCGAGATTCAGGATCCGAAGCAGATTCGATTGAAAAAAGGCGAAACGTTCCCGGAGACGACCAACAAAGACCGTAAATGGAAAAAGAAATCCCACGCTCTTACCCACTAAATAATTTTACCTAGCGCATAAAATCGGCATGAACAGCCATAATAACGACTGACGGTGCGAAGCGAGGTGGGTTCCGTTGAACATTGCAGCGAAACAACCGAGTGATGACGCATACTTTACGATAACATCATAAGAGAAGCGAGGGGTTGTGCCAAAGACACTTTAGTCTGAAACACGAATCTTGTATGGTCAGCCATATAGATGAACCTGAGCCATCTGAAGAAGTGAAGTAAAGAAAGTCTAATCAAGCACCGTCAACCAGGAAAGGACTCTGCATCTGCGGAGTCCTTTCATTTACTGTGAAGGCCAGAGTCACGGATTCGCACGAATGCCAAATTAAGTAGACGTATAATAATCGCTATGCTATCATATAAATAAGAAAAAGAGCCGTGCGGCAACACGACTCTTCCGCAATAGCCGCTTCAAAGGCGGTGGCTTAAAACCAAGGTAGTACCTGAATAGGCCGTGACCTTAGCCGGGCGGCCTATTTTTTTGTGTGCAGGTATATCAGCAGCGTCACGACAAATGTCAGCAACGCGAATATCCAGAGTCCAAACTGGAACATCACGGACAATGCTTCGTATACGCTCACTGGCATCGCCTCCCTTCCGGGAGATTAGCCGGCTGCCCATAAAGCCATTCTAGTGCATGGCAATTATATCCTACTTTTCGGACAGGGTAAACCATATAAAAATACCTCCTACTCATCGGTAAGAGGTATCGAATCAGTTCGTCGTTATGAAGCCACCAACGTACGAACGTATGTATCATCCATTAACTCCGGTATCATACCAAAGTGTAGAACTAAAGTGAAAGTGGCGGAAAGGGTGGGATTCGAACCCACGCACGCTTTGACACGCCTAGCTGATTTCGAGTCAGCCCCCTTGGACCTCTTGGGTACCTTTCCACAGCACAATTCATTTTAACACATGAACTTAAAAAATGCAAGATGTTTTACTCCACTTTTTTTTCGGCCCCGGCGTCTGCCGACCGAAGCACTTTTTTCATGCTTTTTTCGAACTTGGCCCGCGGAATGAGCACACTGTGCTTGCACCCTACGCATTTAATCCGAATATCCATCCCCATACGGATAATCTCCATTTCATTCGTGCCGCATGGATGCGGCTTTTTCATTTGCACAATATCCCCCAGTTCAAATTGCTTACGTTCCATTCGTCGAGAGCCCCTTTCCTTCATCATTTTCAATTGATGCCGCTTCCTCTTCTTTGCGATATTGCGCTTTTCTAACCTCCAGATTGATGAGTCTGGACACCTGAGCTTGAGTGAACGGCTTGCATTCCGCGATGATGCGTATCGTCGTCTCGGTGCGGGTCATTGTCTGAATTCCAAGCACCTGCGGCTGCCGGATTACATTCGGTTCGCGCTCCGGCAAGGCGGCCAATGTCTTCTCCATTCTCTGAATCGCTGTATCGACATCTTCATCCGCCGCGATGACAACATCCACTACGGCTAATGAATTGCTGATCGAGTAGTTGGTTACGTCCGTAATGCTTCCATTGGGGATAATATGTATCTCCCCTGTCCAGCTGCGTATCCGCGTAGACCTTAGTCCGATCATTTCCACCGTGCCCTGGAACTGACCTACCTTGACAACGTCCCCTACGGCGAACTGATCCTCGAAAATGATGAAAAAACCGGTCATCACGTCCTTGACCAGACTCTGCGAGCCGAAGCCGATCGCAAACGTAACGACCCCTGCCCCGGCCAGCAGCGGCGCCAGATTGACGTTGAACTCCATTAAGATGAACATAATCATCGTAAAGTTGAGTGTCAATGAGGTGACATTTTTGAGCAGCTTCACAATCGTGAGCAGCCGGCGCGGATTAAGCGCAAGATTTCCCCTTCCCTTCTTGCTTATCGCTCGGTCAATCATGCGAAAAAGAACCTTAATCGCAATCCGGGAGATGAGAATAATGAGCACGATCCGGATGGATTTGAGAATCAGCCATTCCCATGTGGAAGGATCCGTAATCCAGTCCATCATCTGATGCTGCCATTTCTGAAAAATGCTAACCGTCTGTTCGATGTTCTGCTCCATCATGTTCGTCTCTTCCGGTTCCGCCTGCAGCATACTCTCACTCCTCTGCCGATTCTATCAATTGAATATATTGATCATCCCGCTTATAGTATATCCCGCGAATCTCGACCCGCTCGCTTCGAATCAGGGTCCGGACCGTCCCCAGATCGTCAGGCTGGAACTGAATGGACAGCGCGCATCCTGCCGTAATCTGTGTCGGCGTCGGACAAGTGTCAATGTCCAGATCGAGGTATTCCATCAGCATTTCCATTCGAAGCGCATGCTGGGTAGAATCAAAGGCCAGCACCCATTCTTCCGCTTCTATTCCATTCATGACGGCGCATCCTTCCTTAACAGTATGATTTCCTTCTTCCGAGTATAAAACTCCTCTTTCATCCATATACTAGTTACTACTATTTCGTAGAAACGGAGGTTGCGCCGTGAGTTACTCTCTCTTCAATTCTCCTGCTCCCATAGACTGTCCGCCATGCAAAGTGGATTACAACACGCCGGAAGCGCTGACGACGCTGGTCCGTTCCTGCCGCGAGCATTTGCGCCTGCGTGCCCCTTACCAATCACTATCGGTTGTATGCATTGGCACCGACCGTTCCACCGGGGATTGCCTGGGCCCCCTCGTCGGCACGTATCTGGTCAAGCGATCCAATTCCCAGTACCGCGTCTTCGGAACGCTTCAGCAGCCGGTCCATGCCATGAATTTGCAGGACAAGCTGGATGAATTGCGGCAGGAAGACGCGAATACCTTCATCTTAGCCGTGGATGCCTGCCTTGGCCAGAGCAGCAGCGTAGGCGCGGTTCAGATCCAGCATGGTCCTGTCCGTCCGGGCGCGGGAGTGAACAAACAATTGCCCCCGGTCGGCGACATGCACATAACCGGCATCGTCAACGTCGGAGGCTTCATGGAATATTTCGTGCTGCAAAATACTCGGCTTCATCTGGTCATGAGCATGGCCGAACTGATCGGAGAAGTGATCCATCAATCGATCGAAGGGACAACCCCGGTTAACTAAGCTCTGTCAGCCTTCGCCGAGGCGGCTTGTCCACGGCTGGCTGCCGCCGCATCAAGGGCCTGCTTTTCTTCCGGCGATAAGGTATACGCGGATTGGCCTTTCTCCACAGGCTTGGCGTATACATAGGAATGATCCCGCCCGTGAATGCCTGTCAATACAATGCCGTCCTGTTCATCGTTGATCCAGGCAATCGAGAAACTCAGTTCGCTCCCATGCTCTGCAAAGGCGTTATAGCGCTGAATGCCGACATGGGATTTCATTCTGGCTGCGGTTCCTTCCAACTGCTGAATCCGACGTTGATGCTGCTCGAACCCGTCCCGCAACCGGCTCATGTCATCATGCATGCTGGAGAGCACCAGATCGAGCTGCTCTACACCGCTCTCCCCCATGATGGACATGTATTTCCGCCGCAGCTTGCGAAGCTTCACGCCCTGAATCCATACCAGTAATAGTAACATAAGAGATAACCCTGCCGTACACAGTACGACCAGCGGCATCCATTCATTCCATAATTCATTCATCATAGGTTTCTGTTCTCTCCTGCCTCTAGCTTATCCGATGCATAACCAATGTAGAGCTTCCGTTACCCGTTCGATATCTCCCTCCGTCGTATTCCAGCCGACACTAATGCGAAGCGCGCCGGATGCCAACGTCCCCGCAGCCCGGTGGGCCGCAGGAGTGCAATGATATCCCGCCCTCGCCGCAATGCCGAACTCCCGATCGAGACGATGGGCCAAGACGGAACTATCGACGCGTTCGCTGACCAATGATACGATCCCCGTTCGCGGCTGGCCGAGTTCAGGTCCAAGGACACGCAGGTCTGGCAGCCGCTCGATTGCTTCCATCAGCTTCTGTGCCAGTTTCCATTCCTTCATATACCTGGCCTCAACCGTCTCCTGCAGTACAAATCGTACCCCTGCCTCCAAACCAGCGATCCCGACCGTATTCGGCGTCCCCGCTTCATAGCAATCCGGCCGCGTGGCAGGATGAACCGCTTCATCGGAAAAGCTTCCCGTTCCGCCCTGTACGAGGGGTTGGACATCGAGAGCCGGGTCAATATATAGCCCGCCGGTTCCCTGTGGCCCAAGCAGGCCTTTGTGGCCGGGAAAAGCAAGCATATCAATGCCAAGCGCCGCCACCGAGATGGGCAGCAGCCCCGCCGACTGGGCGGCATCCACAAGGAGCTTCGCGCCATAATCATGCGCAATGGCCGCAATCTCCCCTATCGGTTGGATGGAACCGAACAGATTGGAGCTATGATTGCAGATCACGAGCCGGGTATGAGGCTTCAAAGCCTGCCGAACGCGATGCAGATCGACCGTTCCGTCCGCATCCGGTTCGACATAAGTGACCTGAACCTGATGATGGCGCATCAACCACTCCAGCGGACGAGTAACCGAGTTATGCTCTACACCCGTTACTACGACATGATCCCCCGGCCGGACGTAGCCATGAATAGCAGTGTTCAACGCCATCGTCGTATTGGCCATCCAGGCAATATCTACCGGGTTGGCCACCTGGAACAGCTTGGCCACCGCCATTCTCGCATGAAGAATGCGCTTGCCTGCCTTCACGGCCATGCGGTGCCCGCCTCTCCCCGGGTTGCCTCCTTCTTCCAGCATCGCGCGCTGCATCGCTTCCATGACGCATGCTGGCTTGGGCCACGAGGTGGCTGCATGATCCATATAAATGATCGGAGGCGCATCCGCTCTTCCGCCCATCTCATCCACCTCATTCTATCTATAACTTTACCTTATCCCGGCATCGACAAATAGAACATTTTTGTAACCTTTTCTATCCCAATATATCCCTGGAAACCAGCCGTTTCAGCCCGGAATCTTCGCAGAAAATCGGCTCTCAAAACAGAAAAAAACTGGCATTCTTAGTTTAATCCTTTGGGCTTAGGATGACAACCAAGTGTCCAGCTTTTTTGCAAAAATTATTTGGAAGAAACGGTCTGCAGCATTTCCAGCAATCGTTCCAGATCCTGCTTGCTGAAATACGCAATCTCAATTTTTCCTTTGTCTTTATTTTGCTTAATCCGGACCGTGGTGCGGAATTGCTCGCGCAGGCTCTCCTCTACTTCATGCAAATATGGGTCATGGCGAACAGCCTTCGGTTTGTCTGCCGATTTGTTTTTTTGGTGAAGCTGCTGTATCGCTTCTTCCAGTTGTCTGACGCTCCACCCTTGATCGATCGTCGATTTCGCAAGCTGCTTCACTTTCGTTGTATCTTTTACGCCTACGATAGCGCGTGCATGTCCCATCGATAGTGTTCCACGTGAAACATATTCCTTTACTTCTTCCGGAAGTTGAAGCAATCTCAGGAAATTGGCTATATGCGATCGTGATTTGCCGACCTTTACAGACAGTTCCTCTTGCGTAAGCGAGAACTGATCCATAAGTCCTTGATAAGCGAGCGCAAGCTCGATCGCATTCAGGTTTTCCCGCTGCAGGTTCTCAATGAGAGCAATTTCCATTACTTGCTGATCAGAAAAGCTGCGAATCACCGCCGGTATCGTTGGCAGCCCGAGCAATTGCGAAGCCCGGTAACGGCGCTCACCTGCAATGATTTCGTAGCCTTTGACGACGCTCCGGACAATAATCGGTTGAATGACACCATGCTGCTTAATCGACTCGGCCAACTCCTGAATCGACTGTTCATCGAAATTTTTGCGCGGCTGATAAGGATTCGGACGCAATTGCTGCAAGGACACTTCCGTAACCTTATCATCATCGTTCACGGATAAAGAAGGAATGAGCGCATCCAAGCCGCGTCCCAAACGCTTACTCATATGAAATCACTTCCTTCGCAAGTTCCAAATATACCTCGGCGCCTTTCGATTTCGGATCATAAGTCATAATCGACTGTCCATGCGACGGCGCTTCGCTCAGACGGATATTCCGAGGAATGATCGTTTGATACACCTTTTGCTGAAAATACTTTTTCACTTCTTCGATGACTTGAATGCCCAGGTTCGTACGCGCATCCAGCATCGTGAGCAGAACGCCCTCAATTTGCAGGGATGTATTGAGATGTTTTTGCACCAGTCTTACCGTATTGAGCAATTGGCTCAAGCCTTCCAAGGCATAGTACTCGCATTGAATCGGAATAATGACGGAATGAGAAGCCGTCAGCGAATTAATCGTTAAAATCCCTAAGGACGGCGGACAATCAATCAAAATATAATCATACAGATGGGCCACAAGCTGCAAGGACTTCTTCAACCGGACTTCCCGCGAAATTGTCGGCACCAGCTCAATCTCGGCCCCTGCCAGTTGAATCGTAGCCGGGATAATATGTAATCCTTCGACCATCGTGGGAACGATCGCATCTTTGGGATGGACGTCATTAATGATGACATCATAAATGCAGTTGGCTACATCTGCTTTATTGATCCCTACTCCGCTTGTCGTATTGCCCTGCGGATCGATATCTACCAGTAATACCCGCTTGCCTAGCAACGCCAAACCCGCACCCAAATTCACCGTCGTCGTGGTCTTCCCGACGCCGCCTTTCTGGTTGGTAATGGCAATGACTTTAGCCATTCCTCTTCACCTCAATGTTGATTCTTTCTGCCTGCTCGAGCTGCATCGAGAACTTGAATTGCTTTCCTATGCAATAAAAAGAGCGGCGTCTTGTCTGCCGCCCTAACGTTCCGCCATCAGAACAACACCAACGTCTTCATCCGATTCTAAGCAACGGTAGACATGCAGCACATGATTGGACTTCAGGACGCGATTTTATCGTTTCGGAATTTTAATCACAATTTCGTAATGATCCTCGTGATCCGTTTCATTCGTTTTAATCTTCAGGCCGGATCCGGACACCATATCAATCGACTGGCGAATCGTGTTCAAGGCCAAGCGCACATCTTTCGTGAACGAAATGCGTTTCGTCTTTTTGGCCTTATTGACTTCTTTATAGAAAGCGACTCTCGCTTCCGTTTGCTTCACATTCAGTTCTTTCGTAATAATCTCATTCAACAACTTGAGCTGCCATTCTTCCGAATCGAGACTCAACAGTGCCCGGGCATGACGTTCCGTCAGCTTGCGTTCCATCAGAGCTGTCTTGACTGCTTCCGGAAGTTGAAGCAACCGAATCTTGTTGGCTATCGTCGATTGGCTTTTGCCTAATCGCTGCGCCAAGCTTTCTTGTGTCAGATCATGGAGATCGATCAGCTTCTGATAAGCAACCGCTTCCTCGATGGCGGTCAACCCTTCACGCTGCAAATTCTCAATGAGGGCAATCGACGCCGCTTGAGAATCATTAATTTCTCGAATGATCCCCGGGATGGTGTCCATGCCCAGCTTTTTCACGGCCCGCCAACGCCGCTCCCCGGCAATAATCTCATACTTGCCATTGCGCTGCCGAACCACGATGGGCTGAATCACACCATGGGTCTTAATCGTCTGACACAATTCATCAATTCGTTCATCATCAAAAATGGTGCGCGGCTGATAAGGACTGGTGACGATCTCGTTCACCGGAAGCTGCTTGACCTCATCGAGCGCTTCCCGCTCTGCAAAACCGAATAACCGAGACAGTTGTTCTTTCATATCCGATAATACCACCTAACTTCAAAATAATGCCAGACACTTGAAGAAGCGGCAGTTGCTCTGCTCCATCGGATTGTATAATCCGTGATCCATACCTACATGAAAAGCCTACCCGTGCTCTATCCATGCCGTTGCATTGGATACAGCTATCCTCTATTCCTATCTATTCTCCAAGCAGGCACCTATTTCCTGCAAGGAGAGAACCTGAACAAAAAAATTGTTCCACGTGGAACAAATCACCAATTCCATTGGCACCCATTTCTGCTCTACTTTACATGATACCATGATGTTCCTGCGTTTCATAGATATTCTCGGAACTGATCTGAGATTAGATAAAGTGCAACCTGCTTTGTCCATTGCATCAAAAAGCGGCCTATGTACACAGGCCGCTCATTTACATTTTCCCGATTCACCTCCGCGAATCTTTCCCTCGCAATATAGTTTATAGTAGGTGTTGTTACTCACTTCCGCAGCAATCGCTTCTGTGACAGGAACGCCCTTTATCGAATATAGATTGGTGCCAACGAGATATTTGTTAGAAAATGTATCTTCTATGGATTTCAAAAACGATTCATCATCACTGTACTTTTCAATCGTACCAATTCTATTATCGATGTCCATTACCATCTCTTCGGTTGCCCGATATAAATATCCGTTCAAAGTAACTGAACTTATTCGCCAATCACCACTTGAAGTGGGTAATTTTTCTTGAGAAGTGCATCCCGTGATAATTACGGACATTATAATGGCGAAACATAAAAAATAACGCATGCGCATCCCTCCTGATTATGGAAACGGTTTAGTCCATCCAAATGTTGCAATAAATCATGATGGCTTAACGCTGGAGACCGTATCGAACCTTACTTCGCCTCTGTCTCATGATAGATTAATTCAATGACAGAACAGGTGAATACTCATCCTTGCGAATAGCCGAAGCTCACGGCATATTGAGTGGTACATTGAGCTTGGGGTAAATCATGACAGAGCCGCAAGACTACTCCTGCGGCTCTGTCATGATAATATATCCCTCGCTTTTCTTAACAAATCATAATACTCCAATCCACAGACCATCACGGTTTCAAAGTACAAATATTTCATGTCATCTTCTTGATCTTCTGGGGATTTTGCCGTAAACCATTCTTCCTCCATATCCTTTTCAGTAAAGACGTGGGATCTGTAGAAAGAAAGACCCACCTCTTCAAAGTCAAAAATAGATCCTAAATCGAACTCACTGCATGGCGTTATTTCAACAATGGCTTCGATTAACTTATCGGCCTTTGTATTGAAGACATCAATTCCATAGCAAGTGAAGTTTGCGTAATTCTTTAAAAGTCCGGTGAATTAGTGCAGTTGTAGCCGTCTGATGGACATGCAAAACGAGTAAAACAACTCAGCCAGCGCTGAAATGAGTAGGCGTGACAACGCCTCTGTCATCACGGATTTCGTTTTTTGGCATGCCGACATACCAGTTCGAGATCGCTTTTTCCCAAACCGGCATAGTCTTTTCAGATTTTGAACGATCGCCGTCAGTAGCGCCTGTTCTTGCATGCAGTCGAGTCCGCGGCTCCGTGCACGATCCATGCCATGCGCAACTTTGCTTTCAGCAAACACATGCTCACAGCGGGTTCGTAACTTTTGCAGATGACGGTAAGAACCCGTTAGCTGAATCCGTTTAGCTCTGTTTCGG
>NZ_LDIG01000130.1 GCF_015845845.1 Paenibacillus dendritiformis
CATGCTTCTCGAATATCATCAGTGAGCTTTTTCCCTTCAGATATCCCATGAATGATGATACTGAGATTTTTGGAGGAATCGCTACTAGCATATGTACATGATCTGGCATCATGTGACCTTCTAAGATCTCCACTCCCTTGTATTTACATAAACGCTTGAAGATTTCAATCAAGTCTTTTCTCACTTGATTATAAATCTCTTTCCGTCTATACTTCGGGGTGAACACAATGTGGTATTTGCACATCCACTTCGTGTGAGCTAGACTATAGTTCTTGTTTGCCATCTAAGACCATTCCTTTCATTGAGCCTGAACATCTCAATTTTATCGGGATGGTCTTGTTGGTCAAACCCTCGATCCCTCCACCCGCATAGCGGGTGGTTTTTTGTTTCGTGCGTTTCACGCACTCAACGGGCTAAAGCCCAAAGAAAAAAAGGAGGCCATTCCGCCGGAATGGTCTCCTTCTGTCGTTTCAGCTACATCCGCTCTTTTACAGCCGCAGTCAATGCGTATGCGGTCTTCCATATATCGCCCGCGCCCATTGTCAGCACCAGATCCCCTGGCTGCACAAGCGCCTTCAGCCGCTCCAAGGCGTCGTCCTTGCTGGCGATATATTGCGCCTGCCCGTTGCTGTTCTCCCGAATCCGGTTCACGAGCGCGGCGGCCGTAACGCCTTCAATCGGCTTCTCTCCTGCCGGCGAATAAATATCGGTCACAATCAGTTCATCCGCCTCCCTGAAGGCGCGGCTGAACTGCTCGAACAGGAAATAGGTCCGCGAATACCGCTGCGGCTGAAATACGGCCACGAGCCGGCGCCCAGTCGCCTTGGCCGCCGCCAGGGTCGCTTCAATCTCTGTCGGATGATGAGCATAATCATCGACGACCAAAATGCCGCCCTCTTCCCCGACAACTTGAAAGCGGCGCTTCGCGCCGATAAATTCGCTAATCGCGCCGGCGGCTCTCTCGAAGGAGATTCCCGCCTGCATCGCGACGATCAGCGTAGCCATCGCATTCAGCACATTGTGCCGTCCCGGGATGGACAGACGGACGCTGCCCAGCGTCTCGCCGCGATGGCGCATCCGGAACGTCATGCCGCGACCCGCGGAGTAGATCTCGTCTGCCGTATAGTCTGCAGCCTCGTCGATGCCGTAGGTGACCCCCCCTTGCCCAAGCCGCTCCGCCATGCTGCGCAGGATCGGATCATCGGCGCACAGCACGGCGATCCCGTCTGGATTGCGCTGGGACAGGAACTGGACATACGCCGCTTTGAGCCGCTCAAAATCGCCCTCATAGTTCTCCAAATGATCGGCTTCAATATTCGTAATAACCGGAATATAAGGCTGGTAAGCGAGGAACGAGCCATCGCTCTCATCGGCCTCGGCGACGACGAATTCGCCGCTGCCCGCCCGGGCGTTCGTGCCCAGGTTCGTCACCTCTCCTCCGATGATATAAGTCGGATCGGCCCCGCAGCGCTCGAGCACGAACGCAATCATCGACGATGTCGTCGTCTTGCCGTGCGCCCCGGCGACCGCCACGCCCTTCTTCGCGTTCAGCAGCTTCGCCAGCATCTGTGAGCGGTGCAGGACGGGAATGCCCCGCCGCTCCGCCGCGACACGCTCCACATTATCGACCGGGCAAGCCGTAGAGTATACGGCAATGTCGGCATCTCCGACATAATCGGCATCATGCCCGATATGTACCGTCGCTCCTTGGGCCTGCAGCTTCTCCGTCGCCTCGGATGCGGCCACGTCGGACCCGGAGACGGCGTATCCCATTTGCAGCATGACGCGGGCGATGGCGCTCATCCCATAGCCCCCGATGCCGATAAAATGAATATGTTCCGTCGTCTTCACACGAACTCACCAACCTTTTTCCGATTCGGTCCGATGCAAGACGTACGAGCGAACGTCCGCAATCAAATATAATGTGCCGGTGACCACAGCCAGATCGCCTGGTTCGGTCATCGCCTTGAGCCGTTCTAGGGACTCGCGCCAGTTCGGCTCTACTGCAATCTGTGGGCGGCGCGAGGCTGTTGCCAGCAATTCTTCTGCAATATGACTCAAGTTCTCCGCACTCATCTTCTTGCGGAAATCCGGTTCCGTAAAAATGAGAGTATCCGCTAAAGGAAGTATATGACGCAGCACATCATGATGATTCTTGGTGGACAGCATCCCCATCATCACATGCAGCCGCTTGTAACGGTACGTGTCGCGCAGCGCCTGAGCCAGCGTCTCGGCCCCTTCCGGATTATGAGCTCCGTCCAGCAGGATGCGGGGCCGCTCGCTTACCATTTCCAGTCTTCCCGGCCAGGCCGCGCTGCGGAGGCCCGCCCGGAGCTCCTCGTCATCCACCCGGAAGGCCATATACTGTCTCAGCACCTCGAGCGCCATAAGCGCCACGGCGGCATTCTTCATCTGATGCGCGCCGTTCAGCGTAATCGTCAAATTCTCCAGCTCCCGGAACGGCCCATAGAAATGGAAGGTCTGTTCGTTCTCCACGGAATGAAGCGCCTCGAAGCGGAACTGTTCGCCCATCAAGTACAGCGTGGAGCGGCGCTCCGCAGCCGTACGGCGAATGACCTCGATCGCCTCCGGCTGCTCCACCGTGCTGACAATCGGGACGCCGGGCTTGATAATGCCGGCCTTCTCCGCCGCCACCTGCTCGATCGTGTCGCCCAAAATATCCATATGATCATGCCCGATATTCGTAATAACCGAGACGATGGGCGTAACGATATTGGTAACGTCCAGCCGGCCGCCCAATCCGGTCTCCAGCACGACAACGTCAGGGAAAGCCACCTTTGCATAGTAGCAAATGGCCAGCACCGTCGAGACCTCGAACATCGTCGGCGAGCCGAGCGGCGTCGCCGCGATCTCGTCCACCAGCGGCTTCAATTCATTGGCCAGGCGGAGCAGCGTCTCCTCCGGAATATCTTCATTATTGTATTTGAAGCGGTTCGTAAATTTCTCAATATACGGCGAAGTAAAGGTGCCGACATCGTAGCCGTTGGCCATCAGCACGCTGGTCAGCAGCGCGCAGGTGGAGCCTTTCCCATTCGTTCCGGCCACATGGATGAACTTCAGGCGGCGATGCGGATGGCCGAGCTTCTCCATCATGAGCTCGACCCGCTCCAATCCGGGACGGATGCCAAAAGGAATCAAAGAATTAATCCAATCAATGGCAGCTTCCGCCGTCGCGAAGGAGTCCGTGGCAGCAGACAGGTTCGTTCGTTGGTTGTCCGACATAAGCAATTCATCCTTACCTATGAACTCATCGACGGCCGAACCGTCATGGAGACAAATCCCCAGCGGTTCGGCCGTTCAATGGCAGTCTCGATTACACTTCTCTCAATTCCGCAATGCGCGCCATCACCTTGTCGCGCTTGCCGCTGTAATCCTGCAGCTTCGCGCGTTCTTCCGCCACGACCTTTTCCGGCGCCTTCGCCATAAAGCCCTCGTTGGACAGCTTTTTCTCGACGCGTTCCACTTCCTTGTTCAGATGCTCGACCTCTTTCTCCAGCCGCGCGATCTCTTGCTCGATGTCGATGAGGCCCGCCAGCGGCAGGTACAGCTCGGCTCCCGTCACGACGGCCGTCATCGCCTTGCCCGGGGCGGACGCATTCAGGTCGACGGACAGCTTGGACGTGCCGCAGAAGCGTTCCACGTACTCGAGATTGTCGTTAATGTTCCGCTCATATTCCGCATTCGCCGGCTTGACGAGCAGCTCGATTTTTTTGCTCATCGGCACATTCACTTCCGCCCGAATATTCCGCACCGCCCGGATCATATCCATAAGGAGCGACATCTCGCGCACGGCATCCGGCGCTTCGAAAGCGGCGTCGTATTCCGGCCAGGCCGCCAGCGTAATCGTCTCGCCCTCATGCGGCAGATGCTGCCATATCTCCTCGGAGATGAATGGCATGAACGGATGAATCATGCGCAGCGTCCGATCAAGAACGTAGGCCAGCACCGATTGCGTCGTCTTCTTGGCCGCCGCATCGCCGTTATACAGGCTGAGCTTGGCGAATTCGATATACCAGTCGCACAGATCGTCCCAGATGAAGTTGTACAGGACGCGGCCGGTCTCCCCGAATTCATAGGCGTCCATCAGACGCGTAATGTCGCGTGCCGTCTCGTTCAGACGGTGGAGAATCCAGCGATCCGCGGTGCCAAGCTTGCCGGACAGATCAATGTCTTCATAAGTGAAGCCTTCCAGGTTCATCAAAGCGAAGCGGGACGCGTTCCAGATCTTGTTCGCGAAATTGCGCGCCTGCTCCACCCGTTCCCAACGGAAGCGCAGATCCTGTCCCGGCGTGCTGCTCGTCGAGATCATGAAGCGCATCGCATCCGCACCGTATTTCTCGATAACTTCAAGCGGATCGACGCCGTTGCCGAGCGACTTCGACATTTTGCGTCCGTCGGCATCGCGCACCAAGCCGTGCATAAGCACATCCTTGAACGGAATCTCGCCCGTGAATTCAAGAGCGGTGAAAATCATGCGCGCTACCCAGAAATAAATGATGTCATAGCCCGTCACCAGCACGCTCGTCGGATAATAACGCTTCAGGTCGTCCGTCTGCTCCGGCCAGCCGAGCGTAGAGAAAGGCCACAAGGCCGAGCTGAACCAGGTGTCCAGCACATCCTCGTCCTGTCTCAGCTTCGCGCTGCCGCAGGAGGAACAGGAAGCGGCATCTTCGCGCGCGACGGTCATATGTCCGCAGTCCTCGCAGTACCAAGCCGGAATGCGGTGACCCCACCAGAGCTGACGGGAAATGCACCAGTCGCGCACATTTTCGATCCACTGCAGATACGTTTTCTCGAAGCGCTCCGGAACGAAGCGGACACCTTGGCCGTTCTTCTGCGCCTCGATAGCGGCCTCGGCCAGCGGCTTCATCTTGACGAACCACTGCGTCGACAAGTACGGCTCGACGACCGCGCCCGTCCGCTCGCTGTGCCCGACCTGATGGACATGGTCCTCGATCTTGATAAGCACGCCTAGCGCCTGCAGATCCTTGACGATCTGCTTGCGGCACTCCGCGCGATCCAGTCCTTGATAGGAGCCGGCCGCTTCATTCATCGTGCCGCTCTCATCCATGACATTAATCTGCGGCAGGTCGTGGCGCAGCCCCATCTCGAAGTCGTTCGGGTCGTGCGCCGGCGTAATCTTCACCGCGCCGCTGCCGAATTCCATGTCGACGTACTCGTCGGCGATAATCGGGATCTCCCGGCCGACAATCGGCAGCACCAGCATCTTGCCGATCATATGCTTGTAACGCTCGTCCTCCGGATGAACGGCTACCGCGGTGTCGCCCAGCATCGTCTCCGGACGGGTCGTCGCGACCGTAATCGAACCGCTGCCGTCCTTCAGCGGATACTTCAAATGATAGAGGTGGCCCTGCACTTCTTTATATTCAACCTCGATATCGGACAGCGCCGTGCGGGCTGCCGGATCCCAGTTAATAATGTACTTGCCGCGGTAAATGAGCCCTTTTTCGTACAGTTTCACGAATACTTCCCGAACCGCGCGGGACAGCCCTTCATCGAGCGTGAAGCGCTCGCGGGAATAGTCGAGCGAGAAGCCCATCTTCGCCCACTGCTCGCGAATCGTTGCGGCATAGGAGTCTTTCCACTCCCAGACGCGCTCCAGGAACTTCTCGCGGCCCAGATCGTAACGGGTAACCCCCTCTTCCCGCAGCTTCTGCTCCACCTTCGTCTGCGTCGCGATGCCGGCATGGTCGGAACCGGGCAGCCAGAGGGCATCATAGCCCTGCATCCGCTTGGAGCGGATAATGATATCCTGCAGCGTAAAATCGAGCGCATGCCCGATATGCAGCATCCCGGTTACGTTCGGCGGCGGGATCACGATCGTGTAGGGTTCAGCATCCGGCCGGCGGCCGGCTTTGAAATATTCGCCCTCCTGCCAATAAGCGTACCATTTCTGTTCCGCCGCCTTCGGATCATATGTGGTCGGCATGGACAACTGTTCCTGACTTTCTGACATAAGCATTCCCTCCGTTATGACAAATAAAAAAACCTTCCGCCGCAAAGGACGAAAGGTTCAACTTCCGTGGTACCACCTTTAATTCCGCCAAGCGTCTCATGATGGGCATGAACGCGGCGGCACTCCACTGCATGTAACGGTTGCGGCCGTCCCCTTCTAGCGCGGCGGAACATGTCGAGCACCGGGCTCATACACTACCGTGACGCGTTCAAACGGGCAACTCCCAGGTGACTTCAGCGGGACGCTCCTGCAGGCGTTACACCTCATCGCTCTGCTCTCTGTAAGGGGCCTTGACGCTTACTCTTCCTGTTCGACGTCTTTGCTTCGCGGCATCAGCGACACGCGCTGACAACCACATATTTACGATATATTTTACCTTCGCTCTCCACATGAGTCAATAGACGGCTTCAAATCGTTCTTCGTATTAGTCATATCCCGATTTTCCACTTTCATAACATGTACTATAGGAGGTGGTCCTCGTATGGAACGTTGGTGGTGGCGTATTCGTCATTCGGTAAAAGGAGTCCTTTTTCCGCTTATCTGCCTGCAGTTTGTCCGGACTCTGCTTCTCCCAACCGGGCTCGATGTGTTTTTGCTGTTCGCGCTGTTCCTCGTGTTTATCGCATTTGTCATTGATGTATTCTGAGCTCGCGGCCAGCCCTTCCGGATGCGCATACCACATACAAGACCCGTCAGCGAGGTTCGCCGGACGGGTCTATTGTGTCCCGGTTCAGGAGGTCACCGGAATATACAGCACCTGGCCTTCCGTCACGTTCTGGTCGGGCAGGCGGTTATACAGCACGATTTCATTCGTATTCATCTGATAGCGATCCGCGATCGTATCCAGCGTCTCTTCCCGCTGGACGATGCACATGCGGACTTTTTTGAAGCTGTGCTCATCGTTCACCCGCTGCAGGAACAGGGACTGCCACTTCACATCGTCGCCGGTCGTCACCTTGGCCGCTTCCAGCGCCGCTTCTTCCTCGGCCTGCTTCATCTCGGCTTCCCGCTGCTCCCGCTCCTTCGTCTGCCGGCTTGATTGCAGCAGGGAGCTGAAGCCGACTCCGCTCGCGGCCGGCGCGTCTGCCGGCTTGGAGCTGTTGATCGCGATCTTCATCTCCGGCTTGGCGTCCGCAGCGCTGGCGGATGCGGGGGCATCCCCAACCGGCTCGGCCTCCGGCTCCTCGCGCGGAATCGCCTCCGCCGCCGTCTGCTCTTCGGATACGTCCGCCTCTGCAACGGAGGCTTCAGAGACAGAAGTTTGGGAGACAGAGGCGTCGGACACATCGGCAGCGGAGCCGGCCGATACCGACGCTTCGGCCGGCTTCTCTTCCGCCCGGGGCTCCGTCTGCGCCTCGAGTGCAGGCTCCGGCGCTGACGCAGGCTTCGCCTCCGGCTCAGGCGCAGTTGCAGCCGCGGTCTGCGGCTCCGGCAGATTCCACTTCGCCGCCTCCTCACCGGTGCGGCCCGCAGGCGCTTCGGCCGTCTTCTCCTCCGCTTCCGGTTCGGCTTCCTCCTCGTCGAGCCCGCGGTGCTCCGGCTCGCCCTGTTCGCCGCTGTCCGCGCCGGATGTCTCCCCGGATGCCTCCGCTTCAGCCACGGCCTTCGGCGCCGCAGGCGGCAAATCCGTTACGCTTGGAAAGGCCCATGGCGCATGATCCCAGGTAAGCTCGGTTCGGCCCGGGTCCTGCTCCGGTTCGGCCTCTTCCGCTTCCGGTGTCGCCTCAGCCTTCTTCGATTCTCCTATCTGATCGATATAATCGGAATACGTCTTCTCGCGCACAGCCTCGGCTGCCGGTTCGGGGACAGCTTGCCCTTCTTCTTCGCGCTGCTCGGCGCCGTCGGCCAACGAACGGATGCGGGCCATGGCATCAAGCGCCTCCGGACTCGGCGCCGGTTCTTCTCCATAATCCCGAAGCCACTCCGGTTCATCCTCCCCGCGCTCCTCCTCCGTCTGATGGACGACCGTGAACTGCTCCGGCTCCCAGCTTGACGGTTCCGCCGGCTCCATCGCGATGCCCTTGAGCGACAATATGCCCGTAATGTTAAGAGATCGGGCAGACAACAGATCGACATCGAAGTGCTCAATGTCGACGGAAATATCCTCCAAGCTCCGAATCCGGTTGAGCGGCAGCGTAATCTCCACCGGAATCCAATGCTCCAGCGACTGGCTGACCCGGCCTTCGTCGTCTCCCTCATAGACGCCCGCCAGCAGCAGGCTGCCCCGCACCGTCACTTGATCTCCGGCCGGGATCACCTGAATGTGGGGCGTGAGTTCAACCTCTTCCAATTGGACGATACCGACACACTCGTCGGATAAATGAACCCGTTCATAAATATCAAATCTTAAGCCATATGCTTCCTCATACACGGACTGCTCCTCCTCCCGCAGTACTTCTGATCTCCGCCGTGATCGCGAATCTTCCCCTGACCCGGATGCATGTCTTCTTGGCCGGCGCGACATCAGACTCGGTTCACTACTTCATGTATATGGACGGAAAAGGAGGAGCATGACTATATTTTTTGGCGCAGGCGCGCCATGTCTTCGGGCCACGGCGCCTGAATCTCCAGCCATTCGCCCGACAGCGGATGGCGGAAGGTCAGCGCTTCCCCGTGAAGCGCCTGCCGCCCGAACAGCCGGCCATCTCCGCCGTACAGCGTGTCTCCGGCCAGCGGATGGCCGATATGGCTCATATGGACGCGAATCTGATGCGTCCTCCCGGTCTCCAGCCGGAGCCTGACCAGCGTTAGCTCCCGGCCGGCCTGCTCCACGGCGTAATGGGTTATGGCAGGAGATCCGGTCGGGCTCACCCGGCGGCGGGACGGATGATGCCGATCTTTGCCGATCGGCGCATCGATCGTCCCGGCGCGCGTGCGCGGGCACCCGTGAACGATCGCCGCGTAGCTGCGGCGAATCGCCTTGCTGCGCATGTCGGCATCCAATACCGCATGCGGCAGCGCATGCTTCGCGATCAGCACCGGACCTGTCGTATCCGTATCCAGGCGGTGAATATGGCGGACGCGCAGCGATTGGCCCGTCCATGCGTAATGGCATGCGACCGCATGCGCCAGACTGTTCCGCCTTCTCTCCTGCTCTGTTGTCGTGGCATGCACCGCCATCCCGGCAGGCTTGTAAGCGACCAGCACGGCATCGTCTTCATATAGAATCTCGGCGGGCTCATCCGCCGGCTCTGTCGTCATCGCTTCCTCCGGGAACAGATGCAGCCGCAGCCGATCACCGGCTGTGCGGATTTTATCCTCCGCCAGCATCTGCCGCAGCATGTTCGGCGGCATGCGAAGCGTCTCCAGCAGCCATGCGCGCAAGGCATCCTCCGACGCCAGTATGCGCCGCTCCGGCATGAACTCCGCCCATTCGCCCCGCCGCCTCCATCCGATCGCCATCATCAAAGACCTCCTTTTCATTCGAATTCGCGGACTTCCCGCGCTTGCCGACTGTACTGTCCGCTGTACTG
Organism: Paenibacillus dendritiformis; assembly: GCF_015845845.1. Taxonomy (GTDB): domain Bacteria; phylum Bacillota; class Bacilli; order Paenibacillales; family Paenibacillaceae; genus Paenibacillus_B; species Paenibacillus_B dendritiformis_C. The sequence goes on from NZ_LDIG01000130.1 coordinate 9,472, forward strand.
TCCCCTATACCGACCAGCCACGGGATCCGCCGTGCTTCCTCTTCATAAAAAACCGGCCGCCGTGTCAACTTCGGCTGACACCCGGGGCCGGATATGCTCCTACAGACGTTTTAACGCTTCATAATGCGCCTCGATCGTCGCATCCAGATCCTGATCGGTATGCGCCGTCGAGACGAACATGCCTTCGAACTGAGATGGCGCGATGTTGACGCCCCGATTAAGCAGCTCGGCAAAATAGCGGCGGAAACGCTCCAGATCGGAGGTGCGCGCGGAATCGAAATTGGTGACCGGTTGATCGGTGAAGAAAGGGCAGACCATCGAACCGACCCGGTTAATCGTGCAGGCGATGCCGGTATCGCGGGCGTTCCGCAGGAAGCCTTCCTCAAGCTTGGCCGCCTTGCGCTCCAGCTCCTCGTACACTTCCGGCGTCAACAGCGACAGCGTCGTATAGCCGGCCGCCATCGCCAACGGGTTGCCGCTCAGCGTGCCCGCCTGATAAATCGGTCCGCTCGGCGCCACCTGCTCCATATATTCCCGCTTGCCGCCGTAAGCGCCGACCGGCAAGCCTCCGCCGATGACCTTGCCGAAGCAGGTCAGATCCGGCGTAACGCCGAAGCGGCCTTGCGCGCAGTGGTAGCCAACGCGGAAGCCGGTCATGACTTCATCGAAGATAAGCAGGCTGCCGTATTGCTCCGTCAATGCGCGAAGCCCTTCCAGGAAGCCCGGCTGCGGCGGCACGACGCCCATATTTCCCGCGACCGGCTCGACAATGACGCACGCCAGCTCCTCGCCGAAGCGTTCGAAGGCGAGCTTGACGCCTTCCAGATCGTTGTACGGCACCGTAATCGTATTGCTGGCCACGCCTTCCGGCACGCCCGGACTGTCGGGGAGGCCCAACGTCGCCACGCCGGAGCCCGCCTTGATGAGCAGGCTGTCCGCATGCCCGTGATAGGAGCCTTCGAATTTCAAGATTTTGCTTCGCTTCGTAATGCCGCGGGCGAGGCGAAGCGCGCTCATCGTCGCTTCCGTGCCGGAATTGACCATGCGCACGATATCGACGGAAGGCACCCGCTCCACCACCGTCTTGGCCATCATCGTCTCCAGCTCGGTCGGAGCGCCGAAGCTCGTCCCCTTGGCCGCCGTCTCCTGAATCGCCTGCACGACCTGCGGATGGGCATGCCCGACGATAAGCGGTCCCCAGGAGCAGACATAATCGATAAATTCGTTGCCGTCGATATCAAAAATGCGGGAGCCGCTGCCGCGCTCCACATAGACCGGGGTCAGGCCGACCGATTTGAAGGCCCGGACCGGACTGTTCACGCCGCCGGGTATGTACTGCTTGGCTTCCTCAAATGCGGCGCGGGAACGGGCATCGCGGCGCGTAGATAATTTTTCCGTCATGGGTATTGCTCCTCCTATATTTATTCCTCAGATGTATGATACACTAGTACAAAATGCTTACGGACAAAAGAGGGAGTAGACATGATAGAGTTACTGAAAAGGGTTCCATTATTCACTGATCTCAGCGATGAACAGCTCGATATCGTCGCTTCCATCACCTCTCGCCGCGAATATCACCCGCATACGACGCTCTTCCAGCAAGGCGAGCCGGGCGATACCTTCTGTATCGTCATGCGGGGGACGGTCAAAATCTACACTTCCAGCCGGCAAGGCCTGCAAAAGACGCTCGCCGTCTTCCAGGCGGGAGACAGCTTCGGCGAGCTGGCCCTCATCGACGGCAAGCCCCGCTCCGCGACGGCCGAGACACTGGAAGACACCGTGCTGCTCACCGTCAATTCCGAGAGCTTCCATCTGATGATGCGTGCGCACTACGACATCGCCAAGCAGATTATGATTCAGCTCTGCAGCCGTCTGCGCTCGACGAACGGCCATGTCTCGGAGCTGACATTCCTTGACGCGCCGAGCCGGGTCGTCAAGAACATTGTCCGCATCGCCCAGCATGAAGGCAAGCGGCAGGGCGACAAAATCCACATTCCCCACGCATTCGATCCGGACGCGATGGCCGGACTGGCCGGCGTGCACCGCACCGTGCTGGAACAGGTGATCCGCGATTTGGAACAGCAGCGCATCTTGTCGCTGGGCCATTCGCAATACACGATCGATGTGTCCAAGCTGTTCCAGAGCCCATATATCAACTGACGCTCTATCCGATAATTCATACCCCCAGATGACCGCCAAGGCGGATCGTCCGGGGGTTATTGTCATGCCGGGAGAACCCGGTGCCTTACTCCGCTTCCTTCAGCCAGCGGGCCGCGTCCTTCGCATGGTAAGTAATGATTGTATCCGCTCCCGATCTTTTGAGGCCGACCAGCAGCTCCATCGTCACGGCTTTCTCATCGATCCAGCCCATGCGGGCAGCCGCCTTGACCATGGAATATTCGCCGCTGACGTTATACGCGACGACCGGCAGATCGAATTGTTCCTTCAGCGTGCGGATAATATCCATATAGGCCATCGCCGGCTTCACCATCAGCATGTCCGCCCCTTCGGCGACATCCGCTTCCGCTTCACGCAGCGCTTCGCGCGCATTGGCCGGATCCATCTGGTACGTCTTGCGGTCGCCGAACTGCGGCGCGGAATGAGCCGCATCCCGGAACGGGCCATAAAAAGCGGAGGCGTATTTGACCGAATAGGACATGATCGGAACCGATTCGAAGCCCGCCTCGTCCAAGCCGGCCCGAATGGCGTGCACAAAGCCGTCCATCATATTGGAAGGCGCGATAATGTCGGCGCCTGCCGCGGCTTGGGAGACCGCCGTGCGGACCAAATAAGCGAGCGACTCGTCATTGTCCACGATTCCGGTCTTCACGCCGTTGGCCTCATGCACATGAATCATCCCGCAATGGCCATGATCCGTATATTGGCACAGGCATGTATCCGCGATAACGAGCAGCTCCGGATGGCGGGCCTTGATCTGGCGCGTCGCCCGCTGCACGATTCCATCCTCTGCAAACGCGGAGCTTCCTGCCGCATCCTTCGTCTCCGGCACGCCGAAGAGCACGATCGCCGGAATGCCCAGCGCCGCGATCTCATCGATTTCGGCATCGAGCAGATCGAGCGAGAAATGATAGATGCCCGGCATCGATGCAATCTCTTCCTTGATTCCGGTGCCGCAGGTTACAAATACAGGCATGATGAGATCATGCGGGGTAATCACCGTCTCTCTCACCATATTGCGAATGGCCGCCGTCCCCCGCAGGCGGCGGAGCCGTGTTGTCGGATATGCCATATTGATTGCCTCCTTGCAAAAATTATCGAGGTTCTTCGGAAAAACCTGCCCGTCGAGCTCAAGCCGCCTTGGCGGTGAGGCCAAGCGGCCTTTTTGAACTCGCCCTTATACTGTCTTCTTCACCTTGCCTAACTCCAACATGGCCTCCATCAGCCCATCGATCGTCGAGGAAGCCGCGGTCGCGTCGACATGCAGTCCGGCTTCCCGGGCCGTCCGCGCCGTAATCTCTCCGATGCAGGCAATCTGCGCGCCGCGCAGCGCCTGGGCCGGATCGTCCATCCCCATCCGGCGCAGCGCCGCCAGCAGATTGGTCACGGTCGAGGAACTGGTGAACGTCACGATATGAATCATTTGCTGCTCCAGCATCTCGACCAGCTCCGGGTCGTCTTCCTCCGGGAGCGCCGTCTCGTACAGATCCACCTCGTCCGCATGCAGCCCATGCGCTTCCATCGTCTCTCTGAGCCAGGGCCGGGACAAGTCTCCGCGCGCGAGCAGCACCCGCTGCCCGGTTGTCGCGTGAGGACGCAACGCTTCCCAGACGCCCTCCTGGCTGAATTGGGCTGCGGCAATATCCGGTTGGATTCCGTATTCCCGCAGCGCCTCCGTCGTCTTCGGCCCGACCGAGACGATGCGCACATGGGCCCACTGGCGAATATCCGCCCCATGCTCCCGGAGATGGCGGAACCAGAAGCGAACGCCGTTGACGCTCGTCAGCACGAGCCAGTCATACGCTTCCGGCCGGGCGAGCGCATGGCTAAGCGCTTCGCGGGCGACCGGCGATTCCGGCATGCGGAGCTCGATAACCGGATACTCATACGCTTCCCCGCCGGCATCCTCAATCCGGCGCGTCAGCTCGCTCGCCTGGTCCCGGGCGCGCGTCACCAGCACGCGCCGGCCGAACAGCGGGCGGCTCTCCGCCCATTGCAGGCGCTCCCGCTCCAGCACGACCTCGCCGACGACGATGACGGCCGGCGAAGCGAAGCCGGCCCGCTCCACCTCATCGGCAATCGTGGCCAGCGTGCCGGTGATCGTCTCCTGCTCCGCCCGCGTTCCCCAGCGGACGAGCGCCACCGGCGTATCCGGTGCCCGCCCGTGGTCCATCAGCCGCTCCGCGATATAGCGAAGCTTCGCTACGCCCATCAGAAAGAGCAGCGTCCCTGTCGCTTGTGTCAGCTTGTCCCATTCGATCATCTCGTCCAGCTTGTCCGGACTCTCATGTCCGGTAACGACGCAGAAGGACGACGCGCGATTCCGGTGGGTCACCGGAATGCCGGCATACGCCGGCGCCGCCACGGCGGAGGTTACGCCAGGGACGATCTCATAGCGAATCCCATGCTCCGCCAGCAAGGCCGCCTCCTCGCCCACGCGTCCGAATACGCATGGGTCACCGCCCTTCAGGCGGGTCACGGCATGCCCCTCCAAGGCCAGATCGACGAGCAGCCGGTTAATGTCTTCCTGCTTCATCGCATGGCGATCCGGCAGCTTCCCTACATAAATTTTCCGGGCTCCGCGCTTGGCGTACTGCATCAGACGCGGACCTGCCAAGCGGTCATAGACGACGACATCCGCTTCCTGCAGACAGCGAAGGCCTTTTACCGTAATCAATCCGGCATCTCCGGGCCCGGCGCCGACCAAATAGACGACGCCCTTCGGGCGGGGGTGCTGCTCCATCCGATATCTCCCCTTTTAAGGCAGCATCCGGTCCGCGCCGCGATCCAGCAGCCGCTGAGCGGCCGCAACACCGAGCGATTCGGGATGTTCCCCTTCCATCGTTTCTCTCAATATCGTTCCATCTTCGGCGGAACCGACCAATCCGGTCAGCCGCACCGTACCTCCGGCTCCGACCAGCACCGCATGCGCGCCGATCGGCACCTGGCAGCCGCCGTTGAGCCGGCCGAGAAAAGCCCGCTCCGCCTGCACCGTGCGGGCGGTATCCGCATCATGATAGCACTCCAGCAGCTTGCGGAGGTCTTCATCTTCCTCGCGGCATTCAATGCCGAGGGCGCCTTGCCCTACCGCGGGCACGCACTCCTCCTCGGACAAATAGGAGGTGATGCGATCCTGCCATCCCATGCGGTGAAGCCCCGCGGCCGCCAGCACGATGGCATCCAGCCCCTCCGTCTCCAGCTTGCGCAGGCGGGTGTCGATATTGCCGCGCAGGGGCACAATCTTCAAGTCAGGCCGCAGCGCCTGGAGCTGACAAGAGCGGCGCAGACTGCTCGTGCCGACCGTTGCCCCCTGCGGCAGATCGTCCAAGGAGCTTCCCGACTTCATGATCAAGCCGTCGCGCGGATCCTCCCGCTTCGGAACGGCTCCGACCATCAGTCCTTCCTGAAGCTGCCACGGCATGTCCTTCATGCTGTGGACCGCCATATCTATCTCGCGATCCGCCAGAGCCTGCTCGATCTCCTTGACGAACAATCCCTTGCCGCCGACCTTCGACAGCGTAACGTCCAGGATGCGGTCCCCTTTGGTCACGATTTTTCGAATCTCGAACCGGTAGGGCAAGCCCTCCCGCGCGCAGATCGCTTCCAGCGCGGAGATGACATGGCCGGTCTGGGTAAGCGCCAAGGCGCTCTGCCGGGTTCCCACGATAATTGTACGCATATGAATCCTCCTTATTGCCTGCCTGATAGCCTGCTAATGCTGTTCCGCCGTGTGCTGCCTCACCCGCGCGGCACCTTGCCGTCCGCCTCCGCTTCCGCGTGAGACGGTCCTTGCCCGCCAGGCGCTCTGCTCGTGCCAGGCGATTCATCCCTCTCAGACACCCCATTCGTGCCAGGCGAGGTCAGCTCACCCGGATACCGGCATTCGAGCCATTCGTGCCAAACGGGTGCTTCCTTGCCCTGCTCGTAGGCCTGCCAGCAATCGCTGGCATACCGGCGCAACAGCTCATGACGGCGTTCCGGCGCCTCGATGCGGGCTCGCGTATCCCGGCGGGCCGAAGAGAGACGGGCCGCCAGATCGGCCAGCCCGTCATCCACCTGCCCGGCCAGCTTCGCCGTAAGCCGGCGGGTCAACGTCGGGCTCGCTCCGCCCGCGTAGACCGCCACCTGAACCATCCCTCTCCGCGCGGAACCGGGATTGGCGAAGTCGCTGCCCTCCGGATCATGCGCCATATTGATTAGCGCCCCGGCCCGGCGGGCATCCTCCGCCACCCGTTCATTCACGGCCGGACGATCCGTGGCCGCGAATACGAGCAGGGCTCCCTCGACGTCGGCCGGCTCGTATTCGCGTTCCCGGCAAGCAATCCGCCCCTCATGCGCCAAGCGCCCAAGCTCCGGCGTCAGCCTCGGGCTGACTACCGTGACTTCGGCGCCGCTGGCCAGCAATGACGTTACTTTGCGTGCGGCAACGGACCCGCCACCAATCACGACGCAACGGCGCCCGGCCAGTCGAAGCATCAGCGGATACAGCGGGCAGGGATCGTCCGTATGCTCCATGTTCTCCACTCCCATTTAGCGATGAAATGCCGATAAGGAATTCAAGCTGAAATTCAATACCATAAACGCATAACATCCTACATTCCACAAAGCGAGCCGAAATCCTGTCAATAAGGCGCGGGTCCGGACCCAAAAATAGGAAAAATAAAGAGCAAGCGCGATCAAAGTGAACCAAATCTTGAAATCGGTCAAAAGCTCAATCCGGTTGCCCAGCAGCACCACGCCGATGGCCACCGCCAAGGAGAGCAGGAAGAACGGAATCCCGACGATGACGGCGAAATAAGCCATTCGCTCGATCCGCTCCAGGCTGGGCAAGCGCCGCACGGCTTCCGACCATTGCCTTCTCTTCAGACGGTGATGCAAAAAGACGTACATCCCCGAAAAGATCGCCCCCACGGTCAAGGCCGCGAAGCCGCAGGCGGCAAGCGTGATGTGAAAGACAAGCAGATTGTGCATCATCTCCCACTCCGCCATGACGGAAGAAGATGTCGGATCATTCAGCATATTGATAATGAGCAGCGCAAACCCGACCAGATTGACAAAAAATACGACATACTCAATCGAAAAAAAACGGTTGATCGCCAAGGACGCCGTGACGAGCAGCCAAGAGAACAGAAACATAAACTCAAAGCTGCTGATGATCGGGACATCCTGGTGACGGATAATGCGCACAACGAGAAAAATCGTCTGCAGCACCCATACAAAAACAAGAAGCCCTGTGCCCATCCGCTTCGCTTTCCGATTCCTCCCAACGGTATCGGAAAAATAAAACAGAAGGCTCAGGGCATATGTGTAAATAATCGCATCGTAAATCCAGCTATTCGTCAACATATGAACCTGCCGCCTCCTGAACGCCGTCTACCAAGTAACCGCGGCCCATGACAGAACCGGCTTGGTCCGTTCCGGCTCTTCATCGCGCCGGGAGGAGACCGCAGCGGCTTCCCGCTTCGTTCCTTTGTCCGGCTCGGAAGCAGCCATCGTCTCTTCCAGAGCGAACAGTTGGGTAAACAGTTGAAGCGCCTCTTCCCCGTTCTTCTCCGCAGCAAGCTCCTTGATCTGCAGGATCGGATCATGCATCATCTGGTTCAGCATGCTCTTCGTGAGGCGGCGAATCAGCTTCACCTCCCGCTCGGACATATCCGGAAGCTTGTTGAACAGGCTCTCCAGCGTATCCTGATGGATACGCTCCGCCTTCGTCTGCAGAGCGCGGATGACCGGCGTAACGCCAAGCATCTTCAGCCATTGGCGGTATTCATCGAGCTCTTTCGCGATCATCGCTTCAATCTTGGCGGCTTCCTTGCGGCGCTGCTCCAGATTGCTCTCTACGATGCCTTCGAGATCGTCGATGTCGTACAGGAACACATTCGATACGCTGCCGATCTCGGGATCGAGATCCCGCGGCACGGCGATGTCAATCAGGAAAAGCGGACGCGATTTGCGCTGCTTCATCACGCGCTCGACATCCTGCGCCGTCATGATGTACTGCCGGGCTCCGGTCGAGCTGATCACAATATCCGCTTCGCGCAGAAATTGCCCGGCATCCTCCAGCGTCCCGGCCCGGCCGTGGAACTGCTCGGCCAGTTCCCGGGCGCGCGAGAACGTGCGGTTCAAGACCATGACCTCGGCCGCGCCGTTCGAGTACAGATGCTTGACCGTCAGCTCGCTCATCTTGCCCGCTCCGAGAATCAGCACCTTCTTGCCCTGGAAAGAGCCGAAGATGCGCTTGCCCAGTTCGACCGCGGCGTAGCTGACCGAGACCGCATTGTCATTGATGTTCGTCTCGGCATGGGCGCGCTTGGCCATCGTAATCGCCTGCTTGAACAGCGTATTGAACCAGGTGCCGGTCGTTCCTTCCTGCTGCGCGAACAAAAAGGCCGAACGAATCTGTCCCAGGATCTGCGTCTCGCCGATAACCATCGAATCGAGACCCGAGGTGACCCGGAACAAATGCTCCACCGCCCGATCATCTTCATATATATATAAGTAAGGCGTGAATTCCTGCCTTGGAATTCCGAACCATTGCTCCATGAAGCTGCGGATGAAATAACCGCACATATGCAGACGATCGACGACAACGTACATTTCCGTGCGGTTGCATGTCGACACAATCACGCATTCCATGACGCTCTTCGTATTCCGCAGTTGCCGGATAGCCTCTTGCCAATCCTTCTCCTGCAGCGCGAACTTCTCCCGTATCTCCACAGGCGCCGTACGATAATTCATGCCGACGACCACGATGTGCATTGCTCATTCACCTGCTTTTGATAAATTTTGAACATTATCAATTGATAATCATTATAACATAGTTGAACATGCCCGTCGGAACGTAATTTGAAGATATTATGAAATGCATGTCAAAATTAGTCTGTACTTGCCGTGCGAACCTTATACTATCATTACTTGCGAAGGTTGTCACGCAAATGATTGATTGCTATTCGGGATGAAAGTAACGCTCCAGCGTCTCGGAAAGGCGCTGATCGGCCGCTTGCACCGCTTCGTTCTTCGAGCCGATAATTTTGCCCGACGAAGAGAACAGCCCGGCATAGCTGTCCGACAGCTGAGGCGCGATGGCCGCGGCCTGCTCGAGCACCTCCCGCTCCAGATCGGTCAATTGCCGATCACCGCTAATCTGCAGGACCGTGATGAATTCAACGAACCGGCTCAGACCGGGAAGCGGAGCGAGACGATCTTCTCCTACCGCCCGGACGAGCCGCTCATGCGTGTAGCCGGCCGAATAGGCGACGAGCTTCACTTTGTTCAGCGGAGCGGTTGACTCATACCGCTTCGCTTCCTGCATCGTTCCCTGCCACAAGCTAATCTGGAACTGGGCAACCTCATACAGCATCGATAGCGGATCGGATGAAGTGTGGGAAGACTTCAACATTCCGTACAGCTGCATGGCAGGCCACAGCACAAGCAAAAACAGTAATACGGCCATGACGGGGCCGGTCCGAAATTGGCGTGGTCTCATCGAATTCTCCTATCCATAGTGGTTTACTATAATCGTATGGGAACGCAGAAGGACAAATAACCATGGATAGGGACATCCATGGTTATTTGTTGGATTCGATGACGGAAGCGAACACGGCCCGGCCCGCCGAATGTCAGCGCACCAGCTCTTCCAGGAACGGAAAGCGGTATATCTGCTTCGGCCGCCCCTTGGACGGAGCCTTGACCTCGCGGGCAATCTCGATCAGGCCGGCATCCAGCCAGAGGGAGAGCAGACGATGCGTGCTCCGCACCGTAATGTTCAAAATGATGGCCAGCTCGAAGGCGCTGTATTCCGTCCTTCCCGTACGGGCGACCTGAGCGACGAGCTTGCTCAGATGCATCGGGGACAAGCCGGCGGCTTCCGCTTCCTTCACCAGTTTGAAATCGATCAGCGACATATCGCACTCGTTCGCTTCGGCCATCTCCAGCGGCCCGATAATGCTCCTGTCTTCGCGCACGATGAAACAAATATTGCCGCCGGCGTCCATGGCGTGGCGCAGCGCAAGCTCGGCATGCACGCCCGCATCGCTCGCGCTCGTTCCGAAGCCCGCGCCGATGCTCATCGTCACGCCGTACGCCGCTCCGATTTCCTTCGCGAGCTGAATCGATTTATAGCCTCCGGTCACCGCCTCGAAGGCTCCTCGTGTTGTCACGAACAAATATTCACCGGCATTGATTTGAGCGGCATGCCCGTTCAGCGATTCGACGAAGCCCAGAACCGTCCGGTGTATTCCCTCCTTCGTCCGGCCAGCGCCCTGCCGCGAGGCTTCGATGGCCGGACCTTCCATATGAATGAGTCCAATGACGAACTGCGCTTCCTTGCTGCGCCGGGTTTCCGTCGAGAGCAGCGCCCGCTCGAGGCTGACCGTGATGTCATGCTCGGTGGGCATAACCCATTCGTTCGGAACGCCGTAAATGCTGAGCATCTCCGACACTTCCCGGCTCCCTGTCAGCGCCGCGCTGCTCTTCCCCTGTTCGTAGTGCTGCACATGAAATTGCAGAACGTCATCCCGCGCGAGCAGCGGGTCGCCTTCACAATAATACATATCGATCCCGCGCATGCCCAGCTCGGTGAACACCCGTTCCACGGCCAGCTTCGAGAGCGAATCAACCGTGCAGGCCTGCATGTCGCATTTATGATCCAGATGGAACAAGGCCCGGTACAACCCGGTCCCGCTCTTCGGCACATAGAGCGCAGGCACGGGCAGGGTGAGCCGCTGCCGAGCCAGCCGGTACGGCTCGGGCCCGGAGAACAGCAGCACCTCCACGTTGTTCATCAGCTCCCGCGTATGTTCAACCGCTTCCGATTCATGCCGGTAGACCCTGACCTCAGGAATAAAGGAAGGAAACGCTTTGAGCGTCTGCAAAATAAGAGGGAGCAGTTCCAGCGGTCCGATGACGCCGATTCGAATCTCGGTAGGCAATTGATGCAGCAGCTTGGTCAAGGCCATCCACGTCCTTTCCTGTATGTTCATGATCGACCTCATCCCATCAAGCGGATGAACATCACATCATCCAGATCTACGATGTCAAAGGCTTCACCGGCTTGGAAAGGATGGATCGGCTCGATGCGGAGCGTCGTCAGATCGGGAACATCCCGTATAACCGCCTGTCCGCCGCAAGCGCCGACGACTCTCATGCCGCAAAATGCGCTCCTGCCCGTTCCGGGCGCGGCGAAGGGGAGCGGTATCTTGGTCGCGATCCGGTCTCCCTCCGCTTCGGCGACGATGCCCGTCGACACGATCATATCGTCCAGCAGATGAACGATGTGCTCATCCGGCCCGCTTTCCTCCAGCCTTGCCGGATACACCATGGCCGCCGCTCGCCGAGCTCCCCGGAGAGCGATGAACCGCGGCTCCCGTCCGGCAGCCAGCCTCAAGCCGCGGACGATCAACTGCCCCTTCGGCCCATCGATTCGCGCGGCCTCATATTCCTCCTCGCCATACCCGTACGCGGTGCATGGTTCGGCCCGTCCGGGAGCTCTGCCGGGAGCCGGGGTGAACCGAAGTTCTTCCGCCCGAATCGGATGCAGCCGCGATTGTTCCTGCTCCGGGCTCCGCAGACGGAAGCATCCGCACCGGCCGGCCACGGCAGCCATGCCATCCTCCGCTTGCCACTCATACACATCGCTGTCCGGGCTGTACAGCCACAGGTCTTGGGTGCCGTCCGACCAGACCAGCGTCAGCACGGACGCCGTGCCGCCTCGGAGACCGGACACCGCCGCCTTCTGCACGGAGACGAGCGCGACATCGTTCCCCGCATAAGAGACCGAGATGAACCGCTTCGCTTCTTTCCCGCTGTGAATGATGAAAAACGGATGGACCGCGCTTCCGTCCAGATTCGGGCCTGTGCCCGTATAGAGCGTTTCCTCCCCGTCCAGCATGATATGCCAATGCGCCTCGGCGTCCGCCGTCTTCCAGCAGGCGTGGACGACCGGGTTTTCGGCTCGATCCCTGCTCTCGTCCGGCCGCAGCTTCCGGATACCGTAAATATAGCCGTAGCCATTGTTGGGCGCGGCCGTCCACAGCCTCTCCTCTTCCCCCGGCTGCAGCGAGTTGAAGGTCTCCCCTGTCGTCAGACGCTCTCCGAAGCTTAGCCCCGGGCGGTCATAATAGAGGTCGCCGCCGGACCGCTCCCGATTCAGCGCCCCAGCCAGCGTCCAGGCGGCGGTCTCTGTCTCCTCCCAGCCGGCTATCTCCAAGCGGCTCGCTTCGTGGAAGGCATGAAGCGCCAAATCTTTGTCCCCCGCCGCCACGACATCGAAGATATCGAGCACATAGGAGCGCCCCCGGCTGAGCGGGACTGCAGCCAGCAGCCGCTGGTACCGCTCCGCCTCATAGAGCTCGGGCGCGGCGCATTCGGCCGCCGCCCAGCCGTCCCGCTCGTAAATAAACGCCGCCTCGCCTCCGGCGAACGGCTTATAGATCTGGCCGCGGTCGATCTGTTCATCCTGGCGGAGAACGACCGTCGGGTGAGCGATCGCCTTGGAGGCCCAGCCGAAATGGCTGTTCGTCCCATAAATGCCGTAGCCCAAATCGGCCGTAATCTCTCTGCCGTCGGCATACCATTGATAGCTCAGCACATCGTCGTGGGCATGCGTCAAGTTCGGGCCATAACGTGTCAGCAGCGTCATGTCATGCTTGTCGCGCAGCACAATATACCCGCCCTGGCCGGCCACCGTCACCCCTCCGGACTTCGGAGCGGCTGCCGGGCCTCCCGGCTCGTCTCCGACCTCATGGGGCAGGAACAGCTCCAGGCCCGACGAGCCGAGCAGCGGTTCCGCCTGCGAGCGCCAGGCGGCCAGCATGGCGCGGGCCTCCGCCCGGATATCCGCATCCGTCGCGAAATAGGCGAAGTGAAGGGCGGCTCGGTAGGCCGCAGACAGCACCTCGGGCCGAATTTCCGTGCTTGCCGTCTCATCTCGGCCCCAATCTCCGTAGCTGGGAAGATGCCCCTGACAGCACATCGCGAGCGGATTCTGGACCGCGAAACGGAAGAAGCGCCGGCTGTTGAACGGCTGGAATGATTCGCCCATTCCCTTCGCCTCAGCCGTCCGCTGCGCGAGCAGGGCCATATCCAGCAGCACCCCGATCGTGAACAGGAAATAGCCGAAAGAGCCTTCGAAATACATGCCGTCGCGTCCGATCGCATTGTAGAAAAATCCCTTCACCGCCTGAATGCCCCATTCGCCATACGACGGAACATCCAGGGCGAGACCGACCGCCAGCATGGCCCGCACGCCGTCCGCCTCATGATTGTTGAGCAGCGTCAGCCGGCCTCCGCGCAGATCATAGACCGGACCGCCGGGCTCATCCAGCAAGTATTCATCCAGCATGCGCTCGATATTGTCCCGCACCGACATCCCCTCCCCGGTACCGGCAAGCCGGCATCCGAGCGAAGGCTCGTCCATCTCCGGCAGACGGGACAGCCAATCATAGTCATGCGCGAGGAACACTTTGATGCGGAAGACGATGCTTGTCAGCAGATGCAGCCTGCCGATCTCGCAAGAGCTTCCGAACGGCGTGAAATCGCGGGGCCCGATTGTGCCCTCCCAGATGGCGCTGAACGCGTCGAGCAGCACAATCGCCCTGCGCGCATACCGTTCCTCGCCGGTCAGCATATACAGATAAGTCAGCTTCGTGACCAGGCCCTCATGATTGCGCACGCCGCCCAGCCATTCCCCGGCAATGGCGAAATTCCACATGCCGATCGGATAGCAGGCCTTGCCTTCCTGCTCGAAGCCGCTGCCGCCGTCCGGATAACGCTCGTTCGGTACCGTGACCCGGCAGGCCGGGCAGGTCACCTTTTTGGCCGGAAACGCTTCCCACCCCGACAGCCATGGCTTCAGCTCTTCCGGACGCGCAGGATAGGCGGAGCCGCATGACGGACAGCCCGTAATGCCGTAGGCGAAGGTCTGCCCTCGCATGCTGAGGACCACGTCGTAGACGAAGGCGTCCTCCAGCTCCAAAAAATCATCGCATTCCCGCTTCATCTCCTCTACCATCCGCTCTGCCCAGGCGAAGCGGCTGATCTGCTCCATCGCGATCTTTACTTGCTCGGTCCCGATATAGAAGCCTTGCGGTTCGCGCCGGCGGCGGGATCGGCCCGGTCGTGTCTGCTCCTTGTTCATACTCCATCACCTATCCTTTCAATGAACCGACGATTACGCCTTTTACGAAATATTTTTGGACAAAGGGATATACGCAAATGATCGGAACGGTCGCAACCATGATTGTCGCGGCCTTAATAATGTCCGGCGTGACGGCGGTCTGCCCGTTCTGATTGAAGCCCTGGTCGAATTGCTGGAATTGGGACGAGCCTTCGATGACGATTTTGCGCAGCACATTGCCGAGCACCGCCTTGTTCGGGTCGGAAATATAGAGCAGCGAATCGAACCAGGCATTCCAATGGGCGACCGCATACCAGAGCGAAATAGTCGCGATAATCGGCATGGACATCGGCAGCACGATCGAGAACAGAATGCGCATGTCGTTGGCGCCGTCGATGCGCGCCGATTCTTCTACCTCTTCCGGAAGAGACATGAAGTAGTTGCGCACGATAATCATCGTAAATGCGGCAATCAGTCCGGGCAGAATCAGCGACCAGCGGCTGTCGAGAAGCCCCAGTTCCTTAATCAGCAAATAATTCGGAATCAGGCCGCCGCTGAAAAACATCGTGAATACGATGAAGGCCGTAAACAGATTGCGGTGAGGCAAATATTTTTTGGAGAGCGGATACGCGCACATCACCGAGAAAATCACGTTCAAAAACGTGCCGAGGACCGTACGGAAAATCGTATTATAATAGCCGGTCCAGATGAGCTTGTTCGCAAAGACGGCCCGGTATCCGTCCAGCGACACCTCCTGCGGCCACAGCTTCAAGCCGTAGGCATTGGCTGCGGATGATGTGCTGAACGATATCGACATCACATTAAGAAACGGATATACCGCCGTGATCGAAAACAGAATGAGAAACGCCACATTGACGGTGTCGAACACTTTCTCGCCGATTGATTTTTTGCCGATCGTTAATGACATGGATGTCCCTCCTACCAAATTCCATAATCGCTGAAGCGCTTGACGACACGATTCGTGACCAAGATGAGCACGAGCGCGATCACGTTAGTGAACAGCCCGGCGGCCGTCGAGAGGCCATATTCCATCTGGCTGATGCCGATCCGGTATGTATACGTGCTCAGCACATCGCCTACCTCGTACACGTTCGCATTGTAGAAATTGAACACCTGATCGAAGTCATCGTTGATAATGCCGCCTACCGCGAAAATGAACATGATGGTAATGACCGGCGCCAAGGCGGGAACGGTTATGTGGACCATCTGCCGCCAGCGGCTCGCGCCGTCGACGATCGCGGCCTCATACAGCGTCGGATCGATCGAGGACAAGGCGGCCAGATAAATGATGGATCCCCAGCCGACGCTCTTCCATACTTCCGTGCTGACCAGCAGCGTACGGAACCATTCCTTGTCGCCAAAGAAAAAGATCGACTCGCCCCCGAACAGATTGATAATGTAGTTGACGACCCCGCGCGTCGGCGAGAATACTTCCATAAAAATGCCGGCCAAAATGACCCAGGACAGAAAATGCGGCAAATAACTCAGCGTCTGCACAAAACGTTTGAAGAAGACGACACGCAGCTCATTCAGCAGCAGCGCCAAAATAATCGGCGCCGGGAAGTTGAAGACGAGCTTATATACGCTGATAAGGAGCGTGTTGCGGAGGGCCCGCGGGAAATCGCGCCCTTCGAACAGCACCCGGAAATTGTCCAGCCCGTTCCACGGACTGCCGAGAATGCCGTCCAGGAACTGATAGTTTTTGAAGGCCAGCACCATGCCGTACATCGGAAAATATTTAAAAACGAGAAAATACAGTACGCAGGGGAGCAGCATCAGCAGCAAATACCGATGCCGGCAGTATGCTTTCCACTGGGTGCGGAAGCGGCTGTCTGCTGTGCCGGAACCCGGTTGTCTCATAGCGTCCACCCTTTCTATCCCATGATGCGGGATGGAAGAAAGGCGGCGCTCCCCGAACAGGAGACGACCGCCAATCCTCATCTTCTTGTCGCTTATTTTAGGCTGTCATACCACTGGTTCGCTTCTTCGGTAAGCTTGTCGCCCCCGTTCTGCTTCCAGGCTTCGACAAAGGCATCGAACTCGTCGATCGGCTTTTCTCCGTTAATGATCGAGGCGAATGTTTCTTTTTGCAGTTGAATCAGGTTGTTCATATACTGGCTCTCGGAAGGAAGAGCTGTCTTGACGGCGTTCTCATAGCCTGCGCCCTCGAATTTGTACAGCTTCGCATTGACTTCCTTCAACTTCGGATTGTTCACCCGGGCTCGGAACTCCGGCTGGTCAAACGGCGCAAACGTAATATTGGCGCCGATTTTGGCCTGCATCTCGTTCTTCCCTGCATATTCTTCCTTCCATACGATCGTGATGCCGTCGTCCGCCTTCTCCGAATGAACGCCCAGCTCTCCATACTTCATCCGCTGCCATACGTCGAAGTTGCCGTAGACCTCGTCCCAAATGCGCATGATGGTATGCTTCAGCTCCGGATCGTCGCCCGCCCTTTTACCGAAAGCCATATAAGTCCCTCCGACGAAGCCCGGCGTAATGTTGCCGAATTTGCCCTCGGGACCGGCCGGGGGCTTGCCGAAGCCGATCTCGGCCTGCGGGTTCACCTTCTTCAGCTCCACCCAGTTCACGCCGCCTTCGGATTTGATCTCGGGGATCGGAGGCGTCCAGTGATAGTTGCTGCCATGGTTGGAGACGCCGATTTTGCCGTTGATGAAATCATTGGACAGCGCCCAGTAGCCGCCGGTGTTTTCCCCCGTCTCCAGCACCCATTCCGGGCTGATGACGTCGTCCTTCTTCCACTTCGCCAGCCGCTCCAGCGCCTGCTTCGTCTCCGGAAGAATGCCTCCCCAGACGATTTTCCCGTCGCGTACGGCCCAGAACTCCGGATAGACGCCGTATGCCCCGTACACGCTCGTCATCGCCGAACGCGACATGCCATACGTGTCCTTTTTCCCGTTGCCGTCAGGGTCGTCATTGCGGAATTTGTATATCGCCTCCTCGAACTCGTCCAGCGTCTCCGGAATCTTCGCGATGCCTACCTTGTCCAGCCAATCCTTCCGCCACGCGGTAGCGAGACTGAATTCCCCGTCGCCGTTGATGCTTGGAATCCCGATATACTCGCCATTGAATTTGGCATAGCTCCAAATGCCCGGATCGATGGAATCGACCAGCTTTTTATAATTCGGCATATACTGCTCCAGCTCTTCCTGGGTGAAGCTGGTCGTGACGCCGCTCTTGTAGAACTTCTGCAGGTCGGCCCCCGAATACACCGTCATGAAGTCCGGGACCTGGCCGCCGGCGAGCTTGGCCCCAAGCAGCTCCTCCCGCTTCGTCACATCCAGATACCAGATATTGAACTTGACGTTGAATTTGTCTTCCAGGAACTTTTTGTTCGGGGCATCCTCGTCAACCGGACCGTACTGGTAAGTCAGCCATTCGATCGTTAGCGGCTGCTGGCCGGCTCCCTCCTGCTTCGCACCTTCGCCGCTCTTCGCCTCTCCCCCCGTCTTGGAGCTGCCGCAGGCGGCAAGACTCCACGTTACCGACAGGATGAGAAGCAGCATCAGACTCTGTCTCCAACGCAATCGCATTGCGAATCCCCCTCGTTTTGGTTTTCTTTGTTTATTCCTCATCGGCTTCGTGCGCCGTGAAGCCCGCCTGGCGCTTGGCCGCGTCGAGCCGGGCCTCCAGCCGTTCCCTTGCCGGGCTCATCGGAAGCTGGTTCAGCCGGCTCTTCGCCTCCTTCCAATCCGCCTTCGCATGCGTGCTCTCGAATCGCTTCACCGCTTCTCCCGCCTGAACCAGCTGATGCTCGGCCGAGCCCGGCACGATATCGCTGGCCCCCCAGTTGCGGTACACGATGCCATCCCGATTCGTCATTGTGCCGTCGGGCTGGAGGACGAAATCCCGCGCTTCGGCATCCGTCCCGTTCGCGGCGAAGTGAAGCGTCGCCAGCTCGGGAGCCCCTGTCATCGGGCTCCGCTTCGCCAGCAGATCCGCTTCCAGGGCATGGTCCGCATCGGTATGGAACCGGACCGTAACCTGCCCGGCGCCATCGTCCTCCGCCTGGACATTCATCCCGGGATCACTTCCCTCCGGAGTCGTGATTCTATCGAACTTCGCGGTCTCCGGGTTGTAGCGGATGAAGATCACTCCTTCGGTGAATCCGTCCGCCAGCGGCACGGACGCCTTGACCCGGATGTCCGCAGGCTGGGAAGCATTCGTCTCCAGCGTTACGGTGAATCGCGGCTCATACCGGTCCTTCACATACTCGTACAGGCGGTCATAGACGCTGCGGCGGATGGAGGACATCGCATCCGGTGTCCGTTCATCCAGGGGCATCAGGGCGTAAGCCCCGTCCACGATCGGCATCGCGCCCAAATAATAGGCGTTCGGCGCTTCCGTCATATAACGTTCAAAGACGCCGTAGTTCAAATATTGAGCCAGCGTCCGGTAATCGTCATACTCGACTTCAACGGATGCGCCGGTCTTGCGGGCCAGCGCAGCTACATGCGGAAAGATGGCCTTCCTCGAGACGCCGAAGGCGAACCCCGGCTGAATCGAAGCGGCATCGAAGCCCAAGTCGCGCCACTGGTATGCCGAGCCCGGACCGATATACGGAATCCATGTGAACCAGCGGTTCCGGTCATGGAGCAGCTTGGCCGTCTCCCGGATGAGCTCCGCCTCGCCCGTCGTCTCCCCTATCCGCTCATGGTACCAGTAGAAGCCGTCGAGCTTCAGATGGACGAATTCCCTCTCCCGGAATCGCCGCTCCACCTCGTCGATGTACCATCGGACGGCGGCGGTCTTGTTGCGGAATGCCAGTTCATTCATTTGCTTGCGGCCTTCATAGGACTGCGGGTCATACACCATGCCGGCAAAATCGGCCGCCCGCAAGCTGAACGGCTCTCCGGTTCCGTTAACGTCGCCGAAGTTCGAACTCTCCTCAATTTGCGGTATGGCCATGGTCACCCGCACCGGCTGCTTCGTTTTCAACTTTTCGTTGATGCTGCCAGCAGCCTCGTCGATAGCGGCGAGTTGAGAGCCGGGGGCAAAAATAAAATCGAGGTACGCCTCCAGATCGTCCCTCGTGACGAATCTGGCGTTGCCGCTCGCATCGACGCCGGATGGCGTCACCATCGCCGTGGCCGGCAGCGCCAAAATGTCGGTGAAAAACCAGTCCTTCACTCTCCCGTAAATATCTTTGTACGCCAGGAACGCTTCCGCCTTCTCCGGCGTCCAATCGGTGAACCTCTCGCTGCCCGGCTTCATCGGTCCGGAATACCAGAGGAACTGATCCGTCACACCCGCGGCTTCCCGGCTCCCAGGTGAAGGATAATGACCGGGCTCCCAATCATCGCTGACCAGAGGCAGCGGCTGGATCGGCCCCGAAGATCCCGGCTGACCCCATATCTCGATCTCATCCATCCAGCCGAAAAAGTTGATAGCAAATTCCAGCTTGATGAAGCGGGCTTGTATCGCCAGCTTCGTTCCGTCAGCCAGCGTATCGAGCACGTACGCCTTCCGATGCATATCCGTCGCCGTGCGCGCATCGGCGAAGTAAAGCGGCTCATCCGGTCCAGTCTTGCCCAGATAACGGTAAACGGACCCATCCTGCGATGCATAGACACGGACATAGAGCGGCGGCGCGATGCCGACATCGTTCCGCTGGCCGAAGCCGGTTGCAATGCGCTCAATGGTGGAGATCTCCTCCAGATCGACGACGACCTCGCGTTTCAGCTTGCGGTAAAATACGAACCAGTCTTCTGTGTTTTGCCAATCCCCGGTGTCACCGTAGCGGCTGTCGGTCAGCATCCCCGCCTGAGCGAGCGGGGTTTCTTTCCCGTATTTGCCGATCCCCTGAATCGTATCGAAGATGGCATTGGGCTCGGATACCGTGACAGGCTTGTCCAGAGCCAGATTCACCATCTTCTTCCCGGGTTCGGAATCCACGGTTGCCGCATGCGCATCAGGCACGGGCAGCCATTGCAGGAGCATGCAGAGGATAAGGCAGCAGGGACCGAGCGATGCCCTTCGTTGGTGCTTATACTGCGACAGAATAAAATCAACCCCTTTTGTACAAATTTTACGCCAAATGAAAGCGTTTACAAAACTGTCCCGGAACCGATTGTTTTCCCCTCCCTGTCCATACGGCTCAGGCTCATTGGATGGAAGGCGAGCAACACAATATGTACCGAGCCGCATAAATGAATAAATCATTTATTTGTTACCATCGTATTCGGATAAGTCTTCCAATTCAATGAGAAAAATAGGACGATAAATCAAAGCAAAATAAAAAACCCGTTCCCTGCATCATCGCAGGCAAACGGGCTGAACGCCATTTTTTATACGAATTGCTTTACATCCATGTCAGGTGTGACAACTTCCATTTCCCCCAAGCCGCGAATCAGCTTCTTGGCATAGGTACGCTCCGGTTTCAATACAGAGACCAGGTAATCAATGGCCAACTGCGGATCGACGGTCTCGCCGCAAGTATAACAATCGATGGCTGCAAATCCACGTTCAGGATATGTGTGGATAGAAAGATGACTTTCAGACAACATGACAAGGACGGTTGCCCCTTGTGGTTCAAACTGCTTGGATTGAACGGACAAGACGGTTGCTCCACATGCCTCGGCGGCTTCAACCAGCTGTGTCTGCAAATATTCCGCATTGTTCAGCAAATCAAAGTCGACTCCCCATGTATCAACAGCAACGTGTCTTCCGAAAGTTGAGTACTCCATCTTTCGGTTCCCCCTTCCTAGGAATAAAATGTTGTAAAAATTTCATCCGCTAGGACCTACGTCATTCACTTCTCGAGGGAAAAATCTCTCGCAACATGCAATGTCCTGAGTGAATCCTGGTTCCTATATTGTTTTCAACGAGATTAAAAATAACATCTTCCGCACATAAATGCAACCCTTTTTTTCGGGAACTTGCCAGCCTGCTGTCTACGGTCATCTGTCCTTCCCGCAAGCACAAAAGAACCCTACCCTCCCGTAAGGAGTGCAGGGTCTTCAGCAGATGATCCCTTGATCGTATGCTTCTATGCTTCAAGTATGAACAATTGATGTGCGAGACGGCTTAATTGCGCGTCGATCTGTTGGATTACTTCCGTGGAATGCGCTTGATTCCGCTCATCCAGCAGCATATTCACCTGCTTCTGCACCGAATCGATGCGAAGCTCCGCGCCGTTCTTCAGGAACATCTTTTGCAGGTCGCGCACGGTATCCTTATGCTCGTAAATGATACGCGACTCTTGCTGCTTCCGTTCTTCAATCTTGCGTACTGCACCGTCTTCATAATAATAAGTCATCGTAAATCCGGCAAAGATGCGATTGACTACCGCTTCGCCACGGAATGTCGCCACAAGCTTATGCATCACTTGCGTCAATTTCGGATGAACCAAGCGGCAAGACGTTACACAGACATACCGATTGCCTTGCTTCTCGAACAGGAAGGTAATCTCATCACCCTGGCCGTCCTCAAGAACCACCTCTTGATTGCCGTTCTCCAATACTTTTACCCCAACGGAATGCAGGGCAAGCGACTGTAAAAATCGGGTCAACTGAGCTTCCGTCAACTGCAAACTGGCTTTCACATACTCTGTGGCTAACCGCCGAGCCATAAAAACTCTCCTTAATTCGATTTTACTGCATGAAAAATCATACTCTTATTATACTACAACGCCAAAGTAAATTCCTGTTTACAAGCCGCCAAATACGAGTGGATTTTTGAAAAAATCGCAATCAGCCGGAATTGAGCCAATGTTTCTCACGTGATCCTCACTAAATAACTGTTCCAGCGCATTCTCCCTCATGCGATCATCGATTTTATGGGCGATAGCCTATCCACCGGGACCGCATAATTATTCATCCGGGTGCAAACCCTCCTGGCCGGCATCCCTGGAAGATTGGTGAGCCACGATAATATCCCACAGCTCCTCCCGGCCCTGCCCGGTCTCGGACGAGAACAGAACGAGCGGCGTATTCGCGTCCAGGCCAAGCGTCGTCCGAACCTGCTTCAGATGCTTGGGCCAGCGGGTTTTCGGCACCTTATCGGCCTTCGTGGCGACGACGGCGACAGGTACCTCGTAATGCGTCAGCCACTGATGCATCATGCAATCGTCCTCGGTAGGCGGATGCCGCAGATCGACGACGAGCAGCACGAGCCGCAGCGCGTCGCGTTCGCGGAAGTAGGCCTCGATCATTTTGCCCCAAGCGGCGCGCTGCGCTTTGGACACCTTGGCATAGCCGTACCCCGGGACATCGACGAAGTACATATTATCATTAATCCGGTAATAGTTAAGCTGTTGTGTCTTGCCCGGCTGCGAGCTGGTGCGAGCCAGATTTTTGCGCATAATCATCTTATTAATGAGGGACGACTTCCCCACATTCGAACGGCCGGCAAGCCCGATCTCCGGAAGCCCATCGTCCGGATACTGGGCCGGACCGACCGCGCTAATAATGAATTCGGCATTCGTAATCTTCATATTTCGTGCTCCCTTAACGATGTGTATATCTGTCCTAATCGTGCCTCTATTGTACACTACTTCAACGACTCTGCACAAAGCGCCTTCCTTGCGCTCAGGGGTACTGCTTCCTTTTGTTCAGTCTCCCCAACGTTCAGGATAAACCTCAACCCGACAAATGACTTCAGTTTTGAGCCGTTCTCGATTAGCTTGCAATCAGGAGAACACTTTTTAATATCTCGTAATACAATCCAATTTGCATTCGATAGGGCTAACCAAAGTTTTTGGCTTTGGAACTCTCTAAATAAAAGGAATCCTCGCTTCTTGAGTGGTTGGGATATTGGTCATAAGGATCAAGCGGACGCTTTCCGTCTCCTGTGCGACGGGGATATTGGCCATAAGGAGCAAGCGAGGGCTTTCCACTTCCTGCGCGACGGGGATATTGACCATAAAGAGCAAACGAGGGCTTTCCACTTCCTGCGCGACGGGGATATTGACCATAAAGAGCAAACGAGGGCTTTCCACTTCCTGCGCGACGGGGATATTAACCATAAGGAGCAGACAGGGGGCAATCGGCTTCCTTCGCGACGAGCCCCGGCAGTTGTTGCAGCCGCATCTTCTTTAGCAAAAAAGTACCGCCCGGTTTGGTCCCGGACGGTACGTGATGGCGCGAGTGCCTATTTTCGTCTATTCATCAGTTAGGATAAATATGCGTTCATCGCTTCCAGGGCCTGCTGCTGGCACGCCTCATTCGAGGCTTCCGCTGCGCTGGCGGCCTGGGCCTAATTAACCTTGCTGCTCCAGCAAGGCATGCTGCAGCACTTCATCCATGTGCGCTGCTGGTATGAATGTCATCTCCTGGCGGACGCTCTCTGGTATATCGTTCAAGTCCCGCATATTTTCCGCCGGATAAATAACGGTCTTGATGCCGGCCCGCAAGGCGGCAAGCGACTTCTCCTTCAAGCCCCCGATCGGCAGAACCCGGCCGCGGAGCGTAATCTCCCCGGTCATCGCGACGTCCTTCGAGACATAGCGGTTCGTCAGGGCCGAGACGAGTGCCGTCGCCATCGTAATCCCTGCCGACGGGCCATCCTTCGGAATCGCTCCTTCCGGGACGTGGATATGAATGTCGATCTTTTCGTGGAAGTCGGATTCCAGATCAAATTCGGCGGCTCGGGAACGGATGTAGCTGAACGCGGCCTGGGCCGATTCCTTCATCACATCTCCGAGCTTCCCGGTCAGCAGCAGCTTGCCGGTGCCCGGCACGACGCTCACTTCGACATTGAGGGTATCGCCGCCAACCTCGGTCCAAGCGAGTCCGGTGACCGTCCCCACCTGATTATGCTGCTCCGCCAGGCCATAACGGAATCTGGCAACGCCTAAATAGTCGGGCAGCTCATCAACCTGGATCGTCACTTCCGTTACGCCGTCCGATACGATCTTCCGCGCTGCTTTGCGGCACAATGCGGCCAACTGCTGCTCCAGCTGCCTTACGCCCGCCTCGCGGGTATATTCCCGGATAACCCGGCGCACGACATCTTCTTCGACATGCAGCTGCTCTTCCCCCAACCCATGCTCCCGCTTCTGCTTCGGCAAGAGGTGGCGGGACGCAATCTCAAGCTTCTCCAGTTCCGTATATCCCGAGAGCGAGATCAGCTCCATCCGGTCCAGGAGCGGACGGGGAATATTATGTACCGCATTGGCCGTCGTGACGAACATGACATGGGACAGATCCACCGGAAGCTCGACAAAGTGGTCGCTGAACGCGTTGTTCTGCTCCGGATCCAGTACTTCCAGCAGGGCGGAAGCCGGATCACCGCGGAAATCGGACGCCATCTTGTCGATCTCGTCCAGCAGCAGGACCGGGTTCATCGTCCCTGCATTCTTCATCGCCTGCACGATGCGTCCCGGCATCGCGCCCACATAGGTGCGGCGATGGCCGCGGATTTCCGCTTCATCGCGCACGCCGCCAAGCGAGATGCGAATGAACTGGCGCCCGAGCGACTTGGCAATAGAGCGGGCAAGGGAGGTCTTCCCGACACCCGGAGGGCCGACCAGACACAGGATCGGGCCCTTCATCCGCTTCACCATCTTCTGCACGGCCAGATACTCCAGCACCCGCTCCTTCGGCTTGTCAAGCCCGTAATGATCTTCATCCAGGATGGATTCCGCCTTATGGAGATCAAGATCGTCTTCCGTGCGTTTGGACCATGGAATAAGGAATAACCAGTCAATATAGTTGCGAATTACCGATCCTTCCGCCGAAGTGGAAGGCATCTTTTCCAGCCGATCGATTTCCTTCTGGATTTTGTCCTTCACCTTATCGGGGGCTTCCAGCTCAGCGAGCTGCGAACGCAGCTCCTCAATCTCTCCCGCGCGCCCTTCCTTGTCGCCGAGCTCCTTCTGAATCGCCTTCATCTGCTCCCGCAAATAATATTCCTTTTGCGTCTTCTCCATCTGCTTCTTGACGCGCTGGTTGATCTTCTTCTCCAGCTCCAGCACTTCGCTCTCATTGTTCAGCATTTGGAGCAGCTTGCTGAGCCGCTCGGCTGCCGAGACCGTCTCAAGCAGTTCCTGCTTATCCTTCATCTTCAACGGGAGATGGCTGGCGATAACATCCGCCAGACGCCCAGGCTCCGCAATGTCTGTCACGGCCGTCAGCGTCTCCGGCGTCACTTTCTTTGACATATGGACATAGTTCTCGAACTGCGTCAATACCATCCGCATCAAAGCTTCGGTCTCGGATGAAGTCCCGTTATCTTCATCATGCAGCGGTGTCGCATCGACCTCGTAATATTCGTCATTCGGCACATATTCCGCGATTTCCGCACGCTCTACGCCTTCGACCAGCACCCGGATGGTGCTGTTCGGCAGACGCAGCATTTGGCGCACCTTAGCAATCGTTCCAATGCGAAAGATGTCTTCCTGAGACGGCTCTTCGATGCTCACCTCGGATTGGGAGCACAGCAGCAGCATCTGATCCTCCATCATGGCCTGCTCCAGCGCCTTGACCGATTTGTCGCGCCCGACATCAAGATGAAGCACCATGCTCGGGTAGACGAGCAATCCTCTCAGCGGCAGAAGAGGCAGGCGCCGACTTTTTATAGGTTTAAGCCCCATCGATCGCACCCCCATGGTTATGCTTGTTGTAAATGCACATGTAACCAATATTTTATCAAATGTTCAAGCAAAACTCCAATTTCCTGCCCTCATCCCTTCGAGTCGGGATGGGTTCCCTTCTCCGATGCTTCTGCATGCAGCAATGGCACCGCCGCTCCCGCAGCCCGTTCATAAGGCTTCGCAGCCGGATGCGCCCCTTCCTCCATCACATGGCCGAAGGTGTGAGCGAACGCTTCGTCCACATGCTCGATCGGAATGACCTGCAGGCCTCCCTCCAAGTCGCCGAATATTTCGAGCCAGTTCTCCTTCGGAATCAGCACGCGCGTCGCTCCCGCCTGGAAAGCGGCTTCCACCTTCGCCAAGACGCCGCCAACCGGCTTCACCCGGCCATGGATGCTGATCTCACCGGTCATCGCCAGCTTGTTGTCGACCGGCCACTGGTTGATCGCGGACGCGATCGCGATAACCATCGCCACCCCGGCGGACGGGCCGTCAACCGGCGAGCCTCCCGGGAAATTGATATGCAGATCGAAATTGGACGGTTCGTAGCCAAGGCTGCGGAGCACCGTAAGCACATTTTCAACCGAGCCTTTAGCCATGCTTTTGCGGCGCAGGGTGCGGCTGCCGCCTCCCAGCTCCTCTTCATCGACAACACCGGTGATGGTGTAGGTTCCGGTGCCGTTTTTGACTCGTACCGCATTCACCTCAATCTCCAGCAGGGCGCCCATACTCGGTCCGTAGACGGCCAACCCGTTCACCAGGCCGATCTGCGGCTCGGACGGCACCTTCCGATCCGGACGCGGCGGAATCTGGCTGCTGTTCGCGACCCATTCCACATCGGCTCCCTCAATGGAAGAGCGTCCCTCCGACATCGCCAATCCGGCGGCGAGTTGGATCATGTTGACCGCTTCCCGGCCGTTCGTGGCATAGCGCTTCACCATATTGACCGCAGCTTCGGACGGCGGGAAGCCGATCTTGCGCACCGCATGCTCGGCAATCGATTCAATTTCCGCAGGCAGCAGCGGGCGGAAGTAGACCTCCATGCACCGCGAACGCAGCGCGGGAGGCAGCTCCTGCGGTGAACGAGTCGTCGCGCCGACAAGGCGGAAATCAGCCGGAAGACCGTTTTGAAAGATGTCATGAATATAAGTCGGTATATTGGAATCCTCCGAATTATAATAGGCGCTCTCCAGGAATACTTTCCGATCCTCGAGCACCTTCAGCAGCTTGTTCATCTGAATCGGGTGCAGCTCGCCGATCTCATCGATGAACAGGATGCCTCCATGCGCCTTCGTGACGGCGCCCGGCTTGGGCTGGGGAATGCCGGCGACGCCCATGGCTCCGGCTCCCTGATAGATCGGATCATGAACGGAACCGATCAGCGGGTCGGCGATCCCCCGTTCGTCGAACCGGGCGGTCGTCGCATCGATCTCGGTGAATTTGGCTTCCTTCGTAAATGGAGAGCTTGGATTCTTTTTCGCCTCCTCCAGCACGACGCGAGCGGCCGCCGTCTTGCCGACGCCGGGCGGGCCGTACACGATCACATGCTGCGGATTCGAGCTGCACAGCGCGGCCTTGAGCGCCTTCAATCCGTCGCGCTGTCCGACGATGTCGTTCAGCGAGCTCGGTCTCGTCTTCTCCGCCAACGGTTTGGTCAGCGAGATGGATCGCAGCTTGTTCAGCTTATCCATTTCCTTTTTCGATTCGCGGTCGACAGCAGTCCGGTTGCCCTTCTGATTCCGCAGCAGATTCCAGAAATATATCCCGATTACAACGGCAAAAAACGCGTTAATCAACATCAATATAATACTTAAATTCATCGTTTCATCCTCCCGTAGCGGCCCCATGGCGCAAGAAATCCGGTAAAGTTCAATACTTGGTAGTATTACCCTTTGCCGGATGCATTATAAGTGGCTCCTGAACAGGGAATGAGAAAGAATAGGCTCCCTGGAAGACAGATTTCCCCATGTACCGTGAACAATCGTCAAAACTTGTCAATAAACTGGTTACATTTAACTGCACCTCATGTACAATAGGAGTGTTGCAGGTGAGCCATTTGTTTTTCCGATTATCCATCTCAGGAGGATATGGCAATATGTCTAGGAAGCGCAGCCAGCGTTGGACGTGGATGCTGATTCGCGGGGCCGACCGCCCGGCGGTTCAGTTCAGCATGCCGGCGCTGCTTATCACGGTTGCCGGGATTGCGACTCTCGTATCGATCACGGCAGCTATAACTCTTGTCATCGTCCAGACGGCGTCATTGAACGCCATGCGCGCGCAGCAGGCGAAGCTGGAATCAGATATAACTGAGAAGCAGGAGCAGCTTGCGGTCGCTCACCGCCAATTATCCGCGCTTATGACCGAGTCGAATCGGATGAAGGAGCGAATGGATCAAGTGGCCGAGTGGGAGCGGCAGTTGAAGCACTACTTGCGCGCCTCGGGTGAGGCGGTACCGTCCGCGGCCGACTCTTCCTCCGGCAAGACCTATTCGCTGGGTGAAGCCGGCCGGCTTCCCGTCGGCGGAGAATATATTCAGGCGCAATCCGATGATGCGGCCCCCGATTTCCGCCTTCGCCCGCTGACGGGACCATCGAATTCCTTGGCAGATACGCATCGGCAGTTACGCCGGATGGAAGCGACATGGCGAAGCTGGATGACGACGATGCCCGCTTTGTTGGTGCAAGCGGAAACATTCAAGCAGCGGCTCGATTCCACCCCTACCTTCTGGCCGACGGACAACACCTATATTACGTCCCGCTTCGGGAGCCGCTCCGACCCGTTCCATGGAAGCAGCGCGTTCCATGCCGGGCTTGATATCGGCGGAGACATGGGGGATCCGGTCTACGCCGCGGCAGACGGCAAAGTCATCGCCTCGAGCTACGACAAAATGAAGGGCAACTACCTAATTATCGATCACGGTTCATCGTTAACTACCCGCTACCTCCATCTCAGCGAGCGCGGCGTTCGTACCGGAGAGCAGGTGAGTAAAGGACAGGTGATCGGCAAGATGGGCTCAACCGGCCGAAGCACCGGCGCTCACTTGCATTTCGAGGTCCGCAAAGGCGAAGAGGCGGTCGATCCGGCCATCTACATCGGTTCCGGAGATACGTAGGGAAAATAAAAAACGAAGAGAGGGGCAGAGATATGTTTTCCAGAAATGAAAAAAGACCGCCTGGCACGGACACGCTAATCGGTCAGGCGACCACATTGGAGGGAACGGTGGATTGCGAAACGGATCTCCGGATAGAGGGACGCATTCGCGGCTCGATCCGCTGCAGCCGCAATGTTACGATCGGAGAGACCGGCGTCGTGTACGCGGACGTGGAAGGAGTGAGCGTCGTGATCGCCGGCTCGCTGACCGGGGATGTGACTGCCTCCGGCTCCCTTGTCATCGAATCGACCGGGCAGTTGAACGGCAATGCGACCTGCACCGCGTTCATTATTAAGGACGGCGGGCAATTCAATGGAACGAGCTCCATGGGCGAAGCGAAGGCGGCCTCCGCTTCGGTCCCGCATGACAGCGGCACGTCCTTGTCGGCCAGCGAAAGCGGCGTCTAGCCCTTACATAGAAAAAAAGCCGGCGCACTCGCGCCGGCTTCTCTGTTTATCGATTCGCTTAATGCTTGCGTCCCGGAATTTGACCGGTCCGCTCGTACTCCGCGACAATTTGATCGATTTCTTTTTTCAATTCCGCGACCATTTCCGATTCAGGCACTTTGCGTATCATCTCCCCGTACCGGAACAGCAATCCCTCGCCCCGGGCGCCGGCAATGCCGATATCCGCCTCGCGCGCCTCGCCCGGTCCGTTGACGGCGCATCCGAGCACCGACACTTTGATGGGCACCTTGATCTTGGATATATATTCTTCGACTTCATTGGCAATCGAGAACAAATCGATATCCAGCCGTCCGCAGGTCGGACAAGAGACCAGTGTCGCCGCATTCGAGATAAGCCCGAATGATTTGAGCAATTCGCGGGCCACCTTCACTTCCTCGACCGGATCGGCGCTCAGACTGACGCGCACGGTGGATCCGATGCCCAGCGAGAGCAGCGCGCCGAGACCGGCAGCGCTCTTGATCGTTCCGGAGAAGAGCGTTCCGGCTTCCGTAATTCCCAGATGAAGGGGATAAGGAATGACTTCCGCAGCCTTCGTGTAAGCGGCAATGGCCATCGGCACATCCGAAGCCTTGAGCGAGACGATAATATCGTGGAAATCCAGCTCTTCCAAAATTCCGATATGGAACAGCGCGCTCTCGACCATCGCTTCAGGCGTTGGATACCCGTATTTCTCCAGCAGATGATGTTCCAATGAACCGGCATTGACGCCGATCCGGATCGGAATGCCCCGTTCTTTGCATGCTTTGACGACGGCTTCGACTTTATGGCGGCGGCCGATATTGCCCGGATTGATGCGGACCTTGTCGATCCCGTTCTCAATCGCCTTCAGCGCCAGGCGATAGTCGAAATGAATGTCGGCGACAAGCGGAATCGAGATTTGCTTCTTAATCTCTTTGATCGCTTCCGCCGCTTCTTCATTGTTCACCGTGACGCGCACGACCTGGCATCCCGCTTCTTCCAGCCGGTGAATCTCGGCTACGGTCGCCTGCACGTCCGCCGTCTTCGTGGTGCACATGCTCTGAATGATGACGTCATTGCTTCCGCCAATCGTAACGTTGCCAACTTGTACAGGTCTTGTCTGATGTCGCAAATACATATCATTCTCTCCCATGCCCGGAAAAAGGACGGAAAAGCGCCGATTAGGCGCTTTCCTCCTGCTTCTTATCCGTCGTCAGTTCCGGAATCATTCGTTCGCGCACGACTTGCTCGGTAATGACGCAGGTCGTAATGTCATCCCGCGACGGCACTTCGTACATTACGTCCAGCATGATGCCTTCGATAATGGCACGGAGTCCGCGTGCTCCCGTATTCCGCTTGATCGCTTCCAGAGCAATGGCTTCCAGCGCGCTCGGCTCGAATTCGAGCTTCACGTTGTCCATCTCCAGCAGCTTCTGATATTGCTTCGTCAGCGCATTCTTCGGCTCGCTCAAGATGCGGACCAGCGTATGCTCATCCAATGGCTCCAAGGTCGAGATGACCGGCAAGCGGCCGACGAATTCCGGAATGAGACCGAATTTGAGGAGGTCTTCCGGAAGCGTCAACGTCAAGTATTCGCCCGCCTTCAGATCCTTCTGCATGCCGTCCGCATTGAAGCCGATAATCTTCTTGCCGACACGGCGCTTAATAATTTGCTCCAGCCCGTCGAACGCGCCGCCGCAAATGAACAGAATATTCGTCGTGTCGATCTGGATGAACTCTTGATGCGGATGCTTGCGCCCGCCTTGAGGCGGCACGGAAGCAACCGTTCCTTCCAAAATCTTGAGCAGCGCCTGCTGAACGCCTTCCCCGGAGACATCTCTCGTAATCGAAGGGTTCTCGGACTTGCGCGCCACCTTGTCAATCTCGTCGATATAAATGATGCCCCGCTCCGCCTTCTCAACATCGTAGTCCGCAGCCTGAATCAGCTTCAGCAAAATGTTCTCGACATCTTCGCCGACATATCCGGCTTCGGTCAACGACGTGGCGTCCGCAATCGCAAACGGCACATTCAAAATTTTGGCCATCGTCTGCGCGAGCAGCGTCTTCCCGGAACCGGTCGGTCCGACAAGCAAAATGTTGCTCTTCTGCAGCTCGACATCCTCGGTTTTGTTCTGGCTGTTGATTCGTTTGTAATGATTATACACCGCAACCGACAGCGATTTTTTCGCCTGTTCCTGGCCGATGACATATTGATCCAGAATCGCGCGGATCTCCTTCGGCTTCGGAATGTCTTTCAGATCGATCTCTTCCTCGTGACCGAGCTCTTCCTCCACGATCTCCGTGCACAGCTCGATGCACTCGTCACATATATATACGCCTGGTCCCGCAACCAGCTTACGCACTTGCTCCTGGGACTTGCCGCAAAAAGAACACTTCAATTGGCCCTTCTCCTCGTTAAATTTGAACATTCCTATCCCCCTTTACTTCAAACCGGGAGTTCCCGGATGCAGAACGCTGTCTACAAGACCATATGCCTTCGCTTCATCCGCACTCATGAAGTAGTCGCGGTCGGTATCCCGTTCGATTTTCTCATACGGTTGCCCGGTTCGATCTACATAGATCTGGTTCAGCTTCTGTCTTGTCTTAATAATCCAGTCGGCATGAATCTTAATATCGGACGCTTGCCCGCGGACGCCGCCCAGAGGCTGGTGAATCATAATCTCGCTATTCGGCAGCGCGATGCGTTTGCCTGGCGCCCCTGCCGTCAGCAGCAGCGACCCCATGCTGGCCGCAAGTCCCACGCAGATGGTGGATACATCCGGCTTGATGTGCTGCATCGTATCATAAATCGCCATCCCCGCCGTAACGGAACCGCCCGGAGAATTGATGTACAGATGAATATCCTTCTCCGGATCGTCTGCCTGGAGGAAAAGCATCTGCGCGATGACGCTGTTGGCCACATCATCGTCAATGGCGCTTCCCAGAAAAATAATGCGATCCTTCAGCAGGCGCGAGTAAATATCGTAAGAGCGTTCGCCGCGATTTGTCTGTTCGATGACCATCGGGATTAAATTCATGGTACCGACCTCTTTTCTTTACAAAGCTATACATTTTCTATTTTATCATTTTCTGAACAAGATGTCATTTCCACAGCAGTTACAACTAGTGTATGTATGGCAGCGGGGCCTATTCCCGGCAGCCGTATATGCATCGGCATAGCCTATGTTCATCATGCGTCAGACTGCTTATAAATATGTACCACTCGATACGGAACGGTGAAACGTTATGTGTATGCCAAGAAGCATGATGGGAGAGACGGAGCGACAGGGGAAAAAATAAGGCACGCTAAAAATGAACGTGCGTGCCTTATCCTGTTAGCAGCATATCGCTGCAAAATCATATGTGATTGGATTATTTGCTGTTTTCCACCAAAAACGCAATCGTCTTGCGGATCAATGCTTCTTCGCGCAGGTTGTCGAGCGTGCCGTTCTTGGTCAGGATGTCGCGAATTTCTTCAGCGGAACGCTTGTAAGTTTCGGCCATCTTGTCCAATTCAGCAGACAGCTCTTCGTCCGAGATGGACAGGTTCTCTTCCTTGGCGATTTGCTCCAGGACGAGATTGTTCTTCACGCGCTTGTCCGCTTCCTTCTGCATTTGCTCGCGCAGATCCGCAATCGTCTGGCCGGACAACGTCAAGAACATGTCGATGTTCATGCCTTGCATCCGCAGGCGGTTGTCCAGATCTTTCACCATATGCTGAATTTCCGTCTCGATCATCGCGCGCGGAATTTCCACTTCGGCGTTCTCGGCCGCTTTTTCTACGACAGCCGCTTCGCGTGCGCCTTCCGCTTCTTTTTCCTTGCGGGATTGAAGCTGCTGCTTCAGGTCTGCCTTATATTCTTCAAGTGTGTCGAACTCGCTTACGTCTTTAGCGAACTCATCGTCAAGTGCAGGCAGCTGCTTGCGCTTGATTTCATGCACTTTTACTTTAAATACGGCTGGCTTGCCGGCCAGGTTCTCTGCATGGTATTGCTCAGGGAATGTCACTTCGACGTCCTTGAAGTCGCCTGTTCCCATGCCGACGAGTTGATCCTCGAAGCCTGGAATGAAGCTGTTGGAGCCCAGCTCAAGCGTATAACGCTCCGCCTTGCCGCCTTCAAATGCTTCCCCGTCTACAAAGCCTTCAAAGTCAATCACGACGCTGTCGCCTTTTGCGGCAACATCCTCATCAACGATGATCAGCTCTGCATGACGTTCCTGCATGCGCTTCAGTTCAGCGTCAAGCTCTTCATCCGTTACTTCTACGGATTGTTTTTCCACTTCAAGGCCTTTGTACTCGCCAAGCTTCACTTCCGGCTTCACGGTTACTTTTGCCTTGAACTTGAATGTTTGGCCTTTGCCAATCTGTTCCACTTCTACTTCCGGTTGATCGACCGGCTTGATGTCGGTTTCTTTTACCGCTTGGGTATACGCCTCTGGAAGCATAATGTCAATGGCGTCTTGGTACAGGCTTTCAACGCCATATTTCGCTTCAAAAATCGGGCGAGGCACTCTTCCTTTACGGAAACCAGGAACGTTCACTCGCTTGGACACTTTTTTAAACGCTTGGTCCAGCGCTTCCGTCACGCGCTCCGCGTCGACCTCCACTTCCAATACCCCAACGTTCTTCTCTATTTTTTCCCAGGTTGCTTTCATTTTATGCCTTCCCCTCCAAAAAAGATCACATGGCTAGAGTGTACCATTATACGTCCGGAATAACCACTATAGTATAGCCGACTACGAAAAGTTTTTCAAGGCAATGCTTACAGGCATTTCCTATGTGCCATTATATGTTTTTCCCGGCTTTCATAGAAACGGGGCCGCCGAATGGAAATCCCCGACTCCATCGCCGCATCAGGTATCCTGCTCCCCGCTCAGCGATCGCGTAATCGCCCGCAGCGCCCGCTCATAGCTTATCCGCATCTCCCCGGTCAATCCGTAGATCGTCTTGACCTCCGCTTCCTCCTCCTCAATATGGAGCAGCCGGGCGACGATCCGGTGCAGCGCGGCCGCCCAAGCGTCCGCTTCCCGTTCATCCCCCTCGCAGAGACGGCGGTACAAAGAAGTGCCGTATATGAGCTTGAGGAACTGCTGCCACATCTCGGATGCGAAATAAGCGAGCGAAGGCTCTCGCACCGCGGCGGATTCATTCACCCGCTCTGCCGGAGCTACCGCATTCGGAGGAAACGACTCCAGATCGAGCGGCGTCGCTTCGATATCGACGACGACACGCTCCTGGCCCCGGGTAAAAAATACCTCCCCTTCGATTCCCCGGCGCTTCAACGTTTGCAGAATGCCGAATTGCAAGAGAGGATGCAGCGGCTCGTTCTCCAATAGCCGAATCAGCGAAGGATCGATAGAGTCGTCCTCGGCCGCCGCCAGCTGCTCCAGCACCAGGAGCTTGCGATCATCCATATCGCCTTCGGTCAGCGAGGCGAGCAGCCTGGCGATATATTGGCTGTCAGCTTGAAGCTTATGATGGATTTGCTGCTTCAATATATCCCGTTCCGTCTCTCCGCTGTCCACGGCTTCCCCGGCCCAAGGCTCCGCCTCCGGAAAGCCTTCTTCAGCGGCCCGCTCTGCTTCCGGGAACGCCGTTATTAACCATTGCATCAGCGCGTTCCATTCCGCTCTAATCTGATCGTCCTCTCCTCCGCATTGCAGCAGGAAGCGGAGCAGCGCGATCGCTTCTCCGTAACGCTCGGACTCCAGCATGCGTGTCAATTCGATTTGGTAATAATCATGCGTTTTCGGAAACAGAACGACATTGTTTTTTTCCGGCAGGATCTGATCGTCCGTCATGCAAGCACCTTCTTTCTATATCAAGCCGACTTACTATAGCCATCCATCGATCTTATGTATGATGCGGTCCGGGATACGGGAGCGGCCTCATCCGTCATTCCGATAAGCCATTATACCATATCGCCGGCATGCACTTCTCCCCCTGCGACTCATCCGGAGATGCCTTCTCGGCCCCCGGACACTCTATTCAGACTTCCCCTTCCCGAGCCCCATTATGAACAGCCTGTTCAAATCGAGCGGATGCAAAACATTCTTAGAATTAAATCGGTGCAAAAACATGGAATGTAAAGACATCTCCGCAGGTTTGTCTCCTACTATACGTATGAAGCAGCCGAATAGTTACGGATTCGGATTCCTGCATCCGACTTCGTCCGCCATAAGAAATTATCCATATCTGCGAGCCGGCGAGGTGCCAATTTCCCCGTTGCGGTTCTTGCGGCGGAAAGAGCGGAACGGGAACTGATCATCTCATGCGCAAGGAGACTTGCTCCTATTTTTTTCTCATTTTTTTCGGAATAATGGTTGCAGAATAACAGAATTTTTGATACAATCATCAATGTTGCAAAAACAGTTTATCTTCTTTTGTCCCAGTAGCTCAGCTGGATAGAGCAACGGCCTTCTAAGCCGTCGGTCGGGGGTTCGAATCCCTCCTGGGACGCCAGTTCCTCGAATATCCATCATACATATTTTAGCGGAACGCTCGCAATCCTCGCAGGATTGCCGAGCGTTTTTTATTTGTGCTATTTCAAATATAAGGCTGCATGCAGGTCGAACAGGTATATTTTACTGACACGTCCGTCATCGCCAACAATAAACTCTGCCCTGATCTGTTCATAGGCGTCTTTTGGGGAGGCAGAAACGGCCGTTTCCCCCACGAACTTTTTGTTTTTGAGATCGTATTGATAGGCATAGGACAAGTCACTTGATGAAATTGGATATTTGTCGCCATATAAGGCGAGAATGTCGCTTTTACGATCTCCGACCTGCACGCCCCTCGTAGTGCGGTACGTATTTTGCGAGTCTTCAGTAAGTCCGATAAGCGCGACGGTTTCTTCCCTGTTATCCGGATTTACCCGGTACACGATGGAGCGCCATGTTCATAAATATCAAT
Source organism: Paenibacillus dendritiformis (assembly GCF_015845845.1). Lineage (GTDB taxonomy): Bacteria > Bacillota > Bacilli > Paenibacillales > Paenibacillaceae > Paenibacillus_B > Paenibacillus_B dendritiformis_C. The sequence continues at coordinate 45,829 of NZ_LDIG01000130.1, forward strand.
GTTGGCCCCGAATTTTTCCCCCGTGCCCAGTACCTTTTCCGCGTCCTTTCTCTTCATTCCGCAGCTGACTTTCGGTGTTTCATCATCCGTCTTGACGATACTCAGATCTTCAATGGACATCATATCCGGTTTCAATTCATTGCCGCCGCATCCGGCCACCAGCGCCAAGACCATGAGGGCGAGCATCATGCGAAATACCTTCATCCGGCACCTCCCCATTCGTCTCGGTTAATTTTACCACAGCGAAGGAATTCATAAAAAATCAAAATGATTTTCCTGGCCTGGATGATAAAATCTTTATTATCCCCCGGCCGCCTCTTCCGCCGCCCATCGCGGCACCGTAGTCGCCTTCCGGGAATGCGGGTAATAGAATGATGAAGGGCCGCGCACACTACGCATACGAACGAACGGATTCCGAGAGGAGGTAGATTCTTTGTCGACACGCTATATATTAGCTTCTCTTAGCTATTTCAGCATCTTTTTTGCCGGGGTGATACTGCCGCTTATCATTATGCTTGTGACTAGTGATCAGTATGTAAGAAGACATGCGGGGCGGGCGCTGATTTCGCATATTTTGCCGTACTTCTTTGTGGTCGTTGGGCTATTCAGCTTATTTGCGGTACATCCGTTTTTCAGCATCGGGATCATTTTGCTGTTGGGGGCAATCGCTTTGATTCTTGTCGTCTGGAATGTGTATATGGGGATACGTGTGCTGAACGAAGGCCGTGTATTCTAAAGGAGAGCAATCGGGGAAATGGACGCCCGGATCCGAACGCCTTGCAGGCCGGATCCGGGCGCGCGCTCCTTATTCGTAGCCGGATTTTCTCCCGCTGTCATCCCACGGGTTTTTCTGAGCCGGATGCTTCGGATTTCCCTTAATCACCGCATCGGCATGATTCGCCTGCTGCTGATACTTATTTCCTTTATTATCCTTGGTGCCTGCCATCAACTGTCACCTCCCCTCCTCGAATACTCGCTCTAACGGCTGGATGATACACCCGCTCCGGGAACGTTAATCCATCTGGAACAGATGGTCGACGGCATCCCTGACCTCCGCCGAGCCGAGTGCCGCATCCAGTAGCATATCCTTGCCGTTCACTTCCGCGCCCAGCGTGTCGGCCCCGAAATCCTCGGCCGCGAATTCTTCAAAAGCGATATGCATCGGATTATCGTACCAATCCGTCTCATAGTCCGCATCGTTGCGCACGGCCCGGACCAGTTCATAGCCCCCGTTGCGTACGGGCGCGATATAAGCGAGGATCGGCGTGGCCTTCTCATCCGCAGGAATCATCCCGATCTCGGCGCACAGCCGACCGTCGATTTCAACCGGACGCCGGAATTTGGTCGCTTTCCATGTCATGCGTGCTTCCTCCTGTCGTGTCTCATCTTTAATCAAGCATTTGCTCGATAAATCGCTTCGTATCTGCCGTGCCCAATTTGTGAATACACATATAGACCGCATTCAGCCGCTGCTGATAAGGAACGTTCATCATATCCTCGGCCTCGATCGGAGTAAGAATCAGAACATTGCTGATGACATCGGTCTCCGCTTTTCCCAACTGATCCATCAGGCCTTGAAGATGCTGTATTTCCTCCTCATTGGCATCCACCTTGAACTCGTAGCTTTCGGCTTCCGGGTCCGAAAATATGGTGCGCCGCTGGACCGACACGTACATTCTGCGCCGTTCCACCGCCATCCCCCTTTCCCAGCTCCAGTTCTCCGTCTGCCGCGATGGCCGCCGGCAAGGTTCTGGAGTTTTTCTTTATCTTCTCCCGATGGACATACATCTTATGCTGTTTTTCGCATAACCATGTTATTATCTCAATCTTCCGATGAACCCGGTTCATCATTCTTCCGGGGAGAGATTGATGCGGAGAGGATGAACGTTACATGTGTGGAATTACTGGATGGATCGATTGGAAAAGGGACTTGACGCAGTACTCCGGCGTCTTGGAGCATATGACTGAAACATTATCCGCACGCGGACCGGATGCCAAAGGAACCTGGCTCTCCGGTCCATGCGCGCTTGGCCACCGCAGATTGTCCGTCATTGATCCGGAAAATGGCGCTCAGCCGATGATTCGCCATACGGAACAAGGGACCTATGCCATTACTTATAACGGGGAATTGTACAACACGAAGGAGCTGAGAGATGAACTGGCCAGCCGCGGCTACCGCTTCCGGACCCAATGCGACACCGAAGTTCTGCTCGTCGCTTATCAGGAATGGAAGGATAGCTGCGTGGAGCGAATGAACGGCATTTTCGCGTTCGCGATATGGGATGATGCGGAACAGCGTCTGTTCATGGCCCGGGATCGGCTCGGAGTGAAGCCGCTCTTCTACGCGCGGGGCAATGGATTCCTCCTGTTCGGCTCGGAGCCGAAGGCCATGCTCGCCCATCCGGATATCGAGCCGGTGCTCAACGCGGAAGGCGTCGCTGAAGTATGGATGATTGGCCCCGCCCGGACACCCGGACACGGGGTATATCGCGATCTGGCGGAACTCCGCCCGGGACATACGCTCCGCTATGACCGCAATGGCGTCCGCATTCAGGCGTACTGGACGCTGCAGAGCATGCCGCATGAAGCAACCGCCGAGGAGACGGCGCAGCGGGTCCGCGAGCTCTTGGAGGATACCGTGGAGCGCCAGCTCGTCTCCGACGTGCCTGTCTGCACCTTCCTCTCCGGAGGCCTGGATTCCAGCGCGTTGACGGCCTTGACCGTCCGTCACTATGAACGCCACGGATTAGGCCAACTTCATACGTATTCTGTGGATTATGTGGATAATGACAAATTTTTCAAGGCCCATGCATTTCAGCCAAATGCGGACGCGCCATGGATTGAACGCATGGTTGAATCGCTTGGTACGGCCCATCATTGGATACAGTTCGATACCCCGGATCTGGTCAGCTCGCTGCAGAAGGCGGTGCGTGTGCGCGATATGCCCGGAATGGCCGATATCGACGGCTCTCTGCTGCTCTTCTGCGAGGAGATCAAAAAAGGCGCCACGGTCGCCCTCTCCGGCGAAGCGGCGGATGAAGTGTTCGGCGGATATCCGTGGTTCCACAGGGAGGAAGCGTTGAACGCCGATACCTTCCCTTGGGCGCTGGCGACTCCGCTCCGCTCCAGCCTGCTTCATCCGGAGGTGGCGAAGCAGATTCGCGCCGAAGAATATGTCGCGGACCGTTATGCCGATGCGGTGCGGGAAGTGGGTCCCCTGCCGGGAGAAGAGGCGCAGGCCGCCAAGATGCGGGTGATGTCCTATCTCAATATTACCCGCTTCATGCCGACCTTACTCGACCGCAAGGACCGGATGAGCATGGGGGTAGGACTGGAGGTGCGCGTTCCGTATACGGATCATCGGCTTGTCGAATACGTCTACAATATCCCATGGAGCATCAAGATGTATGGCGGCCGGGAAAAAGGGGTGCTCCGCAAGGCGCTGGAGGGCGTTCTGCCGGAAGAAGTGCTGTACCGGAAAAAAAGCCCGTACCCGAAAACGCATAATCCGAATTATTTGCAGGCCGTGCGCCGGCAAGCGCTGGCGCGGCTCGACGATCCGGCATCGCCGCTGCATCAGTTCATCCAAGCGGACCGAATCCGCGAAATCGCGGCATCCGAAGAAGCGAGCTCTCATCTTCCTTGGTTCGGGCAGCTCATGTCCGGCCCGCAGTTGTTCGCCTATTTGCTTCAAGTGGACAGCTGGCTGCGCGAATACAACATCAGGGTGGCCTGGTAACGGGAAGTCTCAATAGCAGTCTCCTCCCTCCCCGGGAAGAAGCAAAAAACACACGCCAACGGGTTCCTCGCCCCGCGGCGTGTGTCTTTGTATCGTCCGAATCCCGGCAGACCGCAACGGCTATCCGGGTGTGCGGCTTATTCGGATTGGCTTGCCCGAATCGCCTGATCCAGATCGTTCAAAATATCATCGATGGATTCCGTGCCGATCGACAAGCGGATGAGGCCCGGCGTAACACCGGCAGCGCGCTGCTCTTCCTCGCTCAACTGAAGATGCGTCGTGCTGGCCGGATGGATGATGAGCGATTTGGAATCGCCGACGTTGGCCAGATGCGACAGCAGTTTCACATGATTGATGACCCGGCGGCCCGCTTCAACGCCGCCTTTAATCTCGAAGGTCAGAATCGCGCCCTGGCCCTTCGGCAAATATTTCTTGGCCAGCTCGTAGGAAGGATGGCTAGGCAGACCGCAATAGCTGACCGAAGCGACGGCATCATGGGCCTCCAGGAACTGCGCTACGCGCAGCGCGTTCTCGCTGTGGCGCTCCATGCGCAGATGCAGCGTCTCCAGCCCTTGAAGGAGAAGGAACGCGTTGAACGGCGACAGCGTCGCTCCCATATCGCGGAGCAGTTGAACCCGCGCCTTGGTGATGTATGCGACCGGTCCGACCGCATCCGTGTAGATAATGCCGTTATAGCTCGGATCCGGCTCGGTAAGGCCCGGGAACTTGCCTCCGGTCCAATCGAACTTGCCGCTGTCCACGATAATGCCGGCGATGGAGGTGCCATGTCCGCCGATGAACTTCGTCGCCGAATGGACGACGATATCGGCGCCGTGTTCAATCGGGCGAAGCAGGAACGGGCTCGGGAACGTATTATCCACGATGAGCGGCAAGCCATGCTCGTGAGCCACGGCCGCGACCGCCTCGATATCGAGCAGGTCGCCCTTCGGATTGCCGATGCTTTCGGCGTACAACGCCTTCGTCTTGTCGGTGATCGCCTTGCGGAAATTGTCCGGCTCGCTTGGATCGACGAAGCGGACGGTAATGCCCAGCTTCTTCAACGTCGTCGAGAACAGATTGTACGTTCCGCCATACAGGCTGGAGGCCGATACGATCTCGTCGCCGGCACCGGCAATATTGAGGATCGCGTAGGTGATGGCCGCCTGCCCGGAAGCGGTGGCCAATGCGCCGGCTCCCCCCTCAAGGGCGGCAACCCGCTTCTCGAACACATCTGTCGTCGGATTCATGATACGAGTATAAATATTGCCAAATTCCTTCAGCGCGAACAGATCGGCCGCATGATCCGGATCACGGAACGCGTACGACGTCGTCTGATACAAAGGGACCGCGCGCGACAGGGTTGTCGGGTCAACCTCCTGTCCGGCATGAATTGCCAAGGTCTCTAAACCGTAAGAGCGGGGTGTATCCGTCATCGTCAACCATCCTCCTCGATATGTGTTGACCGTATTTTCTCATATTTTCCGCCCTTTGCCTAGTATTAATCCATAGTATTCTTATCGAAAATATAAAAATAAATAAAAAAACCGCATCGCAGCAAGCGATGCGGTCCAAAAAAAGCGGTCTCCGCCGATTCCTTCCGCACCTGAAACCGTCAGGCTGTCCCGGAGCGGAGCATATCCAGCATCCGGCGGATGGCGGCGCCGCGATGGCTGATGCGCTCCTTCTCCTCGGGCGCCAGTTCGGCCATCGTGCGTCCCAGCTCCGGAAGATAGAAGAGGGGATCATAGCCGAATCCATGAGTGCCCCGGGGCTGGTCGATAATATAGCCGTCAGCGGTGCCGGCGGCCTCGACGCAGGACTGACGCGCCGGATCGTACAAGACGAGGACGCATACGAACCGGGCCGGGCTCAGAATGCGGCATCCGGCAGGAGCTTCCGCGTCCGCTTCCAGCGGAGGAAGCTTCCCGAGCTCCGCCAGCAGCTTCGCATTGTTGGCCTGGTCGTCCCCATGCCCGCCCGCGTATCGGGCGGAGTAGACGCCCGGGGCCCCGTCCAGCCGATCGACGCACAGGCCGGAGTCATCAGCCAGCACTGGCAGCTTCAATGCCTCGGCCATCGTCTTCGCTTTCTTCAGCGCATTGGCCGCGAATGTGTCGCCATCCTCCTCGATGTCGGGCAGATGCGGGTAATCGGCCATGCTGAGCACACGCTTGCCGATCGTTTGGAAGGCAAGCTGAAATTCCTTCAGCTTGCCCTGGTTCTGTGTCGCAATAATAATTGTATCTTGCTGCGGTATCATGGCTTCCCCTGTACTCATGGCTTCACGGTCTCTCCTTCGGCTGCTTGCGCTTGCGCGGTAATTTTGTCGGCGATTGGCCCGAGCGCTTCCTTCTGCAGTGTGACGATATCCAATATGCCCTTCTCCGCCGCGGCCAGCAGATCGTTCAGTTCTTGACGCGAGAACGGGCTGTCCTCGCCCGTGCCCTGCACCTCCACGAACTTGCCGCTGCCGGTCATGACGACGTTCATATCGACCTTGGCCGTCGAATCCTCATCGTAGTTCAGGTCAAGGAGCGTCTTCCCTTGCAGGATGCCTACGCTGACCGAGCCCAAAAAATCGGTAATCGGGAACTTGGACAGATTGTGCTGGGTTGCGATCTTGTCGACCGCCATCGCCATCGCAACGAACGATCCGGTGATCGAAGTCGTACGCGTGCCTCCGTCCGCCTGCAGCACGTCGCAATCGAGCGTGATGGTGCGTTCGCCCAATGCATGCAGATCGACGACCGAGCGGAGCGCGCGCCCGATCAGCCGCTGTATTTCCATCGTGCGTCCCGTCAGCTTGCCGCGGGCCGCTTCGCGCTGATTGCGAACCTGCGTCGCCCGGGGCAGCATCGAGTATTCCGCCGTAATCCAGCCCTTCCCCTGGCCTTTCATGAACGGGGGAACCTTCTCGTCAACCGACGCCGTGCACATGACCCTTGTGTCGCCAACCTCGATGAGGACCGAGCCCTCCGCGTATTTATTCGTATTCGTCCGAATCGTAATCGGGCGGAGCTCATCCGCCTGTCGTCCGTTGCTTCTCATGAATTTTTGCCTCCTGACATTGCTCTGTCGTCCGATAGGGAACATTTTCTTATTCTATCAAAGACCTTGGCGAAAATCACCTGTTCTACCCTTTCCAGGCCGGATTAATGACCGGCCGCGCCACAGGCTCCGAATAGTTTTTCTTATCGGTACCTTGAATATCCGCGTTGCCGTTCATCTTGATTTTCACCTTGGCAATGCCTTCCCGCTCGGTCAGCGAGAGCACGACGGCCTTCAACAGCTCGGCCGGCACCGGCTCGCCCGCTTCGAACATCGTATCGGCCAGATCGACGGTCAGCGTATCCCCCTCCTGGGCAACCGCGCTGACGGTCGTCTCCTCTGAGGCAACCCGCTCCAGCGTCTTCGGATTAAGCGGCCCCGCAATAATTTGCTCCAGCGTCGCTTCGATCGGGTTGTCCGAAGGCTCGACGAGGCGGGTGACCGGCACGAAGTAGGACTTGCCCTCCTCGCTGTAGCTGGAGAAATACAGCGTCACCGGCATCGACCGCAAATAATTGACCGACTCGGATTTCTCCACGTTGATTCCGAACTGGCGGTTCAACGGGATATCGAGCGGCGTGCCATTTTTCGGCATTTCATTCAATTTATGCGAATCCATCCATAACTGAACGTTTTCCACGTCCGGCAGCGAGGTCAGCGTCCACGTTATCGCTTCCAGCATCTGCCTTTCCTCGGCCGGCTCATAGTTGGCGAACTCCTTCGACAGCTCCACAATCGCCAGCTTCTGATCCGGCTTGAGCGTCACATTCGTAATGCCTGTCCCTTGGGGCAGTACCGCCTCGAATCCGGCCGGAAGCTTGGCGCCGTGCAGCCCCTGCTTCACGAGCAGCTCGAGCGAGGCTTGCGCGAGGCCCTTCGCGTCTGCCGCATCCCATTGGTAAGAGATTGGGGCCAGATAGCCGTTCCGATCCCGCAGATAGACCGTCATGTTGGCGTTCGTCTGGGCATCCTCCTGCCCAGTAAGGCTGGCGCCGGGGGAACCCGCCCCGCCTTCCGCTTCCGCCATCATTCTTGCTTCGATATCTGGCGGAGGCGCGTCAATGGCCCCGTCGCCTCCTCCGCAGGCACTCAATACAAAAGGGAGTGTCAGTATTACCGCCAGCCTTCCTTGCCGCCAAGCACTTGTCCGCCTCATGAGCGATACAACCTCCTTCAAGTTCGTTGCAGGAGACGGTGAAGTCTCCCCCCGTTTGTCCTATGTATACGAGCAGGCTGTCCGCTTCATGACAAGTTGTTCGGCCGGATTTCGCTTGCGTGCGTTTGCTCCCGTTTTTCATGGCCGCAAAGGAAGGTTATGGGTGAACAATGTCGAATACATAAGTGTTGTGACGAATTCGCACGCTATGGAAATGAACAAAAAAGAGGTGCTCAACGATGAATCAACCGACAGATATGAACATGCCCGCCGAGGCAAAAAAGCCCTATAGTCTGGACAGTGATAAAATCGAGAACGCCACCCGCGAATGGCTCCAAAAACGGGGGATTACGGTGGACCAGATCGCCGAGCTGGTCATGTTTTTGCAGCGGCAGTACTTCCCGGAGCTGACGATGGAATATTGCAAATATAACGTCGAGCAGGTGCTCCTGAAGCGGGAAGTGCAGAATGCCGTGCTGACCGGCATCCAGCTCGATATTTTGGCGGAGGAGGGCAAGCTTATTCCGGCCCTGCAGGAAATGATCGAGAACGACGAGAGCCTGTACGGCGTCGATGAAGTGCTGGCCTTCTCGATCGTGAACGTGTACGGCAGCATCGGCTTCACCAATTACGGATATGTGGACAAAATGAAGCCGGGCATTCTGAAAAAGCTGAATGACAAAAGCGATGGCCAAATCCACACGTACCTGGATGATATCGTCGGGGCCATCGCCGCGGCCGCCAGCAGCCGCATCGCTCACCGCAAGCAGGCCGAGCGCGAGGAAGAAATGAAGGCGCTGGAGCCGTAACCCGCCGTTCCGGGCGTTCCGGGACGCTGCGCACGCGAACAGAGCCCGGTTCATCGGAACCGGGCTTAAGGGCTTGAACGGCAGGGGCTCTCCCGTAAGTCGTTGTTGGCCGCCACGAGCACGAGACAGCCCTGCCCCTGTTTCCCGCAGCCGCCCCCGCTAAAAATGCTGTGAACCAGCAGCATTCCTAGATGGCGTGTGGCTCGGTAACAGGAGTTGCTGCAAAACTGCATCAATTTCGGACTTTTCTATAGATTAGGGACAAAAATCAATGAAAATACCACTAGCGTTGCATCAATCTTTTTACGAAAATTTTCACCCTATAATTCTCTATATTTGTAACTTATTGAACTATATTCGTGGACAAAAATAAAGAAATCTCCTATTGTTGAGTTACCCTCAGCGTATCCATAAAACGCTCAACAAAGGAGATTTCTATGGATAACGTGTGAATTCCACTAGAGATGAGTCATTGGATTACCGAGCCCAAAAGTTGTTTGTCGGCGCTTCGACACTCTTGTTTGTAGAGGCACAGCTCCAGCAACGAGACTCATACAAAG
>NZ_LDIG01000131.1 GCF_015845845.1 Paenibacillus dendritiformis
CATGCTTCTCGAATATCATCAGTGAGCTTTTTCCCTTCAGATATCCCATGAATGATGATACTGAGATTTTTGGAGGAATCGCTACTAGCATATGTACATGATCTGGCATCATGTGACCTTCTAAGATCTCCACTCCCTTGTATTTACATAAACGCTTGAAGATTTCAATCAAGTCTTTTCTCACTTGATTATAAATCTCTTTCCGTCTATACTTCGGGGTGAACACAATGTGGTATTTGCACATCCACTTCGTGTGAGCTAGACTATAGTTCTTGTTTGCCATCTAAGACCATTCCTTTCATTGAGCCTGAACATCTCAATTTTATCGGGATGGTCTTGTTGGTCAAACCCTCGATCCCTCCACCCGCATAGCGGGTGGTTTTTTGTTTCGTGCGTTTCACGCACTCAACGGGCTAAAGCCCATAACGAAACAGGCTTCCTTCCCCTGTATCAGGGACGGAAGCCCGCTTCGGCTGTATCTATCGTATCGCTTCATTCTCGGCTTAGTCGCTGCACGTCACCGGATCTTCCGGGGTCGCCGCCTCGACTTCAATCTTCTCGGCCACCGTATCCCGAATGACGGACATGACCAGTTGCAGCAAGTAGTTCACATCGGTCTGGCTCTGCTGGAATTCCACGACGAGCGGAATATTGTCGAGCTCCTGTTGCAGCTCTTCGATTTCCTTCTCGATTTTCTCCACCATCGCCTGATTCTGGAACGACTCGAAGGCGACAATTTCCTTCTGCTTCTTCTTCATGGCCGAGATAAGCTCCTGCACCCGTTCATGCTTCTGGACGAGCTTCTCCGCCTTTTGGTAATGAATGACTTCATCCGTCGTGCAAATCATCTCGGCGAGCTGCTTCGCCTTCGCCATAATATCGTCGCGGACCAGCAGATCACGCGTATTATAGGAAGGCATGCTGCTGCATGGTGAAGCCTTGGACGAATCATGTAAATGTTGCGTCAATGCGAACCTCTCCCATCTGGATTATCGTATTGTTGCAAAATAAGGTGCAGGGCTTGCGTGTCATCCCGCGTCAGGCCTCCGCGCCGGATCATGCCGAAGTTCACGCCGCTAGGAGCTGATTTGCACCGGCTCCGGCACCATTTCGCCCTTGATATAGTAGGACAGGGCATCGTCGATGCGCACGTGAACGAAGCGGCCGATCAGCTCTTCCGAACCTGGAAAATGAACCAGCTTGTTCGTGCGCGTGCGGCCGGACAAAATGTTGGCGTTGTTTTTGCTTACGCCTTCCACCAGCACCTCGACGGTCGTGCCGATCAGCTTCTCATTGCTCTTGCGACTCAGTTCCGTCATCAGCTCGTTCAGACGGTGGAGACGCGCTTTCTTCACCTCGAGTGGAACATTATCTTCCATCTGAGCGGCAGGCGTGCCCTCGCGCGGCGAGTAAATAAAGGTAAAGGCGGAATCGAACCCGACCTCCTTCACCAAGGTCATCGTCTCCTCGAACTGCTCGTCAGTCTCGCCCGGGAACCCGACGATAATGTCCGTCGTCAGCACGACATCCGGAATCGCTTGCTTAATCTTGCCGGCCAGCTCGAGGAAGCGGGCGCGATCATACTTCCGGCTCATCTTTTTCAATATCTCGCTGCTGCCCGATTGCACCGGCAGATGGATATGCTCCACCAGATTGCCGCGCTTCGCGAGCACTTCCACGAGCCGATCATCGAAATCGCGCGGATGAGATGTCGTGAAACGGACGCGAGGAATATCGATTTTGCGGATATCATCCATCAGATCGCCGAACGTATAGTGCCGGTCCGTGAAATCTTTGCCGTAGGCGTTGACATTTTGCCCGAGCAGCGTAATCTCTTTGAAGCCTTGCCGCGCCAGCTCGCGCACTTCCGCGATGACATCCTCCGGAAGGCGGCTCCGCTCCTTGCCTCTCGTATATGGCACGATGCAATAGGTGCAGAACTTGTCGCAGCCATACATGATATTCACCCAGGCGCGCATCCCTTCCCGCTTCTTCGGCAGGTTCTCGATGATGTCGCCTTCCTTCGACCATACTTCGATGACCATCTCTTTATTGAACAGAGCATCGCGGACCAAATAAGGCAGTCGGTGAATATTATGCGTCCCGAAGACGAGGTCGACGAACGGATGCTTCTGCATAATTCGGTTGACCACCGTTTCTTCCTGGGACATGCAGCCGCATACCCCAAGCAGCAGACCTGGCCGCTCGAGCTTAAGCGTCTTCAGATGGCCAAGCTCGCCGAACACCTTATCCTCGGCATTTTCCCGGATCGCACATGTATTGAGAAGAATGATGTCCGCCATCTGGCGATCTTCCGTCTTCCGGTACCCCATCTGTTCGAGCAGCCCGCTCATCGTCTCGGAGTCATGCTCGTTCATCTGGCAGCCGAACGTATAGATGAGATAATGCTTGCCTGTACCTAACTGCTGCAGTTCTGCGGGAACCGCCTCTTCATAATGGACAACGATGTCCTGCTTCCCCCGCTGCTTCTCTGCTCGATGATTAGGCTCCGAAATAATGTTGATTTCGCGACCATTGATACGAATGCGCTTACCGTGTTCATCCTCCGAAATCACTTTTGCGTTCGAGAAATCAAAATATTTGGAGTAATCCTTCGACTCTTTGCTCATGATGTCGGTCACTCCTTCATATCGTAATGTCATAGGTTTGCGGTGAATGATTGATGCCTATTCCAAAAAAAGCATTACAACAAATTATAGCATTATTCCGCGTGCGGAGCCAAGCCAAGAAAAACCGCTGCCCTCGTCGCGGACAGCCGAACGCACTTACGCGCAAAGGAGTGCCTCTGCCCTTCCTAACAATCGGCACCCGAAAAAGGAACACAGCAAAAATGCAGCCGCCCTAACGAGCAGCTGCATTCGACGTTCCCGCTTCTATTAATCAACGATTTCAGCCGTGTCTCCATTCTTCACGCCGGCTGCATTCGCTTCATCCGTATCAATATGCATGTCCAAGGCAAAATTGTCATGGACGCGCGCAATCACATTTTCAAAGATAACGCCGCGCTCTCCGCCGACGCGAACCCGAAGCTTAGCTTTGTCCTGAATGCCCCACTTCTCGGCATCTGAAGTATGGAAGTGAATATGGCGTGCCGCCACAATAACCCCTTGCTTCAGTTCCACTTCACCTGCAGGCCCTTTAATTTGAATGCCTGGTGTGCCTTCGATATTGCCCGATTCCCGGACTGGCGGGTTGACTCCGAGCGTAAACGCGTCTGTACGCGACACTTCCAATTGGGAAGCCGGACGCGCAGGGCCCAAAATGCGGACCTTCTTGAACGAACCTTTCGGACCGATAACTTCAACCGTCTCATTGGCCGCGAATTGCCCCGGCTGGGACAGCGGCTTGAACTCGGTCAGTTGATAGCCTGCTCCGAACAGAGTCTCAATATCTTGCTGTGTTAAATGAATATGACGTCCTGACACGCCGACGGGTACAGTTTTCATTTCTCATCCACCTCACGTTGTTGTGATCTCTCTATCTTGTACCACTCCATATTATACTCCCGCCCGCGCAAAAAGTCGACTTTTCGCCCTGACCGCCTTTTCCCTTTTTGCATTTCCAACAGCATGGGCCTACGCGGCCCTTTTGTTCAATATCCCATACCGTCAGGCGCTCACCTGGCCTTTTGCTCATTATCCCATCCTATCAGGCGGACCCCGACTTTTGTTCAATATCCCATCCTGTCAGCGGGTTCGAATTAATGTGGGTGATATTTGTCTGGTCGTAAGGTAGCTACTATGGCTACTTTCCTGCGCCTATGGGATAGCGAGCATAAGAACGCAGACAGCGGACTGACATTTCCTTCACAACCTCGACATTGAAATTTCACTTGTATGATGACTTTCCTGCCCCTATGGGATAGTGAGTATAACAGCGTTGACGAAGGAGGTGTCGATTTGCTGCAGCAGGGATGGCGGGTCTTATTTTCTCATATCAATAAAATAAGGCACGCGCCACGCGACGCATGCCTTAATGGGATTGGTTATTTGAATTCCGATACCAATTGGTCAAATTGCTCAGGCGTGATCCGCAAATCTTGATGTGCGAGCGGCTCTTCCCGGAAGCCCGGGACAAGATTCTCGTAGGAGCGGCGAGAAGTATCCTGATAGATCAGTCCCGTTATCATACCGCCGGTCTCCATCAGCTTCGTCATCGCCATCACGCGGTTCGACGGGTCATAGTTCTCGACGGTGTCAAGATTAATGATATGCTCCTTGAACCAGTCGTACGTGTTGATTTTGTTGAACGTGACGCACGGGCTGAACACGTTGATAAGGGAAAATCCTTCATGCTGTATGCCGGCTTCGATCAGCGCGGTCAACTGCTTCAGATCGCTCGAGAACGACTGCGCGACGAATGTCGCTCCGGACGCGAGCGCAATCTCCAGCGGCGACAAGGTCGATTCAATCGCGCCTTCCGGCGTGCTCTTCGTCTTGAAGCCGACGGCGCTGCGCGGAGAGGTCTGCCCCTTCGTCAAGCCGTAAATCTGGTTGTCCATCACGATGTACGTAATATTGACGTTCCGGCGAATGGCGTGGACCGTATGCCCCATCCCGATCGCGAAGCCGTCGCCGTCTCCCCCGGAGGCGATAACGGTCAGATCCCGGTTCGCCAGCTTCAGCCCCTGCGCAATCGGCAAGGCGCGTCCATGGATGCCGTGGAAACCGTACGCGTTAATGTAACCGGAGATTCTGCCCGAGCAGCCAATTCCGGATACGACCGCCAACTGTTCCGGCTCAAGTCCGACATTGGCCGCCGCCCGTTGAATGGCCGCCTGTATCGAGAAATCACCGCAGCCCGGGCACCAGTTCGGCTTCACATTGTTGCGGAATTCTTTAAACGTAGCCATTCTTAGACCAGCTCCTTGCTATGATTGTACAATTCGGACGGCAGGAACGGAGTGCCGTCGTATTTGTTGACGCGGCGCAGCTTCTCTCGGCAGCCGACATGCAGCTGAATCTGATCCGCCAATTGTCCGGTAGCGTTGTTCTCGATGACAACCACTTGACGGGCCCGTTCCGCATGCGGCTTGAACAGCTCCGTCGGGAACGGGTGAATCTGCCGCACGGTGACATGGTTCGTCTTAATTCCTTCCGCTTCCAGTCTGCGGCGCGCTTCGTCTATCGTTCCGCCGATGGAGCCCATGCCGACGAACAGCAGATCCGGCTCCTCGTGCGGCGTATCTGCATGAATCGCATTCGTTATTTGCAGGCCCTTGATCTTCCGCAGCCGCTTATCCATCATCTTCTTTCGGTTCGCCGCGCTCTCGGACGGACGCCCAATCTCATCGTGCTCTACGCCGGTCACATGATGCAGACCGCCCTTCTCCCCAGGGATAACGCGCGGGGAGATGCCGTCCTCCGTCCATTCATAGCGCTTGAATTGGCCGTGTTGCTCCAGAGGCGGCAGATCCGATGTCAGCTTGCCGCGATCGATGACGATGCGTTCGTAATCGAGCAGTTCGCACGACTGCTTGCCCAGCGAAAGCTGCAGATCGGTCATGACGATGACCGGGCATTGGTATTTCTCCGCGAGGTTAAATGCCTCGATCGTATCGTAGAAGCACTCTTCGATGGAGCTCGGCGCCATGACGATCTTAGGGATCTCGCCATGGGTGCCGTAGACCATCGCATTCAGATCGCTCTGCTCCTGCTTCGTCGGCAGGCCGGTGCTCGGACCTCCGCGCTGCGTATTGACGATAACGATTGGAGTTTCCGTCATTCCGGCCAGCCCAATCGCTTCCGCCTTGAGCGACAACCCCGGACCCGCGGATGCGGTCATTGCCCGGACTCCGCCGTAGTTGGCCCCGATGGCCAACGTAACTGCGGCAATCTCGTCTTCGGTCTGAATGACCGTTCCGCCGAACTTCGGAAGCCGCTTGATTAAGTACTCCATAATCTCCGATGCCGGCGTAATCGGGTAAGCCGCCATCAAGCGGCAGCCTGCGGCGATTGCCCCCAAGCCAATCGCATCGTTCCCGATCATGAAGAGCTTCTGCTTCCCGTCCGCCGGTTCAAGCTGGAACTCCGTCAGCGGGCCGCCGGCCTGCTCAAGGATGAATTCCGCCCCGCGGCGGGAGGCCTCGACGTTCTTTTCGACGACTGCCGGCCCTTTGCGCCCAAATTCCTCTTCCAACGCCTTATTGAACACGTCCAGCGGCAATCCAAGCAAGGCCCAGGACGCCCCGGAAGCAACCATGTTTTTCATCAAAGATGCGCCCAGTTCGTCCGCGATAGCGGTGAACGGAACAGCAAATAGCCGTGCATCGATTCCTTCCGGCACGACTGGCGCGAATTTCGCATCGGCAACGATAACGCCTCCCGGCCGCAATTCTTTCGCGTTCAGATCGATCGTCTCTTGATCGAAAGCGACGAGAATGTCCAGGTCGTCCGATATCGCACGGATTGGCACGGTGCTGATGCGTATTTTGTTATTCGTATGTCCACCCTTGATTCGGGAAGAAAAGTGACGATAGCCGTATAGATAATAGCCTAGACGATTCAAAGCCGTTGAGAAAATACGATCTGTACTTTCTACACCCTCTCCTTGTTGACCCCCGATTTTCCAAGATAATTGACTAATCAAGCTCGCCCACTCCTTTTGCAAAGTGACTCGCATCCATATTCACTGCCGCGAAATAAATATTTCCGAAAAATATAACAAGTAAAATATTAGAAAATGGTTGAGTCACTCTCATTCTATGTCCGGGTACTTGAAAAAGCAAGCGTTTTCTGCCTCCCCCACGATAGCGAGTTTCGATGGATATGATACGCGGTCGAGATGAATATCCATATTATTGTTCGCGTTCGGGAAGATGGGCCGCGAGAAACGATAATGCATTGGCGGAAGAAATCCGCTCTACGAAATCCGGACTGAATCTTTTATGCAGTTCATTTAATAAGTTCGTATACTGCCCCGCATGCTCCAACTTCTCTACCTTCTTGTCGATGCCGTCGAAGTCTGATCCGAACATCAGATGCCGCTCGCCGCCCAATGCGGCGATATGCTCGATATGGCGGAGCAAATGATCAATGGAAGCCTTGTCCCCTTCATGGATGAAATGCGGCACGAAGGTAACGCCTATTCTTCCGTCCCGCGCGATAATGGCCCGGATCTGCTGGTCCGTCAGGTTGCGCGGATGCTCAAGCACGGCCGCCGCATTGGAATGAGAGGCGAAGATCGGCCGCTCCGTCAGCTCGAGGAGCTCCCAAAATGCCGTCCGGTTCAAATGCGACACATCAATGACAAGTCCCAGGCGATCGCATTCCCGGATTAGGCTTCGGCCCAGCGCAGTAAAGCCGGCTTGCCGCTCCTCCAACGTCCCGTCAACCGCCCAGTTGGCATGATTCCAGGTCAGCCCGATGAAGCGGACACCCAGCTCGTAAGCGGTGCGGAGATACACTAAATCCCCTTCCAGCGCGTCTACGCCTTCCAAAGACAGCAGCGTTCCGATCTGCTCCGGCTGCCGCTGCCACCGCTCGAGATCTTCCCGCCAACGGATGAGACGCATCCCGGGAAGCGTGTTGATGCGCTCGCGCAGCAGATCGATGCTCCGCAGCACCTGAGCAAACTTCGGCGGTCCTGCCAGCGCGGAGTTCTCCAGGAAAACCGCGAACACCTGCATGCCGACTCCCCCTTGCTTCAGGCGCGGCAATGTAACGTCAAAATCGTCTTCCTGCTCGAAGCGGCCTGTGCCGCGATACAGCATCTTATACAATACATCGCAATGAAAATCGATAATACGGGCGTTCATATCGCATCATCCTTTCTGCGTGGCGTGTCCCATCATGGAAAGCAAAAAACCTGCTTACGTCGTAAACAGGCAGAGTAAGGTTCCCCGGTCATTTCCATGTATGCGTTTTTTATCTGGGCTCGACAATTAATTTAATGGCCGTACGGTCTTCGCCGTCAATGACGATATCGGTGAATGCAGGAATGCAAATCAGATCAACCCCGCTTGGTGCGACGAATCCTCGTGCAATCGCAACTGCTTTAATCGCCTGATTCAATGCGCCCGCTCCGATCGCTTGAAGTTCGGCCGCTCCGCGTTCACGCAGCACTCCTGCCAATGCGCCCGCGACGGAATTCGGGTTGGATTTAGCTGACACCTTTAATACTTCCATGGAAAGTACCTCCTCGGGAATGATGGTTGACTCCACTATTACAATCTATTCACAAGCGAGCCAAAAATTCCAATCATCTTCAGTCCCTGTGCAAAGGAGATACGGTGGTCGGACTGTTCCGTTCCTATCCATGCGAAAAGCCGGGCAGCGAACGGGCTGATCTGTTCCTGTTCACGCAATAGCTGGGCGGCGGCATCCATATCGGGACAGTTAGCGAGCTCGCTCCGTACGCCGCCATCGCCAAAGCCGGCGCCGGGTTCCCGCCTGCCCTAGCTCATCATCCACTCGCCTTCGCGAATACGGATTTTATCCAGCTTCGTCGCTTTGCCGGTCGCTTCATCAATGTCAACGACCAGCGCGTGGAACTGCCATTTGCCTTCATCGACGACGAACCTTACCGGAAGCTGTGTCCTGAACTTGCGCAGCACCGCTTCCCGCTCCATGCCAAGCACGCCTTCCCGCGAACCGACCATGCCGACATCGGTCAAATAGGCCGTGCCGTTAGGGAGTATCGTATCGTCATTCGTCTGGACATGCGTATGCGTGCCCACGACCAGCGAAGCGCGGCCGTCGAGATGCCAGCCCATTGCAATCTTCTCCGATGTCGCTTCGGCATGGAAATCGACGAGTATGGCACGCGCCTTTTTTCCGAGACCTTCCAAAATGTCGTCCGCCTTTTGGAAGGGGCAATCAATGGCCGGGAGGAACGTCCGCCCCTGCAAATTGATAATAACAAGCTCCTTGCCGTTCGCTTTGATGACGGTATGCCCTCTGCCGGGCGTTCCTTCCGGGAAGTTGGCGGGACGCACCATCCGCGGCTCCTCGTCAATCCATTCGAAAATATCTTTGTTGTCCCATGTATGGTTCCCCATCGTAAAGCCATGAATGCCCAGATCAAGGAACTCCTTCACGATCGCGGCCGTAACGCCCCGCCCCCCGGCGGCGTTCTCCGCATTGGCGATAATGATATGCGGGTTATATTTCTGCTTCAGCTCCGGCAGCAGCTGCTTCACGGCCTTGCGTCCCGTATTGCCCACAATATCGCCGATAAACAAGACTTTCATGACTGGGTCCTCCTTAAATCAGGAGAAGTGGCCCAGAAGGCCACTTCTCGCGCTTACGCTATAGCTTTTGCTTATTTCGCATATTCTACCGCACGGGTCTCGCGGATTACCGTCACCTTGATATGACCCGGATAGTCCAGCTCGCTCTCGATTTTCTTCGTAATCTCCCGAGCGAGTCGGTACGCTTCCGCATCGTCAATCTTTTCCGGCTGAACCATGACGCGAACTTCGCGTCCAGCCTGGATGGCGTACGATTTCTCCACCCCTTCGAACGACTCGGAAATGTCTTCCAGCTTCTCCAGCCGTTTGATATAGGTTTCGAGCGTCTCACGACGCGCTCCCGGTCTGGCCGCAGACAGCGCATCCGCCGCTGCCACCAGCATTGCGATAACCGATGTCGCTTCGCAATCCCCGTGATGGGATGCAATGCTGTTAATGACTACAGGGTGTTCTTTATACTTTTTCGCCAACTCTACGCCAATCTCGACGTGGGATCCTTCCACCTCGTGATCCAGCGCTTTTCCGATATCATGCAACAGCCCGGCACGGCGTGCCAAGGTTACATCTTCGCCCAGCTCTCCCGCCATCAAGCCGGTGAGATATGCCACTTCCATGGAATGCTTGAGCACATTCTGACCGTAGCTCGTACGGAACTTGAGACGTCCCAGAATCTTAATCAGATCCGGATGCAAGCCATGCACTCCGACCTCGAACGTCGCTTGCTCCCCGTATTCGCGGATGCGCTCGTCGACTTCCTTGCGGGACTTCTCCACCATTTCCTCGATGCGAGCCGGGTGGATACGCCCGTCGGCGACCAGCTTCTCCAAGGCCGTCCGCGCGATTTCCCGCCGTATCGGATCGAATCCGGACAGAATTACCGCTTCCGGCGTATCGTCGATAATCAGATCGATTCCTGTCAGTGTCTCAAGCGCACGGATATTCCGGCCTTCGCGGCCGATAATCCGGCCCTTCATCTCTTCGTTCGGCAATGCCACGACAGAGACCGTCGTCTCTGCTACGTGATCGGCGGCGCAGCGCTGGATAGCAAGCGTAATAATCTCGCGTGAGCGCTTGTCCGCTTCTTCGCGTGCCTGCTGCTCGATATCTTTGATCATCTGCGCGGTCTCGTGCCGTACCTCCTGTTCCGCATTGGACAGGATAATGCTCCGCGCATCTTCCATCGTCAGATTCGAGATCCGTTCCAACTCCGCAACTTGCTGCTGCAGCGTCCGTTCAACCTGCTGCTGGGTCTCTTCGATGCGCTTTTCTTTGGTCGTGATTTGTTCTTCTTTGCGCTCCAGCGACTCCAGCTTTTTATCCAATGACTCTTCTTTTTGCACAACGCGTCTTTCCAGACGCTGAACTTCGTTTCGGCGCTCGCGAATGTCTTTCTCCGCTTCCGTGCGCAGTTTATGGATGTCGTCCTTCGCTTCGAGCACCGTTTCCTTCTTCAGTGCCTCTGCTTCCTTGCGCGCGCTGTCCATAATCTGCTCCGCGGCATGCTCGGCACTCGTTATCTTCGCTTCAGCAAGCGATTTGCGAATCAGGTACCCGATTCCAAACCCCAAGATCAATGCGGCCACAACGAGAGCGAGCGCGAGCCAAATGTTCATCTCCATTGCCTCACCTCCCCGTTGGTTGCTCCAAGCACTGCTTGGGACAGGTTTCATTTGTTCAGTTGTTCACGTGTTTCATTACAAAATTCAGGTTCGTATCATGGACCGACGCATGAGCGCCGGCGAAGTGCACGCGCGGAGGCGTGCGCCGCCCGAAAGCGGCAATCGGAAATCATGATATTGGCGAAATGAATCATGTAGAAATCAATTTCTGGAAGTGGAAACTGATTTCGCGATAATAAAGATACATGTTCATTTTATTATTCATGAAAAGATATTGTCAAGCAAATGACGGCGAAGAGCGATATCTTTGACCGGAGCCGCCCGCTTAGAACTCATCCTCCGCATCGGCTTCCTGCGCCGCCTCCTCGGCAGCGCGGCGGGCCAGGTCCATCGGATAGCCGCGCCGAAGCAGGAAAGCAATCACTTTTTGCTTCCGCATATGCGGCTCGCCCTGCGTCTGGCGCCATTTCTTGGCGGCAGCGCACTGCGCCCCGTCCCGCTCCTCCTCCGGATCAATAGAAGTAAGGGCGGCGGCGATATGCTGCTCCGGCACGCCCTTCTGCTTCAGCTCCTGCTCAATGAAGCGGCGGCCCTTCGCATGCATCGACGTGCGCTCGTATGCCCACTGCTCGGCGTACGCCCGATCGTCTACCAGACGCTCTTCCTCCAGACGCGAGACGGCTTCTCGTACGACTCCTTCTTCATAGCCTTTCTGGCTCAGATGGCGGATGATCTCCATCCTCGTTCTCGGCTTGCGCTGCAGATGGCGCAGCGCCTGCACATAGGCCTTGTTCCCCTCATCGGCCCGCAATATATCGTCAATCGCGTCGATAGCGATGTCCGCTCCCTTCAGAAGACGGTACTTGATCATGACATCCTCATGCACGTTGAGGGACTCGCCGCTGTCAAAATGCAGGACATAGCGCCCCCGCTGGGTTCGATCCTGCTCCACCCGCATGATCGTCACGATGCGTTCCTGCTTGTTCATCCGTCTGCTCCTCCTGTGTGCGACCTCGCCCGCAAAGCCATCATTCGTTGGCTTCGCCGGGATCCGCGCATGATTTCGCGTTACCCGCATCCTTATGTACACGGACATGACAAAACAAGCGCCCTCACAGGAAGGCGCTTGTTCCAGAAACAGGCTTACGATTCCAGTTCCAGCTCCAGAGCATCCTCAGCCTCTTCAGCATCATGCTCGGAATGGTTCCGGACCACCGTCGACAAATTGCTTGCTTCACGAACCTTGTTCTCGATCGTCAGAGCGATCTCCGGATTTTCCTTCAGGAACTGCTTCGCATTCTCACGGCCTTGGCCCAGACGCTCGCCCTCGTATGAATACCAGGCCCCGCTCTTCTGAATAATGTCCATCTCCGTGCCGATATCTA
Organism: Paenibacillus dendritiformis; assembly: GCF_015845845.1. GTDB lineage: Bacteria > Bacillota > Bacilli > Paenibacillales > Paenibacillaceae > Paenibacillus_B > Paenibacillus_B dendritiformis_C. Next base: position 12,216 of record NZ_LDIG01000131.1, read on the forward strand.
CGATGCTTCCTTCGCGGGAGATCCCTTCGCCGTACATAATATCGATGTCTGCCTGCTTGAATGGAGGCGCGACCTTGTTCTTCACGACCTTGATGCGTGTCCGGTTCCCGATCATGTCGTTGCCCTGCTTGATCGTCTCCACCCGCCGGACATCCAGCCGGATCGTGGAGTAGAACTTCAATGCGCGGCCGCCCGGCGTCGTCTCCGGGTTGCCGAACATGACGCCGACCTTCTCGCGAAGCTGGTTGATGAAGATCGCGATCGTCTTGGACTTGCTGATCGCCCCGGACAATTTGCGAAGCGCCTGGGACATGAGGCGGGCCTGCAGACCGACGTGGGAATCCCCCATCTCGCCTTCAATCTCCGCCTTCGGCACGAGAGCCGCGACGGAGTCGATGACGATAATGTCCACCGCGCCGCTGCGCACGAGCGCTTCGGCAATCTCGAGCGCCTGCTCCCCTGTATCCGGCTGGGAGAGAAGCAGCTCGTCAATGTTGACGCCAAGCTTGCTCGCGTATGTAGGATCGAGCGCATGCTCCGCGTCGATGAACGCAGCTTGTCCGCCAACCTTCTGCACTTCAGCAATCGCATGAAGCGCAACCGTCGTCTTACCGGAAGATTCCGGTCCGTATACTTCAATAATCCGTCCTCTTGGCAATCCGCCGATTCCAAGAGCTATATCAAGTGCCAACGATCCGCTCGGCACAATCTCAACCTGCATATGGTTGGACTCGCCAAGTTTCATGATCGAACCTTTACCGAATTGTTTCTCGATTTGGCGCAATGCCATTTCTAATGCAGCGCGGCGATCTGACACATACTCACTTCCTTTGTTCCATTTGATACCTCTATCATACCGTCTTTCGATCCGTTTGCCAAGCTTTTTTTCGAACATACATTCGTTTTTTTCGCAGGCGCATTTATCTTAAAATTCCATAAAAGGATCGATCTTGGGCATCCTCCTCCCCTATACGCAAAAAACCGCAACAAGAGCGGCTTGCGCCTTGCTGCGGTTCTTCCGTCCATTCAATTGTAGCGGCTTCCGCCAACTCAGTCAAGCCTAGCTATGCTGCCGGGCACGGAGCCACAGCCGGTACATGACCGCATTCACGGTTCTCAGACGAATCGTCGAACGGTCTCCTGTCAAGCGAAGCTCCTCGACCTGCGTGTCTCTTCCCTTCTCGGCGATGGCAATATAGACGAGGCCCACCGGCTTCCGTTCGGAATGGCCCGGTCCGGCGACGCCCGTTATCGCGATCGCGAAGTCGGTGTCCGCGATGTCCTGCATTCCTTCCGCCATCGCCTTGGCCGTCTCGGCGCTGACGGCTCCGGGCGCCTGCTCCCCTTCAAGAAGCTCGTGCGGAACGCCGAGGATTCGCTCCTTCATCTCGTTCGAGTACGTGACGGCGCCTCCCTGGAACACCTCCGAGCTTCCCGGCACGGACGTAATCATCTCGGCGAACAATCCGCCGGTGCAGCTCTCGGCCGCCGACAGCGTAAGCTTCCTTTCGCTCATGAGCTGAAGCAGCGCCTCGGGCAGGGAGATATCTTCCGCCGCGAACAAATGGTCTCCGATACGGCTTATAATGGCCGACTCCGTCTCTGCGAGACGCTGCGCCGCCTCCCGTTCATCCGCCGTCTTCGTCGCGAGCCGGATCAGCACTTCCCCTTCCTTCGCATAGGTGGCGATCGTCGTATGCTCCTGCGCCTCAATCAGGTCGCGGAGCATATCCTCCAGCTTCGACTCGCCGATTCCCGCGAATTTGAGCTTCCTGGTATGCAGCACCGACTCATCCAGCAGGCCGCTGCCCTGCAGCCACGGAATCACTTCCTGCTCGAACATCGGCTTCATCTCGCGCGGCGGTCCCGGCAGCAGGATGAAGGCCGTTCCGTCCGCCAGCAGCGCGTTGCCGAGCGCAAGCCCCGTCTCATTCGGCAGAATCGCGGCGCCCTCGATAACCAACGCCTGGCGCTTATTGCTCTCCACCATAGGCGTGCCCCGGCGGGAGAACATTTGCTCCATCTTGAGTACCGCCGCTTCGTCCAGGAAGGTCCCCCGTCCCAACAGCTCGGCCACGATATCCTTCGTAATATCATCCATCGTCGGGCCGAGGCCGCCGGTCAAAATAATGATTCGCGAGCGGGTTCTCGCTGTCTCCAGCACATGGCGAAGCCGGTGCGGATTATCTCCGACCACCGTCTGAAAATAAACATCGATGCCAAGCAGCGCCAATTGCTGCGAAATAAACTGCGCATTCGTGTTTACGATTTCGCCGAGCAGCAGCTCGGTGCCTACAGCAATGATTTCCGCGTTCATCCCATATCATCCCTTTTCAATTCAGCATAAGTGCACATTTGGAAACATACCGTACTCATCCAAGAAAAAATAGGCCTTTTTCCACACTGGTCGAGACGGGAAAAAGCGCCTATTGTCCTGCAGACAGGCTACGAGAAATGAAGCACACTTTTATTTTTGACAAAATAATCAATACCCGAATAGATCGTAATGATCGCAGCGATCCAGGTAGAGATCACGTCGAACGGAATGCCCACCAGAACAAACGGAAAATTGTTCAGCAGCATCGCGACGATAGCGGTAATTTGGGTAGCCGTCTTCCACTTTCCCCACTTGCTCGCGGCCATGACGGTTCCTTCCAGCAGAGCGACCTGGCGAAGCCCCGTGACGGCGAACTCGCGGCTAATGATGACGATCGCGATCAAAGCGTCGCATTTCCCCATCTCGACCAGCGAGATGAGCACGGCGGCCACCAGCAGCTTGTCTGCCAACGGATCAAGCAGCTTGCCCAGATTCGTCACCATTTTGCGCTTGCGGGCGATATACCCGTCCACGCCATCGGTGCTGGCCGCAATAATGAAGATAAGGGCCGCGATGATCTGGTTGTACGTAATATAGAAGTCTTCTATCTGAATCGGCGGCAAATAATCAAAATTCACCAGCAAGAAGAACATCATGATCGGCACAAGAAATATGCGAGTTAACGTGATCTTGTTCGCCAGATTCACAAGATACCCTCCCCGGCCAAATCAAATTCGAGTGCGTGCGTAATTTTGACTTTGGCGATCTCCCCGATGTTAACATTGCAGTTCGAGATGAACACCTCGCCGTCAATCTCCGGCGCATCATACTGCGAACGTCCGATATATACGTCGTTGCGGCCGTCATAACGCTCAACCAGCACGTCCAGCGTGCGGCCGATATGGCGCTCGTTCACGTTCTTCGACACTTCGCGCTGAATTTCCATCAGCGTATTCGCGCGCCATTCCTTCACTTCATCCGGCACATGATCCGGAAGGCGCGTTGCCGCCGTGCCTTCTTCCGGCGAATAAGTGAAGACGCCGAGGCGATCGAATTTCATCTCGCGCACGAAGGAAGCCAAGTTTTCAAAATCTTCGTCCGTCTCCCCCGGAAAACCAACGATAATCGAGGTGCGAAGGGCCACTTCCGGAATCCGCGCCCGGATTTTGCGAACCAGTTCGCGGGAATCGCGCTGGCGGCCTGGCCGGCGCATCCGCTTCAGAATCGTGTCTTCGCTATGCTGCAGCGGCATATCGACATATTTGCAGATCTTCGGATTCATGGCGATCGTGTCGATCAGCTCTTCCGTGAAAAATCCCGGATACGCATAATGCAGGCGAACCCACTCGATGCCAGGCACTTCGCTTACTTTGTTCATTAACTCCGGCAGCTTGAAGCCGTCGTACAGATCGACGCCGTAGTTGGTGGAGTCCTGGGCGATTAGGCTGATCTCCTTCACCCCTTGCTCCGCAAGCTGCTTCGCCTCGGCCAGAATCGATTCCATCGAGCGGCTGCGGAATTTGCCGCGCATAATCGGAATGCTGCAGAAGGTGCAATTGTTATCGCAGCCCTCCGCGATTTTGACATAAGCGGTGTACCGTGGCGTCGCAACTTTGCGAGGCAAGATCTGTTCATAGTTGAATACCGGATTGCCAACGCGGATCGGCTTCTTGCCTTGAAGCGCTTCGGCGACGATATCATTAATTTTGTGGAACTCCCCCGTGCCGACGATGCCGTCGATTTCCGGCATTTCCTCCAACAATTGCTCCTTGTATCGCTGCGTCAGACATCCGGAGACGATGAGCGCCTTCAGGCGGGCGGTCTCCTTCAAGTCTGCCAATTCCAAAATCGTATTGACCGATTCTTCCTTCGCTGCATCGATGAACCCGCAAGTATTGACAATAATGACGGTCGCATCCTCCGCCTTCTCTACCAATTCATGCCCGTACTGATCCATTATTCCGGACATAATCTCGGAGTCCACCAAGTTTTTGTCGCAGCCCAGCGTTACGATTTTGATTTGTTCTGTCATGTATACATCCCCCAACCCATCTGCAGCAGCAATAATAAAAGCCGTATAAAAAGGCTCTTGAATAAGCAATGAAATTGTATGACGGTTCAAGAACGATTATAGATGTTTCGTATCTTTATAACCTATCCATCTATATTTATTCTAGCAATAAGAGACGAAATTTAAACGCCTTTTCTATCTCATCAGTATAATACACGGTTCATTCCTCGTCAAAAAACAGGAGAAGCCCAGCATCTCTCTCCTATAGACAGGGATGATGGGCTTAGCTTTAACGATAATTCGTAAATTGCAAATCCAATGGAATATCGGCCTCTCTCAGCAATTGCATAACGGCCTGCAAATCATCTTTGTTTTTTCCGGTTACCCGAAGCTGTTCGCCCTGAATTTGACTTTTCACCTTCAGCTTGGAATCCCGAATCAAGATGTTGATTTTTTTGGCAATATCCTGATCAATGCCTTGCTTTAGCTGAATGCGTTGACGGACCGTTCCGCCCGAAGCCGGCTCGATTTTTCCATACTGCATGTTTTTGGGAGACAATCCCCGTTTGATCATTTTCGATTGCAAAATATCGAGCACGCTCTTCAGCTTATATTCGTCGTCGGACAAGACAACCATTTCATTTTTGTCCAGCGAGATGTCGCTTTTGCTGCCCTTGAAATCATACCGTCCCCCGATCTCCTTCATCGCCTGCTGGACGGCGTTATTGAGCTCCTGCATATCCATCTTCGATACGATATCAAATGAGTACTCGGCCATGTTCATCTCTCCCTTTCCCTAAAGTGCATGAACAACCTGTTCTTCCGTATGTACAGCACAAAGGCACTCCTCCGCTGGTCTGCATAAAGGAATGCCTGTGCCGTTAACTGCATTTAGTAACGGCTGCGTGAAGGCGCGCGGAACATATCCAGCACGCCAAGCACAATATGTGCCAGCCCGAATCCCAAAATTCCGTAGCCCCATGCGCTCGGAGTCAAGTAATAACCCAACAAGGTCACAATGACACCCAAGCCTGTAACGATCCAACTTACTGCCATGTTCGACACCTCGCTTCCGGAGAGATTAAACGTACGCCGCAACAATTAGTCTCTCCCGATCAGGTGCGATTATGCCATCGATGGTTCAGCCATGGGCGTTATCGCGCTTGACTTCCAACAGACTTCGCTTCCAAGCCGGTTACGATGTCTTTACTGGCCTCCGGAAGCGCCGCCGCCCTCTGCGGCGAGCTGCTCCGCCTCTTCATAGGAGACGACCTTGACGATGACATTGGTTGGGCTATTGGCGGAATTACCGTCATCCAACGCCTGGCCAAAGACCGTAATGGACGTATTGTCCGTTCTTCCGGATCGGAAATACAATCCCGCTTCCGGGATTTCGAAGGTCTGCTTGAAATCGGCGTCAACGGTGTTCTCGAACAATATCTTGCCTTGACCGCTGCCTTCCCGCACCGAGATCCAGCTCCGGCCCGTAGCGGCAATCTCGGCTTCCACCTTGCCGCCTTCCGGCGAGGCGACGGCATATTCGTATCCGTTCGCCGATGTGCGCGCCACGATAGGCTCCTTCTCCGGTTCAACCGGCGGCACCGTCGTCTCCGGCTCCTTGGTTCCGCCGCCGCTGCCCGGGTACGGAGTCTGGGAGCCGCCTCCCGGCGTTGTCTGCCCCGGAGTGCCGCTTATAATTCCCGAATTGTCAGAAGTCTGATTATCCGGCGTCTTGTTGTTCACCACATAAAAATAAACAATCACAATGATCAGGGCCAAAAACGACCACATGAGAATGGTCGTCGCCCAACGCCCGAATTTATCCGAATGAACGGCCCGGCGCTTCTTCCGAATCATCGGCTCCACCGTGGTCTCCACTTCCGGAGCGGGAATATCATTGCGATAAAATTGCAGGAGCTCATCCGGATTCAAGCCCACCGTCTCTGCGTACGTCTTGATGAAGGCGCGTACGTAGAACGAGCCCGGCAGCACTTTATAATCCCCTTCTTCTATCGCTTCCAGATAACGCTTGCGGATCTTGGTCGCTTCTTGAACGTCATCCAGCGTGAGGCCCTTCTCAAGCCTGGCCTTTTTTAACAACTGCCCCAATTCCGACACATTTTCACCTCCTGCGCAAAATCTCTCTCCGGTTGGTGCTTTCATCCTATTTAAAAATCATAATAATTCGCCGTAAAAGATTCATATGTAATCTCTTCGTCCGGGCTGTTCCGGAGTTCAATGATATAATCGAAGAAATCATAATCGTAGCGGGTTTCCTTCACGAATATATCCGGGTGCTCGATAACCTTCGTCGACGGCATCCCGAGTATTTCCTGCAGCAAGGCCGCGTGGCGTTCGTTGGACCGAATGGTGCTCACGATGCCGTCTATAATGAAGATATTGTTGACATTCATCTCGTCCTCGGACATCTGGCTCCGCACCGTCTGGCGCAGAAGCGTCGAGGAGACGAAGGACCAGCGCTTCATGGAGCAGACGCTTCCCGCAATGATGGACTCTGTCTTGCCTACCCGCGGCATGCCGCGAACGCCAATCACCTGATGGCCGTCACGCTTGAATATTTCGCCAAGGAAGTCAACGAGCAGGCCAAGTTCGTCCCGGGTAAAGCGGAACGTCTTCCGATCGTCCGAATCGCGTTCGATGTAGCGGCCGTGGCGCACGGCCAAAATATCGACCAGCCGAGGCTGCCGCAGCGCGGACACCGTGATGTTGTCTACTTTTTTCAACATCTTGCCCATCACTTCGATCTTCTCGTCGTCATCAGTCTGAAGGAGCATGCCTCTGGTCTTATCTTCTACCCCGTTAATGGTCAAAATGTTGACCTCCAGCATCCCTAGCAGCGATGCGATGTCTCCGAGCAATCCCGGGCGGTTCTTATGTATTTTATATTCCATATACCACTGTTTGTACTCCATGACGCACCTCGTCCGCGGTTACAGTTCCGCCGTTTTCATTCTACAATACTCGGCACGCAAATTCCACCTGGCTTCACCGAACAAATAAGAAAAAGCGGTCACAAATTACCGCTGGGCGGACATATCCATTATAGCAGATTGTCAGCTTATATGACATGTATTCCCGATCATATTTTTTTGAGATGAAAAGAAAGAAAGCTCTTTACAGAACTTCCTTCCTTTATTCAACAGTGCTTTTTAACTATGGCGTTCCGCCAATTTGACCATCAAGCTCGCCAGCACCTTCCGCTCCTGCTCGGTCCCGACTTCCCACAATTCCTTCAACGCCCGGTTTTCCTGACTTTGCGGGTCGACCTTTTCCTCCAGGAAAGAACCGATTTCATAGGCCAGGTTAGAGATGGTGTCTTCACTCATTCCCAGTCCTTTTGCCTGCTTGACGCGCTCGCCGAGAAACTTTTTCCACGTGTCGAAATTTTTCAATACAGATGACATGAGAACGCCTCCTTGTGGCTAATTAAAATAATGCGTCAACAGTCGTAATATGGTCCTCCGGAGCATGAATTATGCATGGAGCTAGCTGGCTTCGTGGCAGTTTACGTTTGCCAGCCCCCGTTCGGGCTGATGATTTGCCCGGTAATGTAGCCGGATTCCGGCAGAGCCAGAAAATAAACGAGCGAGGCAATTTCACCCGGCGTCCCTAACCGGCCAGCAGGAATATCTTCCTCCAGAGCGCTCCGTTCCGACGTGTCCAAATGCTTCATCATATCGGTATCCACGGCCCCGGGAGCGACGGCGTTCACGGTGACTCCGGACGGAGCCAGCTCCTTGGCCAATGATTTCGTGAAGGCATTGACGCCTCCTTTGGCCGTCGAATACATCACTTCGCATGAAGCGCCGGTAATTCCCCAAACCGAGGAAACGTTGATGATGCGTCCGTACTTTTGCGAAATCATATGCGGGGCGAAACGCTGGGTGCAGAGGAACATTCCCTTCAGATTGATATTCATGCAATCGTCCCATTCCTCCTCCGTCACATCGGTGAACAGACCGTAGTAGGCCGTCCCTGCATTGTTCACCAAGATGTCGGGCGTAAAGCCCAGCTCGTCCAGCTTGGATTTCATGCGGTCGATCTGTTCGGCCGAACGAAGATCGGCGCGAATCGTAACCGCCTCTCCGCCGTAGGCAAGACAGGTTCTCGCGACTTCGTTGGCGGCTTCATGCGAGTTCAAGTAATGGATGATAACCTTCATTCCGACGGAGGCGAACCTGTGCGCAATCGCGGCGCCGATGCCGCGGCTTGCTCCGGTGATGAGCACCGAGGTGTCTGCCAATGCTTTCATCTGTCATGCACTCCTTTGTTCCCGCCGACCGGCAATCAGAACAGAAGGCGCGCCCGCCAGGCACGCCTTCCTCCTTCACCTTCGAAGAGCAACGCCTTTCGAAGTGTATTCATGCTTCAATCCGGCTTCTCGACGATCGAGATCGCCAGACGGTTCCAATCGAAATGATCCTGCAGCCGTTGGTGAATCTGTTCCAGTGTCAGCGATTCGTATACGGAAAGTATATCAAATAAATCCGCATCCCGGAACTTAAACTTCGTGAATTCATTCGCAATGGTCTCTGGCGAATTGAGCATGCGCAAGTAGGCGCCGATTGCTTTGCTGCGGATGCGCTCGAAGGAAGCCGGCTCAACCCCCGTCATCTTCGCATCGTCCACCAGTTCGCGGACCCGCTCCACGAGACGATCCGGATCCTTCGTCTCGCCTCCCATTATCGAGAAGGCGTAATCCGGGCTGCAGTTGAACTCGCTTCCGAAGGAGTCCGTCGTCAGCCCTTCCTCGTATAAAATCTGGTTTATGGCCGAGCTGGAGCCGAGGAGCAGATCCATCATGATGCGCGTCGCGATTTCATATTCCAGCAGCGCGCGACCATTCAAGCCGGGCTTCGGCTCCTTGCATCCGAAGTAGCAGCGCGGCAGCGAAACCGGCAGCTTCGTTACTTTACGGGGCTCGCGCACCGTCTCCGGCTCGATGTCAAAAATACGTTCGATCCTGCCCTGCGGCTCGAAGGATTTGCGGGCCTGGTTCTCGCGTATTAAGGCCATCATCCGCTCCGGATCGACGCCGCCGACGATAAAGAGCAGCATATTGGTCGGGTGGTAAAACGTATGGTAGCATGTATAGAGCGTTTCTTTCGTTATGGTGCCGATGGATTCTACCGTGCCGGCGATATCGATGTGGACGGGATGAACCTGATACATCGCTTCTATGAGCCCGAAGTAGACGCGCCAGGTTGGATTATCGCGGTACATATTGATTTCCTGGGCGATAATTCCCTTTTCCTTCTCCACATTTTCATCGGTAAAATAAGGACGCTGCACGAAATCGACGAGCGTTTCCACATTTTTCTCTATATCGCTGGTGGAAGAGAATAAATAGACGGTGCGATCGAATGTCGTGAACGCATTGGCCGAAGCTCCCTGCTCCGCAAAGGTGGCGAAGATGTCGCCTTCGGGCTCTTCGAACATTTTATGCTCCAGGAAATGGGCAATTCCGTCAGGAACCTTGACGGCATCCTGTCCTTCTACCCGAAAGTGATTGTCGATCGAGCCGTACTTGGTTGAAAAGGACGCGTACGTCTTCTGGAAGCCGGGCTTCGGCAGCACATAGACGTCCAGCCCATTGTCCATCCGCTCGTAATAGAGCGTTTCTTGTAGTTGGGAATAACGGCGTTGTTCCATGCCTTATACCTCCTCCCGGTTGCGCAAGAAATAAATCGTGTCGACATGAAACGTCTCGGCGGCGGCTTGGATGGCTGAGACCTCCATCTGCTCCGTAGCGGCGATCAATTGCGATGTCGTCCGCTCCTTGCCGGACAGCACGCGGTTGAAATCGAACCCGATCATTTCGAAGGCCGAATCCCCGATTTCCCGCAGTTGATTGGCGATCATCGCCTTCGTCTGCTGCAGCTCCTTATCGTCGATGCGCCCCACCTTCAATGCTTCGATCTGCTCCAGAATGATCTGCTTCGCTTTCTCATAGTTCTGGAATTCAATTCCCGACTGGATGGCGCATATCCCTTTATGCCCATCCAGCCGCGACGATGCGTAGTAGGCAAGACTGTTCTTTTCTCTGACATTAATGAACAGCTTCGAATGCGGGTATCCGCCAAGCACGCCGTTGAACAGCAGGGCGGCAGGGTACGCGTCGTCGGCGTAGGTTATCGTGGAGCGCAGCCCGAGATTCAGCTTGCCCTGGGTCACTTCCAGCCTCTCAACGACCGTGTTCGGTTCTCCCGTGCGCGGCACCGGAATCGAACGGGCGTAAGGCGTCTCCCCTACGCGGTTGATGCGGAAGGATTCCTCGACCAGCCGTTCGACCTCCTCAAGGCTCGTATCCCCGATCACGTACACATCGATCGCCGAATGCTCCAGCCATTGCCGGTAATGCCGGTAGAGCGAACCGGAATCGATGCCCTCAAGCTCCCGCCGGTTGCCCAGTGCATGGAGACGGTACGGCTCCTCCTTGCACATTTCTTCGATGCAGCGCTCCGCGGCGTAACGGATTTTGTCATTGACGATCGCTTCAATCCGCTGCGTCAGCGTTTCTTTTTCTTCCTTCACATATTTCGGGCGGAAGACGCCGTCCTGGGTCACCGGCGCTGTGATGCATCCTCCCAGAAATTCAAATGCCTTCTCCAGCAAGGAATCAGCCGATTGCACAAAAGCGTCGTTGATGACATCCATGCGGAACAGCACAATTTGATAATCTCCGCGCTTATAGATATCGAAGCCGAATCCGGCCCCATACAGTTCATCCAATCTCTCGCGGAACCGGATCGTCTCCGGGTACGCTTCCGTTCCCCGCCGCAGCACGAATGGCGTCAGCGCGAGCGGCGTAACCGTGTCTTCCTGCAGCGGCGCGCCCATGTAGACGGCGATCGCATAGGTCTTGAACCGCTTCGTCGGCATGACGTGAATGCGAATCCCATTGACCGTTCCTCGTTCGAACGTCGGTTGCTTCTCCATGTACTTACCCCTTTTCTTCCGTGTACGATGCACGGCTGATGTCATGCATGTTATATTCGCTACGTACCCGAAGTATACCTGTTTTACATGAGCATGTCCTATCATAATTAGCCGGCGACGGCGGGACAAGCAGAAACGCCTTCGTTCCCCCAAGGAAGGAAAGCGTTTCTGAGCGAATAACCAGCCAAGCAGAGCCAGGATCCCGTACTGCTTATATTTGAACAAAAGAAGCAAACGGCCAATCAGACCATTGCTTCTTCGTCATGGATTACATACAGAAGATATGTTTTCCAATCGTCTTCACCTGCGGCCGTGTCCAGATCCATTTGGACGTCGCGGTCTCCGGATTGAAGTAGTATAAACACCCTCCGGACGGATCCCAGCCGTTGATCGCATCCTGAACCGCCTGACGCGCCCGCTCATTCGGCTCAAGCCAGATCTGTCCATCCGCTACGGCGGTGAAGGCTCCCGGTTGGAAAATGACGCCGGATGCGGTATTCGGGAAGCTAGGGGACTTGACCCGGTTCAAAATAACCGCGGCAACCGCCACTTGGCCTTCATACGGCTCCCCCCGGGCTTCACCGTAAACCGCATTGGCCATCAGCTTCAGATCGTTCTCTGACAATCCCAGCGCATTCGAACCGCTAATATTGCTCGGTTTGCCGCCGGCGGGCTTGCCTCCCCCTGCTGCGCCGCTCGGCGCCGTCTCCGGCTTCCAGTTCTTCGTCGCCTTGACCAGCATGTTTCTCGTTTTTGATCCAACAACGCCGTCCACCGGCATGCCGAATTCCGATTGGAACCATTTGACGGAGTCCTGAGTCTTGCTGCCGAAGATGCCATCAACCTTGCCGTAATAAAAGCCGAGAAATTTCAGGCGGCCCTGAAGCTCACTTACGTCTTGCCCCTGGTGACCATACGTTAGCGTCGCGCCGCTGAAGGTGGCCGCGTTTTCCGTCATATGCTTGTATTGGTAAGCGCCGAACAGAACGAATACCATACACATCGTAATCCAAATCATGTGTTTTCTCATGGCCTAACGTCTACCTCTCTCTTGTGAATTTGACAGGATTGGCAACTTTATTATGAGAAAACCAAGCATTTTCTATTCACCTTGCCGCTTCGGCGCTCCCGCGGGGACATGGTTGACGACCTTTTCCGGCTGCAAAAAAAAGACGCCGCAGCGTCTTGTAAGGAATAAAAATCTTGTTGCCATCCGCCTTAAGAGGACAGCTTGCTCTGTTCAAATTGCTCCAGCGTCATGAGCACTTCGCGCGGGCGGCTTCCTTCATGCGGCCCGATAATTCCCTGCATATGCATATAATCAATCAACCGGCTCGCTCGATTATAGCCAATGCGCATCCGCCGCTGCAGCAGCGAGGCCGATGCTTGCTGAGCCTCCAGCACAATCTGCAGAGCCTGATCATACAATTCATCGACCGGCTCATCCGAAGCCATTCCGTTCTCATCCAGCTCGGGAACAAGCTCTTCGTTGTATTCCGCTTCTCCCTGGCTGCTCACATACGTGACAACCGCCTCCACCTCCTGATCGGACAAGAAGGCGCCCTGGACGCGAACCGGCTTCGAAGCGCCCACCGGCAGGAACAGCATATCTCCCCGTCCGAGCAGCTTCTCCGCTCCGGCGGAATCGAGAATCGTTCGCGAGTCGACCTGCGATGATACCCCGAAGGCGATCCGGGAAGGAATATTCGCCTTGATAAGCCCGGTGATGACATCGACCGAGGGCCGCTGGGTCGCGATAATAAGATGGATCCCCGCTGCCCGCGCCATCTGGGCAAGGCGGCAGATCGCGTCCTCTACATCGTTCGCGGCGACCATCATCAGATCGGCCAGCTCGTCCACGATGACGACGATGTACGGCAGCAGCATATGCGGCTGCTCCGCCATCAGCTTATTGTAGCCTTCAATATTGCGCGTTCCGGATTTGGAGAACAGCTCATAGCGCTTCTCCATCTCGACAACGATTTTTTTGAGGGCAAGCGACGCCCGCTTCGGATCGGTGACGACCGGCGCAAGCAAGTGCGGAATGCCGTTATACACATTCAGCTCGACCATCTTCGGGTCGACCATGAGGAACTTGACCTCGTCCGGCTTCGCCTTGTACAGAATGCTTGTAATAATGCCGTTAATGCAGACCGACTTCCCTGAGCCGGTCGCTCCTGCGACCAGCAAATGGGGCATCCTCGCCAGATTGCCGACGATCGGCATCCCGGAAATATCGCGGCCGAGGGCGATGGACAACCGGGAAGGCGCTTCGGTAAAGGTTGGCGTCTCCATGACTTCCCGCATCGTCACGACCGACACTTCATTATTCGGCACCTCAATGCCGATGGCCGATTTCCCCGGAATCGGCGCCTCCATCCGGATATCCTTCGCCGCTAGGGCAAGGGCGATATCATCAGACAAGCTGACGATGCGGCTCACCTTGACGCCGATATCGGGCTGAATCTCGTAGCGCGTAACGGCAGGTCCGCGCACCACCTCCAATACTTTGGCGCGGACCCCGAAGCTCTCCAGCGTCGCCTCCAGCTTGCGTGCCGTCTGCATGAAGTCGGAATGCTCGCCGCCCTTCCCGGCGCTCTGCTGCTTCGCCAGCAGAGAGAAGGATGGGAGCCGGTACGGCTTCGGCGGCTTCTTGACCGGCGCAGGCGGTGCGGCGGCCGCATCCGGATCATCTGCGTCCAACGCTTCGTGTCCGGCATCCGCCGGGGCGGAATCCGGGACAGTCTCCTCGTCCCCGTTCGACTGACCGCCGCCCTGCGGATGGACAGGGTCAAGCTCATGGGAGCCATCTTCATCGGCCTCCTCATTGTGCCAGCCGGCCGCATCCGATGACTGCTGGGCGGTGAAATCGCGGAACAGCGGCGCGGCTTCCTCCGCACCGTCGCCAGCAGGCGGCTCTTCCGTCTCCTGATGGATTGGAATCGCGCTCGGAGCTCCAGCCGTGAATACAGCCGGATCTTCGGCATATTCTTCGTCCTCCATATCGTTCCGGCGCTTGCCGCCGAACAATTGAACGAACACAGGAACCTTTTTCCGGCGCGGAGGGCCGTCCTCATCCTCATCCTCTTCTTCCACCGGATCAGGAATTCGATCGCGCGAGCGCTTCGCCTTCGCGTCAGGCCGGCTCTTGCTCTCGGCCACCCTGCGCTCATTGAGCCGCGCTTTGCGCTTTTTGTGGATAATGGCCGCCCATTTCTTGATCTGGGTTCGTATTAAGCGGACCAGCTCGACATAGGACAACTGGGTCGCCAGCATGAAGCCGATGAACAGCAGCACGATCGTCAGCAGCTTCGTGCCCAGACTGCCGAACAGCACGAACAGGACGCAATATAACGCCGCCCCGATATAACCGCCGCTTATATCCTTTTGCAGCATCGTCCCTGCCGTGCCGGTGTCCGTTGACTGCAGCAATTCCACTTTCAACGCGTTATGTATGTCTTGAAAAATGATGCCCGCGCGAACCTCCTCCGCGCCGGGAAGTATGCGCTGCTCCACCGTATTGACGGTGCTTATCATCGTCAGAGCCAGTATGATGCAGAGCAGCCCCGTCTTCCGAGGATTCCAGCCGGAAGGCCACTGTCGCTTGATCATAGCGGCAAGTCCGATATATATGAACACAAGCGGTATAATAAAGTACCATTTCCCCAGCAGCATGCCCGCAATCTTGGACAAGGAGCGGCCGAATGCCGCGCCGCCTGCAAGGGCAATGACCGAACATGTTATCATTAGAATACCGTAGATTTCATATTTCAGACTCTTGCTGAAGGACGCCTTTTTTTTCTTCCTCCGTGGCAAATGCGCTCACCTCCATCGATCCATTATATCACAGAACAACCGTTCTTACTATCTGGAATGAAGAGGGGCGGCAGGCGGAATCCATTTTTATGTGCTCGGCGGCTCCGCCTCGGAACAGGCGCAAGCACGCTCCGAACATGAAGCGTGCTTGTCATCTTCCGTCCCCGATGCCGTCTCATCCGAGAGAGATCATCGTGCCCGGCATATATTCGGGTTGAAGGAAATCTTGGATATCCTGCTCCTGCAGCAGCCGTTCGACTCGGACCGTTTTGGCATCGACCGCTTCGACGAGCAGCGTCCGTCCGTTCCGCTTCATCTCGAAGAAGCGGGGTTCTTTCTCATAGCCTCTCCATATTTCTTCCATTGGAATGATTGAATGGAGCATCAGACCGGGCCCCCCTCGAATGGCGGCTGCTGGACATGAGGCGGCATCGTTGCTCCGTTTCCAGGCGCCGCGTTTTTATTCAATTTACGCTCGTCAATCAGACGATTGAGATGGCGCAGGGCCGCTCCGACTCCGCCCACCTCATCGATCAGCCCGTAGCGCACCGCATCGTGCCCGATCACCGTCGTCCCGATATCCCGGGTCAGCTCTCCCGTCGTGAACATCAATTCCTTGAATTTATGCTCGGATACGCGGGAATGGGATGTGACGAACCTGACGACTCGCTCCTGCATTTTATCCAAATATTCAAACGTTTGCGGCACGCCGATGACAAGCCCGGTCAACCGGATGGGATGAATCGTCATCGTGGCCGTCTCTGCGATAAAACTCATCTGCGAGGCAACGGCTATCGGCACGCCGATACTGTGCCCTCCGCCCAGTACGAGCGTGACGGTCGGCTTCGACATCGAGGCGATCATTTCCGCGATCGCCAATCCCGCTTCGACGTCTCCGCCCACTGTATTCAGTATAATCAGGACGCCCTCGATTTTGGGATTCTGCTCCGCGGCGACCAACTGCGGAATGACATGCTCGTATTTCGTCGTTTTATTTTGAGGCGGCAGCACGACATGTCCTTCAATCTGCCCGATAATATTCAGGCAATAAATATTCGATTCCCCCGGCGACGGAGTGGAAGCGGTGCCCAACTGCTGGATATTCTCGACAGGGGGCGGGGTGTTCGCACCGGATGGATTGGTTCCGTCGGGCGGCGCCTCATTCTGATGCAGCGACGGCTGATAAAGATGTATGTTCGGATCAGGCATCTGTATTCCCTCCATGTGGTCTAGTGGGTGCCGTCATAGGTTGCGCAACTCCTTCCGGCGTTATGCCCCGTTCCCCTCCCCCGGCATGCAAAAAAGCTGACAGCCCCGCCGAGACAGGGATGTCAGCTTTCCTTGAAATAAGCGGGACGAGAATAACTGGTGACTGGGATTCTCGTCCCTACTTATTATACTTCCATAATAATAGGCAGAATCATCGGACGGCGGCGGGTCTGCTCGTACAGGAACCGGCCAAGCGCATCCTTCACGTTTGTCTTCAGCGAAGCCCACTCGTTCACATTCTCGTTCATCAGCTTATGAAGCGTCGAGGTGACGATACGATTGGCTTCGTCCAGAAGGCCTTCCGACTCACGGACATAGACGAATCCGCGAGAAATGATATCCGGGCCGGACAGAATCGTTCCATCCTGCTTGCTCAAGGTGACCACGACGACCAAAATGCCGTCTTGCGAGAGCAATTTGCGATCGCGCAATACGATATTGCCGACATCGCCGACGCCGAGTCCGTCAATGAGCACGTATCCCGATTGCACTTTCGAGCCGCGCCGGGCGACGCCATTCTGAATCTCGACGGTATCTCCGATGTCCGTAATGAAAATATTTTCTTTCTCAATTCCGACCGACTCCGCAAGCTGGGCGTGATGTCTCAGCATCCGGTATTCGCCGTGAATCGGAATGAAATATTTTGGCCGCATCAAATTGAGCATGAGCTTGAGTTCTTCCTGGCTGCCGTGTCCGGATACGTGCACGCCGGCTCTCATGCCGCTATAAATGACATGCGCACCCAAGCGGGACAATTCATCGATAGTTCGTCCGACATACTTCTCGTTCCCTGGAATCGGAGTAGCGGCAATAACGACCGTGTCTCCCGGCAAAATATCAACCTTGCGGTGAGTCGAACGCGCCATCCGCGTCAGGGCCGACATCGGCTCGCCTTGGGAGCCGGTTGACAGAATGACTACCCGGTCAGCAGCCATCTTGTTCACTTCATCCGGTTCGATCAGCATGCCGTCCGGAACATATAAATATCCGAGTTCCGAAGCGATCGTAACGACATTGACCATGCTGCGCCCTACCACGGTCAGCTTCCGGTTCGTCGCATGGGCTGCCTCAATCACCTGCTGTATCCTGTGAATGTTGGAAGCGAACGTCGCCACGACGACGCGCTGTTGGGCGCTGCGGAAAATTTCCTCCAGCACAACGCCGACGCTGCTCTCCGAAGGCGTATAGCCTGGACGCTCTGCATTCGTGCTGTCGGACAGCAGGGCAAGCACGCCCTTGCTCCCGATCTCGGCCATGCGCTGCAGATCGGCATATTGCCCGTTAACCGGCGTATGATCGAACTTGAAATCGCCCGTGTGGACGACATTGCCTTCCGGCGTCTCCAGACATACCCCCACCGAATCCGGTATCGAGTGGTTCGTCTTGAAGAACGTCGCCCGGATCGTTCCGAGCTGCACTTCGGAATCTGCCGTAATCAGAACGCGCTTCGTCTCGCCCAGCAGATTGGCTTCGCGCAGCTTGCTCTCAATCAAGCCGAGCGTCAAGCGAGTGCCGTAGACAGGCACATTGAGATGCTTCAGTACATAGGGAAGACCTCCGATGTGGTCCTCGTGTCCGTGCGTAATGAGGATTCCTCTTACTTTATCACGATTATCGGTCAAATATGAAATATCCGGAATGACAATATCAATTCCGAGCATATCTTCTTCCGGGAACTTCAACCCTGCATCGATGACGACGATATCGTTTCCGTATTGGACGACGTACATATTTTTCCCGATTTCGCCCACGCCGCCCAATGCGAAGATAGATAATTTATCAGCGGTGTTTTTCTTCGACAAGTGGATCTTAACCTCCTACTATATTCAGTTGGCCGTCAACCAATGAACATCTTTCATTTCAAAATTATACCGCACCCAGTCACTTGATTTTCATTATACATGAACAAAAGTGAAAAACACAAGTCAGCGATTATCCAGCCCTATTGTCTCCGAAAAGCAAAAACCGATGCCCCGCAAGGCATCGGCTCCTCTAACCGTTCATTTATTTTTTTAAAAATGACACCTCAATCCAGCGATTCAACCAGCTCGCGAATAAAGGCGGCCTCGCTCTCGGAAGGCTCCACCAGCGGCAGACGCACCCCGCCGACATGATAGCCCCGGAGTTGAAGCGCGTACTTGACGGCAACCGGGTTCGGACAATGGAACAGCCCCTTGAAGACAGGGTACAAGCGGCGATGCAGCCGGGCAGCTTCCGCATTATCCCCGTTCAGATACGCTTCGATCATCGTCTTCATCTCGGCGCCGACTAGATGGCTCGCCACGCTGATAATGCCGTGGCCGCCCACGGCCAGGAGCGGCAGCGTCAGAGGGTCGTCGCCGCTGTACACATAGAACCCTTCCGGCGCGCCATCGACGATCAGCGTCATTTGCTCCAGCGACGCGCATTCCTTCGTCGCGACGATATTCGGTATCTCCGCCAGCCGAAGCGTGGTCTCGACGGACAGGCTTACGGCGGTCCGCCCCGGGACGTTATACAGGATGACCGGCAGCTTCGTCGATTCGGCAATCGCCTTGAAATGGCGGTACAAGCCTTCCTGATTCGGTCTGTTATAGTAAGGAGCGACCAATAGCACGCCGTCGACGCCGGCTTCCTCGGCCAGCTTCGTCAGATGAATCGAGTGGGCCGTATTGTTGCTGCCTGTGCCGGCAATGATCCGGGCGCGTCCGGCGGCCTTTTCCACAGCGAACTTGAACAGCTCCACCTTCTCATCATCGGTCAAGGTCGGGGATTCCCCCGTCGTTCCGCATATGACGAGACTGTCGTTCCGCTGCACCTCAATCAAATCATGAATCAGACGTTCCACTTCAGGCCAATGAATCCGTTCGTTGGCATCGAACGGGGTGACCATGGCGGTTATCAATCTTCCGAACTCCACTGTTAGACTCCTCCTCATGCAACTTCAGATCAACGCCTGGAAGGCATCCTGCATCACCGCTCCAGATGGAATTTGGAATGCAGCGCCCGCAACGCCCGAACCATATCTTCCTTCCTTACGAGAACCCATATCGTCGTATTCGAATCGGCGGATTGCAGTATCTGTATCTCTTGCTCCGTCAGTGCTTCCACGATCGTGGCCATAATTCCCGGCACGCCGTTGATCCCGCCGCCGATAACCGACACTTTGGCGCAGCCGGACAGGAATTTGGGCGCAAAGCCCATCTCCTCCAGCACCTCCCGCGCTCTCGGGGCATCGGTATCGAACACCGTATAAACGGCGCCTGACGGGGTAACATTAATAAAGTCTACGCTAATATGATTTTGGGCCATCGCCTTGAAAACTTTGAGCTGCAAATCATAGATTCCGGCCTCTGCTTCCACCGAGATTTGCGTTACGTTGCTCACATAAGCAATCCCTGTCACATAGCGATCGACGAAAGCCGTCTCCACCGCATGAAAGCCTTCCGGATGAGTGACGAGCGTTCCCTCGTCTTCGCTGAAGGTGGAGCGGACGCGGACAGGCACCTGAGCCTGCATCGCGATCTCGACCGCGCGCGGATGAATGACTTTGGCCCCGTGATGAGCCAGATTGCACATCTCTGTATAGCTTACGACCGAGAGCGGCTTGGCATCCTCCACCAAGCGCGGATCTGCGGTCAATATGCCGTTTACATCGGTATAAATATCGACAATTTCCGCATGCAGCGCCGCACCCAGCGCCGTGGCGGACGTGTCGCTTCCTCCCCGGCCAAGGGTCGTGATATCGCCCTCATCGGTCTGGCCCTGGAAGCCGGTGACGATGACGACATCGGCATGGTTCCAGCTCTCGACAACCCGCTCGGGACATACGTCCAGAATGCGGGCATTGCCGAATTGGCGATCCGTCCGGAAGCCGGCCTGGGCTCCGGTCAGTACGGTTGCCGAGATGCCGTGCCGGCGGAGCAGTCCGCACAAAGTCGTGGCCGAGATAATTTCACCGCAGCACAGTAATAAATCCCGCTCCCGCGGAGGCAGCTCGCTGCCGTTCTCCTGCATCCAATCAAGCAGAGTGTCGGTTGCGTAAGGCTCACCCCGTCTTCCCATCGCGGAGACGACGACGGCAAGGCGGTAGTCTCGATCAAGCTCCCGCCGGATATGATGAACTACTCTTTCTCTCGCTTCGGCGGTAGACAAAGAAGTGCCGCCGAATTTCTGTACTAATATACGCATAGCGTTTCCTCCAACCATGAAGACTGACTGCCAGATAACGTGCCGATAGACAAAAAAGGCAGGAGCAGCCTGCCTATGGCCGCTCCGACGCGATATGTTCAGCAATTTGAACCGCGTTCCATGCAGCGCCTTTCATTAAGTTATCGGATACAATCCACATGTTGAGAGCGCGCGGTTCGTTCAGGTCCCTGCGCAGCCGGCCCACAAATACGTCTGGCTTCCCGGCGCATTCGGTCGCCAGCGGGTATTGTTGAGCTTCCGGATCGTCTACCAATGTAATGCCCGGGGCGTTGGCCAGCAGCTCTTTGACTTCATCAAGCTGGAAGTCTTCTTTCAACTCGACATATACGGACTCGGAATGACCGTATACGACAGGGATCCGCACACATGTCGCCGTAACCTGTATGTCTTCGTCCCCCATAATTTTCTTCGTTTCCCGAATCATCTTCATTTCTTCAAGCGTAAAGCCGTTGTCTTGGAATTTATCGATTTGCGGAATCGCATTGAAGGCAATCTGGTGCTTCACCGGCAAGGAGCCCACCGGAAGAATGTCCGGATTCACGTCCCGGCCTTCCAGCGCTTGCTTCGTCTGCCGCTGCAGCTCGTCGATCGCCCGGCTTCCCGCTCCGGATACGGCTTGGTAAGTCGAGACGATGACTTTGGAGATGCCGTACCGGTCGTAGAGCGGCTTCAACGCGACAACCATCTGGATAGTGGAGCAATTCGGATTGGCAATGAGGCCCTGATTCTCCGCCGCTTTGTCTATGTTCACTTCAGGAACGACGAGCGGCGTGTTCGGATCCATGCGGAAGGCGTTCGTGTTGTCAATGCATACCGCTCCCCGCTTAATCGCTTCCGGAGCAAGCGCCTTCGACACGTCGCCGCCTGCGCTGAACAAGGCGATATCTATCCCCTCGAAGCTCTCCGGCTTCGCTTCCTGCACCGTAATCTCCTTGCCGTTGAATGCAATCTTCGTTCCGGCGGAGCGGGCGGAGGACAGCAACGTCAGCGTCTCAATGGGAAATTGACGTTGTTCCAGCAATTTGATAATCTGTTCCCCTACGGCACCGGTTGCGCCGACTACTGCAACGTTATACCGCTTCTGATTGGTCATATGTCGTTTCTCCCCTCTTGCCATCGTCTATATCAATCTGTCGAGGGATACTCGCAAGCGCCCCTCGGCAGATGATCCACTAAGTTATGTTCATTGGCAACGTTCCACCAGCACCGGCTGAAGCTGTCTCCCCTCCAGCGCCGCCAGACAGGTCTCAGGCACGAGATCCATGCGGGCGACCAGCGAATTCGGCTTCTGCACCGGATTATCCTGCCCGAATGGAACGAAGTATATGTTCTTCGCCACCAGCAGCTTGGCGATATTGGCCGCGTTCAACCCCAGGCCGTCATTCGTGGAGATGGCCAGCACGAGCGGACGCTGATTGCGCATCTGGGCCTTGGCGGCCATCAGGACGGGACTGTCTGTCATCGCGTTCGCCAGCTTGCTTGTCGTATTCCCCGTGCAAGGAGCGATAACCATGACGTCCAGCAGCTTGGACGGGCCAAGCGGCTCTGCCTCCACAATCGTAGAAATAATATCATTCCCCGTTATTTCTTTCAACTGCTTTTGCCACCCTTCGGATGTTCCGAACCGGGTGTCCGTCGTCATCACCGTATTCGAAGCGATAGGAATGACCCGCGCTCCCGCATCGACGAACCGCTGAATCTGGGGCATCACTTCCTCGAACGTGCAGTGAGATCCCGTCAGCGCATAACCTACCGTGATTCCCTTATAATTCATTGCCCTATAATCCCCCGTTCCACCATGGACTCCTGCAGCAGCTGTGAAATGCTCTGCGCCAAGATGCGTCCCGCCGTCTTCGGCGCCACGATCCCCGGCAATCCCGGGGCCAGCATCGCCTTGATTCCGCGCTTCTCGGCGAACCGGAAGTCGACGCCTCCAGGCATCGAGGCCAGGTCGATAATGACCGCGCGATGGGGTATTTGGGCAATGACCTGCGCTGTGACTATCATAGTCGGTATCGTATTAAAAAGCAAGTCGATGTTCGACACTTCCCGCGCCAAATCGCTTATATAGAAAGGATTGAACCCCATCTCCGTCGCCCTGGCGAAATGCTCGTTGCGCCTTACCCCGATCCGCACCCGCGCTCCGACGCCAAGCAGCGTCCGCGCCATCGTAAACCCGGTCCTTCCCATGCCGAGCACGACCGACTCGGAGCCGTGCAGCGTAATATCCGTATGCTGAATCGCCATCATCAGGGCGCCCTCGGCCGTCGGAATCGAATTATATATCGCCACGTCATCCCTGTCGAACAGCTCGAACAGCTTCAGCCGGTATTTCGTGCACAGCTTGCTTAGATACGGCTTCGCCATTCCGGTAAACAGCACGGCATGCTCCGGCAAGGCGGCCACATGCTCCTCCGCCAGCACCAGCTCTTCCGACGTGAATATGGCATGAACCTTGCCTTTGTCATCCGTTCCGACCGCCGGCAGGACGACCGCATCCGCCTTTCTCAGCAGCTCCGGTGTCAACGGCTGGCGCTGGACGCCGTGGAACGGATTTTGCAGCTGTTCATAGCCTACAAGAATAACGGTGGCATCCAACTCAGACAGCTTCTGAATAATCTCAAGCTGCCGGGCGTCGCCGCCGATGAACACCACTTGAACTCCGGTTAACATGCTTGCCGTTCACTCCTTATCCCCGCAGTGTATAGAACATCTTATTCGCGAGCCCAAAAAAGGTGCACCCAGCAGACCCAGGAAGGAATGTTCTGCTGCCGCAGGCAGGCTGCAGCCGGCCGTCCGGCCTGGTCCGTGCGATCAAAAAAGCAGCCACCCCGTAAGAGTGACTGCATTGGCAACCTATTTCGTTCCGGTGTGGCCGAAGCCGCCTTCGCCGCGCGTCGTATCGGACAGCTCATCGACCTCCGCCAGTTCGATCGGCGGCACGAATTGGAACACCATCTGCGCAATCCGCTCATTGCGCTCAATCGTGAAATGCTGCTGTCCGAGATTGACAAGCAGCACCTTCACCTCGCCGCGGTAATCCGCGTCAATCGTTCCCGGGGAATTGAGGCAGGTGATGCCATGCTTGAAGGCGAGCCCGCTGCGGGGGCGAATCTGCGCTTCCAAATAGGGCGGCATCGCCATCGCGAATCCGGCGGGCACCAAGGCGCGGTGGCCGGGCGCCAGCGTGAGCGGCTCCTCTACCGCCGCATACAGATCGAAGCCTGCCGCCAGGTCGGACATCTTCTGCGGCAGCGGAATGTCTTCATTGCCGGGCAATTTTTTAATTTGAACCTGATGGACTTGCTGTAACAAAGTAATCCCTCCTGAAAGCCGAAATTGCGCGATCGTTCGCTCCAACCATGGCCGCGGCAAACGGCTCGGACAGCATGCGGGATAAAACATATGTAATGTCATCCATCGTAATCGCTTCGATGCGCGCAATGATTTCATCTAATGTATAGTGCCGGCCAAGCATCAACTCGTTCTTGCCCAACCGGTTCATCCGGGCGCCGGTGCTCTCCAGACCCAGAATCAAGCTTCCTTTCAACTGCTCCTTGCCCTTCGTCAATTCGTCCTGCGTGAGACCGTGCGCTGCGAGATTGCCAAGCACCTCAAGCGTTATGTCCAGCACGTCTTGCGTCTGCTTCGGCGCCGTGCCCGCATAGATGGTGAACAGTCCGCAATCGGCATGAGACGAATGATAGGAATAGACCGCATAGGCCAAGCCCCGCTTCTCGCGGATCTCCTGGAACAGGCGAGAGCTCATGCCGCCTCCGATAACGTTATTCAATAAGATCATGGCATAGAGCCGCGGATCGGTCATGGAGCAGCCTGGCAAGCTCAAGCAAATATGATTCTGCTCGGTCTTCTTCTGATGGAAGATCGAGCTCCCGTCGAATATCGGCGCCGACACCCGGTGAGACGGGCGGGAATTGCGGAAATGCCCGAAATGCTTCTCCAGGAGCTCCAACAGAGAGGCATCGAAGTTGCCCGCCACGGCGATCACCGTATTTTCAATCGTGTAGTGCTCCTGCATGTAGTGGCGCAAATCGGCAGACCCCATCGGCTCCAGACGTTCCTTCGTCCCGAGGATCGGATACGCGAGCGGGTGACCGCCAAAAGCGGCACGCGTGACGAGATCATGCACCGTATCGTCGGGCGTGTCTTCATACATTGCGATTTCCTCGAGTATGACGTTCTTTTCCTTGCTCAGCTCTTCGGCCTGTAGAGCGGAACGGAAAAACATGTCCGACAGCACATCGACGGCTATCGGGAGATGCTCATCCAGCACTTTGGCATAGTAGCACGTATATTCCTTCGAAGTAAATGCGTTCACATTCCCTCCGATTGCGTCGAACGAATCCGCGATCGCCTTGGCATCGAACCGCTCCGTACCTTTGAACATCATGTGCTCAATAAAATGAGAAATACCGTTGGTCGTCTCATTCTCATTGCGTGAACCGGTCTTCACCCAAATGCCGAATGATACGGAACGGCAGGTTGGTATTTTTTCCATAACGACCCGCAGGCCGTTACTTAACTGCGCTTTCTCCACCGGCAATCCTCCTCATCCGAAGTTCAATCCTTGTTGCCCTTCTAATCCTACCAAAAAACTTAACGCGGCTCAACCGACTCCAAGTCGAGCCGCTTCTCGGAGAGCGTCTCGCTGACCGTTCCGGGCAAAATGCCTTTATGGCGAATCGTGCGGATGATTCCTTGCAGCGCGGCCTTGGAGGCAGGCGTAGGATGCATCAGGATGAGAGAGCCGGGCTCGACGTTCGCGTCGATTTTGCGAATGACGTCGGAAGGGTTCGGATGTTTCCAATCGACGGTGTCCACCGTCCAGAGGACAGTCTTCAAGCCGTACGCATGCGCGGTTTGAACCGTCAGCGCGTTGAAGTCGCCGGATGGAGGGGCGAACCATTTATTCTTCACTTGAAGGGTCGTCTCCAGCAGGCGCTTCGTTTTCTCGATTTGCTGGGCCTGCAAGCCCGCGCTCAGCTCGCTCATATTGGGGTGGGAATAAGCATGATTCTCGAGCTCATGCCCTTCCTCCTGTATCCGCTTCGCCATCTCCGGATTTTTTTTCAGCCAGCTTCCGTCGAAGAAAAACGTCGCCTTCACTTTTTCTTCCTTCAGCGTCGCCAGCATC
Source organism: Paenibacillus dendritiformis (assembly GCF_015845845.1). Taxonomy (GTDB): domain Bacteria; phylum Bacillota; class Bacilli; order Paenibacillales; family Paenibacillaceae; genus Paenibacillus_B; species Paenibacillus_B dendritiformis_C. The sequence continues at coordinate 37,935 of NZ_LDIG01000131.1, forward strand.
GGTTCGATATGCTCGTTCCCCCAAGCGACATTAATCATCAGCCCGGCCATCTTCTTGTTCGGGTTGCCGCGATAGATCGGCTGCGGCCCCAATTGATCGAGCGTCACCCGCGGCGGAATTTCTCGCATAACCCATGTAATTTCGGCGTCCGCCGGCTTCGATTTATTGGCTTCGTAAGTTCGCTCGAGATCCGCCTCCAGCCCGTTATACCCCGGAATGGCTTTCCAGACCCGGTCGATTCGCGCGTCGATCGGCGCGATATATTTGCTCTGGGCTTCCTTCGCAATCCGTTCCCGCAGCGGGCGCTGCTCCAGCGCTTCCGCCCCATTCGCCTGATACGCCTGGCTGACGGCGAGCGCGGCTTTGCGCTCTTTTATGAAAGATCCGGCCTCCGTTCCCGTTCCGATATATAGCACCCCTATGAAAGCAGCGATGATAAACATCCATTTTCGCATGACTGGCCGCATTGAGTCCATTCCTTTCCACATTTTGTCCTTCTGATTCTATGCCAAATCGGACTTAGTTATGCGGCGGAAAGCGAGGGTGGCTTAAACCAATTAAAAACATAAACGCAAAAAAAGAGCCAGAAACCAGTCTGCCTCTTTCCTTGTATCTATGCTGTTTTTCTTGATTACGATTGCGGCCGTGGCGGACGCGGCCCTCTTGGACGCGATCCTCCATGCGGCGGGCGTCCCCCGCTGCGCGGTCGCTCCGCTCCGCTTCCGTCTGCATTCCCCGCCCCTTCCGGCTGTGCCGGTTCAAGCAGTACGCGGCGCGACAGATTGATGCGGCCTTGTTGATCAATCTCGACCACCTTGACTTCGATCTTATCGCCGATGGAAGCGACATCCTCGACCTTCGCGATGCGCTCGGCCGCCATTTGCGAGATATGAACGAGCCCTTCCTTGCCTGGAAGAATCTCCACGAACGCGCCGAATTTCTCGATGCGCTTCACCGTTCCGGTATATACCTCGCCGACGACGACTTCCTTGACGATCGCTTCGATCATATCGCGGGCGCGGATATTGGACTCTTCATTCGGCGATGCGATGAAGATGCGGCCATCCTGCTCGATATCGATTTTGACGCCGGTCTCGTCGATGATCTTGTTGACCACCTTGCCGCCCGCCCCGATAACGTCGCGGATTTTGTCCGGATTGATCTGCATGATCAAAATCTTAGGCGCATATGGAGACAGCGTCTCGCGCGGCTTGTCGATGACCTGAAGCATCTTGTCCAGGATGAACAGACGCCCTTCGCGTGCTTGCGCCAAGGCTTGCGTCAAGATGCTGCGGTCGATGCCGTCGATTTTGATATCCATCTGGATGGCGGTAACCCCTTCAGCGGTTCCTGCCACTTTGAAGTCCATATCTCCGAGATGGTCTTCCATCCCTTGAATATCGGACAGAATCGAGAAATGCTCTCCGTCCTTGATAAGTCCCATCGCAATGCCGGCAACCGGGGCTTTGATCGGAACGCCCGCATCCATCATCGCCAGCGTGCTCGCGCAGATACTGGCCTGGGAGGTGGAGCCGTTCGATTCCAGCACCTCGGAGACGAGACGAATCGTGTACGGGAAATCCGACTCCGGCGGAATCACCTTGGACAGCGCGCGTTCGCCGAGAGCGCCATGTCCAATCTCGCGGCGGCCCGGAGCCCGCAATGGACGAGCTTCCCCTACGGAGAACGGCGGGAAGTTATAATGATGCATGAAGCGCTTCGATTCTTCCAGCGAGATGCCGTCCAGAATCTGCACATCGCCCAGCGCGCCCAGCGTACAGATGCTCAACGCCTGCGTCTGGCCCCGCGTGAACAGGCCTGATCCGTGCGTGCGCGGCAGCAGGCTCGTATCGCACTCGATCGGGCGAATCTCATCCAGCTTGCGGCCGTCCGGGCGCACTTTCTCATGCGTAATCAAGCGGCGCACTTCTTCCTTGACAATGTCGTACAGCGTCTCCTTCACATCATCCATTAGCTCAGGCGACTCGATATACTGCGCTTCAAAATGCTCGACCGCTTCCTGGTTGATGGCGTCGATCGCATCCTGGCGCGCATGCTTCTCCGGAATGCGGATCGCTTCCACCAGACGCTCCTGCGCAAATGCGCGCACCGCGGCATTGACGTCAGGGTCAACGGCATGGAGCTTGACCTCCATCTTCGCCGTTCCGGCCGTCTCGGTAAAGCGCTCGATCACGTCGACAATCTTGCGAATCGCTTCGTGGCCGAACATGATCGCTTCCAGCATCACTTCTTCCGGCACTTCGTTCGCTTCCGCTTCGACCATCATGATCGCATCCTTCGTGCCTGCGACCGTGACGTGAATATCGGTCTTCTCTTCCTGCTCCACGGTAGGGTTAATGATGAATTGACCGTCAATCCGGCCGACGATAACCCCTCCGATCGGGCCGTTGAACGGCACATCGGAGATCGACAGCGCAGCGGACGTTCCAATCATGGCCGCTATCTCCGGCGAGCAATCCTGATCGACGCTCATGACGAGATCGACAATCTGAACGTCATTGCGGAAGCCTTCCGGGAACAGCGGACGAATCGGACGGTCAATGAGACGGCTTGCCAGGATCGCCTTCTCGCTCGGACGTCCTTCCCGCTTGATGAATCCCCCGGGAATCTTGCCCACGGAATACAGACGCTCTTCATAATTTACGGTTAGAGGAAAAAAGTCTAAATCTTTTGGTTCCTTCGAAGCGGTCACGGTACATAACACGACCGTGTCACCGTATTGAACCTTGACGGCGCCGTTGGCTTGCTTCGCCAAGCGTCCCGTCTCGAGTACAAGCGGTCTTCCGCCAAGTTCCATCTCGATGCGGTTCATCGGATCCCTCCTTAAGTTCTACGCATATGTTATCTTCGTTACACCTACCATTATCTCCTGCATCCCGGCTTAAAAAACAAGGGGGATGCCCGAGCCCGGAAACAATCCGCAGATCAGATATTAGAAGCGGTTCATGAACTTGCATGATAATAGGATTATGTATCAACAGACTTCGGGCCGGGGCTCGTCCAGCCTTGCGCCTGATATCATCTCCACAGGTCAAAATTCGCCCCATCGTTAAAAAGCAACCCGGCTGCATGCCGCACTGTCAGGCGGGATGAACAACCAGGCTGCTAAGAGGTTCTTGCTATTAACGGCGCAGTCCGAGCTTCTCGATCAATGCGCTGTAACGATTAACATCCTTCTTCTTCAAGTAAGCAAGAAGCTTACGGCGTTGACCGACCATTTTCAACAATCCGCGGCGGGAATGATGGTCTTTCTTATGTGTCCGCAAGTGTTCCGTCAAATTAACGATGTTCTCAGTAAGGATAGCGATCTGCACTTCCGGAGATCCTGTGTCCGATTCGTGCGTCTTATGCATGTCAATGAGCTGTTGCTTGCGCTCTTGAGTCAATGCCATCCTATTCACCTCCCAATATGTTATCAATTCAGCCGATAGCCTCGTTGCCGTCGGTGAGATCGAGCAACCAAGCTAAGGCTATTGCCGCTTATTCACGACAACGTTACTAGTATATCACTATCAGATTTAAAAGTAAACGCAGATTCTCGATGTATTTCGGCAGCAGCCGATACTACCCCTGAAACACGCTCTCCAATGCCGGCTCGCCCGCGATGGATGCCAGCCGCCGCCGGGCTTCCTCCGCATCCGCCGTGATCTGGGCGACGAGCGCCGCGATGCCGTCGAACTTCTGCTCGGCTCTCAGGAAATCCATGACGGCCACGGTCACTTCCTCGCCGTAAATGTCCGCATCGAAGGCGAACAGATGCGCCTCGATCGAAGGTCTCGTCTCTCCGCTCTTGAACGTCGGCTTCAGGCCGATGTTCATCACGCCGTCATGCCACTTCCCGCCAACCTTCACCTTGACGGCATAGACGCCATTCCTCGGAATGACATACGGCTCGTCCAGGTCCACGTTCGCGGTCGGGAAGCCGATCGTGCGCCCGCGGGCATCGCCGTGGATGACGGTACCGCGCAGCAAATAAGGCCGGGCCAGCAATTGATTGGCTTTCGCGATATCGCCTTCGGCAAGGCATTGACGGATGCGAGTGCTGCTTACCTTCGCGTCGTCTTCGTTGTGGGCGGGCACAATATCGACGGTGAAGCAGCCTTCACCCCATTCGGCCAGCAGCTCGGCCGAGCCTTCGCCGCGATGGCCGAACCGGTTGTCGAAGCCGACTACCGCATGCTTCACGCCGAGAGCGCACAGGCAGTCCGCGAACGTGCGGGCCTTCACCTGGGCAAAGCTTAAATTGAAGTCTATAATATATAAGCGGTCGATGCCGAACTGGGCCAGGATCCGTTCCTTCTCCTTCGGCGGAGTCAAGTATCTTGTATACCGCTCATCGCCGAATACCGCCTTCGGATGGGGGTGGAAGGTCATCAGGGCGACAGGCAGGCCATGCTCCCGCCCATACTGCAGCCCCCGCTCAATCACCTTCATATGGCCGGCGTGTATGCCGTCGAAATGACCCAGGATCACCACTTGCGGCTGCTGCCACGCCATCCAGTCCGCATGTCCGTCTGTTGCATGTAGCACTATCTTTTCCATTTGTAATCAGAGCCCCTGCATTCGTATTTCCGGTTGCATACAACCGCCGTTCTCATCTTGGTAGTTGTTCCCGCAATTCCGGTTCTAGCATACATATTCGGTATGTTATCTGATTCACAAAACAGGGCGAAGGACAGCGCAAAAAGGGTCTCCCCTCCTTGCGCGGAACGATTAAGGCACGAAGACCTTGATCGGACGCATCACCTGCTCCGTGTCCGGCTTATGATACAAGCCGAAAAAAGTTCCTTCTTCATCATACAACCGATAGATGCGATTCGTCAAAGGCGGAGCGCTCAGGCCCCGTTCCGGGATGCCCTTGCCCTGTACCGCGTGCCGCGCGAAGGCGGGAGCGACCCGCAGCTCGGGAAAATGCGAGACGGCCCGATCCATCGGAATCAGCAGTTCCGCCAGCGTGCCGGCCTCCATCGCTTCTTCGATCTGGGCGAAGGTGAAGCTGTCCTCTTGCGTAAAGTTGGCGGAGCGGGTCCGGATCAATTCCGCCATGGCCGCCGGAACCCCCAACTTGCGTCCGACGTCGACGCACAGGGTGCGTATGTACGTCCCTTTGGAGCATTGCACGCGGAACCGCACCTCCGGCTCCGCGCCGCCAAGCTTCATTTCGACCAATTCGATGTGATGGATCGTCACTTGCCGCGGCTTGCGCTCCACGGTCTTGCCTTCCCGAGCCAGCTCGTACAGCCGCTTGCCGTTGACCTTGACGGCGGAATACATCGGAGGAACCTGCTCGATAGCCCCGAGGAACGACAGCAGCGCTTCCTTGACCATCGCTTCGGTCACATGAGAGGCATCGGCGCGTTCCGTCACTTCGCCTGACATATCCTCCGTATCGGTCGATACGCCAAGCCGCAGAACGGCTTCATACTCCTTCGGCATTTCCTGCAAATATTCAACCAGCCGGGTCGCTCTGCCGACGCATAGCGGCAGCACCCCCACGACTTGAGGGTCGAGCGTGCCCGTGTGCCCGATCCGCTTTTCCCGAATGAGCCGGCGGACTTTGGCCACGACATCGTGCGAGGTCCAGCCTGCCGGCTTCCATACCGGAAGAACACCATGAAGCTCTGTCATAATTCTTGTTTCACCCGTTCCACTACTTGTCTAATGATATCATCCAGCGCGCCGGATACTTTGCAGCCGGCGGCCCGGACATGTCCTCCGCCTCCGAACGATTGCGCAATCGCGGAGACATCGACGCGCTCCGAAGAACGCATGCTCACCTTGACGCTCTGTTCATCAACTTGCTTGAACAGCAGCCCGACGTCGACGCCTTCGACATTGCGGGCATAATTGACGAGACCTTCCAGGTCTTCATTGACCGCCCCCGTCTCCCGCATATCGTCCGACGTAATGAAGAGCCAGCCGATTCGCTGATCCGGCGTAAAGGTCAGGCGGGACAATCCGCGCTGGATGAGCTTCACCTGCGCCATCGACATCGTCTCCAGCAGCCGTTCCGCGATAGTGTTCCCTTCCACCCCCAGCTTCAGCAGCTCGGAGGCCACGCTCATCACATGCGGAGTCGTATTGCTGTAGCGGAAACCGCCGGTGTCGGTCAGCAGCCCGGTATAGAGCATCGTCCCGACCCGCTCGTCCAGCTCGACGCCCGCGGCCAGCAGCAGATCGTACAGAATCTCCGCCGTCGCTGCGGCATTGTCGCGGATCAGCGCCGCCTCGCCATAACGATCATTCGTCGGATGGTGATCGATATTCAGAATGCGGGCATCCGACGCAATCCAGTTCGCTATCTTGCCGATCCGGGCATAGTCGGCGCAATCCACGCATATGACCGTCTCATATTTCTTCTCCGGCGCTTCTTCATCCGCGTAACTGCCAATCTGATCGGCCATCGGCAAGTCCCTCAGCCGGCCCGGCACGCCATTCTCGTTGACCAGCCGATATGTTTTGTTCCATTTGTCCAGCAGCCAGCCAATGACGAGCGTGGAGCTGATCGCATCCCCGTCCGGCTGCACATGCGACACGACGAGGACATCGTCGCATGATCGCAGGAACTCGCATGCCCGTTCGATATCTTCTGCGTAGCGGTCGGATAACATTTCTGCCATAGGCACCTCCGTGAAGACAGGCAAATCGAGCCGGAAGCTCGATTTGCCTGTTCAGTCCTTCAATTGCATTTATGTCGTCTCGCGATCGTCGCGAATATCGTCAAGCAGCTTTTCTATCCGGCTGCCGTATTCAATCGAAGCATCGATCTTGAATGACAGTTCCGGCGTATGGCGCAGACGGATTCGCTTGCCGATCTCGGAGCGGAGAAAGCCGCTGGCCTTTTCCAGTGCTTTGATCGTATCTTGTTTTTCCTCTTCCGTCCCCATCACACTGAGGTAGACTCTGGCCAGCGACAGGTCATTCGTCACATCGACGCCTGTCACCGTGACAAACCCGATTCGAGGATCTTTTAATTCCAATTGGATGAGCTGGCTCAGCTCCTTCTTCATCTGTTCGCCAACCCGTCCGGATCGGAAGTTTGCCATGGGATACACCTCATTTCGTTATTTGGTTCATCAATATATGCCGGCAAAATCAGGCCGCGCAATTATCGTTCCACGGCTTCCATGACGAACGCCTCGATAATGTCGCCTTCCTTGATGTCATTGAACTTCTCCAGCATAATTCCGCACTCGTAGCCTTGAGCCACTTCCTTGGCATCGTCCTTGAAGCGCTTCAAGGAGTCGATCTTGCCGTCGAACACGACGATGCCGTCGCGAATCAGGCGAGCATCCGCCGAACGCGAAATCTTGCCCTGCGTAACCATGCAGCCGGCGATCGTTCCGACTTTGCCGACCTTGAACGTATTGCGCACTTCCGCATGTCCGATGACGACTTCCTTGTACTCCGGATCGAGCATCCCCTTCATCGCCTGTTCAATCTCTTCCACGATGGAATAGATGACGCGGTGCAGGCGGATGTCCACCTTCTCTTGATCGGCCGTCGCTTTCGCTTGAGCGTCCGGACGCACGTTGAAGCCGACCACAATCGCGTTGGATGCCGTTGCGAGAATAATATCGGATTCGGTAATCGCCCCGGCGCCGGAGTGAATGATCTTCACGCGCACGCCTTCGACATCGATCTTCTCGAGCGATCCGCGCAGCGCTTCTACCGATCCCTGAACGTCCGCCTTGATGATGACGTTCAGCTCCTTCATCTCGCCTTCCTTAATATGCTTGAACAGATCGTCCAAGGTAACCCGGGAGTTCGCGCCCCACTGGCTTTCCCGAAGCGTCGTCGCGCGTTTCTCGGCGATGGAGCGGGCTTTGCGCTCTTCCTCGAACGCCATGAACGGATCGCCCGCTTGCGGAACATCCGTCAGACCGGTAATCTCGACCGGCGTCGACGGGCCTGCCTCCTTGAGACGGCGTCCCTTGTCATTGACCATGGCGCGCACCCGCCCGAAGCAGGTGCCTGCGACGAACGCATCGCCGACGCGCAAGGTTCCGTGCTGCACGAGAACCCGCGCAACCGGGCCGCGTCCCTTGTCGAGCTCGGCTTCAATGACCGTGCCGCGGGCGCGTTTGTCCGGATTCGCTTTGAATTCATTCACCTCGGCCACGAGCAGAATCATTTCAAGCAGCTCTTCCAGACCCATGCGCTGCTTCGCGGATACGTTGACGAAGATGGTGTCTCCGCCCCACTCCTCCGGAACGAGCTCATACTCGGTCAGTTCCTGCTTGACGCGATCCGGATTCGCCTCAGGCTTGTCAATTTTGTTGACAGCGACGATGATCGGAACGTTGGCCGCCTTCGCGTGGCTGATCGCCTCTACCGTCTGCGGCATAACGCCGTCATCCGCAGCGACGACGATAATCGTAATGTCCGTTACCTGCGCGCCGCGCGCCCGCATCAGCGTGAACGCTTCGTGGCCCGGGGTATCCAGGAACGTAATCTTTTTCTGATTGAATTCAACTTGGTATGCGCCGATATGCTGGGTAATGCCGCCCGCCTCGCCGCTTGTGACGTTCGTCTTGCGGATGGCGTCGAGCAGCGTCGTCTTCCCGTGGTCGACGTGACCCATAATGGTAACGACCGGCGGACGCTCCTTCAGATCGGCCTCATCGTCCACTTCTTCCTCTGCTTCGAACGGATCCTCGATAGCCGGGAGCTTCAGATCGACTTCGACCTTGAATTCGTCGGCAATCAGCTGGATCGTGTCCAGATCGACTTCCTGGTTGATGGTTGCCATGACCCCGAGGAACAACAGCTTCTTGATGACCTCGGAAGCGTCCTTATGAAGCAGCTTCGCCAGTTCTCCAACCGTCATCGCACCGCGAACGATAATTTTCTTCGGCGTGTTGTCGATTTTCTCGCGGCGCTCCTGCTGCTGATTGTTGTGCTTGCCTTTATTGCGGCCGCGGCCTTGTCCGCCCCGGGAACCGCCGAACTTGTTGTTGTCGTCGAAGCGGCGGTTGCCTGGCTTATTGTTCCGCTTGCCGTCCCTCGCATTGGAATCCTCGAAGCGGCGAGGCGGGTTGGAACGGTTCGAAGCTGCCGCATTTCCCGGCTTCCCTTGCCGTTGTCCTTGGCCGCCTTGGCCGGCGCCGCGGTTCGAATTGTTCGCTGGTCCGCCTTGAGGCTTGCGTTGTGTGGAGTCCTGTCCGCCCGGTCTGTTGTTGGTTTGGTTCGGTCTTGTATTCATTGTCGTTTGCTTCTCGCCCTGTCTTTGTTGATCTCGTTGACCGCCGCGCTGCGCATTGCGATCGGAATTGCGTCCCGCTTGTCCGCGATTGCCTTCACGCTGCTGCTCGCCGCGCTGCGGTTGACGCTGGCCGTCGCGCGAGCCGCGCTGGCCTTGCTGTCTGTCGTTCGATTCTTTGTGCTGCTCCGGCTTTTTCGCCGCTTCGGTCTGCTTCGTTCCCGCTTGGCTCGTCTGCGCTTGCGGCTTCGAAGGTTGCCCTCCTTCTCGCTTGGCTTGCGCATTTGCTTTTACATCACGGAAAAACTGTTCGACCTTCTTCACGGCATCATTCTCCATTACGCTCATATGGTTGTTGACTGGAATGTTCAAACGCTTTAGTATCGTAATAATTTCCTTGCTGCTCATATTGAGCGATTTGGCATATTCGTAAACTCTCAATTTATCTTTATTGTCCTTCTCTTGTTTACTCAATATACTCCACCTCCGACATAGTTTTCAGTCCGTTCCGCATCATGACCGCAAATCCGCTGTCCACTACGGCCAGCACGACCCGCTCCGGCTTGCCGATGCTTCCTCCCAGCCTGTCTCTGTCAAATCCGATGGCCAACGGAATACCGTATGATTTGCACTTATCCCGAAACTTCTTCTTCGTGTTCTCGGATGCATCCCCCGCTACGATGACAAGCTGAGCCTGGCTGCCGCGAATCGCCTTGAGGACAATCTCGTCGCCCGTCACCAGCTTGCCTGCCCGTTGAGCGAGACCGAGCTGGGACATCAGCTTACTCATCATCGTCCACCTGTTCCTTCATTGCATTGAACTCATCTTCCACCTTGATGAAATCTTGGGCAAGCTGCTCATAGATTTCAGGCTGCACCTGATGCTTCAACGCTCTGTCCAAAGCCTTCGATTTATGCGCCAGCTTGAAGCAGGACAGCTTCCCGCACAAGTAAGCGCCGCGGCCCGATTTCTTGCCGGTCAGATCGATGAGGACTTCGTCTTCCGGCGTCCGGACGACGCGAATCAGTTCTTTTTTCGGCATCATTTCTTGACAGGCGACGCATTTGCGCAGCGGAACCTTCCTTGTTCTCATGACTCATTCCCCCTTACGATCCGATCGAGCTTCCGGCGGAGGCTGCGACCGTAACATATGGCGATGGTCGCGCCTTCGGTGTTATTCTTCGAAGCTGTCAAAGCTGTCTGTGTCTGTGTCTTCCGCCATGCCGCTCTCTTCCTGAACAGGCTCCTGCTCGGCCTGGGACTCGCTCTTGATATCAATCTTCCATCCGGTCAGCTTGGCAGCCAGGCGCGCGTTCTGGCCTTTGATGCCGATGGCGAGCGACAATTGATAATCCGGCACGATGACCCGTGCCATCTTCTCGGATTCATACACGGTGACATCGACGACTTTGGAAGGACTGAGCGCATTGGCGACATACTCCTTCACATCGTCCGACCAGCGAACGATATCGATTTTCTCGCCGCGCAGCTCATTCACAATCGTCTGCACCCGCATTCCTTTCGGTCCGACGCAGGACCCTACCGGATCCACCTCTTCGTTCCGGGAGTGAACCGCGATCTTGGAGCGCTGCCCCGCTTCGCGCGCGACCGACTTGATTTCGACGACCCCGTCGAAAATTTCGGGCACTTCCAGCTCGAACAGGCGCTTCAGCAGGCCCGGATGCGTGCGGGACAGAACGATTTGTGGGCCTTTTGTCGTATTTTCCACCTTCGTAATATATGCCTTCACCCGATCTCCATGCTTGAACTTCTCGTTCGGCATCAGCTCATTCAGCGGGAGAACCGCTTCCACCTTGCCCAGATCGACGAAAACGTTGCGCATATCTTGACGCTGCACGATGCCGGTCACGATATCTTCCGCCTTGTCGATGAACGCGTTATAAATAAGGCCGCGCTCCGCCTCGCGAATGCGCTGGGTTACGACCTGCTTCGCTGTCTGGGCTGCAATGCGGCCGAAATCGCGCGGCGTCACTTCGATTTCGCAAATGTCATCCATCTGGTAATTCGGGTTCATCTCGCGGGCGGCGTGGAGCGAGATTTCGAGGCGAGGATCGAGAACCTCGTCCACAACCGTCTTGCGGGCAAATACTTTGATGACGCCCGTCGCGCGGTTCACGTCGACGCGCACGTTTTGCGCGGTGTTGAAATTGCGCTTGTAGCTGGAAATAAGAGCCGCTTCAATCGCTTCAATCAATACATCTTTGCTAATTCCTTTTTCTCGTTCAATTTCGGTCAACGCTTCAATAAAATCCATACTCATGATTGGTTAGCTCCCCCTTTCGACCGGTCACGGCCTGATTCCTGTTCACTTCAAAAAGGATACAAGTTCAAACGGTCCGGCCGGTGCTGAAAACCGGCCAATTTGAACGCGTACGAATATTAAAAGACAATCGCAAGTCGCGCGCTGGCTACTTTGTTATACGGGATGGCGCGGTCTTTGCCGCCAACCTGGACAACCATCGTCTCGCCGTCGAACGACACCAGTTCTCCCTCGAACTCCTTCAATCCGCCAATCGGCTCGTATGTAGTGACAAATACATGCTTGCCTACGGACTTGGCCACATCCTGCGGTTTTTTCAACGGGCGTTCCGCCCCCGGAGACGATACCTCCAAGAAATAAGCATCCTCGATCGGATCGGCCTCATCGAGCTTCTGGCTTACGTACTCGCTGATGCGCCCGCAGTCCTCGATATCGATGCCGCCCTCTTTGTCGACGAAAATGCGCAAATACCAGCTGCTGCCTTCTTTGACATACTCGATGTCGACCAGTTCGAATCCGTTCTCTTCCAAATATGGCGTGATCATGCTTTCGACTACCGATTTAATGTTCGGTGAACTCAAATTCAAGAACCTCCTGCTTAATTGGAAATAGTTGCTGTATATTTCAGAATCCGCACGCAAATATGAAAGAGTGGGTTTCCCCACTCTTTGCGCAACGGATTTATCCACATGATTACCAAAAAAATTATATCATAGCCCTATACGGAATGGCAAGGGCAATCCCAACCTCTGCCTTCCGGGAATATGCCTGTCTGATCTCGAATCGCCCGGTCAGAACAGCGATAGCTGATTGCTCTCCGGCAGCCCGCGGAAGCAGCCCATCTGGCTCAGCAGCTCCACGATCGTCTTCGTCGCCTTGGAGCGGTTCTGGAAGTCTTCCACGGACAGGAATTCTCCCGCTTCGCGGGAAGCCGCGATATTGCGGGCCGCATTCTCCCCGATGCCCTGGACGGCAGAGAATGGAGGGATGAGCGCGCCATCGTCCACCTGGAAGCGGGTCGCGTCGGACCGGTACAGGTCGATCGGCTTGAACGTGAATCCGCGGGCGGTCATTTCGAGCGCCATCTCCAGAATCGACACCATGCTTTTCTCCTTCGTCGTCGCCTGGAATCCCTTCGCTTCGATCTCGCTGATCTTGCGGTTAATCGCATCATAGCCCTGGCAGCACAGCTCGATATCGAAGTCTTCCGCCCGCACCGTGAAATAGGTCGCATAGAATTCAATCGGATGGTAGAGCTTGAAATACGCGGTGCGCACCGCCGAGATAACGTACGCCGCGGCGTGGGCTTTCGGGAACATGTACTGGATCTTGAGACAGGAATCAATATACCATTGCGGCACGTTGCACCGCTTCATCTCTTCGATCCATTCCGGGGTGAGCCCTTTCCCTTTCCGCACGCTCTCGGTAATTTTGAAGGCGAGGCTGGCGTCCATTCCCGCCTTGTAGATTAAGTACAGCATAATCTCGTCCCGGCAACCGATGACGGTCTTGATCGTGCAGACCCCGTTCTTGATGAGCTCCTGCGCATTGCCAAGCCATACGCCCGTCCCGTGGGACAAGCCCGAGATTTGCAGCAAATCGGCGAAGGAGGAAGGCTGCGCTTCCACGAGCATCTGCCGGACGAAGCGCGTTCCCATCTCGGGAATCCCGTAAGTGGCGACCGGCGTGCGTATCTGCTCCGGCGTGACGCCGAGCGCGTCCGTCGAATTGAACAAGCTCATGACCTTCGGATCGTTCATCGGAATCGTCGTCGGATCGACGCCGGTCAGATCCTGCAGCATCCGCATCATCGTCGGATCATCGTGTCCGAGAATATCGAGCTTGAGCAGATTCGCATCGAAGGCGTGGTAATCGAAATGCGTCGTCTTCCACTCGGCCGACGTATCGTCCGCCGGATATTGGACCGGCGTAATATCCTCGACTTCCATGTAATCCGGTACGACGACGATCCCGCCCGGATGCTGGCCGGTGCTCCGCTTCACCCCGGTACAGCCGGCAGCGAGCCGGTTCAGCTCGGCGCCCCTCCAGGACTTCCCGTGCGCTTCCTCATATTTTTTGGCAAAGCCGAACGCCGTCTTCTCCGCCACCGTTCCGATCGTCCCCGCGCGGAATACGTTCTTCTCGCCGAACATGATCTTCGTGAAGTTATGCGCATGCGGCTGATACTCCCCGGAGAAGTTCAAGTCGATATCGGGAACTTTGTCGCCCTTGAAGCCGAGGAACGTCTCGAACGGGATGTCCTGGCCCTCGCCCTTCAGCATCTGCCCGCATTGCGGGCACGGCTTGTCCGGAAGGTCGAAGCCGCTCGGCACGCTTCCGTCCGTAATCCATTCGCTGTGCTTGCATTCCGGATTCTTGCATATATAATGCGGCGGCAGCGGGTTAACCTCGGATATGCCGAGGAAGGTCGCGACGACCGATGAGCCGACAGACCCCCGCGAACCGACGAGATAGCCGTCTTCATTCGATTTTTTGACGAGCCGCTCGGAGATCAGATAGTTGGCGGAGAAGCCGTATTTAATAATCGGCTCCAGTTCCTTTTCAAGCCGCTTGACCACGATGTCCGGGAGCGGGTTGCCGTAGATTTCCTCGGCTGTCCGGTAACAGGTCGTCCGAATCTCTTCGTCGGCCCCTTCGATAATCGGGGTGAACAGCTTGTCCGGGAACAGGACCAATTCCTCGAACCGATCCGCGAGCTCGTTCGTATTGCGGACGACGACATCGTAGGCCGTCTCTTTGCCGAGGAACTCGAATTCCTGCAGCATTTCCGTCGTCGTGCGGAAATGGGCATCCGGCTTCCGCATATCTTTGAGCGGGCTGAAGCCCGTGATGCCGTGAATCGTAATGTCGCGGAACAGCTTGTCCCTCGGGTGGAGATAGTGCGCGTTGCCCGTGGCGACGACCGGCTTGTTCAGCTTTTCCCCGATCTGGACAATTTTGCGCAGCGCCTCCTCGATGTGCTGCTTGGAGGCGACAAGCCCCTTTTCCACCAGATGCATGTACATCGTCAGCGGTTGAATCTCCAGCACGTCATAGAACTCCGCCACCTGCTCGGCCTCTTCGATCGATTTGTTGAGGACCGTCTCGAAAAACTCGCCCTTCTCGCAGCCCGACATGAGCAGCAGCCCTTCCCGCATCTCCACAAGCTTGCTCTTCGGAATGCAGGCGACGCGATTGAAGTATTCGGTATGCGACAGCGACACAAGCTTGTACAAATTTTTCTTGCCGACGCTGTTCAACGCGTAAATATTGCAGTGGAACGGCCGCGCGTTCTTCAGATTCTGGCCGACGTAATCATTCAGGCGGTCGAGCATCTCAATGCCGTAGATCGCCTGCGCATCCTTCAGCAAGCCGTTCAAAATGCCGAAGAGCGCAATCGTGTCGTCAATGGCGCGGTGATGGTTTTCCAGCGACACCTTATATTTGTCCGCCAGCGTATTCAGGCGGTGGTTTTTCAGCGTCGGATGGATCAGCCGGGCCAGCTCCAGCGTATCGATGACCGGATTGGTCAGCTCCCGCATGCCCAGCTTCTTCAGATTGTACTGCACATACCCGACATCGAATCTCGCGTTGTGCGCGACCAAGATCGCGTCGCCGACGAATTCCGTGAACTCGCGCAGCACCTGATCGATATCGGGAGCGTCCTTCACCATCTCATCCGTAATATTCGTCAACTGCTGAATATGGTACGGAATCGGCTCATGCGGATTGACGAAGCTGGCATACCGATCGATCTCCTTGCCGTCCTGCATTTTGACGCCGGCGATCTCCGTCATCTTCGTATTCGTGACCGACAAGCCGGTCGTCTCGATATCGAACACGACATAGGTGGCTTCCTTCAAATTGCGCGGCTCGGCGTTCATGACCACTTCCAGATCGTCGTTAATGACGTTCGCTTCCAGACCGTAGATCATTTTCAAGCCATGCTTCTTGGCTGCCTTGGCCGCTTCCGGATAGCACTGCACGTTGGCGTGATCCGTGACCGCGATCGCTTTGTGGCCCCATTTGGCCGCCTGCTTGATATAGGCGTCAATCGGCGCCACCGCATCCATCGTGCTCATCGTGGAATGGAGATGGAATTCGACCCGTTTCTCCTCTGCCGTATCCTGCCGTTCCGCTGGCGGCGTGATCTCGTTCAGGTCCGAAGGAATCATCACAAGCTCGGGCACCATCATGAAGCGATCGTACTCCACGCGTCCGCGCGCCTTCACCCACATGCCGTTGGCGATGAGGCTAAGCATGGCAAGGTCCTCTTTCGTCTTCGCGAACATCTTCATCATGAGCGAATCGGTGAAGTCCGTCACATTGAACGTGAACAGCGTGCTGCCGTTTCGCAGCTCCTTCATTTCCAGTCCGAAGACGGTTCCCTGGATCGTGATCCGCTTCTCCTCATCCTGAATATCCATAATCGGGGTCGCATCGTCCTTGATATCGTAGCCGACATGGAGGCGTTCCGGCGCTTCCCCGGGAGCGGCCGCTTCCGCCGCCTCGCGCTCGGCTTCGACCATCATCTGCTGGACGACCTGCCGCTCTTCCTCAATCAGCTTGGCCTGAAAGGCCTCATAAGCATCCGCATCGAAGCTGCCTTTCTGCATCGTGAAGCGCAGGGAGCGGGAGAAATACGTCTCGAAAAATTGGACGGCATAACTGTCGATCTGTTTCTTCTTGGCAAGCTCCAATGTCGTCGCTTCGGCCAGCGTCAGCTTGACCAGATCGCCGTCCACCTCGACCTTGGCGCGATGCAGCCAACCGTTGACGGAGGCGACTTCCCGCTTCACCCATTCGACGAACAGCCCCCAATAGGCATCGACAATGTCCGCGTTGCTCACATTTTCATCATAATGAAAAATAATTCGGATCTTCGCGATATGGGACAGCTTCTCCTGCACGCGGAGACAAAAGGTGCGGTAGGCCTCTGCCGGCGCTACCGATGCCTTGCCGATATGGATCGTCCATTCCCGATTGGAACGGCTGCATTCCACCCGCTCGATTCTGGCGTCATGATAACTTCCTTCCGCCAGCTCGGCAGGGATGCCCGCCTGCTTCATTAACAACTCGAATCGCATTCTGTTATCCGACATGCCGATTATTCCACCCCCATGACAACCGGTTGTATCGGTTCGTAATCTTGCTGAATATAGAACTGCCTGTATTACATCGTGATCAAAAGCGGACTTTTTGAACTACCTCTTGAAAAAGAAAAGCTTCCTGCACTCGAGCCATCGTCCGGTGTTCCGTTGGATGTTCCCGCGGAGGAAGCTTGTCCTTCATCCCGCAGCCCGTTCGGCCGGGCACGGCCGTCCGCCAGGCCCCCGCCGGATGACAAGGGCTGCGGCGAACGGATCTATCGCTGCTTAATACGCGCGGGCGAACACGACGGTGTGCTTCGCCTCTTCTCCGCATACGAGGCAGGTCTTTTTGCTCTCTTGCGCAGTGAACGGGATATTGCGGCTTGTGGCGCCCGTCTCGTCCTTGACATGCTTCTCGCATGCTTCCGAGCCGCACCAGCCGGCGAGCGTGAAGCCGCGCTTTTCTTCCATCAGCGCCTTCATCTCGTCGATCGTATCGACCGAATAGAAGTGGTCGTCGCGGAACTGGCGCGCACGCTCGAACATCTCCTGATGAACGTCCTCCAGCATCCGCTTCACTTCTTCGGCCAGCTTGCTCTGCTCCACGATCCGCTTCTCGCCGGATACGCGCGATACGAGCACGCATACGCCGTTCTCCATATCCCGCGGTCCGATCTCCAGACGGACCGGAACGCCGCGCATCTCATACTCGTTGAACTTCCAGCCCGGGCTGATGTCGCTGCGGTCGTCCATCCGGACGCGAATGCCGGCCCGCTTCAATTCCGCGAACAGCTCGTCGGCGCGTCCGACGACTTGATCGCGCAGCTTCGCCGGACCGATCGGGATCATGATGACTTGAGTCGGGGCGACCTTCGGCGGCAGGACGAGTCCCCGATCGTCCCCATGGACCATAATGAGCGACCCGATAAGCCGGGTGCTGACGCCCCACGATGTCGTATGTGCATATTCAAGCTCGTTCTCCCGCCCCAGGAATTGGATATCGAACGCAACGGAGAAGTTCGTGCCCAGATAATGGGATGTCCCCGCCTGAACGGCGCGCCCGTCCTTCATCATCGCTTCGATGGAGAAGGTATCCACCGCGCCGGCAAATTTCTCGGACGGCGTCTTCTGGCCTTCGATTACCGGAATCGCCAAGTAATCCTCGACGAATTCGCGGTAAATCGTAAGCATGCGCATCGTCTCTTCGCGCGCTTCCGCCTCGGTCTCATGCGCCGTATGGCCCTCCTGCCACAGAAATTCGCTCGTACGCAAAAACGGGAGCGTTCTTTTCTCCCAGCGGACGACGTTGGCCCATTGGTTAATGAGCACCGGGAGATCCCGGTATGATTGGATCCACTTCGCATACATATGCCCGATCATCGTCTCGGACGTCGGACGGATGGCCAGCTTCTCTTCCAACTGCTCGCCGCCGGCTTCCGTCACCCATGGAAGCTCCGGGTTGAACCCTTCGACATGCTCCTTCTCCTTTTGGAAGAAGCTCTCGGGAATGAAGAGCGGGAAGTACGCGTTGCGATGTCCCGTCTCCTTGAAGCGGCGATCCAGCTCGTCCTTGATATGCTCCCATATCTCAAAGCCGTCCGGACGGAATACGATGCAGCCGCGGACTGGCGAGTAGTCCATCAGCTCCGCTTTTTTGATAACGTCAATATACCAACGGGAAAAATCCTCCTGCTGGGGCGTAATTTCCGTAACGAACTGTTTCTGTTTCGACATAACCGTTAAAATCCTCCCGAAGACACAACCCCATCGCCCATGATGTTGCGAACAATGATCGTGCCGATAGTCAACCTTTTACTAATCGCAAAATATCGTTGTAGGTTACCGCCAGCATCAGCAGCATCAGCATGGCGAAGCCGACAAAGTGGACCATGCTCTCCCGATTCGGATCGACGGGCTTGCCGCGAAGTCCTTCGATGCCGAGAAAGACGAGGCGGCTTCCGTCCAATGCCGGAATGGGCAGCAGGTTGAATATGCCCAGATACAAGCTAAGTATAGCGGTCCATAAGGTGAGTTGGCCAATCCCCTGCTTCGCGAACTGTCCCGTCACTTCGAACGTGCGCACCGGTCCGCCCAGATCATCCAGACTGAACTGGCCGAAAATAAGCATGCGGAAGCCTTCGAAAATACGCTGTGTCGTATCGACCATGGATATGCCCGCATATTTGAGCGTCTCTCCGATCGTTGCGCTGCGGGTCGGGAAAACCGGCACGATGCCAACCTTGCCGCCTTCCTGGCCTTCCACCTTCACCGGCGTCAGCCGGATGGTGAACCGTTCTTCTCCCCGGACAATCGTCATCTCCACCGGCTTGCCTTCCGATTTCTCGATGATCTCGATCATCTTGTCCCGGTTGCCGCCGACGGCGAAATCGTTCACCTTTTCAATAATGTCGCCCTTCTGCAAATTCGCTTCCGCCGCAGGCATATTCGGTGTCACGTCGCCAATCTTGACATACGACGGGTTCTCGACCGGCATGCCGACCATCTGTATGTAGGCTCCGAACAGAATAAACGCGAGCACGAAGTTCATGAAAGGCCCGGCGAAAATCGCCAGCGCCCGCTGTCCGACCGTCTTGCTGCCGAACTGGCGGTTGTAAGGAGCAATCTGCATGTCCTCGCCTTTGACGATCATTTTCGCTTGCGGATGAACGTCATAGGTCACTTCTTCCCCTTCCACGTCCATCGTAAGCTTCAGCGCATGCTCCAGATCGATCTCCTTCACTTCGCCGCGCACGACTTGCTTGCGCATATCGAGCTGATCGAGGTACAGCTTCACGACTTGATTGTCCTGCAGCCGGACGGCAATCGTCTGTCCGGGCTGTATCTGCACCAGCTCCGGATCCTCTCCCGCCATCCGGACGTAGCCGCCGACCGGCAGCAGCCGGAGCGTATAACGGGTCTCTCCGCGCGTATGGGAGAACACTTTCGGACCAAACCCGATAGCGAACTCTCGAACGAGAATGCCCGCACGTTTTGCAAAGATGAAATGTCCCCACTCGTGAATCGTCACGATGATGAAGAAGACAAGTATGGTTAAGATCACAATTTGTACCATCTGCACGCGATGCATCCTCCTTTACGTTTCGGGTCGCGGTCTTGTCCTATAACGTATGTTCAAAAAGACCGGTTCTCGGCACCGAACTCGAAGAACGGACGTTTTGAACAACCTCTTATAGATTATCATTATTCTCCGATCCCGCACAAGAGAATCCAACGGAGGCCGTCAAGGCCGCAAAATTTGCCGCGCTTCCGCGCGCGCCCGCCGATCCGCTTCCTTAATCTCCTCGAGCGAAGGATGCGCAATGCGGTCATGTCCGGAAATGATCTCGTACACGATGCGCTCGATATCGAGGAACTTGATCTCGCCTTCCCGGAAGCGCGCCACGGCCACTTCGTTCGCGGCATTGAACACGGTTGTCGCCGTTCCGCCGGCTCGTCCGCAATCATAAGCCCAACGCATCATCGGAAAACGATCGAAATCCATCTCGCGGAAATGAAGCTTGCCGATCTCCGCCAAATTAAGGCGGGCCGCAGGGCTGTCCAGACGCTTCGGATACGTCAGCGCGTATTGGATCGGAACCCGCATGTCGGGCACGCCCAACTGGGCAATGATGCTGCCGTCCACATATTCCACGAAGGAATGAATGATGCTCTCCGGATGAATCAGGACATGAATGCGGTCATACGGCATTCGGAACAGCCAATGCGCCTCGATCACCTCCAGGCCCTTGTTGGCCATCGTCGCCGAGTCGACGGTCAGCTTCGCGCCCATCGACCAGTTCGGATGGTTCAACGCCTGCTCCAGCGTCACATTCTCCAGTTGGTCCCGCGAATAGTCGCGGAAGCTGCCGCCGGAGGCCGTTACCGTAATCGAATGCACATCCGCGGCCGCTTCTCCGTTCAAGCACTGGAAGATCGCGGAATGCTCGCTATCCACGGGCAGAATGCTCACGCCCTTTTTATCGGCCAGCTCGGTCACCAGATGACCGGCGGACACCAGCGTCTCCTTGTTCGCCAAGCCGATGCTCTTGCCTTCCGCGATCGCGGCCAAGGTCGACTCCAGCCCGACGCTGCCGACAACCGCCGTAATGACGGTATCGGCTTCCGAAGCCGCCGCCGCCTCAATCAGGCCCTCGTCTCCGTAATAGAGTTCCGTTCCGGCGGGAAGATCGTGGCGAATCCGTTCCGCCGTCTCCCGGTCTTGAACGGATACTTTGCGAGGCCGGAATTCCTTCGCCTGCTCAACGATGGCATCCGCATTCCGCCCCGCCGCCAAGGCTTCAACCGTGAACTCGTCCGCATGATGGCGAACCACGTCCAGCGTCTGTGTACCGATCGAGCCCGTCGATCCAAGCACTGCAATCCGTTTCATTCCTGCACCTCATCTACAATCAATTTTTATGTTCGTCGTGTGCCCGGACTGCCCGTCCATCCGCTATAGCGTCAGCAGGCCAATCAGATGAACGAACGGGAAGACGACGATCCAGCTGTCGCAGCGATCCAGGATGCCGCCGTGGCCGGGCAGAATCGTCCCGGAGTCCTTCACCCCGCGCACCCGCTTGTAGGCCGACTGGATCAGATCGCCGAGCTGCCCGATGACCGCCGCCGAAGCGCCGATCGCAAGCGCCGTGCGCCAATCGAGAATATCCGGCCGGGCGAGTATGAACAAGAACGAGACGATAACCGACGCCGCGATCCCGCCGAGCGCCCCTTCCACCGTCTTGTTCGGACTGATGGCGGGCCACAGCTTATGCTTCCCTAGGGCTCGTCCCGTGAAATAAGCTCCGATATCGGAGGACCAGATGGCCGCGAAGAGCAGCAGCGTCCAGAACAGGCCCTCCTCCATCGAAGTGCGGGTCAGCATCATATATTTGAATCCGATGCCGATATAGAAAGCCCCAAGCCACATTTGGGCGGCGTTCTCGATCGGCACCCGGTTTTTGGTCAATACAGTCATGCACAGCAGGATGAACATGCTGAACCATAGAAGCGTCTCGAACGAGACCGGCCATGAGATGGACCAGCGCTGCCAAGGCACAGCCACAGCAAGCAACGTAGCATAGCCGATGATGGATGTGAGATCGAAGGGGCGGGAATGATGCATGCGGGCAAACTCGTAATAGCCAATCAGGGCCAATGCGAGAAGAAGCAATTCATAAGGCATGCCGCCCATGACGCACAATCCGCCGAATACGATACCGGCTGCAAGCCCCGTAACGATACGCTGTTTCATAACGAATGTTCCTCCAACTTATTGTAATCCGCCATATCTCCGGGTTCGGCGCTGATACTCCAGCACGGCTTCCTTCAAATCCCGTTCCGTGAACTCCGGCCAGTACAAATCGGTAAACCACAGCTCGCTGTAAGCGAGCTGCCACAGCATGAAATTGCTCAGCCGCAGTTCCCCGCTGGTGCGAATCAGCAGATCCGGATCCGGCAAGCTGCTGGACAACAGATGACGATGAATCAGCTCCTCATCGATATCATCCGGCCCTACCACGCCCGCAGCCACGTCCCGGGCGATCTCGCGGAAGCCTTCGATTAATTCCCGCTTTCCGCCGTAATTCAACGCAAAATTGAGTATGAGTCCCGTATTATTCTTCGTTCTCTCCACGGCTTCTTCCATCGCCGCAAGCGTATGATTGGGAAGGCGGTCCCGATAGCCCATCATGCGCACTTGCACGTTCTTCTCCACCAGTTCATCGAGCTCAATGGCGAGGAACTCTTGGGGAAGCTTCATCAGAAAGTCCACTTCTTCTTTCGGGCGCACCCAGTTCTCTGTGGAAAAAGCGTACAGGGTCAGTATTTTGATTCCGAGGTCATTGGCAGCGATGGTGGCGCGCTTCACCGCTTTCATCCCCGTATGGTGTCCTGCGACACGCGGCAATCCGCGGTTCTTCGCCCATCGTCCGTTGCCGTCCATAATGATCGCCACATGCTGTGGGATATTGTCCGGCAGCAGCTCAGGCCCCAGTGTATCCTTCCTGCGCTGCATCCACGCTTGGAATCGCTTAATCATTCGGTCTCCTCCAACCTGTTGATAAGAACCGGCACCGGAAAAAGACAATAAACCCCACCGTGCGGAGGGGCATAAAGATGTCGCACATTGCGGTGCGCCTTCATTAGACTTCCATAATGTCTTTTTCTTTTGCTGCCAATACTTTATCGACTTCCGCGATATATTTGTCCGTCGTCTTCTGGATATCTTCCTGGTGACGGCGGGATTCATCTTCCGAAATATCGGTTTTTTCCAGCTTCTTGATGTCATCGTTCGCGTCGCGGCGGATGTTGCGGATCGCTACCTTCGCGTCTTCGCCGAATTTCTTCGTCTGCTTCACAAGCTCCACACGGCGCTCCTGAGTCAATGCCGGAATGGAGATGCGGATGATAGAGCCGTCATTGACCGGCGTCAAGCCGAGATCCGACTTCATGATCGCGCGCTCGATCTCTCCGAGCGAGCTCTTGTCCCAAGGCTGGATCACCAGCGTGCGCGGATCCGGCGTGCTGATGTTCGCCAATTGATTGATTGGCGTCAACGCGCCGTAGTATTCGACTTGAATGCGGTCAAGCAGCGCTGCGGAAGCACGTCCGGCGCGCAGCGTAGCCAGATCGCGCTTCAAAGCCGCAATTGCCTTTTCCATACGTTCTTCTGCGTTTTTCTTTACCGATTGTGGCACTAGTCTACACTCCCTTTTACAATGGTTCCAATCTTCTCACCGAGCACGACTCGCTTGATGTTGCCGTTCTCAGTCATCGCAAACACAATGAGTGGAATGTTGTTATCCATGCAAAGTGAAGAAGCGGTCGAGTCCATGACGCCCAGATTGCGGTTGAGCACTTCCATGTAAGTCAATTGCTCGAATTTCTCCGCGGTCTCGTCTTTGAACGGATCAGCAGAGTACACGCCATCCACCTTGTTCTTCGCCATAAGGATGACATCGGCTTCAATCTCTGCCGCACGCAAAGCTGCTGTCGTATCCGTCGAGAAGAACGGATTCCCGGTTCCTGCCGCAAAAATGACGACGCGCCCTTTCTCCAAGTGGCGGATGGCCCGGCGCCGGATATAAGGTTCAGCGATCTGCTGCATGGCAATCGAGGTCTGCACGCGTGTCGGCACGCCGATTTGCTCGAGCGCATCCTGCAAGGCAAGTGCGTTCATTACCGTCGCAAGCATCCCCATATAGTCAGCCGTGCCGCGGTCAATCCCTTTTTCGCTGCCTGCGATGCCGCGCCAGATATTGCCGCCGCCGCATACGATGGCAACCTCAACGCCAAGATCCACAACTTCCTTCACCTGTTCTGCAATGGAATTGATGACGCCGGATTCGATCCCGTAGCCTGCCTGACCTGCCAGCGATTCCCCGCTTACTTTTAGCACGATGCGTTTAAAAACCGGTTCTTTCAATGTTTACCCTCCACTTTTGACACGTGCTAAAAAAGAAGGAACACAATGTGTTCCATCTTTTCCAGCGCGTCTGTTGATTGCTAGCAGCCTATGAACGGAAGCGCCCTGTGGCCAGGATTACTTCAAGTTCGCTTGCGCCATTACTTCTTCAACAAAGTTATCTTCTTTTTTCTCCAAGCCTTCGCCCAGCTCATAACGAACGAAGCGGCGGATCGAAATGTTCTCGCCGATCGCGGCGATTTTTTCGTTCAGCAGCGTCTCGATCGTCTTGTCCGGATCCTTGATGAAGGATTGCTCCATCAAGCAGAACTCTTCAAAATACTTGTTGATGCGGCCTTCAACCATTTTTTCAACGATTTTTTCAGGCTTGCCTTCGTTCAGCGCTTGCGCCTTCAAAATTTCTTTTTCCTTCTCGATCTCTTCTTGAGGCACTTCTTCGCGGCGAACGAATTTCGGAGAAGCCGCCGCGATTTGCATCGCGATGTCGCGCGCGAATTCCTTGAATTGATCCGTCTTCGCGACGAAGTCCGTCTCGCAGTTGATCTCTACCAATACGCCGATGCGTCCGCCAGCGTGGATGTAGGATTCAACGACGCCTTCCGTAGCTACGCGGCCCGCTTTTTTCGCTGCCGCCGCCAAGCCTTTCTCACGAAGCAATTCAGCCGCTTTTTCCAGGTCGCCGTTCGCTTCCTCCAATGCTTTTTTGCAATCCAGCATGCCTGCGCCTGTTTTTTCACGCAATTCTTTAACTGCACTTGCACTAACTGCCATGTCTAATTCCCTCCATCAATGAGATATCTCCCGGCGGGAAGCCGGTCGGATTCAAGCTATCGTACCGCTTAAAAAAAGGGCGGTGAGAGGTGAATCACCTGCCAACCACCCTTATTTGTTCATCCAAATGTAAGACGCTGTATTACGCGGATGTTTCTTCGCCTTGATGCGCTTCGACAATAGCGTCTGCCATTTTCGAAGTGAGCAGTTTGACTGCGCGGATCGCATCGTCGTTACCAGGGATAACGTAATCGATTTCGTCCGGATCACAGTTCGTGTCAACGATACCTACGATTGGGATGCCCAATTTGCGAGCTTCCGCCACCGCGATGCGCTCTTTGCGAGGATCGATGACGAACAATGCGCTTGGCAAGCCCTTCATGTTTTTGATACCGCCCAGGAATTTCTCCAGACGCTCTTGCTCTTTGCGAAGCAAGATAACTTCTTTCTTAGGAAGCACTTCGAATGTGCCGTCTTGCTCCATTGCTTCCAGCTGCTTCAGGCGATCGATGCGCTTCTGAATCGTCTGGAAGTTCGTGAGCGTGCCGCCCAGCCAGCGTTGGTTGATGTAGAACATTCCGCAGCGCTCTGCTTCTTCCTTGACGGAATCTTGAGCCTGCTTCTTCGTGCCGACGAACAGGATTGTCCCGTTCTCAGCCGCGAGGGATTTTACGAAGTTGTAAGCTTCCTCGACTTTTTTCACTGTCTTTTGCAGGTCAATAATGTAAATGCCGTTACGTTCGGTGAAGATATATTTGTCCATTTTCGGGTTCCAACGACGAGTCTGGTGACCGAAGTGTACCCCAGCTTCCAAAAGCTGCTTCATGGAGATAACTGCCATCTTCACTGCACCTCCCAATATGGTTATTTGTCCTCCGCCGATGTCATCTTCCTCCAAGACTCCGCCCGATGGGACAGAGCACCCTTGCAGAAATTGATCGACGTGTGTTCTTAACACCGTCAATTAATATACCATAATGACCCATGAGTTGCAACCACTTTTGGCAGGCTAGCCGTTCGGCTTGCGGGTCAGTATGCGCAGCGCTTCCTCATTCGTGGAGGGAACCGGGAACCGGAACGTGCCCGTCCGCAGCTTTCCTTGCTTTTTCTGCTTGGCAACATAGCGCTCGAACTCCTCCGCGCTCTCGACAATTCCCGCTTCGGCCAACTGCTTGGCGATATCCCGTGAACCGCTGCCGTAGGCCACCTTAATCTTCGCTTCCTGCTTCTGCTCCAGATTTGCCTCCCGCTTCGCCTCCGCAGGGGGAGGGTCCAGCTCCTTCGCCGCGGATGAACCCGGCTTCGCCGCCGGGCCGCTTCCGCCGGCCGCCTTCTTCTGCGCGTCCTCCCGCTGACGCGGCGTTCCGCTGCCGGCAGGCGCTGGCGGCTGGTCAGCTCCCCCGCCATCAGCCTTTCCGTCCGCCATCGCGCCGCGCGGAATCAGCTCATAGCCGGCCCGTTCCGCTTGTCTTCGCAGTTCCGGCTCTGACAGCGGCTCGGCGGCGCGCTCGCCGATAAGCGTCAGCTGAAGCAGCACGCTGCCGCAAATTATCCCTGCGCCAAGTCCGATAAGAAACCGACGATCTTTAATCACGGCCGCCCTCCTGTATGCCAAGCTGGATAATAAGCTGAACTTCGCCTATCGGCATGGATAGCCGCTCGGCAATCTGACCCGCCGGCACCTGCTCGTCGGCCAGAGCGAACAGCTCCGGGTACCGGCTGCGGATCGAAGGAGGCTCCGGCGCCCCGGATTCCGCTTGCGCTTCCGTATCCGGGCTGGCCTCCGCCTCCGGAGGAAGGGCTCCGGCCTCCGCCGGCATGGATGAATGCTGCGCTGCCGCCTGCGCCGCTTCCTCCATCTGCGGCGGGGAAGCCTGTCCGTTCCATAAGCGGACGGCCTGCTGCTCCGCCACACGCGCTTCCAGAGCCGCATGCCGTTCCTCGCTTCGGCTCCATCTTTGCTCAAGCTGGTCGATTCGCTTCCTCAGCGCCTCGTCCGTCATCTGCCCCTCTTTTTTCATCCGCTCAATCATGCTGATCAATTTCTCGTTATCGGATTCCAGCTCTCGCATATAATGCTCAAGCGTCTCCTCCATATTGCGCCGAAGCTCGGTGCTGTCGTTCCCCGTTCTCGGCCTGAGCAGGCCGAGAACGACAAGGACCGCCCCCAGCAGCGCTACATAGATCCAAGGTCCCATCGCGGGCACCTCCTTTTCGGCTGCGTTCAGACTCTTCGCGGCCCCATGCGAATGCGTGGCGTCCCTCTCCTGTTCCGCCCGCGCCCGCCATAGCCGCCAATACGGCAAAAAAGGCAACGCGGCACCTTGTGCGACAAGGCGGTCAGCGTTACCGATTCAGCACGTAAAATCAATATGCTTTCCTTTGTAAGGGTGCTCTGCGGGAACAGCCGCAGGAGGAGCTGCCGTCTCCTCCTCTGCCGGCTCCGGCTCGTGGCCGGAGCCATCCGCGCGCGATTGGTCTCGCTTGCCCTCATCCCGGATCCGGGCTTCCTGCGCAGTTTCTACTTGCTCGTTGCGCTCGCGCCGCTTTTTCGTCATCTTCTCCGCTTGCTCGTTCAAGAGCAGCTGTTCGGTAGCAGGCCGCTGCTGCTGCTGTTGATGAACCGCCGATGCCTCTTGCGTCCGGGTTAATGCGATTTGCAGTTCTACCGGCTTTACATTCATCTCATCACCCCAGCCTTCTCCTATAGACGTGGAACACATCTAAACGCGAACTTGCACTACAGTAAGATTGCGAAGCCCACGGCTTGGGGCGCCCTCTGGTTTACGCCGCTATACGTTGCCGTACGCCGCAATAATCTGCCGTATGATTGCCTTGCGTTTGCTGTACGTCCCCATATGCCTCTATTTGTTGCCGTACGGGTGCCATTTCCATCTGGCGCTGTATGCTGTCGCACTACTTCCACCCGTTTCCATATGGTGCTATACGCTATCCACGGATTCCACTCGCTTCCATGTGACTCTACACGTTGCCGCAGCCGCTCTCGGTCGCTCAAAAATCCTGCAAAACTGCAGTTTATTGGGGAGCGCACGGTCAGTGCGCCGGGATTCCTGCAAAAATACAGGAATTCTCACCGTATCGCTTATAAACTAGAGATTTTGAGTAAAAAAGATGTAAAATAGCAGCAATTTCTTCGAAACTCCGTTTCATCGGCGCAAATTGCTGTACAAATGCAGGATTGGCTACTCGCTCGACAGTGTTTTGGCCTTAGTCACCACACTAGTCACCACACTTAGTCACCACGTTAGTGACCACGCCAGTCATTACGCTAGTCATTGCGCTAGTCATTGCGCTAGTCATTGCGCTAGTGAGCACACTAGTCACCATCCCAGTCAATACTCTAGTCACAACATTAGTTCTACATCAGTTCTACATTAGTTCTACATCAGTCACTATGCCAGTCATTACATTAGTCACTACATTAATCACCACGCCTGTCATCCGCCAATCATCACGCCAACCATCACGCCAGCCATGAACGGCCACGAGCAGGCCGAAACGAAACGCATGACGAAGCGGCCGCGTTACACGCTCCCAAACTAACCCTTATAAATAAGAAGACATTGTAATGTCGCCGTCTAGCATCCGGAAGGAGACCCTCTTCGCGGCATCCTTCACATATCGCGTGTTGCGGCCGATGACGATTTTGGCCCCGCCATATATCACATTGAACACGTCGACCGAAGCCGAAGCGGTGTCTTCCAACATCTTCTCAATCTCGAACATGCGCTCGCGCATCTCCGATTGCTGCTCCACGGCTTGCTTCTTGGTGGAAGTCAGCTTGATCCGCATCGCCAATTTATCGCCCGTCAGTTGGCCTGCAGACGCCATCTGATCCAAAATGCGAAGCGCTTTCTCCGTTTTCTCTAAATTTTCCATGCTCGTTTTGAATTTGTGGCGGAGCTCCATCAACTCGTTCCGCAGCTCCGGCTGCACGCCCACCTCGATCGTCGTCGCGGTGGACATCGAATTGCCGATCGTGCGGGCGATGACCTTTTCTCCCGCTTGAATCAGGCCTCCGACGATAAGCCCTTTCGTGCCTTGGCAGATGACCTGCTTGCCTGCCCGTATCGTAGCATGCATAATGCTCTGCGTGACCATGACATCTGTCGCCGCATATACGTTCGCTTCCTGAATGAAAGTGCATTTTACATGAGTGCCCGCCTTGACATAGCCTTTGTTCCCGGCAATGATGCCTCCGCTGATCTCGACGCAGCCGTCGGCCTCGATCTGCGCCCCTTCCACGCCCCCGTATACGCGGATATCGCCCGACGCTTTGACGCGAAAGCCGGTCAGGACATTGCCCCGGATCACGATGGTGCCGATAAAATCGATGTTGCCTGTCCGGTAGTCGACATCCCCGTTCACTTCATAGACCGGGAAGACGTTCAGCTTGTCCCGGTCCGTGAGCGAGACGAGGCCGTCAATCGCGGAATACATCGCTCTTTCTTCCGGATCGACGACGACGTTCTTCCCGATTTTGAATCTCGCGTCGCGTCCTCGCTTCGGCTTGATCGGCTCCCCCGTCACGGAGATGCCGGGGATGCCGTCGGTCGGAGGAATGCGCTGGGCAATCATCTGTCCTTTTCTTACATTATCAAGCTGCTTGACTTCCTTCAGATCAACCGTTCCGTCTTCCTGCTCAACCGGCTTGTGATCCTGCTTGCCCGTGCGTACCAGGAGACGAACTGAGCCGTCTTCACCGTCTACGGGTGCCTTGCCATGAGCAATCATCGTTGCGCCGCGCGCAAAGGCTTGCGGATTCGAAGCAATCTCCTGCAGTACCCGCGTTTGGATGCCGAAGCGTATGTTGTTGCTGTGCAGCAATGTCTCCAGCTGTTCCGCAGTGCATTGAAACGTGGGCTCGAATTTGGCAAATTGAATATAGCCATATAGCTTGTCCTCAGAAATCGTAACTTCTACATAGTCTTCCAAAGCCACTGCCGTACTCACGAAAAATCCCCCTTTCGGTTTTATCGGTTTGCCTTCGTGCCCCTCTAGTTGTCATTTACGCTTCCAGCAGCATGCTCTTATGCTTTTCCAATGCCGTTCGGAGACGCAAAATCGCTTTGGAATGAAGCTGGGAAATGCGGGAAGGAGACAGCGACATCACTTCGGCAATCTCGCTCAGAGACAGATCCTCGTAATAGAAGAGCGAGATGACCATCCGCTCCTTCTCGGTCAGCTTCTCGATTCCATAGATAAGCGATTCCTTCAAGTAGTGCTCGTTCACTTTGCTTTCCGGGTTCTTCGCCTTTTCATCCACCAATAACGACAGGCGCGTCTCGGATTCATCCTCGCGGATCGGGTCCTCCAATGAGCAGACGGACATAATGTTCACGTCATGCAGCATCCCCTGGAATTCTTGCTCGCTCACATTCAAATATTCGCTCATTTCACTGTCCGATACGGACCGCAAATACCGCTGCTCAAGCTGCTGGTAGGCCTCCTCGATTTTTTTCGCCTTCTCCCGCACCGAACGCGGGACCCAATCGCCCTGCCGCAGACCGTCCAGAATAGCTCCGCGCACGCGCCAGGAGGCGTATGTCTCGAACTGGAGGCCGCGCTGGTAGTCGAACTTCTCGATCGCGTCGATCAGGCCCATGACGCCGTGGCTGGATAGATCGTCCTTGCTGACGTTGCGGGGCAGCCCGGCGGCGAGCTTGTTGGCGACGAATTCGACGATGGGCAAGTGAATTTCGATAAGTTGTTTCTTCGCCTCGACATCCCCATTATCCTTCCACTGTTCCCAAAGCTCATAATGAGAGCACGGTTTGATTTTCTGAACGCTCACCGACAGTCAGCCTCCTTACTTTTGTGTCAGGTGACGAACGGCTTGTGCCAATTGCCCCGCATCCGGCAGCGGTTCTTTGGTCACGAGCTTGGGCGGGTTTAACGGTTGAAATGCTGTTCCGTCATCGTCTTCCCGCTCGGTTGGCTTCTCCTCGTTGGACACCGTTCGCAGCATCTCGTGGAGCATGTCGCTCTCATCCGGCGTCGTCATATCGACCAGACTTCCTTTGTCCTCCGCGTTCGGCGCCAACGAGTCCGCCTGAGCGTCAGGCGCGCCCAGCACGCCCGCCGCGAAACGGATCGCGAACCCAAGCGCGAACCAGGCGGCAAATGCGATCGCCGCGCGAATCAGACTGGTTGTCCACAAATTGCTGCTCCAAGAAAGTAATAAAGTGATGACAAATCCGACGATACCGACTATGAAATTCCAACGAATCGTTCCTCTCATCGTCATATTTCCTTTACTCCCTGTTGTACGCTTCGAATATGGAGCACGCCGTCATCACAGCGCAATTCAATCGTTCGCCCGTATGATCCGCCCGTATCCTCCGCCAACAACGGAATGCCGTACTGATCCAGCAGCTGTTTGCAAATTTCCACATTGCGCGGACCGATTCGCATCATTTCATTGTTGGAGGCAAAAGCGAACATCTGGGCTCCGCCCGCCATTTTGGCCTGGAGTCTCGCCTGCCTGGCCCCTTCGGCTTCCATGCGCCGCAGCAGCTCGGGCACGGCCGTATCGGCATATTTGGCGATATTGACCGTACCTTCCCGCGCAATAGCCGAGGAGGGCAGCATAATATGAGCCATGCCCGCAATCTTGGCGACGGGGTCGTACAACGTAAATCCGACACAGGAACCTAACCCGGTCGTGCGTATGGCTCCGATGCGGCATACATTCAAATCGGCCATACCTACTTTGACAATCGTGGACTCTTCAATCATGTAAAGGCACTCCCAAGGCGGCAAATATTTTGGAAAAAGAGTCCGGATCGGGAATCAGGAAAAAGGTGCCCTGCACTTCGTCGCAGCCTTCCAAAAACTTCGTGTCGATGAGCAGCGCGCTGTCTCCCATTTCCCCGTATTGAAGTATGCCGTAATTCAACACCGCTCCCGCCATATCAATCGCAAGCTGGGGTACCGTCGGAGACATCGTCATGCGGGTGAAGTCTGCCAGCGAGGACAAGTACGACCCGGCCAAAATATTGCCGATTTCGCCCAGGGCCGACAGCTCCATCTCCGAGAACCATTCCCCTTCCTCCAACGGCACCGCTGCCAGATAGGAGAGCAGCATCTTGGCCGCCTCCGGATCGAACATGAAGAAAAGATGGCCGGGCGCATCGCCCTCAACCCGGAAATAAATCGCGATAACCACCTGCTCCGGCCCGCCGACCTCGTCGGCGATGCAATCAAACGGCATCAGGCGCACTTGGGGCACCTTCATATCGATGGTCCGGTTAAGCAAGCGGGACAGCGCCGTGGCGGCATTGCCGGCGCCGATGTTCCCCACTTCCTTCAGGACATCCATCTTGAAGGCGCCCAGATGTTCATACAGATGCACTGGGCTATGCCTCTAGCTGCTCAAGCTTAATAATTTCGCTTTTGTTGAGCACTTCGGCCAGATTGAGCATGATGAGAAGGCGGTCCTCCCCGATTTTCGCTACGCCGCGCAAATATTTCGCTTGAATGCCGCCCACGATTTCCGGTGCCGGCTCAATGTGATCCTCATTGATGTCGATGACGTCGCTCGCATTATCGACGATGAAGCCGACCTCCAGATCACCGTGCGCCACAATGATTATCCGTGTCTGATCCGTCGCTTCCGCCTCCGGCAAGCCGAAGCGGCCGCGAAGATCGATGACCGGAATGACGACCCCGCGCAGATTGATGACTCCTTTGATGAAATCATAGGTTTTCGGCACGCGGGTAATCGGCATCATCCGCTCAATCGTCTTCACTTTCTCCACTTCGACGCCATATTCTTCCGTCCCCAACATAAAGACCACGACTTTCATATCCTCTGCCATGACCGTTCCTCCTCATAACTTGATATGTAGCGGTTATTTCAGCAACGCATTCGTATCGATGATGAGCGCCACCTGGCCATCGCCGAGGATGGTCGCGCCCGAGATGCCCGGGATGTTCTTCAAATAGTTGCCGAGCGGCTTGAGCACAATCTCGCTCTGGCCGATGAATTCCTGGACGGCGAGCGCGGCGAGGCGATCGCCCTTGCTGATGATGATGATCTCCACTTCGTCTTCGTCGAAATCAGAGTAGCCTTTGCAATCGAACAGGGCGCTTAGCGACAGCAGCGGAATGACGCTGTCCCGGTAATCGATCATGCGGATGCCGCCGTGGACGCGCCGGATTTTGTCCTTCGTGACGAGACCGGTCTCCACAATGGATGTCAGCGGAATCGCGTATTTCTCGTCGCCGAGCCGGAACAACATCGCTGACATGATGGACAGCGTAAGCGGTAGCTGGACGATGAACTTCGTGCCTTTCCCCAATTGCGACTCGACGACGACATGGCCGCCGAGCGCCGTAATCTTGGACTTCACGACATCGAGTCCGACCCCGCGTCCCGATACGTCCGATATCTTCTCCGCCGTGCTGAAGCCCGAGGAGAACAGCAGCTGGTATACCTGCTCGTCGGTCATCGAGGCGGCCTTGTCTTGGGTGACGACCCCGTTCTTGATCGCTTTGTTCAGCACCTTGTCCCGGTCAATGCCATGCCCGTCCTCCTCGATCTCGATGAAGACATGGTTCCCGCTGTGATAGGCGCGAAGATGTACCGTGCCCGTCTCCGACTTGCCTTTCTCCAAGCGCTCGGCCACCGGTTCGACGCCATGGTCGACCGCGTTCCGGAGCAAGTGGACGAGCGGGTCCCCGATTTCATCAATGACGGTACGATCGAGCTCGGTTTCCGCACCGGTTATGATGAAATCGATCTTCTTATCCAGCGATTTGGCCAAGTCGCGCACCATGCGCGGGAAGCGGCTGAATACGGTATCGACCGGAACCATGCGCATCTTCAAGACAATGTTCTGCAGGTCGGAGCTGACGCGCACCAGATGCTCGACCGTCTCCGTCAATTCCGATTTCTTCAATTCTCCCGCGATTTGTTCCAGCCGCACCCGGTCGATGAGCATCTCGCTCAATAGATTCATGAGGACATCGAGACGCTCGATATCTACGCGAATCGTCCGGCTCTGCACAGGCTTGGCCCCATTCCCCGCGCCGGCGCGGCCCGCCTCCCGCGGCTTGGCCGCAGCCGGCTTCGGCGCTTCTTGAGCCGGGGCCGGACTCGCTTGTGCCGCCTCCGGAGCGGCTGCAGCGGCTGCCGTCTCCTGGGCCGCCTTCATGACGCCTTCCACATTGCGGTTCCAATCGCGAACATCTTCGGCGCTCATCGAGACGACAGCGACCGATTCGAGCTCGGATACTTGGTTGATTTCGCGCTCCAGTTCGCCCTGCTCGGTCATGCTGACGAAAAATACGGTGAACTCCGAGTCGAATTTGTCCTGCTCGATATCCTGTGCCGGCGGAGTGGACTTGACCACTTCCCCATGCTGGCCGAGCACCTGGAAAACCATATAGGCGCGCACCGCCTTCAATACGCAATCGTCCCGCAGACGGACGCGCAAATGATACACGTTCATCCCGGCTTCCAGCGATTGCTCCAGGATGCTGCGCTGGAATTCGTCCAGCGTCTCGCCGGATGGCTCCTCGCCTGCGCCCCCTTCCTCCTTCTCCTGCGAGGACGCGGTGCGGTATTCTCCCGTCTCGATCGACTTCAAGGCGGCCAGTATTTGCGTCACATCTGCTTTTCCTTCGCCGCCTTGCGTAATGTCCGCCACCATCGCTTCCAGCGAATCAAGACTGCGGAACAGTGTATCGAATATGAATTCGTCCATTTTCAGTTGATGGTTGCGAATCATATCCAGCACATTTTCCATCTGGTGGGTCAACGACGCGAGATCTTCAAACCCCATCGTTGCCGACATGCCTTTCAAGGTGTGTGCGGAACGGAAAATGATCTGGACGATGCCGATATCTTCCGGATTATTCTCCAGTTCGAGCATATTCTCGTTCAATGCTTGCAAATGGTCGTTCGCTTCGTCAATAAACATGGATAAATACTGATTCAAATCCATGTTTGCCCCCCCTTTCCGATATAGAGGTCGTTCAAAAAGCCCGCTGCTCTCGCTGTCTCGCCTGCAACTCCGCGCTTCTTGCCGGTTGCGGCCGCAAAATCGGCTGCGCATGCAGCCGCTCCAGTCCAGGCAACTTCACGGCGCTGAAAACCGGCCTTATTGAACACACGCTCTTGCACAGCTTCACGCTACCCTGACGTAGCCGTTATGATAGCGCCAGCCATGTCTTGCAATGGAATGACCTGGGATACACATCCGAGTTCGATTGCTGCCCGCGGCATTCCGAACACGACACAGCTCTCTTCACTTTCCGCGAAGGTTGAGGCGGCGCCGTCCTCGTCCAGGCGCTGCATCATTTTGGCCCCGTCGCTACCCATTCCGGTCAAGATCACGGCATGACGCTTGAGCTGCCGCAAAGGGAGCAGCGACTCGAACAGCCGGTCCACGGAAGGCCGGTGCCCGGATACGGGTTCCGTCCGGTTCAAGGCAATGGCGTATGTGCCGTCCGGACGGGCGACGGCCGTCATGTGGAGGCCGCCGGGCGCGATATAAGCCGTTCCGCTCACAAGCACCTCTCCATCCTCGGCTTCCTTCACCTTCAGCCCGCTGTAGCTGTCCAGCCGTTCCGCCAGCGAACGGGTGAAGTTCGGCGGCATATGCTGGACGATGAGCACGGGCGCCGGCAAATGATGCGGCAGCGCGGACAGCAGCGTCTTCAGCGCCCGGGGACCGCCTGTCGAGGTCCCGATGGCGACGATATGCCGGAACCGCGCAGCCCGTTCCGAATCTGCCGCCTTGGCGGAATCCGCGCCGCGAACGGCCGGGCTGCCGGCCGCTCTGCCCGGCGCTTCGGCGGGAGGAGCCAGCTTCGGCCGGCTGCCTCTCTCGGCCGCGGGCGGTGCCGCGGACGGCAGCGGCGGCGATTCCCCTCTTCGCCGCACAGGCTTGCCGTCCGCCGCAGGCGGCGTGCCGCTCGGGTGCCCGGGCCGCACCGGATCCGCAGAGCGGCGATCCCGGACCGGCGGCAAAGCGGCCGGCTTCGCCGTCCGGCGAATGTCCGGGCTGTCATCGCCAGAACCGATTAGAAGCTTCAGCCGTTCCATCTGCCGTCTGCGTTCCGCAGAGGCGATAGCTGCATGAAGCTTGTCTACCAGCATCTGTCCCACTTCTTCGATCGTGCCCGTTCCGCCCGTCGGAGACGGCTTGCACACGAAGTCGATCGCACCCAATTCCAGAGCCGTCAGCGTCTCGGAACGCCCGTCTTCGGTCGAGCTGGAGAGCATGATAACCGGCGTCGGACACTGAGACATAATTTGTTGAAGGGCCTGCAAGCCATTTTGAACGGGCATCTCGACGTCCAGCGTAACCGCGTCCGGCTGAAGCTCCTTCACCTTGCGCACAGCTTCTTCTCCATCGCGGGCTGTGCCTATCACCTCAAAGGTCGATTCGCGTGAAATCAAATCCGATATGATGGCGCGCATGAAGGCCGAATCGTCTACGACAAGTATTTTCTTGGTTGTCACATTCCATCACGCTCCCTTATCGAGCTTATCGAGGTTGTTCAAAAAGTACGCTTTTGAGGATCGCAGGCATGCGAGCTCGCATGCCGGTTGTCGGCGGGCATGATGCCCGCGTGCGTCCGGCGCCCGTTCGCCACGGCTCAGATCGACCAGCGGCGCAGCCATTTCCGCACGAATTCCTTGACTCCCCCTGGCGCGCCCCCGGCTTCCGTCTGCTTGATGCCCTGGGTATATACCCGCGCCAGCTCCCGGATCTGGGACGATGCCCTGCATTGCGGGTAGAGGAGGGTGAAGGGCTCCTGCTTCTTCACGGCCTGCATCACATGCGGATCGTCATAGATGTACCCGAGAACCGGCAGGCTCCGGTTCAGGAAGCGCTCGCTGACCGAGATAAGCCGTTCGGCCGTCTGCGTCCCTTCCTTCCAGTCGGAAGCGCGGTTCACGATAAGCCGGAGCGGAGAGCTGTGGCCCAAGCCGGACACCAGCTTCAGCACGGCGTACGCATCCGCGATTGCCGTCGGCTCCGGCGTCGTCACAATCCACGTCTCGTCTGCCGCCATGATGAACCGCAGCGTCTCTTTGCTCAATCCGGCTCCCGTATCGAACAGAATCACGTCATACTGCTCCGACATCGCATCCATTTCGGCCAGGAAGCTGTCGATCTGCTCCACGGGCATATCGAGCAGATCCTGCAGCCCGGATCCTCCCGGCACGTAATGAAGGCCGCCGGGGCCGATCTGGATAATGTCCCGCAGCGTCTTCGTCCCGTGCAGCACATGAGCGAGACTATAGGGAGACGGCGATCCGATCAGCACATCGATATTCGCCATGCCGATATCGGCGTCGAATACGAGCGTGCGGCAGCCGAGCTGCTGCAGCGACAAGGCGAAGTTCAAGGTGACATTCGATTTGCCGACGCCCCCCTTGCCGCTCGTGACGGTAATGATGCGGGCCGTTCGCGGCTGGCCCGGGTCCGCCGAATCCGGCGGCCCGCTCTGAAGCTGTCTGCTGACAAGTCTGCGTAGCGCTTGAGCTTGGTCATTCATCATGAGGTCAATCTCCCATTATCCATCGCACCGCGTCATTCGCTTGAAAAGGCTGTATGTCATCGGGGACGTTCTGCCCTGTCGTCATATAGCTGCAGGGAATCTTCACCCGGGACGCCAAGTTCAATATCGTTCCGTACGTTGCGGTCTCATCCGCCTTGGTCAGAATCAGACTGTCGATGCGCTGATTCTCGAACCGTTCCCAGATGGCCAGCATGTCTTCGGTCTTCGACGTCAGACTCAGCACGAGGAAGGTCATGCTGAACGGAAGCGGCTTGAGCATCGTGTTCAGCTCGTTGACATACATGTCATTGCGGAAATTGCGTCCGGCCGTGTCCATCAAAATAAGGTCGCATGCTTCCAGCGCGTTCAACGCCCGATCGGTATCGCCGGGCGAAGTAACCACCTCCAGCGGGACGTTCAGGATCGAAGCATAGGTCCGCAGCTGCTCCACGGCCGAGATCCGATATGTATCTGCGGTAATAAACCCGACTTTGCGGCCATGGTGAAAAATCTGATCCGCAGCCAGCTTGGCAATCGTTGTCGTCTTACCGACGCCCGTCGGGCCGACGAAGTAAACGATGCGGGTCGCCTTCGTAATGCCGTCCCCCTGCCAATTCAGGAGCTGCTCGCTCACCTGCTCCGCCACGAGCCGCTTCGCTTCCGCGGCCTCCGCGTCCTGCGGGCGCGGGCATCGCTCGGCGGCCGCCTCGATGAAGCGGCAGACCAGGTCGCTGCCGACGCCCTGCCGAAGCAGATGCCGCTCCATTTCCTTGAACGGTTCCGGCCAGCTCTCCTGGTAGACGCGCTGCATCACCTTGTGCATCATCTGCTTCATCTCGGCCATCTCGATCTGCCAGTCCGCGTCCAGCAGCGGCCGCCGGGACGCTTGGGAGACGGCCGCCTCGAGCTCGGAGGCGAACGCCAGCGGCGCAGCGGCCGGCGTTCCGGTCTCCACCCGCTGAGCCGGTCGCGTCCGCTCTTCGGCTGCGGCGGCCGGAGCGGCTTCCTCCTCCGGTCTAATGGAACGCGGCCCAGCGTAGCCGGGAGCCGCTTCCTTCGCCTGCGGAGCGGAAGGCCGCGCCTCCGCCGCTGCGCCGCCATAGGCGCTGCGCGCCGCCGTCGGCGAGACGTAGACCCGCGCCGGAGGATCGGCGGGAGCCGCTGCCCTTGCGGGGCCGGACGGCCGGGCCGGCTGCGCTTGTTCATCCACAGCCGCGACCACCTCGATCGCCTTGCGGCTGAACATCCCGAGGAAGCCGCCGGCACGGACTTCCTTCGTGCTGATGATAACCGCATCCTGCCCCAATTCTTGACGAATTTGGCTCATCGCTTCGGGCATCGTCTCCACAATGTACTTTTTTACTCTCATACATTCACCACTCCGACACTTTGAATTTCTACGCTAGGCTCAAGCTCGTTGTAAGAGAGTACCGGTATGTCCTGCATGGCGCGCTCCAGCAGCTGCCGCAAATACATGCGAATCGACGGGGACGCGAGCACGACCGGCGAATGTCCCGATTGCAGGAGACGCTGCACCTGTTCGCTTATCCGCTGGTACACCTGCTGCGTCGTTCCCGGATCCATCACGAGATAAGATCCGTGCTCGTTCTGCGTTACGCTGTCCGCAATTTTCTTCTCCAGCGAAGGACCGACCGTAATGACGCGAAGCGTCTCTCCCGGAGTGACGTACTGCTGGGTGATCTGGCGGGCGAGCGCCTGACGGACATACTCCGTAAGCACATCCGGATCCTTCGTATAGGTTCCGTAATCGGCCAGCGTCTCGAAGATGGTGACCAGGTCGCGAATCGATATCTTTTCACGCAGCAGCTTCGCCAGCACCTTCTGCACCTCCCCGATGGACAGCACATTCGGGATCAAATCGTCGACCAGCGCCGGATACTGTTCCTTGACGGTCTCCACGAGCGCCTTCGTCTCTTGGCGGCCGACCAGCTCATGCGCATGCCGCTTGATGATCTCGGTCAGGTGCGTCGCGACGACGGACGGCGGATCGACGACGGTATAGCCTGCCAGCTCCGCCCGTTCCTTCATCGTCTCGTCGACCCACAGCGCCGGAAGGCCGAAGGCCGGCTCCGTGGTCTCGATGCCCGAGACGGAATCGTCCTCATAGCCCGGGTTCATCGCCAAATAGTGATTGAGCAGCAGTTCGCCCTGGGCTACGGCATTGCCCTTGATTTTGATGACATATTCATTCGGCTTCAACTGGATATTGTCCCGAATCCGAATGACGGGAACGACAAGTCCGAGCTCAAGCGCGCATTGCCTGCGGATCATGATGATGCGGTCCAGCAGGTCGCCGCCCTGTTGAGCGTCGGCAAGCGGAATCAGCCCGTAGCCGAATTCGAACTCGATCGGATCGACCTGCAGCAGGTTGATGACGCTCTCCGGACTGCGGACCTCCTCGATCTGCTGCTCCTCTTCGAGCTGTTCCTCCTGAACCTGGCGCTCGTCCATCGATTTCTGCATCCGGTAGCCGGCGATAGCCAGTACAACCGCGAACGGCACCGTTGGCTTCAGGCCGATCGGCGTCAACAGGCCGAGCATCGCGATCGTCGCGGAGACGATGTAGAGCAGCTTGGGATAAGCGAGCATCTGCGTGCTCATATCCTCAGCCAGATTTCCTTTGGAAGCGGCCCGGGTGACGATGAGACCGGCCGCGGTTGAAATCAGCAAGGCCGGAATCTGGCTGACGAGGCCGTCCCCGATCGACAGGATCGAATAGGTCTCTGCCGCTTCGTCGAAGGCCATGCCGTGCATCGCGATTCCGATGACGAAACCGCCAATCAGGTTGATGAGCAGGATGATAATGCTGGCGATGGCGTCCCCTTTGACGAATTTGCTGGCCCCGTCCATCGCTCCGTAGAAATCGGCTTCTTTCTCGATTTTCTCCCGGCGCTCGCGCGCCTGCTGTTCATTGATCAGCCCGGCATTCAGATCCGCATCGATTGCCATCTGCTTCCCGGGCATCGCGTCGAGCGTGAACCGTGCCGCGACTTCAGCGACCCGCTCGGAACCCTTCGTGATGACAATGAATTGCACGATGACGAGAATGAGGAATACAACGATGCCGACGGCGATATTGCCCTGCGTTATCCACTGGCCGAATGTGGCGACGACATCCCCCGCTTCACCATTCGCCAAAATCTGCTTGGTCGTCGAGATGTTGAGCGCAAGCCGGAATAACGTCGTGATGAGCAGCATTGCCGGAAATATCGAAAACTGTAGAGCTTCCTTCGAATTCATGGCAATCAAAAGAATCATCAGCGCCAATGAGATGTTGATCACCAGCAGGATGTCCAACAGCCATAGCGGTATCGGCAGGACCATCATGAGCACGATGCCGATGATGCCGACCAAGACGAATAAATCTCGCGTTTTCACGGATTGCTTCCCCCAAACTTGTTAGCTCAATTGACTTTGCCTTTCAATTTGTATACATAAGCCAAAACTTCCGCCACGGCCTGGAACAAATCGGCTGGAATGGCTTCGCCAATCTCTGTCCTCTCGAATAAAGCCCGGGCGAGCGGCTTGTTTTCCATGGTCAGTACGCCATTCTCTTTGGCAATCTGCTTAATGCGCAGGGCGACGTAATCCTGCCCCTTCGCAATCACTTGCGGGGCTTCCATCTCGGAACCGTCATACTTGAGCGCGACGGCGAAGTGAGTCGGGTTCGTGATGATTACGTCTGCCTTCGGCACTTCCTGCATCATGCGCATCATCGCCATGCGGCGTTGTCGTTCTTTGATTTTTCCTTTGACAAGGGGGTCACCCTCGGTTTTTTTGTACTCATCCTTAATGTCTTGCTTGGACATGCGCATGCTTTTCTCATGCTCATATCGTTGATACATGTAGTCCATCACGGCGAGCGCGAACAAGGCTGCGCCGATCTTCAATCCGAGAGACAGCGTAATCTGAGCGGTATAGCTCAATATTTCACTGAGGGGCACATGCGACATCTGGACAATGCGATCCCGTTCCCCCCACAGCGACAAGTAGACGATGGCAGCAATCGCCGCCAGCTTCAAAATCGACTTCAAAAATTCCACTACGGAGCGAAGCGAGAAAATCCGTTTGAACCCTTGAATCGGATCGATTTTGCTCAGCTTCATTTTCATGGGCTCGCCCGTGAATAAAAATCCAATCTGTGCGTAGTTCGCGATGAGGCCCATCAGAAACGCCGCAAGAAACACGGGGGCTAACACGATGAGACCTTTCAGAAACACCTGGGCGAAATAGTCTGTCACATTGCCTACCGTGACTTCCATCGTCAGGCGGTGCTGGAAGGAATCCGCGAATAAATCGAGCACTCTCTCCTTATAAAAGCCGCCGAACATAAGCAGGCAGAAGAAGCATGCAAGCAGGATGGACGCTCCGGACAAATCGGAGCTCTTGGCAACCTGCCCCTTCTTGCGGGACTCCTGCCTCTTTTTCGGGGTCGCCTTTTCCGTCTTCTCTTGCGAGAAAAGCTGGAGATTCAGACGGTGTCTCAGTTGATATTCGCGGGCCGCAGACGGTACCGTCTGCCCGCGGCGCGTACGTGTCATTATTATCCCGCCCCCTGCATCATGCGTAACAGCTGGTCAAGCGCCTCGAACAACGAGGAGAACAACTGCTGCAGCACGTAAATAAGACTAGGTACGGTCAGTAGCAGCATGACTAATCCGATAATCAATTTGAGCGGTATGCCCACGACAAAGATATTGAATTGCGGGGCCGACCGCGCCAGAAAACCAAGCGCCACATCGGTCAGGAACAGCGCCACGATGAGGGGCGCCGAAATCTGGAACGCGATGATGAACGCCTGAACGAAGGACTGTACCAGAAATTCGGAGACGAGTCCGTTCGCTATCTGTTCAAAGAAGGTGTTCCCGTCCAGCGGCAGCCACTCAAAACTTCGCATAATTCCGTCGATAAAGTAATGGTGGCCGTTCATCCCGAGAAACAGCAGCACGACAAAGACATATTTGAAGTTCCCCATGACCGGCGAGGTCGCGCCTGTCAACGGATCGATGACATTCGCAATCCCGAAGCCGATCTGGATGTCGATGAACGAGCCGGCCGTCTGCACGGCGGTGAAGAACAGTTGGGCCAAAAATCCGATTAAGAGGCCAATTAAAACTTCTCGTATAATGAAAATGACAAACATGCCGTCTGCCGGCACGGTTTTGCCGATGCCAAACAACAAATAGGCGATCACGCTCACAAAGAACGCGAGTCCGAC
The DNA here is from genome assembly GCF_015845845.1 of Paenibacillus dendritiformis. GTDB lineage: Bacteria > Bacillota > Bacilli > Paenibacillales > Paenibacillaceae > Paenibacillus_B > Paenibacillus_B dendritiformis_C. The sequence continues at coordinate 80,503 of NZ_LDIG01000131.1, forward strand.
ACGAAAATGATTCGGCACGCCCCGCGAAGATATGACAGGGACGGTGACAAAGAACGCCGTGATTCGACATAGCGTGAGCAAAAAAACAGGGAAAGCCTGAACGAGGATTTCCATCTCTTCACTGCCTAACCGATGTAAAGGTGCAAATTATTTAAAATACTAAAAGCAAAATCAACCAATGTCGTTAAAATCCAGGGACCGAATACGAGCACGGCCACCATGACGGCGATAATTTTGGGCACGAAGGCCAAGGTCTGCTCCTGGATCTGCGTCGTCGCCTGGAAAATACTGATGACAAGTCCGACGATCAGCGCAATGGCCAGCATCGGGGCGGCCACCTTCAATACGGCGAACACCGCCTGCCCCGCCAAGCCGATAATAAACTCAGCACTCATTTCCTGTATTCCTCCCGTTCGTCAGATTCGTTCCCGCTTACGTATTGAAACTCATCAGCAACGACTTCACGACAAGATACCAGCCGTCTACGAGCACGAACAGAAGTATTTTAAAAGGAAGCGAGATCATCACCGGAGGCAGCATCATCATCCCCATCGCCATCAACGTGCTGGCTACGACCATATCAATGACCAGAAAAGGAATGAATATCATAAATCCCATCTGAAAGGCGGTCTTCAGCTCACTGATGGCAAACGCAGGCACAAGCACGGTGAGCGGCACATCTTGATACGTATTCGGCTTCTCTGTCTTCGTGTACTTCATAAATAAGAGCAAATCTTTCTCGCGGGTATGCGAGAACATGAATTTCTTCATAGGTATCGAGGCTTGCTCCAACGCCTGGGTCTGATTCAGCTCGCCCTTCAAATACGGCTGCAGCGCGACCTGATTGATTTCGCCAATCGTTGGGGACATCACAAACAAAGTAAGAAAGAGCGCAAGTCCGATTAGCACCTGGTTGGGCGGCATCTGCTGCGTTCCAAGCGAGGTCCGGACGAATCCCAGCACGACGACGATGCGCGTGAAGGAGGTCATCAGGACGAGAATGGCCGGAGCGATGCTGAGCACGGTAATCAGCAGCAGCAAGGACAACGAGGATGTCCCCGGCTGCCCGCCGCCGTCTCCAATCTTGATGTCGATGTCGGGAATGACAGGCGACGCCGACGCCCAATGAGCGGTAAGACCGGACAACAACAGGACGGCTGTCACAGCTAGCAGCAATTTTTTATTCATCAATCCATCTACCGATCTTCATTGGAATCTTCTTTGAACAAGTGCTCCACTTGTTGTGCGCGTGTGGGCATTTGTTCAAGTTTTGCATGAAACACTTCATGAAAAGACACGGAAGACGGGTCCGCGTCTCTCGTTCCCGAGTCTGTCTCCGCAGTCTTGAATCCTCTTCGCATACGGCTTGTCAGGTCAGACCAGGAGGTTGGCCATGCCGTCCCGGGCTTGGACGGCGCGCGCTCCAATGATGCCATCAAGCGCGCCGCTTGCTCCGGATCGGATATTTTATCGATGAGGGTAATATCCTCTCCGATGCCCAGGATGTAGACGACATCGCCAACTTCGATAATCTGCAAGGACTTGTTCGGTCCGAGCCCGGTGCCGCCGAGCGTGCGAATGCTTTGATTCATTTGCCACATGCGGTTTTTCCGGTTCAACCATTTAATAAGCAGTACGATAAGTACGATAATGACTGCGAGCGACAGCAGCACGGTCAATAAGCTGCCTATGTAATCTCCGGCACCGGGCGTTTGAATTTGACCGTTGTCAGGCATGGCTTATCCCATTGTTTTCTTAATCGCTTCGATAACCCGGTCTGCCTGGAACGGCTTGACGATGAAGTCTTTCGCCCCGGCCTGAATCGCGTCGATAACCATCGCCTGCTGGCCCATCGCCGAGCACATGATGACTTTGGCGTTCGGATCCAGCTTGCGAATCTCTTTTAACGCGGTGATGCCGTCCATCTCCGGCATCGTGATGTCCATCGTAATGAGGTCTGGTTTAAGTTCTTTGTACTTTTCGATCGCCTGAGCGCCATCCGATGCTTCTCCCACGACATCGTATCCATTCTTAGTCAAAATGTCGCGAATCATCATTCGCATGAACGCTGCATCGTCTACGATCAAAATACGGTTAGCCATCGTTCTGAATCCTCCCTAAATCTTATTGTAGTTTTTGAATGCGATCCCACTGGTTGATAATATCGGTGACGCGAACGCCAAAATTCTCGTCAATGACGACAACCTCGCCTTTGGCAATAAGTTTGTTGTTGACCAGAATGTCGACCGGTTCGCCAGCCAGCTTGTCCAGCTCAATAATGGAACCTTGAGAGAGCTCTAGAATGTCCTTGATTTGTTTGTGTGTCCTCCCTAATTCTACTGTGACTTTGAGCGGGATGTCCAACAATAAATTTAGATTGGATTCATCATGCTGCGCATAAGATCCGGGTTGAAAACTCGCAAATTGCACCGGCTGGACATTGACGTTCCGGTTCGGCACATTGCCGAATGCGGAAGCCGCTCCGCTCTGCGGACCCAGGTGAGCCGCCGGCATCGGCTGAGAGCCGTATGGAGGCTGCGCGTAAGGCTGTCCGTACGGCTGCTGAGGCGCTTGTCCTCCCGGCATCGGCTGCTGCTCCATACCCGCCATAGGCTGCTGCTCGTATCCAGCCATCGGCTGCTGGGCAGTATGCTGAGCCGGCGGCGCATAGGGAGCTTCTTCCGCCGCAGGAGCCTCCGGCGCGGTCTCCGCTCCTGTCGACATCGATTCCGCCGTCCCCATCAAAATGCGGACCATGTCCTTCGCGAACGGCACCGTCAAGATTTGCATTATCGTCGAATCGATCAAATCGCCGATCGTAAGGCGGAATGAAATTTTGACCAGCACATTCGCATCGGGCAGCGCGTCAATCCCCTGTCCATCCGACATATTCAAGATGCCGATGCCCGGCGGAGAAATGTTCACCAAGCGATTAAAAATCGTGGACATGGACGTCGCGGACGAGCCCATCATCTGGTTCATCGCTTCCTGCACGGCGCTGACGTGAATATCGTTCAGCTCGCCGCTCAGGTTCGTGCCGTCGCCGCCAAGCATCAAATCCGCGATGACCTGCGCATCCGACGTCTTGATGACGAGGGAATTGACTCCTTCGAAGCCTTCAACATACTGCACGTGCACCGCGACATGCGGCTTCGGGAATTCCTCCTCCAGATTTTCGCGCTTCAGCAGCTTGATGCGGGGCGTCGTAATGTCCACCTTCTTGCCCAGCAGGGTGGATAGCGCCGTAGCCGCACTGCCAAACGTAATATTGCCAATCTCACCAAGGGCGTCGACTTCGATCGGATCCAAGTAGGAATCGATTGAAGGGTACTCCGCTTCGCCTTCCGGCGAATCGCCGCTCGATTTTTTCAACAGGGCGTCAATTTCCTCCTGCGACAAGTAATCTTTACTCGTCATGCTCTTCCACTCCTTCTTCCACGACTTGCTCGATTTGTACCGCTACGCGATCCTTGACTACACCCGGCGTGCCAATATATTTCATGCGGTCACCAACCCGAATCGTCAAACCGCTGTCAACCGGCTTGTTCAAGGCGATGACATCGCCGATTGATAACTGCATTAACTCCTGTACCGAAATCTGTGATGTGCCAAGTTCAACGGCGATCGGAAGCTTCGCCTTGCTAACCCGTTGGCGCAATTTTTCGATCTCAATCGGTTCCCGCGTTTTTTTCTCAGATACGAACCAATGATGCACGGACAGCTTCGGCATAATCGGCTCGATGACGACGTGAGGGATACAAAGGTTGATCATCCCCGTCGTGTCCCCGATTTTGGTGCTCAATGAAATGAGCGCAATCGTCTCGTTCGGGGAGACAATTTGCATAAATTGAGGATTCGTCTCGAGTGCTTCCAGCCGAGGCCGGATATCGAGCACGCTCTTCCACGCCTCCTGGAGGCTCTCGAACGCCCGGCTGAAAATGCGCTCCATCACCGTCGTCTCGATCTCGGTCAGCGAGTTGATTTTCGAAGGGGCTACTCCGGCGCCGCCCAGCATGCGGTCAAGCATGGCGAAGGCAACGTTCGGGTTGACCTCTAGAACCATCCGGCCTTTGAGCGGCTCGGCCTCAAAAATATTCAAAATGGTCATTTTCGGTATCGAGCGGATGAACTCGTCATACGGCAACTGCTCGACCTGGACGACATTGATTTGCACGAAAGTACGCAATTGCGCGGAAAAATATGTCGTCAAAAATCTGGCGAAATTTTCATGGATGCGTGTCAAACTTCGAATGTGGTCTTTAGAAAAACGAACGGCACGCTTGAAATCGTACGAACGGATTTTACGCTGTGTTTCCTCTTTTTTTAGCTCTTCCGCATCCATTTCCCCCGAGGACAGCGCCGCGAGCAATGCGTCAATCTCGTTCTGCGATAGCACGTCTACCAATCGTTTCACCCCCTTACAGGAATCAGCTGAACATGTGTGTCAAATCTGCCGTCAAATCGGCGTAAGTATAAAGTCCGTCAAGTCCACTTGAACGACCTTGCCTTCCGGCAATTGTTTATTAATCAGTTCGAGCAACTTGGCACACAGCTGATCCTGACCCTTCATACCTTGCAAGTCTTCCGGTTTCATATCAGCCAAGGTTCTGAGAATGAGAGGCTTGATGCGAACATCCTTGATCTTGTCGAACTGCTCCTTCGTCTTCTTCGTGTCCAATTGGAACGCGAAGCCGGTGAACACGACATAGTCGCGGTCTGCCAGATTCGTCTTGATGTCGGTCATCGTTGACGTCATCTCCACGATTTCTTCGGCCGATAATCTTACAGTGTGCACTTGCTGTGCTCCAGGCGCATTGCCTTTGCCATTCGTATTGATCATCATAATCACGACAAGGGCGATCAGGGTCAGCGCAAGCAGGAGTGTGATCATCCACGGCATCATTCGTTTCATGGTTGTCCCTCCGATGGTTCTGTCTTCTTCGTTCCGGCGATGATACCGACGGAGCGAACATAGTGTTCGATCCGTTCAATCACTTCCGGCCCCTTCTCCAGTACGATGAACTTCTTCCCTGTCGTCAATGTGATGTAGGTGTCGGGCGTCTCTTCAACGGTCTCGATGAGAAGGGCGTTCACCCACATGGGAGAACCGTTCAATCGCGTGACGGATATCATCCAAATCCTCCTTTGCCTCTTCATTCCAGGCCCCGATGCCGGCCGTTCACCGGCGCGGCATCAGGGCTTGGAACGGATTACTGCCGTATTATCGCTTCAGATTGACGACTTCCTGCAGCACTTCGTCGGATGTCGTAATGATGCGCGAGTTCGCCTGGAAGCCGCGCTGGGCCACGATCATTTCAGTGAACTCGCCCGTCAGGTCGACGTTCGACATTTCGAGCTGGCCGGCGATAATCGCGCCGGTTCCTGCCTCCGGGTCATTCGCGGTGACAATCTCGGCTTCCCCCTCCTCAACCGCGTTCGGGGTCAAGCGGTACAGGTTGCCCCCGATTTTCTCGAGGCCTTCCGGGTTGACGACCTTGATTACGCCGAGCTGCACGCCCGTCGCTTCGGTCGTGCCGTCATCCCGCTTCGCCATAATCTCGCCGGTCTGCGAGATGGAGAAGGCGACGATATCCTCTTCCAACTGAATCACCCCGCCGCCGGAATCGAGCACATTCAAGCCGTCCGAGGTGACCAGCGTCCGGTTCGCATCCAGATGGAAATCGCCTGCGCGCGTCAGGAACGGAGCATCCTGATCCTCACCTAACGAGACAGCGAAGAAGCCGTCGCCGTCGATGCGCAAGTCGAGCGGACGGTTCGTCATCATCGCGCTTCCCGGCGTATGGACGGTATCGATGGAAGCGAGGGAGACGCCGAGCCCGATCTGCTTGGCGTTCACCCCGCCGGAGTTATCGTTCGGCGCTGTCGTGCCGTCTATCGTCTGGCTCATAATGTCCTTGAACATGACGCGGCTGCCTTTGAAGCCGACGGTATTGACGTTGGCAATGTTATTGCCAATGACGTCCAGTTTCGTCTGAAAGCCGCGCATGCCGGATACGCCGGAATACATCGATCGAATCATCGTATTACCTCCAATGTAATAATCGTAAGAATTCAAAAAGGCCGATTTTTGAACATCCTCTAAATAAAGGGCTCACTTCGGTCGTTCCATGAGCCGAGGCCTCCTTGCGGTCCAGCCTCAAGACCCGCCATGCCTCAATCATTGAGGAGAATGGCGCTGTCGATCTGCGTAAAAACATGATTTTGCCGTGTCGCTTCATCCAATGCCGTAATGACGGTACGGGACGGCACATTGACGATGAAGGCCTGATTGTTCATGATGACAAGCGATTGCCGCGCCCCCTTCTCCTCGGCCTGCTTCATCGCCTGATTCATCTTGGCGACCAGCTCCGGAGTCAGCTTCATGCCCCGCTCTGTCATGCGGGTCCTGGCATGATGGCTGAAGCGGACATCGTTCGTGCGCTGCAGCTCCTGTTGAAAGAGCTGCTGGAAGCTTGCCTTGCTCTCGCTCTGCCGGGCCGGCTTCAGCCGTTCAGGCTGCTGGACGGCCTGTATCGGCGCGGTTGGGCCTAAATGCCCAAATGAGCCTCCGATATTCATGACTGGCCTTCCGATCCCGGTGCAGGAGACGCTTCCTCAGGCGTCTCGGATCCAGGCTGCTCCGGCTGTTCAGGTTGTTCCGGCTCTTCCGTGCCAGGCGCTTCTCCCGGTTCGCGAATTTCCGCGATCGTGCTCAATTCGACTTCATCCTTCCCGACCTTGGCGTATGATTTGCCCTCGCGGATAATCATTGACTCGACGATGCCGGTTCTCAATATCGGATTCGTGTCGTCCTGACCGTCTTTCTTCACCTGATATTCCTTATCCTCGGATTTGCCGTACCATGTGATCTCTTTGCCGATGAGGCTGGAAGACATGCCGAGCGCCTGGTGCAGGCTGCCGAGCTGGGTCTGAATGTTCATCAGCTGCTCGACGGAGCTGAATTGGGCCATCTGCGCGATGAAGTCCCGGTCCTGCATCGGCTGCATCGGATCCTGATTTTGCAGCTGCGTAATCAAAATTTTCAAAAATTCATCTTTTCCCAGCGTCTGGCCGTCCTTCTTGCTGGCCTGCGCCACATTCTCCTTGCTGTAGTTCGGCCAGGTGACGACTCTGCCGACTGCTGCATCTGATGCCATGGCCGCAACCTCCCTGATTGTTATCTACCATTACTTACACGTTACACGCTTGCGCTGAAGGTGGAATTCCCGCCAAGCAGCTGCGCTGCCCGCAGCTCCTCCTCGGTCTCCAAAGCCCCGGCAAGCTCATCCAAAGTCAGCGGCTTGCCCTGCTTCGATCCCCGTTCCGACGATTGCTGACGGTGGGTATCCTGCTGTCTCCGCTCCTCCTGGAACAGAGAAGAATTCAGCGCATTCGACGATTGCTGGGATACTTCGATCTTCTCCACTTGAATTCCTTGCGATTGCAGTGCGCCGCGCAGCATGGACATTTGCTGCTCCAGCATATCCTTCGCCATCAGATGCTCCGTCAAGAAGCGGGCCGTCAATTGGCCGTTCTGAATCGTCAGTCGAATCTCTACCTGTCCCAGATGCTCCGGATACAAGGAAATCTTCGCTTCCGACATCGTGCCGATCCGGCTGAATCTTAGCTGCTTCACCATGAAGCCGGCCATTTCATCCGCGAAGCGGTCCGCATGGATGACGGGCAGCGTCTTCGTCGAGTTAAGGCCTTCCTGGCGAAGCGCCCACTGGCCTGCCTGCATGACTTGTCCGATCTGCGGCTCCGGCTGCGCATGGTCTGGCCCGCTCGCCGTTTCCGCCGCCGGCTTCGCTCCGGCCGTTGCCGCCGGCACGATACCCGCCTGCGTCACGGGCTGGGCTTGCGCCGCTGCTGCCCGCCCCGCATTCGCGGATGCCGCAGCCGCCGGGCCGTTGGCCGCGCCTTCCTGCTTCAGCATGTCAGCGAGCCGCGCGATCCACCGCAGCGCCTCGGCTGGCTGCGCCAGTTCCCCTTTGGCGCTTGCTGCCGCATGGGGAAGCTCCGATCCTGCGCCTTGCGCCTGCCGCTCGGCGCCTGCCTGCGTCTGGCTCTGCATGGCAACCGCCGTTTCCATCGCGGCCGCCGCTTGTCCGTTCCCGGCAAGCTGAGCCAGCACAGGGGCATTCGCTTGCTTCGCTTCCAACTGACCCGCCAGTTGAGCGAGCACATCGCGCACCGCGATCGTAATCGTGGACGGCTGCTCGATCAGAACGTTCGAACTCTGGGCCGCTGCATCGGAATGCTCCGCATTCGGCTGCTGTTCGTTCAGCCACTGCTGGGCTTGCAAAACCCATTGCTGCAGCGCGGCGAACAGTTCCGGATTGCTCTCCAATTCATCGTCGGCCGATTGCAGCGAATCAAGCAGAGGCTGAAGCAATGCTTCAACAGCCTCGGCCGCTTCCTCCGGCAAGGCCGGCATATTGCCCATGCCTTCGCCCAAGGTTAACAGCGATGCCAAGCCGCCCGCCCATGCAGGCGCCTCGCCCGATGTATCCATGCATTGCGAGAGCACGGTCCAGAATCCGGCTCCGCCGTCAGCCGCTCCAGCCTTGGCTTGCGTGCCGCCCATGACCGGGGCTGCGCTGCCGGCCGAAATATTCATAATTGTTCCTGCCATTTTTTTCACCTCCTTTCAAGCTGTTTTATTTGAACGATCTTGATCATTTGGTTGGAAGCAGCTTCGAGACGAGCTTCGCCGTCGCTGCCTTGTCTTCCTCCGTCATCGCATTCAGCAAGCGGGATCGGGTCGCATCATCGACCGTATTCAACACATTCAGCGCCTTCTCCGGACTGATTTTCGCCGTTTCGAGCAAAATGCTGGCCGCGCTCTTCGGCGTCATGCTGGAGAAGGTCTGGCTGAGCTGCGTCCGATCAAGGCCATTGTGCGCTTCCTTCGTCGCCTCATTCTTTTTGAGCCGCGCCTGCAGCGCACGGACCTCCAGATTGTCCGCCGGCTTCACATCCTTGAGCCGGATCGACGCGTCAGCGGCTACCTTCGGGTTCATCTTTTCCAAGATCTTCGCGCGGTCTTCCTGCTTCATCGCATCCAGCACAAGAACGAGCTCCTCCGTCGCCAAGTTCTCCAGAATCGGGGCCGATTTGCTTGGCATCATCTTGGCATACAGATTGGCGAGATCCTTCACCTGCTGCGCATACTGCTCTTCCGTCAACTGCTCCTCGCGCCGTTCGGCCCGCAAATTCTTGATTTCCTTGTTCAAAGTCGCAACCTGCTCTTCAAGCTTTTTGCGCGCATCGGCCAGATTGCGGAGGTCGGCGTCCTTGGAAGCCAACAGCGCCTTCAGTTCGGCTATCTGCTCTTCCTGTTCCTTTTGATTGTTTTTGTTCTCCTTCTTCTCTTTGCCGTATTCCTTGCCCTCGGCTTTATCCTTATCGGAAGAAATCCATTGATTTACGATCGGGATATTTTCCGCCAAGGCTGTCATTTGGTTGCGCCAGTTCGCATTGAACAGCGTAAGCAGCACGGCTAACAAAATGATCGTAAACAAAATTGGGGTCGCAAAGAACAAAAACCGTTCAAAGCCCGAATATCCACTTTCCTTTTCTACTGATTCCTGATTCATCTCTGCCACTCTCATCCCTCCTGCTGAAGCGGCGGGACCGAACTGCCGCGCCTGACCTGTGTTCTAGCGGGCCGCCATATGGTAGCGGACGGTCGCCAGTTCGTCCAATTCATTCTGTTCCCATGCAGCAAGCCGTTGTCTGAACTGCGCTTCCGCCTTTTCCCTGGCTTTGGTCCACACTTTTTCGTCGGTCATCCGCACGGCCAGCTCGCCCTGCTTGTTCTGCACGTTGGCTTCCGCGGCGCTGACCTGCTCATTCGCCAAGTCAACCTGCGATTCCATGTAGGCGATATATTGCTGCCAGGCCTGAAGGCTGGAGGCGGAGGCGCGAGCATCCACCTGACGCTGGAGCTCTTCGCGAGCTTGCCGCAGATCTGCCGTGCACTGCTGAAGCTGGCTCTCCTTCGTCATCAGGTCGCCCACGGCTTCGGACAATATCCATTCCGCCTGCTTTTTCTCGTTGGTCTTCAAGTCAAGCACTTTTTGCAAAGCGTATTGAAAGCCACGCACCGGTCACTCAACCTCCTGGAAATTGCATTAATAATCGTTCAATCGTCTCGTTGTATGGAGCACTCTCATCGATTCTCTGCTTCGTAAAGGCATGAATGTCATCTATAAATTCCAGTGCTTCGTCTATGGCGGGGTTGCTTCCCCGCTGATATGCGCCGATATTAATCAAATCCTCAGATTCACGGTACACGGCGAGAAGCCGCTTCAACTGCTCCGCTGCCAATTGGTGTTCGCGGGGCACGATATCCTTCATCACCCGGCTCACGCTGGCCAAAATGTCGATCGCGGGGAAATGCCCCTTGTTCGCGATATTCCGGTTCAGGACGATATGGCCGTCCAAAATCCCGCGCACGGCATCGGCAATCGGCTCGTTCATGTCGTCGCCGTCGACGAGCACCGTATAGAAGGCGGTAATCGATCCGGCCGGGCCTGTCCCGGAGCGTTCCAGCAGCTTCGGCAGGCTGGCGAAGACGGAAGGCGTATATCCCCGGGTCGCAGGAGGCTCGCCGATCGCCAGTCCGACTTCACGCATCGCCATCGCGTAGCGGGTCACCGAATCCATCATCAGCATTACGTTCATGCCGCGGTCCCGGAAATATTCCGCTATCGTGGTCGCGATCAGCGCGCCCTTGATGCGGACCAGCGCCGGCTGATCCGAAGTCGCGACGACAACGACCGACCGGGCCAGTCCTTCCGGGCCGAGATCTCGCTCGATGAACTCGAGCACTTCGCGCCCGCGTTCGCCGATGAGCGCAATCACGTTCACATCGGCGGCCGTATTGCGCGCGATCATGCCGAGCAGCGTGCTCTTGCCTACCCCGGAACCGGCAAATATTCCGACGCGCTGTCCGTTGCCAATCGTCAACAGGCCGTCGATCGCCCGCACGCCGACGCCAATCGGATCCAGCACCCGCGGCCGGGCCAGCGGGTTGGACGGAACGGCAGTCGTGGAATAGCTGGACATCCTCGTCGGGAGGAAGGAGCCGTCGAGCGGCTGCCCCAGTCCGTCCAGCACTTTGCCGAGCAGCTCCGATCCGACCGGAACGGTCAACGGTTTCCCGGTGCCCACGACATCGCAGCCCGGACCTATCGCCTGCAGCTCGCCGAGCGGCATCAAGAGCACCTTGTTGTCGCGGAATCCGACAACTTCCGCCATCAGCGGCTTGCTCCCCTTGGTCGGGTAAATATAGCAGACTTCTCCTACGCTCGCGTCAGGCCCTTCCGACTCCACCGTAAGCCCTATGACCTGCGTTACTTTGCCATTGACGCGGACCGGGTCGATCTGGGACAAATAGTCGACATATTTCTCGGCGTTCCATTTCACCTCATGCGTCATGGCCACTCTGCTCCTCATGCTGCACCGCTACCTGCATCAGCGCTTTTTTGATCTCCGTCAACTGCGTGTCAATCCGCGCATCGATGCTGCCGAGCGCGGAGCGGACGACGCAGCCTCCGTCGTTCACGCTGGAGTCCGGTATAATTTGCAGTTCTGCCTGCGAATCGACGGCCAAATTGAGCTCCTCCCTCGCCGCATGCACATAGGCGAATTGCTCGGGCGAGACACACAGCGTGATCGTTCCGCTTTCCCGCTTCCGGGACAGCGTCTTGCGCGCCAGTTCCAGCACGATCTCCGGCTCGACGGAGAGCTGCTTCTGAATAATCTTCTCCGCCACCGCGCAGCTAAGAGAGACAACGAACGGCTCCGCCTCCTGGATTAACTGCTCCTTCGCCTGATAGGCTTGGCGGAGCACCGCCTCGGCTTCCGCGATTTTGCGTTCGTACGCTTCCTTGATCTCCTGCTCCGCGCGCGCCATGCCTTCCTGATAGCCGGTCTCATAGCTCTCGCGCCGGGTAGATTCGATTATCTGCTCGTCCTGCAGGCGCCGTTCTTCCCACCAGGCATCGATCTGGCTCTGCGCTTCTTCCTTCAACCGCTCCGCTTCTTCGGTCGCCTGCCGCAGATGCTCCTCGGCGAACGACCGCGCATCATCGAGAATCGACTGTCTCAGTTCGGCGAGCTGTTCATCCCGGTTGAGCAGGGTTTCTTTGGTCAATGGCTCCGGCGCTGCCGCAGCCTCCTCCTCGCTCCGCTGCTGCTGGTGACGCCGAACCGCTTCAATCAATCTCATCTGCTCCAGCGGAACATATTGAGTCGATTTGATGACATTAGACAACGATATCATCTCCTCCGCCGCGTGCGATGATAATCTCACCCGACTCTTCTAAGCGGCGTATCGTCGACACGATCCGCGTCTGCGCCTCTTCCACGTCGCGCAGCCGAACCGGTCCCATAAACTCCATTTCTTCCTTGAACGTATCGGCCATCCGCTTGGACATGTTGCGGAAGATCGCTTCGCGTACTTCCTCGCTTGCCACTTTGAGCGCAAGCTGCAAGTCGGCATTGTCAATATCCCGTATGATGCGTTGGATAGAACGGTTGTCGATATTGACGATATCTTCGAATACGAACATTCTCTTCTTGATTTCTTCCGCCAGTTCCGGATCCTGAATCTCCAGGGAATCCAGAATCGTGCGTTCGGTACCGCGGTCGACCCCGTTCAAAATCTTGACGACGGACTCGATGCCGCCCGCGCTTGTATAGTCCTGCGTCACGGTCGACGACAGCTTCTGCTCCAGCACGCGCTCGACCTGGCTGATCACTTCCGGGGACGTGCTGTCCATCAGAGCGACTCTGCGCGCCACCTCCGCCTGCTTCTCCTGCGGAAGGGAAGACAGGATCGTCGATGCCTGCTCTGTCTGCAGGTAAGATAGCACCAGAGCGATCGTTTGGGCATTTTCATTCTGAATAAAGTTGAAGATCTGCGACGCTTCCGCCTTGCGCGCGAAGTCGAACGGTCTGACCTGCAGCGTAGCGGTCAGGCGGTTAATGATATCGACCGCCTTCTGCGAGCCCAACGCCTTCTCGAGAATCTCCTTGGCGTAGCTGATGCCGCCCTGGGATATGTACTCCTGCGCCAGGCAGATTTGGTGAAATTCGCTCATGACCGACTCTTTTTCCGCCGCATCCACCTTGCGCACATTCGCAATTTCCAACGTTAATTGTTCGATTTCCTCATCCCGCAAGTGCTTAAAGATTTGGGCTGATACCTCAGGTCCGAGCGTGATGAGCAAAATCGCCGCTTTCTGTCTGCCGGTCAATGCTCCGCTTCCTTTTGTCACGTTGCTCACCTCGATTCGTCAACAAGCCATGTACGCAGCAATTTCACAAACTCTTCCGGCTTTTTCTTCGCCAGCATTTCCAATTGCTTGCGCACCTGATGCTCGCCCGTCAGATTCTCTAAATCAATGGATGGAAGCTCAACATGAGTAGGCAGCGGAGACAGCTCGTCGGTATATACTTCTTCCGCCCGTCTGCGGCGGCGAACGATCGCATAGGCAATTCCGCCTACGACAACTAGTAATGCAAGCGCACCCGCGCCATACCATACCCAGTTCGGAACCGTGCTGGCAGTGGCTGTTCCCCCATCTTTAGCACCATTTTGGGTCATAACTGAAACTTTTTGTGTCAATTCTTCGTCTGTATATGTAGCACCTGAATCTTTTAACTGCGCAGCGACGATCGAACGGAGCACCTTTTCAATCGCATCGATTTGGGCAGGCTCCATATTGTTTGCGTCAACCGCTGCGTGTATGGTCAGATCTGTCACGGCATACGGACTGGACTCGATCAGATTTTTGATGCGGTTCACATCATAATTGATCGTCCGTTGGCTTTTCTCGGACGTCGAATCTCCGCTTCCCGAAGCGGAAGGGTAGTTCGGCACTTCGCCGTCTCCGACGCCTGCGACGCCGCCGGTTTGCGAGCCTTTGCCGCTGTAGGATTCCTGCAGCTCCTGGACGCTGATTTCGATCCCTTTCATCTCTTCCGTATTGACCGGAGTGACAAGATCTTCCTGTTTTTGAACTTTATCGAAATTCAGCTTCGCGGACACCAGCACGCTTACTTTGTCCGCCGGCACATAGGCGCCGAGGAATTCTTGTATTTTCATGCGGATATCATTCTCATACTTGCGCTGAATTTTGAGCTGCTCATCCACCTCGCCGAAGATGCTCTTGGACGCGCCGCCTTGCGAGTCGGAAGCGAACATGGGACCTTCATCGCTCGAGATGGTGATATCGTCAATCGCCAAGTTGGGAACCGCGGTCTTGACCAGATTGAAGTATCCGTCAACCGCCGCCTGATTCGGCTGATATCCAGGCTTAAATTTCAACACAATAGAAGCCGACGCCTGTTCCTGCTCCGGTGTTGCGAAGACCGTCTCCTTCGGGAGATTAATGATGGCCTTGGCATCTTGAACACCGTTCATAAGACGCAGCAATCTTTCGATTTCGCCGTTCAGGGCGTTCTTGTAGCGGACATCGAACACGTTGTCCGTCATTCCGCCCATCAACCCGTCGGCGCCGAACGACTCGAAGCCAATCGAACCGTTCTTGACGATGCCTTGGGCTCCGATGTCGACCTTAACTTTTGCCGCCGAGGCGCTGGGAACGGATATTTTGGTGCCGTCGCCGCTGAGCTCGTACGGGATGCGGTTCGAATTCAAATATTCAATGATGCCGGCGGCATCATTGGCGTTAAGATTTTCAAAAGCAAGCTCATACTCTGTCTTTGTCAGCTGTGCCGTTAAAATGACAACAGCCAATATTACAAATGCGATTGTGGACAGCAGAAGAATTTTCTGCTTTTTACTGAATTGATTCCAGTATTGGGTTATTCGTTCCCGATACCGGCCGATGGTTTCATTCACTTCACGTCACCCTCCAGAACGATGTAAGACACTACCGCTGTTATATTTGCATGCGCATAATATCTTGATACGCTTCGATGACCTTGTTGCGTATTTGCGTCGTCAATTGCAGGCTGAGCAGCGCACGTTCGGAGGCAATTTGAAGCTGATCGACATCAACTTCGCCCAGGATAAACTTGTCGCTCATTTCATGGACTTGCTTCTCTTGTGCATCAACTTGCTGAAGTGCATTCGCAAGAAAATGGCTGAATCTTTGGGTTACTTCGGCCGGTGTGTCGGCTTTTGTCGTTGGAGATATCGCCGCCGGCAATGTCGCCGGAGATGTCATGCTCAATGGAATCATCGTATTTTGTATCATTTGTTTTCCCCCTGTGGCAATGAACGGCTCTTGTTAGCAAGCAGGCTTGGTCTAGCCTTTGCCAATCTCCAATGCCTTCATAATCATGGATTTGGACGCATTCAGCGCCGTTACGTTCGCTTCATAAGAGCGGGTGGCAGAGATCATGTCGACCATTTCCTTCATGATGTCGACATTCGGCATGTAGACATTTCCTTGTTCGTCCGCATCCGGATGAGACGGATTGTAGACGATTTTATACGGTGTTGAGGTATCTTCCTTAATCTGGGCCACCTTGACTCCCTTGGCATTACCCTGACCCTGCATCGCTTGTTGCAAGGACTGCTGGAAGGAAGACTCCATCGGCGACATGACGACGACCTTGCGTGTATACGGAACGAACTTCCCGTTGATGTATTGCGCGCGCGTCGATTCCATATTCGCGATATTCGAGGAGATGACGTCCATTCTCAGGCGCTGGGCCGTAAGTCCGGACGAACTGATGCTGAAGCTGTTAGAAATATTCATACGTTATCGCTACCTCCTTACATCCATACCGGTTCGAAGCATGTTGATGTTATGGTTCAACTGTTGAATAAGCGTATAATATTTCAATTGATTCTCGGCCTGAAGCGCCATTTCCCGGTCAATGTCGACATTGTTGCGGTTGTTCCCCATCGCCGTGCTCTCATCCTGGACGATCTGCGGAGCCGGCACCCCGTTCGAAGGTCCGATATAGAAATGCCGCGGATCAGTGCGGCGACCGACAAGAGTTCCGCCGGTCATCTGATCACGAAGCAGCGACTCGAACTGCACTTCGGAGCGTTTATAGTACGGCGTATCGACATTCGCCACGTTCGCGTTGATCACATTCTGTCGAGCCGTGGAAGCTTGCATCGCGCCCTCCAGCCGCTGCATATGTACGCCGCTCAACAAGTTCACAATCATCCCTCCTGATTAGTTAAAAATTCATATGATCACATATTCTCTGCTTACGACGTTTCTCCTTCTCTTTCGACAAAAAACTTAGTTCTTTTGCATGATCGTGTCGAACTATGGGAGGGGATTTCCATAATCCAATAAATCTAGCTGATTATTCAATAAAAATGTTGAGTAATCATCATTTTTTGACAGAAGAAGATAATTAACGCCATACTTATCATCTTAAACTTTGGGTTATAACACAATAAGAAAAAAGCCCTATCTTTGGACTAAAAGTCAGGGCTTTTTTCAAATACTTTGTCGAATGGATCCCCTCGTTGGCTGCAGTCCCAAAAAGGGGAAATTTCGCATGATTTTTATAGGATATATTGACTTAGATCCCGATTTTGCGCGATATCGGACAGCTTCTCCCGCACATATTCGGGCGTAATCCGGAATTGATCAAGCGTCAGCTCCGGCGCCTCGAACGACAGATCCTCCAGCAGCTTCTCCATAATGGTATGAAGGCGCCGGGCCCCGATATTTTCGGTGTTTTGATTGACATCGGCCGCAATCCGGGCAATTTCCCGGATCGCTTCATCGGTGAACTCGATCTGGATATTTTCCGTCTTCAACAATTCGACATACTGCTTCGTAATGGCATTCTTCGGTTCTGTCAGGATCGAGACAAAATCATTGAGCGACAAGCTGGTTAATTCGACACGAATCGGGAAACGCCCCTGCAGCTCGGGAATGAGATCGGACGGCTTCGCGATATGGAACGCCCCTGCAGCGATGAAGAGCACGTAGTCCGTCTTCACGGGCCCGTACTTGGTCATGATGGTGGAACCCTCCACAATCGGCAAAATATCGCGCTGAACGCCCTCACGGGACACGTCAGGCCCGGATCCGCGCCCGCTGGAGGCAATCTTGTCAATCTCATCGATAAAGATGATGCCCGACTGCTCGGCCCGGCGAATCGATTCCTGAATGACGTCATCCATGTCGATCAGCTTGGCGGCCTCTTCCTGCGTCAGCACCTTCCTGGCTTCCTTGATCGTGAGCTTGCGCTTCTTCATCCGCTTCGGAATGAGGCTGCCGAACATTTCCTGCATATTCATGCCCATCTGTTCATTGCCCGGCCCGGACAGGAAATCGAGCATGTTCGGCGCCGCGTCTTCGACATCGATTTCGATGATGTCATTCTCCAAATTGCCTGACAGCAGATCGAACCGCACCTTTCTCCGCTTCTCCTGCAATCCGGGCTCCGGTTCCTTCTCCGCCTGCTGGGCATGTGACTGGTTTTGGCCGAAGAGCATCTCGAACGGATTGCGCTGGGCTTTGCTTTCCTTGGAGCTTGGGGCCAATATTTCCACGATTCGCTCATTCGCCATCTCTTCCGCCTTATCCTTGACCTTCTCGGTGCGCTCCAGCTTCACCATGCGAATCGCGGTCTCCACCAGATCGCGGACCATCGATTCGACATCGCGGCCGACATAGCCCACTTCCGTGAACTTGGTCGCTTCCACCTTCACGAACGGAGCATTGACGAGCTTCGCCAGACGGCGGGCAATCTCGGTCTTCCCGACGCCCGTCGGTCCGATCATGAGAATATTTTTCGGGACGATCTCATCCTGGATCGACTCATCCAGCAGGCTGCGCCGGTAGCGGTTGCGAAGCGCGACAGCGACGGCCCGTTTGGCCATTTTCTGTCCGACGATATACTTATCCAATTCCGTGACAATCTGCCGCGGTGTCCATGCTTGTTGGTTCATCTTATCCCTCCACCCGTATCTTGGTTGCTCCCTGTTATGCCGTTACAGCTCTTCGACAACGAGATTATCATTCGTAAAGACGCAAATTTCCGCCGCAATATGCAGGGCGGCTTCAGCCATTTCACGCGCGGACAGATGCGGCGAATGCCGCTTGAGGGCGCGGGCCGCCGCCAGCGCGAACGATCCGCCCGATCCGATGGCGATCACTTCGTCATCCGGCTCGATGATTTCTCCGCCGCCCGAAATAAGCAGCACATGCTGCGCATCCATTACAATCATCAGCGCCTCCAGCTTGCGAAGCACCTTATCCTGGCGCCAATCCTTCGCCAACTCGACAGCCGCCCGCTGCAGGTTGCCATGATGCTCCTCCAGCTTGCCTTCGAACTTCTCGAACAGCGTAATCGCATCCGCGACCGATCCGGCGAATCCCGCCAGCACCTGGCCGCGATACAGCCGCCGCACCTTGCGCGCATGCTGCTTCATAATCATGTTGTTCCCAAAGGTTACTTGACCGTCTCCCGCAATGGCGGCCTGCCCGTTATGTCTTACCGCGCAGATGGTCGTGGCATGAAATTGATATTCCACCGAAGCTCAACCTCCTGTCTATTATTCATCGGCTAGGACTAAAGAATCAATAAATAAAAATGAAAAGGAAACGGCACCGATCCGTGGCGAGCCGCTTCCTTTCCGCTGCACAAGCTGTTATGTGTTGAACAGACCCGCTTCGTCCCGGTACGCCTTCAAAGAATGGAGAGCGCGATGGGCCAGCGCTTCGTTCTTCTCTTTTTTGTTGCGGATCCGCTGCCCAAGCGGCGGGAAGAGGCCAAAATTGGCGTTCATCGGCTGGAAATGCTTGAAATCGGCGGTCGTAATATAACGCGCCATGCTTCCGAGCGCCGTATCCTCCGGAAGCAGGACCGGTTCGATCCCTTTGGCGTAACGAGCCGCGTTCAAGCCGGCCAGCAGTCCCGAAGCGGCCGATTCGACATAGCCCTCGACCCCGGTCATCTGTCCTGCGAAAAAGAGCGACGGGCGCCCCTTGAATTGATAGGTCGCTTCCAGCAGCTTTGGCGAATTGATGAAGGTGTTGCGGTGCATGACGCCATAGCGGACGAATTCCGCATTCTCCAGCCCCGGAATCATCCGGAACACCCGCTTCTGCTCGCCCCATTTGAGATGGGTCTGGAACCCTACCATATTATAGAGCGTGCCCGCGGCGTTGTCCTGGCGAAGCTGGATGACCG
This sequence comes from Paenibacillus dendritiformis, assembly GCF_015845845.1. Lineage (GTDB taxonomy): Bacteria > Bacillota > Bacilli > Paenibacillales > Paenibacillaceae > Paenibacillus_B > Paenibacillus_B dendritiformis_C. Next base: position 99,658 of record NZ_LDIG01000131.1, read on the forward strand.
CATACGGCGTCTTGCCGGTGCGCGGATCCGTCAACCCGACGGGCTTCATCGGCCCGAACAGCGCTGTCTGCTTCCCGCGGCGCATCATGACCTCGATCGGCATGCAGCCTTCGAAATAAATCTCTTTCTCGAACTCCTTCAATTCCGCCGTCTCGGCCGTAACAAGCGCCTCGTAGAACGCATTGAACTCTTCCTCGTTCATCGGGCAGTTCAAATACGCCGCTTCTCCCTTGTCATAGCGGGAAGCCAGGAACACCTTGCTCATGTCGATGGAATCCTTCTCCACGATCGGCGCGGCCGCATCGTAAAAATAGAAGTATTCCTCATCCATCAGCGCCTTAATCTGGTCCGACAAGGCCGGCGACGTCAACGGCCCGGTAGCGATGACGGTAATGCCGTCCTGCGGAATCTCCGTCACTTCCTCATGGCGGACCTCGACGAGCGGATGCTCGCTCAGCCGCCGCGTAATCTCCCCGGAAAATCCGTCCCGGTCGACCGCGAGCGCGCCTCCGGCCGGAACCGCATGCTTATCCGCCGCTTGCATAATAAGCGAATTCATAAGGCGCATCTCTTCCTTTAATACGCCAACCGCGTTGCTTAGCCCGTTCGCGCGCAAGGAGTTGCTGCACACCAGCTCCGCGAACTGGCCCGTATGGTGGGCCGGCGTCTGCTTCGCCGGCCGCATCTCATAGAGCGTAACCGCAACTCCCTGCTGCGCAGCCTGCCATGCCGCCTCGCTGCCGGCCAAGCCCGCACCGATAACGGTTACTCTTGGCTTATCCATCTGTCTTACATCCCCCTCGGTTGCCTGCACCTGCTGCAGTATCCCTTTAGTTCATCTTATGCCTGCCCGCGCTTAATCATCCTCGTTGTCCTGCAGCATTTCATTATGATCGCACTGCGTGCATTGCAGCTTCGTTCCTTGCTTGCTCCGCTTCTCGACCATCAAGCTGCCGCAAGACGGACATGGCTTGACCGATGGCCGGTCCCACATCACGTAATCGCAGTCCGGATAACGGTCGCAGCCGTAAAAGACGCGCCCCTTCTTGCTGCGGCGCTCGACCAGCTTGCCTTCCTTGCACTTCGGACAGGCTACGCCCGTATCCTTCACAATCGGACGCGTGTTGCGGCAATCCGGGAATCCGGAGCAGGCCAGGAACTTGCCGAAGCGGCCCATCTTGTACACAAAATGGCGTCCGCACTTCTCGCATATTTCATCGGACACTTCGTCCTCGATCTCGACTTCCTTCATTTCTTCCTCGGCGACCTTGAGCCGCTTCTCAAACGAATCATAGAAATCGTTGAGCACCTTCACCCAGTCCTGCTGGCCTTCTTCCACGTGGTCGAGATCTTCCTCCATATGGGCTGTGAACTCCACATCCAGAATCTCGGGGAAAAACTCTTCCATCTGCTGAATGACCAGTTCGCCCAGCTCGGTCGGAACGAATTTCTTCTCCTCGATGGCCACATAGCCGCGCTTCTGGATGGTCTCCAGCGTCGGCGCATAGGTGCTCGGTCTGCCGATGCCCAGTTCCTCCAGCGTCTTCACCAGTCTCGCCTCGGTATACCGCGGCGGGGGCTGGGTGAAATGCTGCTTCGGTTCGATCGCTTCCTGCTTCAGCTTGTCGCCCGTCTTGAGCGGAGGAAGCAATTTGTCATCCTCGACCGTACCGTCGTCATTTCCCTCGACATAAACCTTCATGAACCCGGGAAAGCGCACCTTCGAGCCGTTGGCGCGGAACGTAACTTCTCCCGCCTGCAGATCGACCGTCATCGTATCCATGATGGCGGACGTCATCTGGCTCGCCACGAACCGTTCCCATATCAGCTTGTAGAGGCGATGCTGATCGCGGCTGAGGAAGGGCTTCATCTGTTCCGGGCTGCGCATCACGGACGTGGGGCGAATCGCCTCGTGCGCATCCTGCGCATTCGCGGCCTTCTTGACATATTGCCGCGGCGTCTCCGGCACATATTCCGCTCCGAATTGGGAGCCGATATATTCCTTCGCTTCCTCCTGAGCCGTCGGCGATATCCGCGTCGAGTCTGTACGCATATAGGTGATGAGACCGACCGTGCCTTCCTTGCCCAGGTCCACCCCTTCATACAGCTGCTGCGCGACGGACATCGTCTTGGCCGCGCGGAAATTCAGCTTCCGTGCCGCTTCCTGCTGCAGCGAGCTCGTCGTAAAGGGAGCGGACGGATGGCGAAGCCGTTCCTTCTCCTTCACCTCGGAGACGACAAAGGACTGCTTCTTCAGCGCCGCCAGCACTTCATTCACTTCGGCCTCGTTCGCCAGCTCCTTCTTCACGCCATTCATGCCGTAGAACTTGGCTTCGAACTTGGACTTGCCCGCTTCAAGCTTGGCGGTTATCGTCCAGTACTCTTCGGGGATGAAGGCGTTGATTTCATTCTCCCGGTCAATAATCAGCTTCACGGATACCGACTGCACCCGCCCTGCTGACAGCCCTTTCTTCACCTTCTTCCACAAAAGAGGGCTGATCTTGTACCCGACCAGCCGGTCGAGAATGCGCCGCGCTTGCTGAGCGTGAACGAGGTCCATATTGATTTGACGCGGCGATTTGAACGCGTCCTTCACGGCCTGCTTCGTAATCTCATTGAAGACGACGCGGCAGGCTTCCGTCTCATCCAATTCGAGCGCATGCGCCAAATGCCAAGCGATCGCTTCTCCTTCGCGGTCGGGGTCGGCCGCGAGGTACACTTTTTTCACTTTCTTTCTTGCATCTTTCAATTCTTTGAGCACGCTGCCTTTGCCGCGAATCGTGATGTACTTCGGGGCGAAATCTTGCTCTATTTCAACGCCGATCTGGCTCTTGGGCAAATCACGCACATGTCCCATAGACGCTTTGACGATATATTTGCTGCCTAAATATTTCCCGATTGTCTTCGCCTTCGCAGGCGACTCGACAATGACTAATGAATCCGCCATAGGCGCACCCTCCTCTCCAATCTCCTCTTCATATCCATATCGAATGGTATACGGCTCCCTGGGCCTCCCGAACTCTCTGTTTTAATTGTAAGGATAACAAAATTCGATGCAGCTCCGCAAATGGGAGGCCGCTCGCAAGGAGCAGTTCCTCAAATGTACTGCCTTCCAGGCGAATCAATTCGCATATCCGGCGCTCCTCCTCGGTGAGCGATTCGCTCTCGGTGAGGCCGACCGTTCCATTATTGTACGGCAAAGTGACTGTTGTCAACCGCGCCTTCAATTCTTCCATTATATCTTCGGCATGCGCAATCGGTCTGGCCCCGTTCCTCATAAGAAATAACGGCCCTGCCGATTTGGGCGACGTAACGGGTCCGGGGACGACGAAAACCTCCCTGAACGTTTCCGTCGCAAAATCGGCGGTGATCAGCGCGCCGCTGCCCATGGCGGCCTCCACGACGACGGTGCCGAGCGTCAGGCCGGCAATAATGCGGTTGCGCCGGGGGAACAAGCCGGGATGAGACGGGGTGCCAAGCGGATACTCCGTGATGACGATGCCGGACTCGGCGATCCGTCTCGCCAAATTCGCATTCTCATAGGGATAGATGCGATCGAAGGCCGTGCCCATCACCGCAGCGGTCCGTCCCTGGATGAGAGCGCCTTCATGACTGCAAGCATCGATGCCTCTCGCCAGCCCGCTGACGATAAGGAACCCGGCGCATCCCAACTGCTCGGCCAATTGAAGGGCAACCTTCTTGCCATAAACGGTAGGATTGCGCGTTCCCACGATGGCAATCGCATCGGTGGACAACACGCTCCAATCCCCTTTCCCGTACAATATCCAAGGCGGCTGCGGAATCTCCTGCAGCAGCGGAGGATAGCATTCATCCCAGCGGGTAATCCATCCAATCCCGGCACGCAGAGCCAGTTCCAGCCTCTCTTCCAGCTTGTCTGCCCGAAAGCCTGCCGCAAGCTTCCTGGCCATCGATGGCTTCATTCCTAATTCTGCCCACTCCGCTGCCGGACGGTTCAGCCAATCCGCCAATCCGCCGAATCCGACGCGCTCCCCTAACGCGCGAATCGTATGCCAGCCGATACCGTTGATTTCATGCAACGCAAACACGAGCTCCCGTTCCGTCCAATTGCCCATATCAGCAACTCTCCTTCACTTTCCGGAAAGCATGCGTCCGCTTCCCTTATTTTGCTTGAGATAAGATCAGAATGCAAGCATGAACTACGCTTTCTTTGCAATAAATGGCTAAAAAGATATTATTAAGTAATTTGATTGGGATCAATTCCAGCATTGACTACGCGGGTCTGGAACTCGCATGTCCGGGGTAACCGGTTCGCCCATTTACCCGATTCGTGCAAACAACTCAGGTCGCTCCATTTCCTCCATTTCGCATCGTCCGCGCGCTTCGCTCAATGCAGCCGCAAAGTCCGGCAGAGCAATTCGCATGCTTCACTCCGTCGGGAACATCACACGGGCGCGCCGGTGCCCAGTTCGCTCTACTTGATTCAGTCCGTCCAAGAAGGGCAGTCGCAAAGTCCGGGCAGGCAGTTCGCATGGTTCAGTCCGTCGGGAACGTCACACGGGCGCGCCGGTGCCCACTCCCCTCACTTCATCTAGTCCTTCCCGTTGGAGCAGTCCGCACAATGATGTCCAGTTGGACCAATTCGCCCAGTGCGCCCCGTCGAGTTGAAATCCTGCAAATCTACATCAATTTCCGACATTTGGCCTTATATTTGCTCAAATTACTGCATAAGTGCATCTTTTTCGCTAATTAGTTCTCAATTTTATCAAATGATGCTAAAATTCCTTTATTTTTTCAGGAATGCGTTCACCGCATCGTCACGCACATGAAAATACTGCAGTTTCGCAGGATTTTTAGGTACTGCCGCTCATCTCTTGGCAGCTAAATTTGCAAGAAATCCTCCGTCGTAACAAAAAAGCAACCTTCCCCGCTCGAAATCATTCGAGCTGACAGAAAGGTTGCTTACCTATCGCTTCAATATATATGGATAAATGTAAAGGTGGTTTAGGTTAGACTTAAGCTTTGGTCTGCGGCTGTGTCGTGCATTGCTCAAGCAGGCCGCGTTCTTCCAGTACGGATACAAGCGTGCTGCCCATTTCCGCTGGCGTCGGCGCCACCTTGATGCCGCAAGCTTCCAGCTTGGCCGTCTTCTCGCCAGCCGTGCCCTTGCCTCCGGAAATTATCGCGCCGGCATGACCCATCCGCTTGCCCGGAGGCGCGGTAGCTCCTCCGATGAAGCCGACGACCGGCTTCTTCATATTGGCCTGGATCCACTCGGCAGCCTCTTCCTCGGCCGTGCCGCCGATCTCCCCGATCATGATGACGGCATACGTATCCGGATCCTCATTGAACATATGAAGCACATCGATGAATTCCGAGCCTTTGACCGGGTCTCCGCCGATGCCGACGGCTGTCGACTGGCCGATGCCGCGAGTCGTCAATTGATGAACGGCTTCATACGTCAATGTTCCGCTTCGGGAGACGACCCCAACATGTCCCGGTGTATGGATGTAGCCCGGCATGATGCCGATCTTGCATTCGCCCGGCGTAATGACGCCCGGACAGTTCGGACCGACAAGACGAGTGCGCTTGCCCTCCATATAGCGCTTCACTTTGACCATATCGAGTACCGGAATGCCTTCCGTGATGCAGATAACCAGATCAAGATCCGCATCGACGGCTTCCATAATCGAATCGGCCGCGAACGCCGGCGGCACGTAAATGACGCTGACCGTCGCGCCGGTCTCGCGCTTCGCTTCGAGCACCGAATTGAAAATCGGGAGAGAGACGGTCTGCCCGTTGTCGAGCTCGATGTCGATCTTCGTTCCGCCTTTGCCCGGCGTTACGCCGCCCACCATATTAGTGCCGTATTCCAAGGCTCCCTTCGTATGGAACATTCCCGTTGAGCCCGTAATCCCTTGCGTAATAACCTTCGTATCTTTATTAATTAAGATGCTCATCGCTCATTCATCTCCTCGTCGACAAAATTATTGAACCAAAGCGACAATTTTCTGCGCTCCATCCGCCATCGAATCAGCCGCGACAATGTTCAATCCCGACTCGTTCAGGATGCGCTTGCCGAGATCGACATTCGTCCCTTCCAGACGGACGACGAGCGGACGATCCAGTCCGATTTGCTTCGCAGCTTCCACGACGCCGTTCGCAATGACGTCGCAGCGCATAATGCCGCCGAAGATGTTGACGAAGATTCCTTTTACTTGGTCATCCGACAAGATGATCTTGAATGCTTCCGTTACCTTCTCTGTCGTGGCTCCGCCGCCGACATCAAGGAAGTTGGCCGGTTCGCCGCCGTAATATTTGATAATATCCATCGTCGCCATCGCCAGTCCGGCCCCGTTCACCATGCAGCCGATATTTCCGTCCAGCGCGATGTAGCTCAGGTCGAATTTGGACGCTTGAATCTCCTTCTCGTCCTCTTCGTCGAGATCGCGCAGCTCTTGAATATCCTTATGGCGGAACAGCGCGTTGGAGTCGAAGTTCAGCTTCGCGTCAAGCGCCATCACTTGTCCGTCGCCGGTCACGACCAGCGGATTGATCTCCGCGATGGAGCAATCCTTGTCAACGAATGCCTGATAAAGAGCCAGCATGAATTTGACCGCTTTGTTGACCAATTCTGCCGGGATGTTGATCGCATAGGCGAGGCGGCGCGCCTGGAACACTTGCAGGCCGACAGCCGGGTCGATAACTTCCTTGAAAATTTTCTCCGGAGTCTTCGCTGCCACTTCCTCGATCTCGGTGCCGCCTTCCTCCGAAGCCATCATCACGACGCGGCCGGTTGCGCGATCAACGACGACGCCGACATAATATTCTTTCTTGATGTCACAGCCTTGCTCGATGAGCAAGCGCTTGATTTCCTTGCCTTCCGGGCCTGTCTGATGCGTTACCAACACTTTGCCGAGCAGTTCCGACGCGTATGCGCGCACCTCGTCCAGGTTTTTCGCAATCTTGACGCCGCCCGCCTTGCCTCGACCGCCAGCATGAATCTGAGCTTTCACCACGACAACGGACGTCCCGAGCTCCTTGGCCGCTTCAATGGCTTCATCCGCCGTAAAAGCAACCTTGCCGTTCGGAACCGCAACGCCGTATTGCTTCAATACTTCCTTGCCTTGGTACTCATGAATATTCATTGTGCATCCCCCTAACCCATCGTTAGCCTCTTAGGCCGTGTAGCGACGCGTAGCCATTGGAGCCGGTGGCATGATAGACCGTATCCATTGCAGACAGAATCTGCCATGCTCCGTCTCCTGGCGCGGCCGTGAACGCGGAACCGCTTCCATCGCTTCAAAAAAACGCGTTCTTCCGCGGAAAATATATACAGTCCTCCAATATTGTATCATGTTTTTAAAACGCTTTCCTCTCTATTTCGAGCAGAAAGTACATTTTTTTGATATCATTATCATCTATTAATGAGATGAATCTCATATCCATTGACGGAGGAGCTGTCATACTCCTATAATATTAATATATTTAGGGACGATAAGGAAGCACCTTTCCCCTGCATCGGCCTGTGCGGCCACGATGAAGGAAGGAGAGGTGTTTTTACATGTATGGGAAATTGTGGAGCGCATCGATATGCGGCGTCGACGGCCGGCTTATCCAGGTCGAAATCGACATCTCGCCAGGCTTGCCGAACGTGAATCTCGTCGGTCTGCCCGATGCGGCCGTCCGCGAATCGGTCGAGCGGGTGCGAGCAGCCGTCCGCAACAGCGGCTGGAAGTTCCCGCTTGCGCGAATCACGGTCAATCTTGCGCCGGCCGACGTGCGCAAGGAAGGAACATCCTTCGATATGGCGATCGCGGCGGGGCTGCTGTGTACGAGCGGGCAGCTGCCTGCGGAACCGCTGCAGGACATGCTGCTGGTCGGGGAGCTTGCGTTGGACGGTTCGACCCGGCCGGTTCCCGGCATATTATCTCTGGCCGACGAAGCGCGCAAGCAGGGCTTCAAGCGGATGCTCGTCCCCTGCGACAATGCGGAGGAAGCGGCTCTCGTGGAGGGGCTGGACATTTATCCGCTGCGGCATCTGCATGAGCTGCTCCGGCTGGAGGATCTCGCTCCTTGGTCTGCCGGGACTGATTCGGTCGCGCCGCGCCAGGGACAGGGAGAATGCGCAATATCCAATCGGGCGGAAGACTATGCCGATGTCTACGGACAGCTCCATGCGAAGCGCGCCCTCATCGTGGCTGCGGCCGGCATGCACAATATAATGCTGTCGGGGCCTCCGGGCACCGGGAAGACGATGCTCATCCGCCGCCTTCCGACGATCCTGCCGCCGCTCAGCGACAACGAGGCATTGGAAGTGTCGAAGCTGTACAGCGTGTCCGGCAAATGGAACCGGGCGGGCGGCGGGCTGATGCGGGATCGCCCCTTCCGGGCGCCGCATCACTCCATCTCCTCCGCCGGTCTCATCGGCGGCGGATCGATTCCGAAGCCGGGCGAGGTAAGTCTGGCTCATCATGGCGTGCTCTTCCTCGACGAGCTCCCCGAATTCCCCCGTCAAGCCTTGGAGGTGCTGCGGCAGCCGCTGGAGGATCGGCATGTGACGATCGGACGGGCGCGGGCGGTGTACCGTTTCCCCGCCCATTTCATGCTGGCCGCCTCCATGAACCCGTGTCCTTGCGGGTACAGCTCATCCTCCGAGGGCGACTGCCGCTGCACTCCGGTACGGCTGGCGCAATACCGGGCCAAATTGTCCGGGCCGCTGCTCGACCGGATCGATATGCAGGTCGAGGTTCCCCGGTCTCCGGTCACGGAATGGAAAGGCCCGTCTCTCTCTTCGGCCGAGATGCGTTCCATGGTGCTTCAGGCTCACCGGCGTCAAGCCCGGCGCTACACAGGCTTGAAGCTGCGCTTCAACAGCGAGCTCTCCGGCTCGCTGCTGCGCCGGCACTGCGTGATATCGCCGGAGGCGGAGCAACTTCTGCAGCAGGCCTATGATCAATTGGGCCTAAGCCTGCGGGCGCATGATCGGCTCTTGAAGCTTGCGCGGACGATTGCCGATCTGGAGGAACAGGATTCGATCGGAGCCTCCCATGTCGCGGAAGCGATTCAATACCGCTCGCTCGATCGGCGCAAGGAGGGGTAACTTCTAACGCAACTTTCCCTCTCTATGCCGCATTCCGCGTGGGGCGCTGAAAAAAAACGCCGCTCTCATCCCCTCAAGGGGAGCGAGCGGCGACAAACTCTTTGAACACAAGTGCTTAGTCGCATTTACTGCATACCAATTGCATAACGACACTACACGCCACACCAGGCCAAAACCCTGCAAGACCTGCAGCTGCACAGTATGGTATTGAAACCCATGAACATGTTTCGCTACTGGCATTACAATCCAGCGCCGATGCTGTAGGTGTGGCTAACAACGAAAATGCATCACTTAGAAAGGTTTTGCCTGATTTCTCCTGAGCATCAATATCGGCAACTCGGGACCGGAAACACCCTTTCGTACAACGGTAAGTGCTATACCCTTGCCCAACCTGCCTCACTTCGTTTGGATGCAAAAACGACGGTTGAAGTGAGAGAGACTTTAGCCGGGGAAGTATTGTTGTGGCACCAAGGCCAGCCCTGGGGACTGAAAGAAACGCAGAAGCCTCAGCGCAAACCGGCTGCATCAAAAAAGGCGAGTTCTGCGTCGCCACGCAAACCCGCCCAGAATCATCCGTGGAAAACCACGTATGATACGACTAGAAATAAGCGTACCACAAAAAGCAGTTCGTTCCAAGATGCAATATATTCACAGCATAATAGCTATGCAGAGGTCACCTGGTAAGGCTGACCTCTGATCACACAAGTGACATTTTCATAGCACAGTTAAAGCGACATTTTCACAAACGATTGACACACTTTTTTCATGTATAAAATACCCACTCAGTGCTTGACGAATTCAGAGCTTAATGATGACGCAGCATCTCCGGTTAAACTGTTAAATCGGTCACGTCTACAATTCCGGCCTCCCCACCAAAGCGTTGCGAAATGATCCGGTACTTGTCCAAGCAACATACGAGATCATTCTCAGTAAACTTCAAAATGCATTGCGGAACACCGTAATGTCAGGAGGAAGAGAAGAGTCGGCGTTCAAGGCAACCGCGACAGCGTCGAAGCGGATCTCCTCTTCATGGAGCCGGTAACGGTTCACGTACACTTCGGCCACGGCTCTAACCTTGTGCTGCTTCCGCCAGTCAATGGCTTCGGCCGCCTCCTCCGCCCCGGCAGTGCCGTACCGGCTGCGCACCTCGACGAAAACCCAACAATTGCCGTCGCGTGCGACGATGTCAATTTCGCCAGTGCGGCAGCGCCAGTTCCTGTGAATAATGCGATAGCCGAGCGCTTGAAGCCGCTCGGCTGCCAGCCGTTCCGCGACCGCCCCCTTCTCCTTCCGGCTGAGGCCGGCGCTCCGTTTTTTCCCGGTCCTCTTTTCATGCTTGAAGCTCCCCGCGCCGCGGCGGAACTCATTCATGACGTTTCCACCCTTTCTCGGCCCGTTGATCGGTCCGGTAGATGAAGGTCAGCACTTCCGCGACCAGATGATACAGCTCGGCCGGAATCTGCTGGTCGATGTCCAGCTTGGAGAGCACCTCCACCAAAGAGGCGTCCTCCTGGATCGGCACGCCGCTCTCCTTCGCCTTCTCCAATATTTGTTCGGCCAGCTGCCCCTGCCCTTTGGCGACGACAACCGGCGCCTCATGCTTCTCCGGCTTGTAGGACAGCGCGACAGCCGTCTTCCGTTGATAGCGCCCGGTTGTCCGGGATGCTGCTTCCGGGTCTTTCATATTTTAATATCTACCCCTTTGTACGGCTGAAGCGCATAATCGTCCATGTCAATCCCGGACCGGTTCTTTGGCTCGTCCGCCTTCGTCTCCGGCATCGGCAAAATGCGGAACGCCGATAACTGATAACCGATCCGGTTCATCGCTTCCTCCACCTCGCCGCGGAACCCGCCCAGCCATTCGCCGATGCCCTCATTCGCCTGATGAATATGAAGCGCCACGGCCCGCTCCACGACCTGAACGTCGACGAGCGTCCGTCCCAGCGCCTTCATGTTCAGATCGAACCAGAGGCGGCAGTTGTCCGACTCCAGCTCGCCGCGGCGGCTCTGCCGCGACTGGATATGGACGGCGGCCGTCTGCTGGCCGTCCGGCGTCACGAGCGGCACGAACAGGGTGACATGCGTGAACGGCGCTTGCCGATCGCTTGTCAACAGCAGCTGCTGGCCGGTAATCTGATGGACCAGCTGCTGCGCCGCCTCGCGAACAGCCGGCGGCAGCGTCTCGCTCTGGAGGAG
>NZ_LDIG01000132.1 GCF_015845845.1 Paenibacillus dendritiformis
GGCCGTCATCTCCAGGACGGCCGCCCGGTGCACCTGCTGCTCATGCGGCACGCCGAGCAGCTGCAGCAGGCGCCCAATCCAGGCACCTCCGCCCGCGGCGGGCGCCTGGGCGAGCGCGGTGGCGGCAGGCGCAGTCACGCCGGGAGTGCGTTCGCCGCCCGCAGCAGCGGCCGCCGTTGAGGCCGTTGGCCCAGCCGCTCCTGTTGACACTGGCGAAGCACTTGCGCCCGCCGGCCCGGCAGCGGGGCCGCCGCCCGCGTGCGTGGCGGCATTCCCTGCTGGCAAGCCGCCTGCCGCGGATTGACCCGCAGCCGAAGCCGCGGCAGACGACGCCGGGTTCCCTCCCGCGGCCGCCGGAGCTGGCGCTTGGCTGCTCGGCCCGGCGCTGGAAGCGGAATCCATGCGCGGGAGCGACGCCATAATGTCGCGAACCAGCGCCTGCGCTTCCCGGAGCGACGCAGCCCAAGGAGCTGCCCCGCCCGCCGGTCCTCCTGCGGTCCGGGCTAGCGCAGCCTCGCCTGCACGTTGAAAGCCGGCAAGCAGATCATTGAGCGGCTTGCCGAACATCGCTTGCTGCAGGCCGCGCAGCGTCTCGCCGCTCAACGGCAGCTGGCGGCGCAATGCAAGACCGGCTGCCTGCATCCATCGCTCGGCCGGAACGCCTTGCGGCTTGGCCGCCAATGCCTGCGCCAACCGGGAGGCAAGCTCCTTCGTCAGCGGCAGACCACCTTTTTGAAGTTCGTGCAGGAGTCTTCGAGCCCAACCCTCGTCCGGAAGACCGGATTGCTTCAACGCTTCCTCTATCGAAGGGAGCTGAGCGAACGCCGGACCGTCAGCCGCCTTCAGCATAATCATGCCGTCCGCCTGCTGTCCCTGCACCTGAAGCCAAGCCGTCTGTCCCGGGCGCATCGGCGTATCCAGCACAGCGCGCACGGGCACCCCGTTGATCTGAATAACGGCCTCGCGTCCATTCTCGGCCACGCTGGAGACGGTGCCGCGGACCACCTGGCCGCTTTTCAATTCCAACGTTCGCTGCTCGCCGGGTCTCGCCTCCCCAACCAAGCCGCGCACCATCTGCGAAATATTCACACGCCAACCCCCGTTCCTTAAGAACAATATACTTCTTTCTATATCGGCAAACGGTGGCCGGAATATAAGCCGGACCAGAGGCCCATAGGACCTCACATCCCTAGAACAGGCTCAACTGTTCCTCCTCCGGGAAGAGCGACTTGAGGAACGATTTGCGGTGCATCGGCGTCGGACCAAGCCGCTCCAACTGCTCGCGATGCTGCTTTGTTGCATATCCTTTATGTACGGCAATGCCATAGTCAGGGTAGAGCTCGTCCCACAAGCCCGCGCACAGCCGATCGCGCGTTACCTTGGCGACAATCGAGGCCGCCGCGATAGATTGACTGTTCGCGTCCCCTTTCACAATCGCTTCCTGCGGCAGCGGGCAATCAATTCGCTCCGCGTCGATTAACAGCATGTCAGGGCGGACGCCGAGCCCCTCGACAGCCTGCTTCATGGCCAGGCGCGAAGCCTGCTTAATGTTGATGCGATCAATGGTTGACGCATCGACCTGCGCCACAGACCAAGCGATCGCGCATTCCATTATCTCTTCATAGAGCGCTTCGCGCTTTTTCGCCGACAGTTTCTTCGAATCATTTATCCCCTCAATTACGATGCCCGCGGGCAGTATGACTGCCGCCGCCACCACATCGCCGAACAGGCAGCCCCGACCGACCTCATCAATGCCGGCCACATACTGAAGCCCCTCTTCCCATAACCGCTTCTCCCAAGCGGTCAGATCGATCGCTTCCGCTTCTGGATCCGCTATCTTGCGCTGACCCATAATCTATCCCCTCTTCCTGCACTTCACTCGCCTGATTTCTCCTAAAATTCCCATCATCCGCCCGGTTGCAAAGCATCCCGTTACGATTGGTGTATAATATCTATCTATACGCCAAATAACTACATATGTTCTGCATATGGAACAACATGTCATTCTTTGTCGGAATCGTACTCGGTTATTTCTCTTTTCATGTGGATTCCGACCTCTCATGCAGCCATGATTATCCGTCATTTCGGCTCTTTTCACCAGTCTCCCTTTTAGTCAGGTTGACCTTCCCTTCCCCATCCTTTTCACCCATTATCCCTTTCCGTCAGTTTATCTAAAGCGCTGCTTTCATATATCATAGACAATAAGCCAAAATCAGGCTGGAAATGGTAACGCAAGCACTGCTTTCTGAGCTCAGGGTATATTGGTTGTAGGTAGTCTGCATGCATTCCTGACTCGATGGGAGAATAGTCATAAGCTCCTCCATCCATACCCATTTCCTGACTCGACGGGAGAGTACCCGTAAGATCCTACGCGCATACTCATTCCCTGACTCGACGGGATAGTGCTCATAAGCTCCTCCACGCTGCACATTCCCTCCCGACGGGAGAATATTCGTAAGTTCTTCCACCCATACCCATACCTGACCCAATATGAGATTGCTCGTAAGCTCGTGTCCACGCATACCCATTCCCTGACGCGATGGGAGAGTGCTCATAAGAACCTTCACATATTCTCCCTTGCCGGAGTGGAAAATGGCTCCTGTGCCATGCTGCGGCTTCATATGCGGGTTGACCGCCAGGGGAAATGGAGCGAGCGCTGAAAAATTTGGGACGAGGATCAAAAAAACGCCGCGCGTCCGATGAATCGGCGCATACGGCGCTTTCCCGTTCAATTCCCGTTCTCATTGACGAGGAAGGAATACGGCTCCTCGAGCGTTATCCGGCCCAGCTTGCCTCCGCGGAGATCGCGCAGGATGAGGCCCGACGCTTTCTCCAGATTGACGCGTCCGCCAGCCATCAGACATCCACGCTTACGGCCGATCGCTTCCATTATCTCGACAATCTCATCTTGTTCCCGGCCGCCTCCCGGCGGAATATCGAGGCCGTAGCGTTCATTGAGGCGATCCCGATACTGGTCGGCCAGTTGCTTGATCGTGTAGAACGCGATATCTTCGACATTCAATATTTCATCCTTGATCGCTCCGGTCGCCGCAAGCCGGTAGCCGACTTCCTGGTCCTCGAACTTGGGCCACAAAATGCCCGGCGTATCGAGCAGCTCCATCTCAGAACCGACCTTGATCCACTGCTGCCCCTTGGTGACGCCCGGGCGATCGCCGGTCGCGGCCACGCTGCGGCCAGCCAGCTTGTTGATGAGCGTCGATTTGCCGACATTCGGGATGCCGACGATAAGCGTGCGCACCGGGCGCGGCTTCATCCCCTTGGCGATCTGGCGCTGAATTTTCTCTTCCAGCAGCTTCCGGGCCTCGCCGGGGATCTGCGCGACGTTCGTGCCTGTCGAGGCGTCGATCGCGAGCGCGGCATGTCCTTCGCCGCGGAACGCCTGCAGCCAACGCGCATTCATCTCCGGATCGGCCAGATCCGCCTTGTTCAATAATATTAGCCGCGGCTTATTCTGCAAAATGTCGCCAATCATCGGATTGCGGCTGGACATGGGCAACCGCGCGTCCAATAGTTCGATGGCGACATCAATGAGCTTGAGCTTCTCCTGGATCTGCCGCCGGGCGCGCGTCATATGCCCGGGGAACCATTGGATAGTCATCGGCATCCACCTCCTGATGATTCAGTCTCTGCCTGCCTAGTGGTGTTGTACAAGCTTCGCATGCGACAGCGGCCAGAAAATAACATCCGCTCTTCCAATGACGTCTTTCAACGAAATAAATCCAAGCATGCGGCTGTCCGTGCTGTTGTTCCGGTGATCTCCCATAACGAAAATATGCCCTTCCGGCACGGTGTTCTTTTGAATCAAATCATTCGGGAAATCGCGATCATTGTACAGCTCGCCATTTTTATGAGCTTCGTCCAGCGCTTCTTGTATGTAAGGTTCTTCAACCTTATTGCCATTGACGTACAGATCGTCGCCGCGGTATTCAATCGTATCTCCGGCCACGCCGATAACCCGCTTAATCAAATCGCGATTCTCCTCCGGAACGTGGAAGACGACCACTTCCCCGCGCTTCGGCTCGCGGAAATCATACAATACTTTATTCACAATAAGTCGCTCGCCCGTCCAAAAATTCGGTTCCATGGAAGGGCCGTCTACGATAAACGGAGCAAATAACAGCCATCGCACGATGACGACGAGCACAACGGCGATCGCAATCGCTTTCACCCACTCCAGAAGCTCGTTTTTCGCTTGCGGCTTTTTGGTTGGCGGCTCTTCCGCATTCGGTTGCATCATTTGGTCGTGTTGATCCATCGGCAGTGCCCCGCTTTCCTCGAATTGCTGCTATGCAGTCATATCATACGCTATCGGTAGGCGAACATGCAAGCTTCGGCCACTTACGTGGAATAAAATAGCAAAAGGGACTTGCAGCTAAGCAAGCCCCCGGTTCCTTAACGGATTTCTTTGATTCTCGCTGCTTTACCGCGAAGATTGCGAAGATAATAAAGCTTCGCACGACGCACTTTACCACGGCGAGCCACTTCGATTCTATCGATTTTAGGCGTATGAAGCGGGAACGTACGCTCAACACCTACGCCGTAAGAAATCTTACGAACGGTGAATGTTTCGCTGATTCCGCCGCCACGACGCTTAATGACCACACCTTCGAACAACTGGATACGCTCGCGAGTTCCCTCGATAACTTTTACATATACTTTCAAAGTATCGCCGGGACGAAAGCTAGGAATATCCTTGCGAAGCTGGTCTTGCGTAATTGCTTGAACGATATTCATCTTGGACTCCCTCCTTCCGCACAGGTGTTCATACATCTCGGGAGCGCTCCATGCGCTCGACCTCATCGAATATAGAGGACCACCGTATTCCAAACAACAGAAATAATTCTAGCATACCGCCCAACCGATTACAAGAAAATAATTTATGTATTCATCTTATTTTCAGCCTGTCTTCGCAAACGGGTATGGTCCAGCGCATTGCGTCATTATTCAGTATGATCCGTTTTCCCATAAATAAAACAGGCGCTCCATTGCTTTTGTGAGGCTCTGCGGCTTGGAAGCAAGCGATTTTGCGTGGCGTCCGGCAATTTGCGCTTATTGGTTCGGAACGAACAGCCGCCGCACGAATTCCTCAAAGCTTTGTTCCTCGCGGTAATGAAGCGACAGGTTATCATCATGCCATATTTCGACAAGCGCCCAGCCATCCGTTGTCAGGAAGCCCACTGCATCGCCAGAACCATTGTCCCCGAACAACAGCACCTGCTGCAGATCTGCATGCTCGTCCTCATCATAACATGCGTCATAAATCTCATCCACTTCAACCAGGCCGCCATAAAAATGAAAATACCCGCCGTGGCCGTAGCCGATTTCTCTCAAAAAATCAATGTAGTCCTCAGGCACGCCTTCTATCCGCTCTCTTGCTATCTCTTTCTCACTGCATGGCTCGAGCTGATAGAGCGAAGGATTGCGGCGAATCTGTTCGCGAATCGATTCATATCTTGACATCGTATCCTCCTAAATACCATCGCGTATAATGGCAAGCGGACGAAAAGACATGGACAGGCCGTCCTTCATGCCAGCCCGAATGCAGCTTTGGTTCGCAACATGACAAAAAACCACTTTCTCCATCAAGGATACCATACCCTGAAGGGAAAGTGGTCTTGGGGGGCCGGATTAACGGTCAGATGCGGCCAGCCCCAACCGCATCAAGGCTTCGCTTCCTTCCAATAATCGTATGCATGCACCGCGTTGCCGATATAAGCGGTGAACTCGCCCAATAGTTCGGGCAGAAGAGAGAGCTGCTTCTCCATCTCGGCGCTGCCTTTGTCGAAGAAGGAAATATGGCCGCCTTCCGGGCTCTGCTTCATCTCGACGGTGACGATGAGCGGCTTCCCGTGCCGGTCGGCCATGCGCATCTCGTCGCCGACAACGGCCGCTATGCCGTTCGAGCCGTCTGCCGTGTTGCGGAACGCCATCAGCGACACATGATCCATCGTGCGAATCATCCATTCGCTGACCGACAGGTCCGGCTCGTCAGGCAGGAGCGTCCGATCCAGCCACACGGCCAAATCGATGCTCGTCTCCAGATTCGAATTCCGCTTCGTCTCCTCCACGAACATCTTCATATTGGCTGTCCATTGGCGCAGTACCTCATCCTTGCGGCTCGACCAATCCGGGAGCACGTAAGGCTCGACGTCCAGATGGATGCCATGGAACCGCTCATCCGCTTCCGCCGCGCGGTTATACTTCTTCACGTACTCGATCAGCCTGCGAATGCGCGGAGCATAATCCTGCAACGCCCAGCCGGGGTGGCCGCCCATGGCGTGCATCTCGATGCCCGCCTCATGCGCCTTCTTCACGAGCGAGCGGTAGACCTCGTACGGCTGCTCCAGATCCAACCGGACATAAAGCAGATTGACGCCTTTGTCGCGGGCAAAGGCGATGATCTCGTCCGGCTGGTGAATCGCCAGCTCGGCCCGCCAAATATAGGTGCCGACAACCGGCTTGACGCGTTCAATCGGCGAAGCGTCCGGGACCCGGTCGGGATCCGGAGCAGGTTCAGGCTTTCCCGGGTCGGGGTTCGGTTCCGGCTCAGGCTTCGGACCAGGATCGGGCTGCGGATCCGGCTTCGGTTCCGGTTCCGCCGGATCGGGCACATTCGGCTGCTGCGCCAGCAGGTCGCTCCAATAGCGGTAATCGTGAACGGCGGTTCCTCCAAAGGAAGGATGCCCCGCCAAGGATGCCCCGATCTGCTTCAAAGCGTCGTTCATGGCCGCGGCGCCCTGATTGGCGAACGTCGTATGCTCTTCTCCCGGCATCGGCTTGGCGTTGATCCCGACTAAGACCTTCGTGCCGAGCCGGTCGCCGATAGCCATCTCCTCGCGAATGAGGGCCAGGATGCCATTGCCTCCTTCCAGCTCGTGACGGTACGCCATCAACGTCGTGTAATCAAAGCGCTTCATGACCGATTCCGCCAAAGAAGCATCCGACGGATCGGTTCCGGCGTATCCATCGAACCATACCGGGATGTCCACGCCGAACTCGAGACGGCCTTCCTTCCTCCCGGCCTCCAGGAAGACGTCGACGTTGTCCATCCACGCATGAATGATCTCATTTGCGTCTTCTTCCCATTGCGGAAGCACGTACGGCTCGATGTCAAGGTGGATTCCCCGGAACCGCTCCTCCTCCGCAGCCTGTGCGTTGTAACGTTGGATTTTGTGAAGAAAATCCATCATCCGCCCGCGGTGCGCCGGCAGCGCCCATCTCGGATCGCCCGCCAGCGCATGCACTTCAATGCCTTCCTTGGCGGCCTGCCGCACGAATTGGCGGTATGCCGACTCCGGGACATCCGGGTGGATATGCAGGTACATCACATTAATCTGGTTATTTTCGGCAAAAGACATCAATTGCTCCGGATCCGAAACGATGCGCTCGGCCTGCCATACCCATGTCGCCTGCCGCGGTTCGTCCGCCTGCTTGAAGCCTGCCATCAGGGCGGCAGATACGATGAGCAGCAGCAGACCGGCCCGAGATGCGAGTCTAGTCATTCGTCTCTCCTCC
Source organism: Paenibacillus dendritiformis (assembly GCF_015845845.1). Taxonomy (GTDB): domain Bacteria; phylum Bacillota; class Bacilli; order Paenibacillales; family Paenibacillaceae; genus Paenibacillus_B; species Paenibacillus_B dendritiformis_C. The sequence continues at coordinate 7,537 of NZ_LDIG01000132.1, forward strand.
ATTCCTTCCAGCAGTCACGGCGGCAGGGCGCAGCATCGTCATACCGGTACGATAACAACATTTCCCGACAGATAACGGCGTGTATGCGCTTTTTCAAAATGTGTCTCATCCCTCCTGTCTGGTACTGTCCTCGCAAACGAAGACAAGAAAAGGCCTGTTCATGGCGAAAAATGCCGGTTGGACAGGTCTTTTTTATTATAAAGGTGGCAAACCCGTAAATATATGTGAAAAAGGGCCCGTTTTCCCCGGATGTCCTGCGGGTGAAAACAAGCCCTTTTTTATGAACCGGAAGTACCGGATAACCGGAACTCCCCCAGCCGCTCGTACATCGGCGTCGACTGCATATGCGTTCGGAATAAGCAGAAGCGATCGGCCGTCCATTCCGCCGCCGCGCCGCTTTTATCCTCCTCCAGCATGCCCGGGTCCCATGGCGCAGTGCCCTTATACTTGCGGGCGATCGTAATATGGGGCCGGTATGGCCTCGATTCCGGCATGAAGCCGAGCGGAGAGGTCGTCTCCAGAACCTGATGATGCAGTTCATGAAGCCTATCGATATCTCCGGCGACCGCTGCCCATAGTACCCGCGGCGACTCAGGGAGGCCGAATGCGCCACATCCGCCCAAGCACAGCCGGAACGGCGCGCTGCGGGCCGCCGTCCGCTTCAGCCCTTCCAGCAGCGGCGCCAGCTTCGACTCCGGCGTGTCGCCGAGAAATTGCAGCGTGATATGGTAGTCCGCCGGATGAACCCAGCGGGAAAATGTCCACTCACGCCTCGCTTGCTTCGTCCAGTTATCGAGGGCGGCGCTGGCAGACTCGCCCAGCGGCACGCCGATAAACAGCCGCATCTTGTTATCGTTATCCGCCATCATCTGTCACTTCGCCTCCTCCTTATGCGCCGCTTTGAACGACGTTGGATTGAATCCGGTACTATTTTTGAACAAGCGCGAGAAATAATATACATCCAGTCCGACCGCATCGGCCACTTCGGTCACCGTCAAGGCCGTCGTCAGCAGCAACTGCTTCGCCCGCTCGATTTTCATCCGCTTCATATATTGAACCGGCGACTCCCCCATATGCTCCCGGAACAAGGTAATGAAGTAATTCGGGTGAAAATGGACCCGCTCCGCCAACTGCTGCACGTTCAGCCGCTCCGACAGATGCTCGTTCATCATCTGCAGGGCCACATTCAGCTTGTCCAGCGCCTGGGACGAAGGCAGATCAATGCGTTCCAGCCCCGCCGTCCGGAAGTACAGGCTGAGCAGATCGATCAGCATCGCCTGTTTGTTCAGCTCCGCCGTCCAATCTCCGCGGGCGTGGCATCGGATGAGCCGTTGGAAATGGCTCTCCGCCTCCCGGAACACGTCGTCCGGCAGCGTAAGGCAATACGGAATTCGGATCGACTGGAACAAATGGCGCTCACCGATCAAGGCCGTGAAGTGGCACCAAAATTTCTCGTATGTATCGGCGCTTATCGTTCCATAGGACTGAATAACGCGGGCAGGCATAATGACCATTTGGCCAGGCCCGGGATAATAGGCCGTTCCGTCGATTTCGATTCGCCCTTCTCCGCTTCGTATGAGATACATCCGGTTGAATTCCGGCACAAAGTCGGTTTCGCGCCAGCCGGGATTGCATTTCGTGTAGTATGCGTCGGTCACGCTCAGCCGCACATTGGCCAGATAGCGCTGCAGCAGCTCCGGCTTTCCCATGCTTGCATGCTCCATTCCATAATCTTAATTTTGTCCAAAAACGAATGAATTCTCTCTATCTTCATTATAACCGCTCCATCGTACAATGGGGACAAATAAGGGCAAAGGAGAGAGAAACAATGACGTTAACCGCACGCGAACAGCGTATACAATGGTTCAATCACGATCGATTCGGCATGTTTATCCATTGGGGATTATATGCCATTCCCGCCCGAGGCGAATGGGTCCGCAGCTTCGAGCGCATTTCGGTCGAGGATTACGAAAAATATTTCAATAGCTTCAATCCGGTAAATTACGATCCGAAGGCATGGGCCAAGGCCGCCAAAGCCGCAGGCATGAAATATGCGGTCATGACGACCAAGCATCATGACGGCTTCTGTCTGTTCGACAGCGCTCTGACCGACTATAAAGCGACGAATACGCCGGCGGGCCGCGATCTTATTCGTGAATATGCAGACGCTTTCCGGTCCGAAGGGCTCAAGGTCGGCTTCTATTATTCGATTATCGATTGGCATCATCCGGACTATCCGGCCTATGGCGATCGTCAGCATCCAATGCGAGACAACGCGGAGTTCAAGGATCGCCCGCAGGACTTCAACCGCTATCTCGATTATATGCACGGCCAGGTAAAGGAGCTGCTGACCAACTACGGAACAATCGACGTGCTTTGGTTCGATTTCTCTTACGAGGATATGACCGGGGAAAAGTGGAAGGCGACCGAGCTGGTGAAGATGATTCGCGAGCTGCAGCCGAATGTGTTGATCGATAACCGGTTGGGCGGCAGCATCAAGGCACGCGAGCCGGAAATCTATGCGGGCGATTTCGCTTCGCCGGAGCAGCTCCTGCCGCCGCATGGCATCGTCAACGAAGACGGGAAGCCGATTCCGTGGGAGGCGTGCATTACGCTGAATCATCATTGGGGCTATCACGCGCATGACCGCGACTACAAGACGCCGAAGCAGGTGGTTCGCGGCCTCGTCGAATGCGTGAGCAAGAACGGGAACATGCTGCTGAATGTCGGTCCGAATGCGAAGGGCGAGATTCCGCAGCTATCGCTTGACGTGCTGACGGAAGTCGGAGCCTGGATGCGGGCGAACGGCGACAGCATCTACGGCTGCGGGTCGGCAGCCCTGAGCAAGCCGGAATGGGGACGGTACACGCAAAAAGGCAATAAGCTGTACGCGCATATTTTGGATCGGGGCATTGGGCCGATCGCGCTGCAGGGCTTGAATGGCCGCGTGAAGGAAGCGCGCTTGCTGGCCGACGGCGCCGAGGTCAACATTCAGACGCCGTGGAATGCGGTCGACTATCCGGATTATCTATTCATCAATATACCGACGGCCCAGCTCCCGGATGACATCGATACCGTCATCGAGCTGACGCTGGAGGATGCCGAATAAGAGAAGACCGCTGGAGGCGTTCTCCAGCGGTCTGTTTGTTAACGGCGAAGAAGCGCTTTTTCTATACTCATCTCTTGCCAATTTTGCGTTTTCGCGTAATATGCTAGTAAAACTTGCTGTAATATCTGGGGCAACTTCAGTACAATTCATACCTATTCCACCACCAGTACTATTGCAACCATAATCTGCATTCGCCGGTAATGCAAAAAACAAAGATGACGAAAATAATGACGAAACTAAAATATTCCTCCTCTCTATTTTATTTCAAATTACTATATTTCCATAGTTCTTTAGAATAAGAAAATATTTCTATTAATGTAAATATACCCCTATTACTTTGTATAAGTATCAGGACGCTGATGCTGATTATAGGAAGATAACCGTTCCAAGGTCTGCCTTTCCAACATCAATATCCTGATTTTCTCGGGCGTATGTATCCTTACGCAATTTTTTTCATTTTTTCCGTAACAATTGTTCAAAAATAGAGACAGTTTGCCGATATAGTTAGTACAAGGGACGTTACAGTTTCTTGGAAATCATATCAGGGAGTGATTGATATGACAATATTCATCGCAGTATTGGAATTCATTGGCGCCATTATTCCTCCGTTGATTGATCTGCTGAAGATGTTCGCAGCTTGACGCGGACGAGCCGCAAGTTACTCCCACACCTAAGCCCATGAACTATGGCATGCCTGCCTTGGTTCACGGGCTTTTCCTGCATGCTGTCACTTCTGTGATCGAATATTATTGCAAAAAGAGCACATCCCGGGGAAGTGCTCTTCTGCGCTATTCCTTATTTGCTTCATTCGCCTGCCGTTCCGCGAGGATGCGCTCCAGCAGCTTGCGATCCGCCTCGTCGAGCTCGATGGACTCGAGCAGATCCGGACGCCGTTCCACGGTGCGCCGCAGGGACTGCTCTTTGCGCCACTGCTCCACCTTCGCATGATGGCCGCTCAACAGCACATCCGGCACCGTCCAGCCGCGGAAATCAGCCGGCCGCGTATAATGCGGATATTCCAGCAGGCCGGTGCTGAATGAATCCGTCACCGCCGAAGATTCATTGCCCAGCACGCCCGGCAGGAGGCGCACGACCGAGTCGGTCACGACCATTGCCGGCAGTTCGCCGCCGGTCAGCACATAGTCGCCGATCGACAGCTCGTCGGTAACGAGATGCTTGCGGATTCGTTCATCATAGCCTTCATAATGGCCGCATATCAGGATCAGATGCGATTCCTGCGCCAACTCCTCCGCCTTCGCCTGGGTGAACGGCTCGCCCTGCGGACACATCAAGATGACCCGCGGCCGCTTCCGTTCCAGACGGTTCGGGCCATTCGGCCCGTCCGACTCTCTTGGAACATTTGGGACATCCGAATCGTCGGCTCCCAGGGCTGGCCCTTCCTGCGCAAGCGGCGCCCGTTCCGCCTCCGCCTGCGCGATTACCGCTTCGACAGCCGCGAAGATCGGCTCCGGCTTCAGCACCATGCCCCCGCCGCCGCCGTACGGATAATCATCCACGGTCTGATGCTTGTTCCCGGAATAGTCCCGGAAGTTGACCGCATTCAACGTGACGAGCCCTTTTTCCTGCGCCTTCCCCAAAATGCTCGAACGGAACACGCCCTCGCACATTTCCGGAAAGATCGTCAATACATCGATGCGCATTACAGAAGCCCCTCCATCAGATGGACCTTCACCAGCTTGCCGGGAATATCGACGTCGAGGATGACATCCGGAATGGCCGGAAGCAGAATCGGCTTGCCCTTCGCAGGCTTGACGACCCAGACATCATTCGCGCCCGGCGCCAGAATTTCGCTAATCACGCCCAACTCTTTCTCCTCATCGGTGACGACGCGGCAGCCGATAATCTCATGATAGTAGTATTCGTTCTCCGGCAGCTCCTTCTGCTGATCGGCGGTAACATAGAGACTCCAGCCCTTATAGCGCTCCACGTCATTGATGTTGTCGAAATTTTTGAATTTGACAATGTAGACATTTTTCTGCGGCCGTGCGCGTTCCACGGTGACCGTGAGCGACTCCTTCGTCTCCGGGTGCTGCAAAATCAGCTCGCTGCCCGAGGCGAAGCGCTCCTCCGGGAAGTCGGTGCTTGCCAATATTTTGACATCGCCGCGAATACCGTGCGTATTGACCAGCTTGCCGACGGTATACAATTGTTCAGACATCTCGTCTCGATCCTCCTGCTATTACGGGTCTTCCTAAAGGTAGTGCAACAAGCATTATAAGTGTATCACAATTGCTTCATCTATACGAAAAAGGGTTAGGATCTCATCCTAACCCGATTCGTCATGATTAAGAAATAATGTCTACGGCAACCCTTTTTGGAAGCGTAACGGCTGCCGATGTGACGACCGTGCGAAGCGCCTTGGCAATGCGACCTTGCTTCCCGATTACCTTCCCGACATCGTCAGGATGGACGTGAAGCTCATAGACGATGATATGGTCTTTCTCCACGGCCTTCACACGGACCTCCTCCGGATGATCGACCAAAGCGCGTGCGATAACATACACTAACTCTTCCATTCGCGACCCTCCGAACGGTTAGATTACTTCTGGTATTTTTGCTCATGGAACTTCTTCATGACGCCAGCTTGGCTAAGCAAGTTGCGAACGGTGTCAGAAGCTTGTGCCCCTGTTTGCAGCCATTTCAACGCTTTTTCTTCGTCGATGTTAACGACTGCCGGTTGAGCTACCGGATTGTAGTAACCGATTTCCTCGATGAATCGACCATCACGCGGAGAGCGGGAGTCAGATACAACGACACGATAGAACGGAGCTTTATGAGCACCGATACGTTTCAGACGGATACGTACTGCCACGACTTTCACCTCCTTAACGGAATTCGGTTCGTTATGGGGAACCGGCCCTATGCATCAGCGGAAAGGAAATCTCATTCCTTTGCCGGCCTTGCTCTTCAAATTCTTCATCATCTTCGGACCTTTCGGCCCCATCATCTCGGTGAACTGCTTCATCATCCGGCGCATCTCGTCGAACTGCTTAATGAGCCGGTTGACGTCGGCCAGCGACGTTCCGCTGCCGGCAGCGATCCGCTTGCGGCGGCTGTGATTGATAATATCGGGATTTTGCCGCTCTTCATTCGTCATCGAGCGCACAATCGCCTCGATTCGGCCCATCTGGCGTTCATCCACCTTCAGATTGGCCGTCTGCTTCATCTTGTTCATGCCCGGAATCATATCCAAAATCTGATCGATTGGCCCGAGCTTCTTCACCTGCTGCATCTGCTCCAGGAAATCGTCGAACGTAAATGCGGCGTTGCGCATTTTCATCTCCATTTCCTTCGCCTTGTCCGCATCGATGTTCGCCTGCGCCTTCTCGATCAGAGACAGCATGTCCCCCATGCCGAGAATCCGGGACGCCATCCGCTCCGGATGGAACGGCTCAAGCGCATCGATCTTCTCGCCGAGAGCGGCGAACTTGATCGGACAGCCTGTCACGGCCTTGACCGACAACGCCGCGCCGCCGCGCGTATCGCCGTCCAGCTTCGTCAGCACGACGCCGGTCAGCGCAAGCTGCTGGTTAAAGCTCTCCGCGACATTGACCGCATCCTGACCGGTCATCGCATCGACGACAAGCAGAACTTCGTCCGGATTCACCGTCTCGTGAATCTGCTTCAGTTCCTCCATCAGCGCTTCATCGATATGCAAGCGGCCCGCCGTATCGACGATCACATAGTCGAGATGGTTGGCGCGCGCATGCTCCATCGCCTGGCGCGCAATCTCTACCGGGCTGACCTGATCGCCCAGGGAGAAAACCGGCACATTAATCTGCGCGCCGAGCACCTCCAACTGCTTGATGGCGGCCGGCCGATAAATGTCGGCCGCGACCAGCAGCGGCTTATGGTTCTGCTTCTGCAGCAGCTTCGCCAGCTTCCCGGACGTGGTCGTCTTCCCGGCGCCTTGCAGGCCGGCCATCATGATGACCGTCGGCGGCTTGTTCGCCTTGGCCAGCTTGGCGGCCGTTCCGCCCATCAGCTCGGTCAGCTCCTTGTTGACGATGTCAACGATGACCATGCCCGGCGTGAAGCTCTTCATCACTTCCTGGCCGACGGCCTTCTCCTTCACCTTATTGATGAATTCCTTGACGACCTTGAAGTTGACATCGGCCTCCAGCAGCGCGAGGCGCACCTCGCGCATCGCTTCGTTGACGTCGTCTTCGCTTACTTTCCCCTTGCCGCGCAGCTTGCCGAATACATTCTGCAGCCGGCTCGTTAGTCCTTCAAATGCCATTCCTATTCACCCCGTTCCCTTAATCCAACGCCTGCAGTTCACGGATAATCTTCTGCAGTTCCGCACGCTGCGGGTCGGGCATACCCATTATCTCATTCAATTCGTCGCGCAGCGCATCCAGCAGCTGCTTCCGGCGTTCGTACTTCGCTACCAATCCGAGCTTGCTCTCATAGGAGCCGAGCGTCTGCTCCGCCCGCTTAATATGTTCATACACCGCCTGGCGGCTAATGCCGAATTCAGCGGCGATCTCGCCTAATGAAAAATCATCTTGAAAATAACATTTCAGGAACGTCTGCTGCTTCTCCGTCAAGAGAGGTTCGTAGAAATCGAACAGCATGTTGACGCGGTTCGTCTTCTCCAGAACATGTTCCTCGTTCATCCGGGCCACTCCTTTCGTCAAGGAAAAAACCTTTACAGCCCATCAACGTTCCTAATCATATCCGAAACCGACCACCATGTCAAGGGATCAACCTTAACATTCGCACATTTCTTTTTTGCATATTGACCGTAACGTTACGTCACCCTTTATAATGGGCGTGTTCCAAAAGGCGGGTTTTCAGCACCAAGAAGGTTGCTTGAACACACTCGAAGCGCAGGTATGAAGGGGGCGATGAATCGATGGCCTACACCGTAAACGAAGTATCGAAGCTATCCGGCGTCAACGAATCGAGCGGCTTCAGCGACTGGTGGCCACGCTGGATCGCACAATGGACGACACGAAAGGAGAACAAGTCATGAACGCAGAGCAATGGTTCGACGGATTTGACCGAAGCAAGCAGGAGAAGTATGTAGAGGAATTGAAGGAAAGATACGGAGCGGGCGCTGAACGCCATATCCGGGAGAGCGAAGCCCGCACCAACGCCTGGTCGCGCAGCGACTGGCAGGAAGTGCAGCAGGAGTCCGAGCGCATTCACGAGCGCATCGCGTCTCTCATTCGCGAGGGCTTCCCACCGGAAAGCGACCCGATTCAGGAGGTTATCGCCGAGCACTTCCAATGGGTGAGCCGCTTCTACACCCCAACGCGAGAGGTCTATGCCGGCCTGGGCGAATTGTACGTGGACCACGCCGATTTCCGCAAGCTGTACGACCGATTCCATCCCGCTCTGGCGGAGACGCTGCGCGACGCCATGCGCATTTATGCCGAGCGCCATCTGTAATTGTAATATTCGCCGTGAAGAGAGGCGTCATGCCGGCTGCATTCCTGCGGGGCCTGGCGCCCCTCCTTCCTAAAAACTGCGTGCTGTCATCCGAGCAGGACATAGCGGTAAATGCATACGAAATGCAGTCCCGCTCCCGCCAGCACGAACAGATGCCAGATCGCATGGTGATACGGAAGCTTTTCCCATACGAAGAATACGATGCCCGCCGAGTAGCTAATGCCTCCGCATACGAGCAGGACAAGACCCGCCGGTGACAGCACGGCGGACAGCTCCGGCCAGGCCGCGACAATGAGCCAGCCCATCGCGAGATAACCGATCGTCGAGATACACATGTACCGCCCCGTATAGTATCGCTTCACTATAATGCCGGCAATCGCCGTCCCCCAGATGGCCCCGAGCAGCTTCCAGCCGAATTCATTCCGCATGTACACAAGCAGAAACGGCGTGTAGTTCCCGCCAATGAATACATAAATGGACATATGATCCGCCATCGTCAGCCATGCCTTGCGCTCCCCTTCGGGGGTGCTGTGCATGATCGTCGATATGGCGAACATCATCACGAGCGTCAGCCCATACACGCCCGCGCTGACAATATGCCATACCGTCCCATGGCTTATCCCCGCCTCCACCAGCAGAGCCAACGCGCCGAGACTGCATACCATTCCGATGCCGTGCGTATAAGCGCTCGCCCTTTCGTCTCTTCGCTTCATCAGCGACGGCCGATCCATCATTCGGGTTCCCTCCTTGCCGTGTTCTGCCTGCCGCCAACATCATCTGGGCGGATTACATTATATGCAGGCGGGCGGCGGCGGTGCGGAAGCCTCGGATCGCGAAGCCCCTCCTGCGGCATGAAGTCACGGGAGGGGCCGTTGCCCGGAGTATCAGGTTGTCCAACTCTTAACCGTGCCGGTCCTTGATGAAGCGAATCGCTTCCCGCGTCTGATCCAAGTATTGCACGGTCTCGTCATATTGATGGGAGGCGACGCACATGAACAGCACATCGATGATGTGCAACTGGGCAAGCCGGGAAGACGTCGCGGCGCTCCGGAACGTCGCTTCCTTCGTCGCCGAGATGTACAGGTTGATGCCCGCTTCCGCGGCGACCGGCGAATCTCCGTAGTGGGTTAGGCTGACCGTCTGGCAGCCCTTCGCATTGGCCAGCTTCAGCAGGTCGACCACTTCCAAGGTCTCTCCGGAATAGGAAATGCCAAATACGACATCCTCCTCCGTCATGTTCGCAATATTCATTGCAGCCATATGCAGATCCGTAAACGCGGTGGCCGGCTTGTTAATCCGGAGAAATTTCTGCTGCGCATCCATGCCGATTATCGACGATGCCCCCACGCCGAAGAAATGGATGTTCCGCGCCCGGATCAACAGCTCGGCCACCGCAGCCATATCGTGAAGGTTCACAATCTCCGATGTCTCCCGCAGCGCCTGAATGCTGTTGTTCGTCATGGTCGCCAATACCGTGTCGACCTGCTCATTCGGCTTGATGTCGCGGTACCCTTCGCTCTCCGACTTATTCAAATCTCCGACAATGCGCAGCTTCAATTCCTGAAAGCCCTTTAACTTCAGCGATTTGCATAAGCGGATGACGGCAGCGCTGCTGGCATGGCATTTCTCTCCCAGCTCGGAAGCGGTCAGCGAGATCGCTTCTTCGGGATGCGCCAAAATATACGACGCGATTTTCTTCTCGGACGGAGGCAGCTTGCCCAGCATATCGGACAGCATGATCAGGCCGCCTTTCGTCGGCGAAGCAAACATGGGTGGTTCCCCCTTTCATTCCGCTCGGACACGTTCTCGGATGCTTGTCCATGCCTGATGTCGTATCCTGATGTCTCTATCTTACCGTGCGGCACGGCCGAACGCCATCGGTATCTGACTGGCATGGCGCAGCAGCGGCAAATGGACGGGCCGCCCCCGGTCCCGCCCGTCCACCATACGCCCAGGCATCTGCAATGCATCGCCCGGGGCGCCACTGCTTCTCCCTGTTCCGGCAAGAGCGCGCGGCCCTACGAATCCTCGCTCCACGACTTCGCCATCAGATCGTAGTTCTTCCACGGCTGAAAGCCAAGCTTGGCGTAAAAATCGACGAGCTCCGTCCAGTCGATGACGAGATGCTTCATCCCGCGCGCCTGCAATTCCGCGATGCCTTCCTCTACCAAGGCCAGCCCGTAGCCTTTGCCGCGATAACGGCTGTCCACGCCGAGCGGACCGATCCCGCCGAGCGGCTCCGGGACGAGCGGAGCCCAGTACGTATTCTGGGCGATATACGGGGAAGCTTCATCGTTGACGCGGCAGAAGCCGATCATCTCTCCGCTCTCTGTGAACAGGCCGAGGAATTCCCGGCCTTGCCCTCCGCGTTCCCAATAGCACTGCGCCTCATAATACCAGCGTCCAGGGAAGCATCTGCGGAAAAAACGCAGCATTTCTTCCCGATCGCTACATTCCAGCAGTCTCGCCTGCGCGCCCCCGGAATAGGCCGGACGGACGGCGGATTCATCCTTGACGCTTGCATACAGATCATGCACTTCATATAAAAAGCGGTAGCCTCTCCGCTCCAGCCATGGGCGGGCCGATGCGAGCGCTGTCGGAACTCCGGGGAAATAATGCCACGGATCCCGTCCCATAAAGACTTTGTCCACGCCGGCCGATTGCAACGCTTCTTCCGCTAGCGCAAGCAGCCGGCTTCCCAGCCCGCGGCCCCTCGCCTCGGAACGAACGACCAGCGCCTGAATCCAGCCCCCGCCTTCCCCCAGCTTCATGCCGCGTTCTTCTTCCTGCCACGTCTTCGCTATGACGAAGCCGAGCAGCGTTCCATCCGGTCCATGAGCCAGCCATGAACCCGGTGCATAGACATTGACATCTTGCAACGTATTGTGCCGAAGCAGCTCTTCCCGCATCGGAAAATGCTCGCCCAACTCCCGGTTCCATAAGTCAAGCATCGGAACCAGCCACTCGGCCTGCAATGGAATGACATTCACGTCCATTCCTCCTGCCTATATTTATTATGATATATTAGTTCAACACTTTTTCCGCAAAATAATCGACAATATGCATAACTTGAATCCGGTCATGCGCTTGCTCCCGTTCCACTCCCACCTTCATCTGCAGCAGACAGCCCGGGTTGCTCGTCAAGATGACGGAAGCCTGCGTTTCGTCAACGGCGTCCATTCGGGCGTCGAGAATATCGTTCGCCATCTGCGGCTGCATCAGATTATAAATGCCTGCCGAACCGCAGCAGATCTCCGCCCCTTCCAGCTCCACGAACTTCGTATTCGGCATCATGCGCAGCAAGCGGCGCGGACTGTCCCCGGCCCGCATCACATTGCGGAGATGGCACGAATCTTGATAGGTGACCGTGACGGAGCGGCGCGAATCCGCATCCGGCGATCGCTTGTCCGGATCCGCCAGTTCGTTCCAACGGCCCGAGCGCAGCAGCAGCTCGCTAATATCCTTCACTTGCTTGCAAAACTGCCGCGCCGGTTCGGCCCATTCCGCTTCCTCCGCCAATAGATGTTCATACTCGATCAGCGTCGCCCCGCACCCCCCCGCATTGGAGGCGATGTAATCCACGTCCGCTTCCCGGAACGCCTTCACATTCTGCAAGGCGAACTCTCGCGCCGTCTTCCGGTCGCCGCTGTGGGAGAACAAGGCGCCGCAGCAGGACTGCTCCTCCGGAATGACGACGTCGTAGCCGGCCTCCGTCAACAGACGCACCGTATTGACATTCGTCTCCGTGAACAGCACATCCATAATGCAGCCGCGGAACAGTCCGACCGTGCCGATACGCTTCCCTTTGGCAGGGAAGCGGCGCCCCCCGGCCCGCTTCACGACGCCGCGGCTGTCGGCCTGGGGCATAATCCGCTCCATCGTCTGCATATGCTGCGGAAGCCATCGCAGCATCCGGCCCCGCCGTGCCAGCCGCTGCAGACCGGAGCGCTGATACGCTTGCAATATCGTGCTCATCAGCCGCAAGCGGCGATGGCGCTTGAAGACAGGCTTCGCCAGCTTATGCAGCCGGCGCAGCGGTACCGCTCCGGGCTGCGGCTCCGTATGCTCGAACAAGACTTCCCGCGTCTGCTCCAACAGTTGGCCGTATTTGACATCGGAGGGGCATACCGGCTCGCAGGCACGGCAGCCCAGACACAGATCCATCTGCTGCTTGAAGGCCGCGTCCGGCTCCATCAGCCCGTCCGCCACCGCCTTCATGAGGGCGATGCGCCCGCGCGGAGAAGCGGCTTCCAAGCCGGTCTCCCGGAACGTCGGGCAAGACGGCTGGCAAAATCCGCAGCGCATGCAGTTCATCAGCTGCTCGTAATCGAGCGTCTGGACGAGCTGCCGCTGCAGTGCGCCCGGCTGACGCTGAGCGCGTTCCTTGTCCTGCAGGCCGTTCTCGCTGTTGGTCATGCTGCCGCTGCTCATCGCGTAATCACCAGCCTTTTGCGTGCGGGCTTGGCGAAGATTTTGCCCGGATTCATGATGCCGTTCGGATCGAACGCCTGCTTGATCCCTTTCATGACGGCGATGCCGGCCTCCCCGACCTTCCATTCCAGATAAGGCGCCTTGACCGTGCCGACGCCGTGCTCGCCGGTGATGGTGCCGCCGAGCCGGATCGCCTCCTCGAAAATATCGGCGAACGCCTGCTCCACCCGTTCGATCTCCGCGCTGTCTCTCGCATCCGTCGTACAGGTTGGATGCAGATTCCCGTCCCCGGCATGGCCGAAGGTGCAAATATTCAACTCGTATTGGGCCGCAATCCGGTTAATGGCCAAAACCATATCGGCGATGCGGGAGCGGGGCACCGTCGCATCCTCCAATATCGTCGTCGGGCGGATGCGCGCCAGGGTCGACAGCGCGCTGCGCCTCGCCTTCATCAGCTGCTCCGCCTCGTGCTCATCCCGCGCCATATCGATGCGGGCCGCCCCTTCCTCCCGGCATATCGCGGCGATGGCATCCATATCCTTCCCGACGCCCAGCGGCTCCTGACCGTCCTGCTCGATCAAGAGCACCGCTTCCATATCCGTCGGCAGGCCGATATGATTGTATTCCTCCACGACCCGTATCGTCGGCTGATCCATGAACTCCAGCGTCGCGGGAATGATGCCGGCGCCCACGATTCGCGAGACGGAGCGGGCCGCCGCGTAAATATCCTCAAAAGCGACCAGCATCGTCTGTCTCACTCCGGGCGCAGGGATAAGCTTCACCGTCGCCTCCGTCACGATGGCGAGCGTCCCTTCGGATCCGACGAGCAGCTTCGTCAAATCGTAGCCGGCGACGTCCTTGTACAGCTTGCCGCCGGTCCGGATGACCTCGCCGGAAGGAAGAACCGCCTCCAGACCGATGACATAGTCCTTCGTCGTGCCGTACTTCAAGCCGCGCAAGCCGCCGGCGCCCTCCATAATGTTGCCGCCCAAGGTCGAGATCACCATGCTGCTCGGATCGGGCGGATAGAATAGACCCTTCTTCTCCACCTCGCGGTGGAACTGCTTCGTATTCAGCCCCGGCTGGAACGTGGCCGTCAGATTGTCGGTATCCAGTTCGAGCAGCTTGTTCATGCGGGTCATCGCCACGACGATGCCTCCGGATACCGGCACCGTGCCGCCGCATAGATTACTGGCCGCTCCCCGCGGAACAATCGGAATGCGGTGCTTATTCGCAAGACGGAGAATATGCTGCACCTCCTGCGTCGATTCCGGGTAGACGACCGCATCCGGCATCGTCTGAAGCATCGGGGTTGCATCATACGAATGCGTGATAAGCGCTTCCATATCGTCGCGGAAGCGCTCCGGGCCCAGCAGCCGAAGCAGCTCTTGCCGCACTTCGTTCAATATCATCGTACTTCCCTCCTGTTGGTATTCCTCGAGCAGGCATACTGTTCAGATATCAGATCGATTCCTAGCAACTGCATTCTGAAATTTTTTTTCAAAAATATATTGTCGTTTATGATTTAATATATCAGGAACGTCGGATAAAGGAAAGACAGTTCATCGAAAAAAGCCCGCGACAGGCAATGAAGCAAAATAATTATTACAAAAATTAAGCAGCATAATTTTTCCTGCATGAAATAATAGGCAAAAATTACTTGACAACGGCATTCATCTAGGCCGGATTCCCGCCCTTCACGCGAACGCCGCGGCAATGGAGTGTTGACTTGAATCATTCCTTTTACTCGCTATTGTCGAGCCGATCGTTCGCCAATCTGGTAGGCTCTCTTTATATGATGATGTTGATCGCCGCCGTATACCAATTGACCGGTTCGGCGACCTTCGCCGGAGCGGTCTCCTCCGTCCGCTCCATCGCTGTGCTGTCGAGCGGCTTCTCGCTGCCGTTCTGGTACACGAAGCTGACGGCCGCCAACGTGACGCGGCTGTTCCTGCTGCTCCAATGCGCGCTGTCCGCGCCTTGTCAAAGAGGACAAGCGGGTGCAGGCCAACAGCCTCGTCTCCACCAGCATGCAGATGCTGTCGCTGCTCGGCTGGACTGCCGGCGCCAGGCTCGGCCACTCGCTCGTGCTGCAGCTGTCCTCCGGGCTGCTGCTCCTCGGTTGCCTTTTCCTCGTCCGCCTGTCCCACCGGGAGCAGATCGAACGGAAGGCCACAGCATCCCGCTCCATGCTGGCTGGCTGGACCTTCCTGTTCACGCATCCGCAGAGAGCCGGAGAAAGTGCTGCTCACAGATATAACGTACCTCAAATACAACCATGGTCAGCAATGGGGATATCTCTCTTGCGTAAAAGACGGTTCCACGCATGAGATCCCTGCGCATTACTTGTCGACTTCGCTTGAACTGTCTCTTGTGGATCGAACGTTAGACAAGCTATTAGAACAACTGGGTGGCAATATTCATCCCGACGCCATTTTCCATTCGGATCAAGGCATGCATTACACACATCCCAATTTTCAAAAACTCGTAAGAGAAGCTGGATTTAGACAATCCATGTCCCGAAGAGGAAATTGTTATGACAACGCACCAATGGAGTCATTTTTCGGTCATATGAAAGACGAACTAGAGTACAAAGATTGTACAAGCATTGACGAACTTCGAGCTCGCATTAACGAGTACATTCATTTTTACAACACCGAGCGATATCAATGGACACTAAAGAAGATGACCCCTAACGAATATAGGAATCATCTTCTGGCAGCGTAGTGCTTTTTATACTGCCCATGTTAAGGGTCACAGTTCAAGTCGCTGGAAAATGGGCCTGCACTCCAGAAAGAGCAACGGGGTGAAGATGCACACCAAACTTGTTGTGTTGTTCCACACGAGGTGTTGGCGACAAGGAAGTGGTGCTGGATTTGGTGATCGATGGAGATGCCATTCATGTTTTGGATCGCGGATACATCACCTATCGTCACTATAAGCAGTGGCTGGATCATAATCTGAGCTTCGTGGCACGTATTCAGAAAAGCAGCAAGACGGCGATCATCTGCGAGCGTGAGGTCGATGAAACGACACCTGTGTTGCGGGATGCTGACGTGATCGTGAGCTACAAGGATGAAGAAGGCCAGGTAATAGAAGTCCAGCTCCGGTTAGTGGAGTATACCGATGAGAAGAATCGCCAGTACCGTGTGCTCACGAATGTCTGGGATAAGTCCGCAGCCCAATTCTGCGAGATCTACCAGTGCCGCTGGATGATTGAATTGTTCTTTAAGTGGATGAGGAAGCAGATGAGCTTAGTCCATTTGTACAGTTCACATCCAGCGGCCGTATGGAACCAGATTTTTTTAGCCTTGATCGCGTATGATTTGGTCATGTTGGTCCGCAAGGAGGCCGAGACCACTCAAACGCTATGGTCATTTGTAAAGCTGCTTCGAGCCTACATGAACAAGACGTGGGACCAATTTCTGATGGCGCTGCACCGCAAACCGACCAAAGCACTCGAAGGGTAGGCGAAAGAAACGAAAGGGTGGTCGGTCCCCAAAACACCCAAAGCAGCATAAGACCGTTAAAGTGGTGATTGGATAGATAATAATGGCATTTATATATTTTCCGGTAACATATCCCTATGGTTAGTGGGAAATCGACTTTTAGCTTTTCCAGGGAAAAGATAGGTGTAAATTTTACAAATAATGATTAATCGTTCCACGTCAAGAGCATGAAGTCTTCTTCATGTCAGGGTTCTATGCAAGGCTAGTACATTTATTGTTTGAAGATGAAGCCATGATCCGTGATTATCAAGCTCTTCAGCATACATTGTTTGAAAAAGGAAAGCAGCGAATCATCAAAACAACCGATAAGCATCGGGGAGTAAAGTTATTTTCAACCGTTCATTACGTGACAGGCAACATCGTCTGGCAGGAAGATGAAGAATATACGGCTGAAAAGTTTCTACCGTTTCTGCAGAAAGTCGTTGCAGCTTATCCCACAGGTAAAATAGCCATGTTATTAAACAATGCCCGCATTCATCATGCGAAACTGCTTGAACCGTTTCTCGATGAGCAACAAGGATGGCTTCAACTGGTTTTTCTGCCACCTATAGCCCTGAGCTTAATATCGTTGAAGGACTGTGGAAATAGTTAAAGGCGGACGTTGTTAATAATGTTTTCATGAAAACTCCCCAAAAGGTTATCGAGCGGCTTTGTATCAGGATGGAATCAGGAGAATTCTTAGAAAGTCAATAATTCAACTTATATAGCTTTACTTTAGGCTCATTTCACGTCACTCCCTTTGTTATTTTTCACTCCCTCTTTTGATTACCCTAAGGTTGCTTCCCCATGACGACGTACTAGCAGTCGATATTCACTTGGTCGTTAAATACGGCAAGCTCCCATAAGGAATAGCCATAAATGCTCCCTCTTTGCAAGCAATTTATTTTCACATAACGGGCTTTTACGGACAAACGCTCCAATTCCACCGGTCCTGGACGTCCATTCGAAATACGCTGAATCACCTCCCAATTTTCCATATCCGTCGAACATAACACTTCGTATTCCAGCGCATAAGCCCCTTCCCAAACGAGTCTGATTCTACTGATTTGCTTAAGACTGCCAAGATCGACATAAATCCACTGCTCATCCGTATACATGCTACTCCATCGGGTGGACGGGGCGTTATCCGCGACCCTTCTTGCGCTAAAATCTTCATTCTCCTCTGACGATGCGACTGCCAGCCTCCATCCCCAACCCCACTGAGAGATGGGTTTTTCCTACCCCAGGCGGGCCCAAGAGTATTAAACCCAGATTTCGAAAGCCCGTAATGGAGGCGAGTTAGTAACCTACTAGGGCGGGTAGCAACTGTAATAAACAAGAAAATATCCAGTCCCATGAGCGCTAATTCGAAAAGAAGGGCATATTTTCCCCCTCCCCATCCCACAGAGGCATTGCATTTCCATGTTTATTTTTGGAAGCGGTCATTCCAGCGCAGCAACTTTTGTCGCGATCCGTAGCCAAGTGTAGCGGTTCGGGAAATCTCTCGCCAACTTGAGAATCACCTGCCGACTATGCTGGATGATGGTCGCGGCACAGAGGAAAAACTCCTGACGAAACCGGGCAATCGTATACCCGTGATGAACCGGTTCACAGCAGTCGCGTTTAAACCGTTCGTAGAGGTTGTATGCTAACAGCTTGATTAGCAAGTCGATTTCATTCGCGGTGAAGCGGCTTGTCGAAATGCGGTTGATGGAAAAGCCACGCTTGGCTTCCTTGATGTGGTTTTCCATGCAGCAACGCTGGTTGTAGAAATGCCACAGGTCAATCGGCTCCCACTCAAGGCTTGTGACGATCGCTTCATACTGCCAATCTGTATCAAGAAGAAGCCGAGATTGATCCCCATCGTACACCTGTGCTTTGCGGATGACGGCAACACGGCGTGCTTTCTTCCAGGAGGTGGCTTTGTAGACCAGTACAATGCCCTCGATGATCCACTCCTCATCGACAAATCGCTTCCAAACGGAGCAGCGTTGCACTTCCGCTTGAAGTCGCTGGGTCCATTTCAATTTTCCTACATACCCGATTCCTTTGGATTCCCATAAGCCGTAAAAGTCCTCACCGCCAAATCCTTTGTCAAATCGGGCATACTTCACCGGACGATCACCAAGCAATTCGAACGTCTGGCGGAGGAAGTCAGCGGCATTCGTGGATGAATGCGTATTTCCAGCACGAAGAACAGCGTTTAAACACAAACGAGATTGGCCTTCATAAGCCAACAGCGGATGGTAGCTTTTACGTCCCGGTTTGTGGGGATTCGTGCCAACGGCCGCGCCTTTTTGGTGACCAAAAACGGTTTCCACGGTGGAATCCAGATCCATGATGAGTTCATCGGGCAAACCAGGCGCGATGACCTGCTGATTCAACTTTCTCAAGTCGAGTGTGAAAGTTGGTTGCTTACCAAACCGATTCAATTCTTTATACAGCAAGGTGTGGTGTGGACAGCGTCCACCGAGGAAACGTTGCACAAGTGCATCCTGTTGCAACGCTCGAAAATGAAAAAGGCGTTCACAACCGAGTGTCCAGCCGATTATGAGGTAGAGCAGGATGCGAAAAACAGGGAACAGGGAGTGCCTGTGTTTGATGTTGCTCAAGTTCTGCAATGCTTTGTCCAGTTCGATTTTTTCGAGATACTCCAGGAATACTTTGCTTCCACCAACGCTGGAAGCGTGACGCAAGGAAAATTCAGTCTTGATTTTGCTGACGGGTGTGGTAGACTTCACCTAAAAGGTGCTCCTCTCTTTGGGTGATGTTGTTTTCGCAAACACTATTCTACCAAAGATTTGGGCCCTTTTTTCATTTTTCAGGCACAGTTACTTTCGAAATTCAGG
>NZ_LDIG01000133.1 GCF_015845845.1 Paenibacillus dendritiformis
GCTCCTCCGGACGCAGCCCGGCCCGCTGCCGACCGTGCTGTTCTACGAACGCGAGCAGCAGCTTCTCGCGTTGAACGACTCGTACGCGCTCAAGCCTTCGCCGGAGCTGTTCAAGCGCATCGAGGCGCTGTTCGGCGAAGGAAGCGTACGCGTAAAATAATGATAGAGCGGTGAACATTTCCCCGCCCTTCCGCATACATTTTAGATACGTCTCAAATGCAGGAGACAAGTCCGAACGGAGGACTGGGAAGGGAGGGGATCGCCATGCCGACCGATATGGCCGAGCAGTGGCTCAACCGGCGGGGTGTCACCCTGGACAGCATCGCGGACATCGTGTATCAGCTTCAGTCGCCTTACAATGCGTCGCTGACGATGGACGCGTGCCTGGAGAGCGTGCGGACGGTAATCCGCAAGCGGGAAGTGCAGTATACGCTCATCACAGGCATTGCCCTGGATGAGCTGGCGGAGCAGAAGCGGCTGCCCGAGCCGCTGCAATCGATTATGGAGGCGGATGAATCCTTGTACGGCGTGGACGAGACGCTCGCGATGGGGATTACGAACGTATACGGCATGATTGGATTAACGAGCTTCGGCTATTTGGACAAAGCGAAGAGCGGCGTCATCCGCGAACTCAACGATAACCGGGATCAGGTGCACGTCTTTCTTGACGATATCGTCGCCGGATTAGCGGCGGCGGCTTCCGCCCGCATCGCTCACCGGAACCGGGACGCGCGCAGCTATAATCCGGCAGATGAGGCGTTGTAGCTTGAGCGAATGCTCCGAAGACTCCCCTGACATACATGACGGCGAACGATTACACCGGATTTGGTTGCGGTGAAAATGTCAATTATGTTATCATTATGGCATTATATGAGCCGTACTTGGGACGTTAGGGGGGTCATACGCGCATGTGGACAGTCATCTACATCGCTCCGACTGCCAATTTAGCAGAGAAGATCCGGATCAGATTGACAGAGGAAGGATTTCTCGTTCAGGTTCGACCTGTCCATCTCTCCAAACAACAATTTGAAATCCTGGTACCTTCCGGGGAAGTCGAGGAAGTTCAAGAGGTGCTCAATTCGATTTTGCATGCATGAGACGGCTGATGGATGAACGCTAGGTTGTTCAGACAGCCGATTTTTATTGCCTGCGGTTAGGACAATCTCCGGGGAGCCGCAACGCTGCTCCTTGCTGAGAAATCACGCCTAAAGAGGTGTAACGGGTGTTTAAAGACTTATTTCAAAAGAAAAAGTACGCAACAGTACCTTCGCCGATAATGAACGATGATCGTCCTAAGCGTGAAATACCCGAAGGGTTGATGAACAAATGCCCGAAATGCGGCACGATTCAGTATCATAAAGAATTGCAAAAAAACCTGAAGGTATGCTCGGAGTGCAATCATCATCTGCGATTGAATGCGTGGGAACGCATCGAAATGACCTTGGATGAAGGCCGTTTCTTTGAATATGACGCGGAAATGGATTCGGTCGACCCGCTTCAGTTCCCGGATTATATGGAGAAGCTGAATCTTCAAAAAGCAAAGACGGGTCTGAAAGAAGCTGTAGTTACCGGCGAAGGCACCATTGGCGGTTTTCCGGTTGTGGTTGCCGTCATGAGCTTTGAGTTCTTCACGGGAAGCATGGGTTCGGTCGTCGGCGAGAAGGTGACGCGCGCGATCGAGACGGCGCAGCAGAAGCAATATCCTCTGATCATCTTCTCCACCTCCGGGGGAGCGCGGATGCAGGAGAGCATCCTGAGCTTGATGCAGATGGCGAAGACGAGCGCGGCTCTGGCCAAGTTCCACGAGGCCGGCGGTTTGTACATTTCCGTCTTCACCGATCCGACGATGGGCGGCGTATCGGCCAGCTTCGCGATGCTTGGCGACATTATTCTCGCGGAGCCAGGCGCTAGAATCGGCTTTGCCGGGCGGATTGTCATCGAGCAGACGATTCGCCAGAAGCTGCCGGACGAGTTCCAGACGGCGGAATTTAACTTGAAGCACGGACAGATCGATCTGGTCGTCCCGCGCAAGGACATGCGCCAAACATTGATCAAGCTGATTGATCTGCATACCGTGAAAGGAGAGGTGACGCATGGCGGGTGAGCTTCCGTTCGAGCAGCCTTTGGTAGAGTTGAAGAAGAAAATTGACGAGCTTAAGCGGTTCGGCGAAGAAAAAAACATAGACTTTACTGAAGAGATCGCCCGGTTGGAGCAGCGTTACGCCAAGCTGGCCGAGGACATTTACACCACGATTAGTCCGTCCCAGAAAATGCACTTGGCACGGCATCATCAACGTCCGACCGCGCTTGATTTCATTCAGCATATTTTTACCGATTTCATCGAACTGCACGGCGACCGCCTGTTCGGCGACGATCTCGCGATCGTCGGCGGATTGGCGCGTCTGAACGGCATTCCCGTCACGGTCATCGGCCATCAGCGCGGGAAGGATACGAAGGACAATATTGCCCGCTTTTTCGGGAGCCCCCATCCGGAAGGCTTCCGCAAGGCGCTGCGCCTGATGCAGCAAGCGGACAAGTTCAAGCGCCCGATCATTACGTTCATCGACACGAAGGGCGCTTATCCGGGCAATACCGCGGAAGAGCGCGGTCAATCCGAGGCGATCGCCCGCAATCTGCGGGATATGATGCTGCTCCGCGTTCCGGTCATATGTGTCGTTATCGGCGAGGGCGGCAGCGGCGGAGCCTTGGCGTTGGGCGTGGGCAACCGTGTGCTGATGCTTGAAAATGCGATCTATTCCGCTATCTCCCCGAACGGGGCGGCCTCCATTCTGTGGAAGGATGCATCGAAGGCCGATCAGGCGGCGGAAGCGATGAAGATTACGGCAGACGATCTGAAGGAAATGGACGTCATCGAGGAGATCATTCCCGAACCTCAGGGCGGGGCCCACAAAGACGTGGAGGCCGCTTCAGCCGAAGTCAAAGAAGCGCTTGTCCGCCATCTGTCAGAGCTGCTGGCGATGAGCGCCGAGGAACTGCGGGAGGACCGTTACGAGAAATTCCGCCGCATCGGGGTTTTTGAAGAACAAACCAAGGTCGGAAGTGCCGAATCATAAAAACGGTATATGCTGGCAAAACTAAATATTATGATAATCTTCATATACAAACTTGCCGATTTATAGTAAATTAGATAGATGAGAGCATACGCAAGATATGCAAAAGTAGACATAAAAAGAGAGCACAACATTGGAGGAAACTCATATGCGTAAAACGAAAATTGTCTGTACGATCGGTCCTTCCAGCGAATCCTTGGAAAACATCAAGAAATTGATTATGGCCGGCATGAACGTCGCCCGTCTGAACTTCTCGCACGGCGACTTCGAAGAGCACGGCAACCGCATCAAAAATATTCGCCAGGCTTGTGCCGAACTGAACAAGACAGTTGCTATCTTGCTCGATACCAAAGGCCCTGAAATCCGTACGGGAAAATTGGCCGTAGAGCCGATTGACCTCGTTCAGGACGAATATGTTACATTGACGACGGAAGAAATTTTGGGAGACAAGGACCGCATCTCGGTTACATATAAAGAATTGCCGCAAGATGTGGAAGTCGGTTCGACGATTCTAATCGACGACGGTCTGATCGGGCTGTCTGTCGTTGATATTCAAGGCACGGAGATCAAATGTAAAATCGTTAACGGCGGAACGATTAAGAGCAAAAAAGGCGTAAACGTTCCAGGCGTGAAGATTTCCCTGCCGGGCATTACGGAGAAAGACGCAAATGATATCCGCTTCGGGATTGAACAGGGTATCGATTTCATTGCGGCTTCTTTTGTGCGTAAAGCGAGCGACGTCATGGAGATCCGCAACCTGCTCGAAGAGAACAAGGCAGGCCATATCCAGATCATCTCGAAAATCGAGAACCAAGAAGGCGTGGACAACCTCGACGAGATTCTGGAAGTGTCCGACGGCCTGATGGTTGCGCGCGGAGACCTCGGCGTCGAGATTCCGGCGGAAGAAGTGCCGCTCGTTCAGAAGCGAATGATTGAGAAGTGCAACCTGGCCGGCAAGCCGGTCATTACCGCAACGCAAATGCTTGATTCCATGCAGCGCAACCCGCGTCCGACCCGCGCCGAAGCGAGCGACGTGGCGAACGCCATCTTCGATGGAACGGATGCAATCATGCTGTCCGGCGAGACGGCTGCAGGTAAATATCCGGTAGAGTCGGTGCTGACGATGTCCCGCATTGCGGAGAAGGCCGAGTCTGCGCTCGAATACCATGAGATTCTGGCGAAGCAAAGCTCGAAGCAGCAGGCTACCGTAACCGACGCTATCAGCCAAGCGGTAGCGAACTCTGCATTGGAGCTGGATGCGAAGGCGATTATCAGCTCTACGCAGACAGGCTATACGGCACGGATGGTATCCAAATACCGTCCGAAGGCGCCAATCATCGCCGTCACTCCATCGGAGCAAGTGATGCGCGGGCTGTGCCTGTCCTGGGGCGTCGTTACGGTCAAGAGCGAAGCGGCGAATTCGACAGACGAAATGTTCGATGAAGCGGTTCGCGGCGGCGTGAAGACGGGGATCGTATCTGAAGGCGACCTCGTTGTCATTACTGCTGGCGTGCCTACCGGCTGCGCTGGTTCCACGAACTTGATCAAGATTAGCCAAATCGGTCAAAACCGCCTTTCTTAATCGAAAGATTTTGACACGGATACACGATTCTATAAAAACAAGCAGAAGCAATGGTGCAACCGCCATTGCTTCTGTTGCATTTGTGAGCGGAGGCTCCATAGGATACAATAGGGGGGAATGGGAATGAGCGATTCCAGAATCAGCCCGCAAGCTGCGTGGCATGGATTCCCGTTGCGCGTCCGATATCAGGAGACCGACCGGATGGACGTTGTCTTCCACGGCAATTACGTTACCTGGTTCGAGGTCGGCCGCACGGAATGGATTCGGGCCCAAGGTTTAACCTACCGTGAACTGGAAGCGCGGGGATTGCTGCTGCCGGTCGTTGATCTGCACCTGCATTTTATGCGTCCGGCAGTATACGACGACACGGTTGTCGTGTTCACGAAGCTCATCCAACGGACGGCTCTGCGCCTTACCTTCGCCTCCTGCATCTGCCGCGCAGGCGAGGGGGTTGCCGAAGCCGGCTGGTATGCCGAGCCGGAGGGGGAGCGCCTCGTCGAAGGCGAGACGACGCTGGCATGGCTGAACGCGGACTGGAGGCCGGCCCGGATTGAGCGGGAAGCGCCTGATGTATGGGAGCTGTTGAAGCAGGCATGCCCTTGACGCTCCTTCCAAGGCTGCTCCGTATCGGCGGATGTTCGCGTCGCGGATCGGATGACCGCTCGGCCATCGGCGATGAGCAAGGGAAATAATGTGGCAAGCTGCGCTCGCGCAAGCCTAGGCTTCGTGGCGGCAGCATGAACTTCAGTGGGAAGGAGATGCGAGCATGAACCCGATCATGATAGGCATACTTATCGTATTGACCTTAATTCCGGCCTTGGAGATCTACGGCTTCCTCCTCGTCAGCGGCTGGATAGGAGGGTGGAACACATTCCTCCTGATCCTCCTGACCAGTGTGATCGGCGCGATCATCGCGCGCTACGAGGCGGCCCAAGTATGGGGAGATGCCCAGAAGCAGCTTCAAGCGAGACAGGTTCCGGGACGGGCGGTCATTGACGGTCTCTGTATATTGGCGGGCGGCGTGCTGCTGCTGACCCCCGGGTTTTTCACGGATATATTGGGCTTCACGCTCGTGTTTCCGCTGACCCGGCCCCTATACAGGCATTACTTGCTTAAATGGATTGAAAAGAAAATGAAGGATGGCAGCTTCATCTACTATCGCCGATATTGATGAAGGTCTGCCTGAGCAGACAACGACATGATGCGTGCATCATGTCGTTGTTCCGTTCCGGCCGCACATGAGCGTTACCCCCCATCGGTCAGGACAGGGAGGCGTGTATGAGCCCTTATGGACGATATCCCATAGTATCAGGTCAAGTGAGCATAGCATACCCTTATGGACGATATCCCACTATGTCAGGACCCGTTGGCAAGTATGAGCGCCTTATATACGATATCCCATTCCGTCAGGGCGGATAAGTACGCATCAGCGACTTATATAAGCGTTATCCCATTCTATCAGGACAGGTGAGCGCGAAGGGCAAGCGGCTTTACGCCCTACCTACCCAGTCTTTTTGGTTGGCAGGCTGCGTCCTCTGACTCGTTGGGATATTGGCTATAAGAGCTTCCCGATAGTACATTTCCATTCGACAAAGCCCACTTCACAAGAACAAGCACATTAGCACAAAAACAAACACTAGCACAGGGACAGGCTCTAGTCACAAACTGGCACAGAAACAAGCTCTAGTCACAAGAAATATCTAGCGTACCCGACACTTTCCATCATAAGCCACTATGTGCGAAGGCTTGGCGGGGCGCATTCCCTCCCTTCCAGGTTCCAGGAGCTATATCGACGGGGCAGACACACACATGTTGAACTATGCTTGTCCCTGAAGTTTTTTCCATTTCCTGATCTTGGTCCGGAATGTTTTGAAGGGAGCGGCGGAATTGATGTGGATCCACCGGGCCATGGGCCAGTTCGGCTTGTCCCCGGTCCATTTGCGGACAGATTGTATGAACAGCTCTTCCTCGCTCAAGCTGTCGATCCAGTCCAGCCACTCGCGTTCGGTGTGCCGGAACAACTCCCGGAGCTCGGTCAAGGAATGATCGGCGTAAGCAGCGTAGAACGATTGGTACAGAGGGCCGAGCTGGTTCCATTTATAACCCGGCGCCGGCATGATAACGGGTTTACCTGCCAGCTCATCTTTGTCCCAGCCCATAACAAGGTTCAGCCAACCGAGCTGGTAGGCAATGACTTCGGCGGGAGTTCGATCGGCTTCCGGAACTCTGCAGTCCTTTTGATTATCGTCAATCCCATCGAACTCGCCATCCAGCAGCAGATAAGCGGCATGAATGGCTTCCTTTAGTTCTTTTTTTGAGGCGTATTCGTAGCTTGCCATGGCGGCGCTCCTTTTCAGGTTTTCTTTTTATTCTACTAGATCGAACCTGACAGCCCTATGTCATATTTTGAATAGTCCCCGCAGCAATAATAGATAACTATACGTCGATATCACGGGACCGAAGCTCCAGGAACGGAAAAATGAGGAGGATTTCTCCCCCTCTCGCGGGTGTGCGCCATTCTTGCCACGGCTTCTCAATGCCTTCCGGCCATGATGTAGTTGCGCAAGTCCGTGAAGATTCCGGCCCGGTGCAGCGCGGCGATGATAACGACGGCGACGGGCCCGGCGATCAGTCCGAGCACGCCGAGCAGCTTGAGACCGGCAAAGGTGGCCATAAGCATGATAAGCGGATCGAGCCCAAGGCTGGAGGCGAGCACTTTCGGTTCCATCACCTGGCGGGCGACGAGGACAATCGCATAGAGGACGGCAAGTCCAATGCCGAAGGAGGTATTCCCGATCGCGAAGCTGTATATTATCCAAGGCACCATGACCGCTCCGACGCCCAGGTAAGGGAGAAGGTCGACGAGTCCGACCAGCAGCCCGATCGTGATCGCGTAGTCGACTCGGAGCAGAATAAGGCCGATCGTAACGAAGACCATCGTCATGGAGATGAGCAGGAACTGAGCCCGGCAGTAGCCGAACAGGGCCCCCTTCAGATCATGCCAGATGGTGCCGGCCGGCGTCCGAAGCGGCTCCTGCACCCAGGAGAGCACCACGCGCCGCCAACGCAGCCAATCCTTGCTGATGAAAAAGGCGGCAAGCAGGACAACGATTGCGATGGTCGCGACGTTAGGCAGGCTGGTCAGCAGCCGGACGATGCCGTCCAGGAAGAGCGTAATCAGATTCGTAATCGCGGTTGTTACGGTCTGCGCGGTATCGGCCAGATTGCGGTTGATCGAATCCTGGACATTGGGATTGTCTTTGTAGAGCGAGCTGATCAAGTGGATGAACTGCTGCACCTCCCCGCTGTCGAAAAAACGGATGAACAGTTCCCGCCATTGGTTGAGCGTATAATCCATCGTTAACGATACCGTATATATTTCCTTGACGATGCGCGTAATGACGGCGGCCGCAATCGTCATCATTCCGAGCAGGAACAGCAGCAGCGACACCGTGACGCTGAGCCAGCGGGGAAAGCGGAGCGATTCGCTCATCCAATCGACGATCGGGTTCAGGAGGAGCGCGATCAGCCATGCGATCAAGAACGGGTACATCACGGGCAAGAGAACGTAGCAAGCAGCACAGACAAGGATGGATCCTCCCAGGACAAGGCTTCCTCTCCACAGCCGTTTCAACAGTATGTGATTCATTTTCCCGTCTCCTTTCCGGCTTGGGTGACCGGGATTCCTGCTTCCCGGATCCGAACGTGGGACAGACCTCTATATGTAATGCTATGCTTAAAATCACAAGACTTTCATTTTTATTTTCACAAAAAGCATTTATAGACGTGATAAAGCATTTCTATCCACATTCTGTAATGAAACCGTTCACAGTTCCGACAAAATCCTTTATGATTTAAAGTAGAAAGAACCTGCCTATTTCCAAATAGTCAGGGAACATCAGGATTGGCAGAGAAAAGGGAAGCTGGGATTGATATAGGTTAGTAATGCAAAGGAGAGAGGACAGATGACAGCGACGAAAGGTTTGGAAGGTATTGTTGCAGCGGAATCGTCGATCAGCTCGATTATCGACGGCACGCTGACCTACCGCGGTTACAATATCGACGATTTGGCTGATTACGCAACCTTTGAAGAGATCGTGTACTTGCTCTGGCATGGCAAGCTGCCGAACCGTGACGAATTATCTGCATTACAGAAGCAATTCGATGAGAATGCGGCAATTTCTCCTGCCGTCATCGATCAAATGAGATTGTATCCGTCGAACGCCAATACGATGGCTGTTCTCCGCTCCGCGATTTCCGCCCTGGCTCTGTATGACGAGTTGGCAGACGATATGAGCCGGGAGGCGAATATCGCAAAGGCGGTCAAGCTGCAGGCGAAGCTGCCTACCGTGGTCGCCGCTTATGCGCGGCTTCGCGCGGGCAAGGAGCCGGTGGCTCCGCAAGCCGGCCGTTCTATCGCATACAATTTCCTGTATATGCTGACCGGGGAAGATCCGGAGATAAGCGCAGTGAAGGCGATGGACAAAGCGCTCGTCCTTCACGCAGATCATGAGTTAAACGCTTCCACGTTCGCCGCTCGCGTCACGGTGGCGACGCTGTCCGACATTTATTCCGGCGTCGTGTCGGCTATTGGAGCCTTGAAGGGACCTCTTCATGGCGGAGCCAACGAAGCCGTTATGAAGATGCTTGAAGAGATCGGATCGCTCGACCGCGTGGAGGATTACATCCAAGAAAAGCTCAACCGCAAAGAAAAGATCATGGGCTTCGGACACCGCGTCTACAAGAACGGAGATCCGCGCGCGAAGCATCTTCAGGCGATGTCTCGCGAGCTTGGCAGCAAGAGCGGCAATCTCGAGCTGTATAACATGTCGGTGCGCATCGAAGAGATTGTGACCGGTCAGAAGGGGCTGAAGCCGAACGTCGATTTCTATTCGGCATCGGTGTACACGCTGCTTGGCATTCCGCGCGATCTGTTTACTCCGATCTTCGCGGTAAGCCGGGTATCCGGATGGACGGCTCATATTTTGGAGCAGTACGAGAACAACCGGATTATTCGTCCGCGCGCCGAGTATACCGGCCCGGCCGTCCGGCGCTACGTTCCGCTTGCGGATCGATAATCGCCGGATACGAGGCGGAGCCGCATAATCGAATTGGCTTGTGCTACCAGACGGCGGGTTGCTACAATGGAGTTGTGGCTCCCGCCGATCGTATGGCAGATTGAGGCCGCATCGCGTGGTGGTGCGGCAATTTACTTAAGGAGGAACGTCCATGGTTCAATTGGAAAAGTTCGAGTTACCTACTGAAGGCGAGAAAATTACAATTCAAGACGGCAAGCTGCAAGTGCCTAACAATCCGATTATCCCGTTCATCGAAGGCGACGGAACGGGCCGCGATATTTGGCGCGCGTCGAAGCGGGTGCTCGATGCCGCGGTCGAGAAGGCGTACAAGGGCGAGCGCAAGCTGGCTTGGTACGAGGTGTTCGCGGGCGAGAAGGCCTACACCACATACGGCGAATGGCTGCCGAATGATACGCTGACAGCGATTCGTGAATATATCGTCGCGATCAAGGGACCATTGACGACGCCAATCGGCGGCGGCATCCGTTCCCTGAACGTCGCGCTTCGCCAAGAGCTGGATCTGTACACCTGCTTGCGGCCTGTCCGCTATTTCAACGGCGTTCCATCTCCGGTCAAGCGTCCGGAATTGGTTGACATGGTTATTTTCCGCGAAAATACCGAGGATATTTACGCTGGCATCGAGTACGCTTCCGGAACGGAAGAAGTGAAGAAAGTGATTGCCTTCCTGCAGCAGGAGATGGGCGTGAAGAAAATCCGCTTCCCTGAGACGTCCGGCATCGGCATCAAGCCGGTCTCTTCCGAAGGCTCGAAGCGCCTCGTGCGCGCGGCGATCGAATACGCGATCAAACATAAGCGCAAGAGCGTGACGCTGGTTCACAAAGGCAACATTATGAAGTTCACGGAAGGCGCGTTCAAGAACTGGGGCTACGAAGTGGCCGAGCAGGAATTCCCAGAGCAGACGTTCACTTGGGGCCAATACGACCGCATCAAGGAAGCGGAAGGCGTAGACGCGGCGAACAAGGCCCAAGCGGAAGCGGAAGCCGCGGGCAAGATCATCATCAAGGACGCCATCGCCGATATCGCGCTGCAGCAAGTGCTGACGCGTCCGAAGGATTTCGACGTCATCGCTACGCTGAACCTGAACGGCGACTACTTGTCCGACGCGCTGGCTGCGCAAGTTGGCGGCATCGGCATTGCGCCTGGCGCGAACATCAACTATGTGACCGGACATGCCATTTTCGAAGCGACTCACGGAACCGCGCCGAAGTACGCGGATCTCGATGTCGTTAATCCAGGCTCCGTTATTCTGTCCGGCGTCATGCTGCTGGAGCATCTCGGCTGGCAGGAAGCTGCCGACCTGATCTACAAAGGCATGGAGACAGCCATTAACAATAAGACCGTAACCTATGACTTCGCCCGTCTGATGGACGACGCAACGGAAGTGAAATGCTCGCAATTCGCTGATCATATCATTAACCATATGAAATAGGGGGTCGACCGGAATGGCTATTCGGCGCAGCAAGATTACGGTAGTAGGTGCGGGATTCACGGGCGCTACCACTGCCTTGATGCTTGCCCAAAAGGAGCTTGGAGACGTTGTGTTGGTGGATATCCCCCAACTCGAGAATCCAACCAAGGGGAAGGCGCTTGACATGCTGGAGGCAAGCCCGGTACAAGGGTTCGACAGCCAGATTACAGGCACCTCCAACTATGAAGATACGAAGGATTCGGATATCGTCATCATTACGGCGGGCGTTGCGCGCAAGCCGGGCATGAGCCGGGACGATCTCGTCAACACGAATGCCGGCATCGTCAAGTCCGTTTGTGAAAATGTGAAAAAGTATTGCCCCAATGCTTACGTCATCATTTTGAGCAACCCGGTCGATGCGATGACCTACGCCGCATTCAAGGCGCTCGGCTTCCCGAAGAACCGTGTCATCGGCCAATCCGGCGTGCTTGATACGGCACGTTACTGCACGTTCATCGCGCAGGAATTGAACGTGTCGGTGGAAGATGTCCGCGGGGTCGTGCTGGGTGGACATGGCGACGATATGGTGCCGCTCGTTCGGTACACGAATGTCGGCGGCGTGCCGATCGAGAAGTTGATTCCGAAGGAGCGCATTGATGCGATCGTGCAGCGGACCCGCGTCGGCGGCGGCGAGATCGTGAACCTGCTTGGCAACGGCAGTGCCTACTATGCGCCGGCGGCTTCGCTGGTACAGATGACCGAAGCGATTCTGAAGGACAAGAAGCGCATTCTCCCGGTCATCGCTTACCTGGAAGGCGAGTATGGATACGACCAGCTCTTCATGGGCGTATTGGCCGTACTGGGCGGCGACGGCATCGAGAGAGTGATCGAGATTGACTTGACGCCGGAAGAGCGGGCGGCATTGGACAAATCAGCCGAATCCGTACGGAATGTTATCAAAGTTGTTGCCGGATAAATCGAAATTGTGACAAATATTATAGCGATATGCAGAAAGATGGCCCGAAAAGGGCCATCTTTCTTTGTGTTCAGAGGAAGAGTCTAGTATAATAGGAACCAATATTACATACTTAACATGACTATGGAGGGAATGTTCCTTATGACCATGGCTCTTTTACTCTTGCATATCCTTGGGGCGGTCGCCATGGGGATATACGCGGTCATCCCGTTTGTCGTTAATAAGCTGAAGCTTGTATCGGCATCGGGACAGGAGGGGCTGCTGCTTGGCGTGCATTCCGCGAACCGGATAGCCCAGTACGCGCTGATCGCGCAATTTCTGACCGGCGGCTACTTGATTAGCAAAGGCAGCTATTCCTTGTTGTGGATTATTTTGACGATGGCGGTGTTCCTTGCCATTGCCGCGCTGGGCGGAATTATGGGCAAGCAGATCAAGGTTGCGCTGCAGTCGGCGAAGGCTGGCCAGAGCAATGCGGCAGCGATTGACAAGATGCAGATGTTCGCTACGCTCGTCTTCATCCTGTTTATCATCATGGTTATTTTGATGGTCTACCGCTATATTTAATCCTGCGCGGAACAGGCAAGGCCGTCCTGTATGTCATGCTGCATGACGTACGGGACGGCCTTTTTTTCGTGCCGAATGTTCTATTGTTTCAATACCATATCGCGCACCATTTCAAGCGCTTTTTCTTTGCCGAGCGGGAAGGTGCCCAACGACCATGTCGGATTGTCCAGCATATAGACGTGGCCGTTTTTGGCTGCCTTCAGCTTGCCCCACAGCTCGGATTTTTGCATGTCATCCAGCTTTTTTTGTGCCGCGGCCAGGTTGTTTCCGTACAGCCCCAAGAAAATATAGTCCGGATCGAATTTGAACAGATTTTCAAGAGAAACAATTTCCACGCTTGACTCCGTCGACGCTCCTTCGGCCATCGGCAGCTTCAAGTCGGAGAACAAGACGTCGCCGAGCAAAGCTTTTCCGTAAATCCGGTATTGCGACGCATTCGTCACGTACAGGGCAAATGTGGCATCTCCGGTGACGGCTTTAATTTCATCGCCGATTTTCTTGGCTTTCTCTTCATATTGGGCAAGCCATTCATTCATTTCCTTTTCTTTGCCCAGGATGCCGGCCATCTCCGGGAAGCGTTCGCGCCATGTGTAAAAATCGCCCTCCAACTGGACCGTCGGCGCAATTTGCGTGAGCTGATCATACAGCTTCTCCGTACGGCCGCTCGTAATAATCAAATCCGGGTTCAGCGCCATCACGTCTTCCACCTTCACGGAGCCGGCATCCACCAAGGTTACCCCTTCCAGCTTGTCCTTCAAGTAATCGGGCAGATCCGGGCCGGCTGACGACATAATCGGCTTGATGCCCATAATCAATAATTCTTCCGTTGCATAGGCAAGGTCCACAACGCGTTGAGGGTTTACCGGGATTTTCACTTCACCGCGCGATGTTTTGACCACCTTGAAGCCGTCTTTCTGCGTAGATCCCGCTTTTTGGTCTCTGTCTTTTCCCCCTCTGCCGCCTTTTCATTTTGCGGAGCTGCGCTTTCTTGGCTGCCCGTTGCCTGGGCGCCTTCCTTTTGCCCGCATCCTGTAAACATAAGTGCCAACACGAACACCAATGTTACGCTCATCAATCGTTTCATCATATCGGATTTCCTCATTTCATCTCTATTTTTATTTCGTGGCCCCATTTTGCCGTTCCATGATGATGATGTTGCTCATTTTCCAAGGCATCACCCCCTTTGGCATGTATGGCAATCTCGAAGCGTTAATAAGTTCCCTGCCGGTGTGGAATCGGCCAGGCGTTTATGGCCTATGTTCTGGTCTTCATTAAAAGGTAAAGAAAGTAGGGCGCTCCCAGCACGGAGATAACAATGCCGACGGGAATCTCCGTCCGGCTGAGGACATTGCGCGACAATAAATCCGCCGCCAACAGCAGCAGCGCCCCGACCAAGGTCGCGGTCGGAATCAGGAGCTGATGCTTGGGCCCGACCAGCTTGCGGGCGATATGAGGGGCGATCAGGCCGATGAAGCCGATGCCGCCGCCCGCGGCCACACAGGCTCCCGCCAATCCGGCGCTGGCGAAAATCAACTTGCCGCGCTCCCGCTCGACGCGCAAGCCGACGCCCGTAGCCAACGGGTCTCCGAGCTGGAGCACATTGAGATAACGCGCCTTCCACATCGAGTAGGGGACGAGGACCAATATCCAGGGCAGAACCGCAAGGACGAACGCCCAGCTCGTTCCCCACAGGCTGCCCGCCAGCCAGACCGTGGCATACATGAAGTTGGCGTTGGCTAATTTCAACGATAAGAACGTATTGACCGCACCGAGGCCGGCAGATACCGCGATTCCGACGAGAATCAACCGGATCGGAGTGATGCCTTGCTTCCAGGCCAGCGTAAAGATAAGCACGCACGTTGCCCCGGCGCCGACCAACGCGAACAGCGGAATCGTCATTGCCGGCAATACGCTCTTGATCTCCTTCGTCTCGAACACCAAATACATGAAAAGCACGACCGCCAGCCCGGCCCCGGCGTTAATTCCGAGAATCCCCGGATCGGCCAGCGCATTGCGCGACAATCCCTGCAGGATGAGGCCCGATACCGCCAGGCCGCACCCGATGAGCAGCGGGATGGAGAAAGGAATGGACGAGAATCCGGACCGGCTGATCAAAAAATTGAGCGATCTGCTGGAGGGGAATTTCTCCAAGGCGCTGCATCGCTATGAGCACAAGCCCCGCTAATCGGCGATCCCTCTTGCCAGAAATCTATACAATTTCTTGCGAATGACTAAAAATCATACAGCCGCCGCATATTGATGATTTTCCGGGCCGCCTTGGTGTAATACAGTTAGGTTGCTGAGGAACACAAGCAATCATCCCCAATGAAGGCGACGGTTATGAGCACGGAATACAACAACAAGCAAGTCTATTTTGTTGGCGGCGGCATCGCGTCACTCGCAGGCGCGGCTTTCCTGGTTCGAGACTGTGATTTCCCCGGTTTCCGCATTCATATCTTGGAAGAAATGAAAATACTCGGCGGCAGCAACGACGGTTCCGGCAATGGCGAACAAGGATATGTCATTCGCGGGGGCCGCATGCTGAATGACGAAACCTATGAGAACACCTGGGATCTGTTAAGCTCGATCCCTTCTATCGACGATCCCGCCAAATCGGTGAGAGAAGAAATTGTCGAGTTCGATACGGCTCATCCGACGCATTCGAATGCGCGGCTTGTCAACAAGCGCGGCGAGGTCCAGGACGTGACGTCGATGGGCTTCGACATGGCGGATCGAATCGCGATGTCCAAGCTTATTATGACGCCGGAAGAGAAGCTGGGCACGGCACGGATCCGGGATTGGTTCGGCCCGCATTTCTTCGAGACGAACTTCTGGTATATGTGGGCGACCACGTTCGCATTCCAGCCTTGGCATAGCGTCGCCGAGCTCAAACGGTACATGATCCGCTTCATGCATGAATTCCCTCGAATTCATACGCTGGAAGGGGTGACGAGAACTCCATACAATCAGTATGATTCCCTTACGGTTCCGCTCCACAATTATTTGGCGCAGCACGGCGTCGATTTCAATATGAAATGCACGGTGACCGATCTGGATTTCAAAGAAGGCAGCGGCATTACGGTAACGAAAATTCATTATGTCAGAGAAGGAGCTCCGGGAACGATAGAACTCCATGAGGGCGATCTTGTCATCGTGACAAACGGATCGATGACGGAGGGCTACAGCCTCGGCTCGATGACGGCCGCTCCGAGCCTGAACGGCAAGGGAAGCTCGTGGAAGCTGTGGGATCGGATCGCCGCGAAGAAGCCCGGATTGGGCAATCCTTCCACGTTCGACGAGCCGGAGCATGTCCGCGTGTTCTGGGGCTACGGTCTGTTCCCGGATAATGTCGGCGACGATGTGAAGAAAAAAATGTCGGACTGCACCGGAGAGGAGATATTGACGGAGCTGCTGAATCATCTTCATTTCCATGAGGATATGGAGGCGATTATTAAGACCGCCAACTGCATTCCGTGCATGATGCCGTATATTACGGCGCAATTCATGCCGCGCTCGATCGGCGACCGCCCGCAGGTCGTCCCGCATGGCTCCACGAATTTGGCCTTCGTCGGGCAATTCTGCGAGATTCCGGACGATGTCGTCTTTACGGAAGAATATTCGGTCCGATCCGCAAGAATCGCCGTGTATACGCTGCTGGGCATGAACAAGCCAATCGCCCCGATTAACGAGTATCAATATGATATTAGAACGCTGCTGAATGGACTGGTCACGTCCTTCCGGTAAGATTCCGGTAAGACGGGGCTTGAAGAGATGCGGCGATCGTGCCAAGCAAAGAGAGCGCATTCCAGGGGAATGGCGCTCTCTTTTCCTTGCTGCGCTGCTTATTTGGGGGCCGGGGGCGCGGCCGGGAAGAAGGAACCGGTCATAATATACCGCCAGACATCGCGGAATACATGAGCCCGCTGCAGCGCCGTCAATATGACGAGGGCGATGATGCCGACGAAAATGCCGATCACCCCGAACAGATGAAGTCCCGCGAACAAAAAGATTAACAGCAGGAGCGGGTTCAGTCCGATGCTGGATCCATACACTTTCGGTTCCAGGGCGTGCCGCGTCACGAGGATAATCGGCCACAGCACCAGAAGACCGGTCCCCAGGAACAGGTTGCCTTCGAAGAAGGAGAACACCGCCCATGGGACGACAATGGCGGGGATGCCGATAAGCGGTATCAGATCGACGATGCCCCCGATAATGGCGATCGTGAAGGCGTACTCGACGCCAAGAACAAGCAGACCGAGGAAAAAGACAAGTGCGGTAATGCTGGATAAAATAATATGCCCCTTCACGTATCCGAAAATGGCATGCTGCAGATCGCCGATGACGACGCCGAGGGAGGCGCGCACCCGTTCGGGCACCATCTGCTTGCTCGCCGCCGCCAGCGAATTCCACTGTCTGCTGATCAGATAGGTTGCGACCATAATAATGACAGTGATGACCGCCAGCTTGGGCAGGAACAGCACGGTCGCTTTAATAAAGTTGAATAAATAGGCGACGAGGGCCGAGCCGGTCGTCGCGATCGTGCTTGTATATTTCGAGAGGGACGACTGCAGGTCGATCGATGTCAGCGTAGCATTCAGATCGGTCAGAAGCGCCTGGAATTCAGGAGAATGATAGTAGTCATTCAGCCAATCCTTCCACTCCGCGATCTGTTCCTGCACGAGACCGACGATATGCCAGGATTCCGACACGATTTTGGTCGTGAAGACGAATATCGCGAACGCGATAATCGATCCGAACAGCAGTATGGAAGAGGCTACGGCGGTCCAGCGCGGGAACCTCCATCTCCGCTCCAAAAACCGTACGAGCGGGTTCATCATATAGGCCAGCAGCCAGGCGATCAAGAACGGATAAATAATCGGGAAGCCATAATAGAATAGCAAAATCGCCCCAAGCGCAACGATGGTTACCCATAGGCCGCGAAAAATGCGATGAACGAGTGTGACATTGAATAATGGCATGATGTTCTTCCTTTCTTCCTATCCAACGGCGACAATGTTCGCTGTATTTTTACCTTAATTTTAACAGACCGCGGGATGATTTCCAAAACCCTAACAGTCCGTGGGATAGGAAGAAGGAACTACGGGAGCCTAGCTGTCGGACAGCGACATTTCGTCCAGCGTCATGTCGAAGCTTGGCGCGAGATGGGCAAGGACATAGTCGACTTCCTCCAGACCGAGCTCCCGCAATTTGTGTTCGGTCTGCCGGCGGGCTACATCGAACTCCCGGTTGCCCGCCGCCGCTTCGCTTCCGCATTTGAAGTAGGCGTCGAGCAGATCGGCAGCCTTCACATAGCGCTTCAGATCCTCATCGAGCGTCTGATCGATGAGCGGCGCGTAGGCCGCCTGCAGCTCGGCCGGAATCATGCCGATAAGCCGCTCGGCAGCCAATTGCTCGATCTCGCGGAAGTTGGCCAGAATGCGCGTATTGTGATGCTTGACCGGCGTCGGAATATCGCCCGTGAACACTTCCGTCGCGTCGTGGAACAGCGCCATCATGACGGCCCGGCCCGTATCCAGCGCTTTGCCGTACACCTCATT
This sequence comes from Paenibacillus dendritiformis, assembly GCF_015845845.1. GTDB lineage: Bacteria > Bacillota > Bacilli > Paenibacillales > Paenibacillaceae > Paenibacillus_B > Paenibacillus_B dendritiformis_C. The sequence goes on from NZ_LDIG01000133.1 coordinate 18,259, forward strand.
CCCGATCGTGCACAGCATATGGGTCGTCATCGCGACGTGGAAGCTGTGCTCGGCCACATTTTCCTTCGTCGTATTGCGCATCAGGCTCCAGCGCTCGATATGCTTCAAGCGATACATGTAGGCAAAAAAATGATGTCCGCGCGGGCGCCCGGGTTGGGCCTCGTCCTTGGTTGGATCCATAGGTTCTCATCCTTTCCGGCATCACGTCGAGCTTCGGATAACTTCGTCCGGAAGTCTTCGACAGACGCTTCTATTATGCTATTATATTACTATAGGAAGCGGATTCACGCCGCATGCGGCATCTCGAATCGGCCGAAGCAAAGAAGATAGAGAGGAACCCGACATACAGCCAGATCATTGCAGAGAGACAGCGGGATATTCGAAGAGAGGGGCTTGGGTTTGCTTATGAAATCGTTTTTGCAGAGCGTATATGATTTGATCGTGGAGACATCAACCAATCTGCCCGGCGATGTGCGCAAGGCGATCCGGGAAGCGCAAGCGCGCGAGGACGCCGCTACGCGCGCCGGATTGTCCCTGGGCACGATCGCCCGCAACATTGCGATGGCGGAGACGAAGGTATCCCCCATCTGCCAGGATACCGGCATGCCGACGTTCATCGTGCATACCCCGGTTGGCGCGAATCAGATTGTCATGAAGCGGGATATTCAGGAGGCGGTCAGCCGCGCGACGAAGGAAGGCAAGCTCCGCACCAATTCCGTCGATTCGCTGACGGGCGCGAACAGCGGAGACAACCTCGGCCCGGGAACGCCGGTCATCCATTTCGAGCAGTGGGAGCGCGATGATATCAAGGTGCGCCTTATTTTGAAAGGCGGCGGCTGCGAGAACAAGAACGTCCAGTACAGCCTGCCGACGGAGCTGGAGGGCTTGGGCAAGGCGGGCCGCGATCTCGACGGCATCCGCAAGTGCATTCTGCATGCGGTCTATCAGGCGCAGGGGCAGGGCTGCAGCGCGGGCTTCATCGGCGTCGGCATCGGCGGCGATCGGACGACGGGCTACGAGTTGGCGAAGCAGCAGTTGTTCCGCCGCGTCGATGATACGAATCCGATCGACGAGCTGCGCCAATTGGAAGAATATATTATGGATAAGGCGAATCGGTTGGGCATCGGCACGATGGGCTTCGGCGGCGAAGTCACCCTGCTTGGCTGCAAGATCGGAGTCATGAACCGGCTGCCGGCCAGCTTCTTCGTATCGGTCGCTTACAACTGCTGGGCCTACCGGCGCCAGGGTGTCCTGCTCGATAGCGCGAGCGGAGAGATCAAGGAATGGGTGTACGAGCGGGGCAGCGAGCTCCCGATGGACAGCGCGGCCGATGAGGCGGCAGGAGCGGCCGAAGAAGCGCCAGCGAAGAGCGAGAGCCGCCGCATCGTGCTGAACACGCCGATCTCCGAGGAGCAGATTCGATCCTTGAAGGTGGGAGACGTCGTTGTAATCAACGGAGAGATGCATACGGGACGCGACGCCCTGCACAAATATTTGATGGATCACGATGCGCCGGTCGATCTGAACGGGGCGGTCATCTATCATTGCGGCCCAGTCATGCTGAAGGATGAGGAAGGCTGGCATGTCAAGGCAGCCGGACCGACCACGAGCATCCGCGAGGAGCCGTACCAGGGCGATATCATTAAGAAATTCGGCATCCGCGCCGTCATCGGCAAAGGCGGCATGGGAGCGAAGACGCTGGCCGCGCTGCAGGAGCATGGCGCCGTTTATTTGAATGCGATTGGCGGAGCGGCTCAATATTATGCGGAATGCATGAAGCAAGTGAACGGAGTCGATTTCCTCGAATTCGGCATTCCGGAAGCGATGTGGCATCTCGAGGTGGAAGGGTTCGCGGCGATTGTCACGATGGATGCGCACGGCAACAGCCTGCACGCCGACGTCGAGCGCAGCTCGTTCGAGAAGCTGGCTCAGTTCAAGGAGCCTGTCTTTGGATAAGCAATGATTCGTTTATCCCCGGTCGCGGACCGGGGATTTATTTGTTTATCGTCATTGCGGAGTGGAAGCATGTGCGTTTCGCGGGAAGAAGATTTTGGCGCCGGACCTGCTCTGGGCCGGCCGGAATGATAATGTTCACCGGAAGGGAAGAATAGGGAGAACGCGCTGCCTTTCGGGGCGAAGGTTTACAAAACCTTTACATTAGACGGTCTAGCCAAACGGCGCAACCGTCGGTAGGATGGAACATAGACCTACAACCTCGAGAATGAAGTGGAGAGATGCGCATGTCGCGGTTTCGCACGCGTTTGACTTTGATCTTTGTGCTGCTGATCGGGATATCCGTGACGGCAGCCGGCATTTATATGGCGTCCACCTTCAAGCACAATCATATCCGTCAGCTGGAGCAGAATATGTCCCGGGAAATCATGCTTATCGAGCAGACGCTCGCCTGGGTTAAGCCGGGCAGCCTGGACGACATGATTGCGTATTACAGCGGCTGGGCGCGGAAGCTTCATGACAGCGCGGACGCCCGCGTCACCTTTATTCTGGCTGACGGCACGGTCGTCGGCGATTCCGATCATAGGGCCACCGAGATGGACAATCACCTGTCGCGCGAGGAGATTGTGATGGCGGGGCAGGAAGGGATCGGCTCGAATATCCGTTACAGCGAGACGCTGGGACAAAATATGCTCTATGTTGCCAGTCCCGTTCACACGCTCAATTTTGACGGGTATATCCGTTTGGCGATGAGTCTGGAGCATGTCGAGAGCAGCGTCAGGGCGCTGTGGGCGTATTTGGCGCTTGGTCTGGCGGCATTATTCGTTATCGCCGGGATCGTCAGCTACCGGATTGCTTTCAATCTGACGCGCCCGATCGAGAATATGACTCGCGTCGCAATGCGCATCGCCCAGATGGACTACAAGGCGAGGGCCCAGGCTGTGGGGAAGGACGAGATCGGGCAGCTGGGTACCGCCATCAATGCGATGGCGGAAAGCCTCCAGGTTCAGATGTCGCAAATCCGCGAGAACGAGAGCCGGCTGCAGACGGTCATGGAGCATATGATCAATGCGATCGTGATGGTCGATGCGGAAGGCAAGGTGGCGCTGCTGAACCGGAAGGCCGAGCAAATACTCGGTATCCGCAGCCGGGAATGGCTCGGGCGCCCGTTCAGCGACGTGAGGGCTCCATATGAGATGCAGCAGATGATGGCCGAAGTCGAGGAGAAGAAGCTGCTGCGTCATGAGGAGTTGACAATTTACTACCCGGAGGAGCGACTGCTGGATGTTACCGTCGTCCCGGTATATTTTACCGATCAGGAATGGGCGGGCATTCTGCTGGTGCTGCAGGACGTCTCGGAGATTCGCCGGCTTGAGCGGATGCGGACCGAATTCGTGGCGAATGTATCTCACGAGCTCAAGACCCCGATCGCCGCGGTCAAGGGCTTCGCCGAGACGCTTCTGAACGGAGCGATGCATGATCCGGAGATTGCGAAGTCCTTCCTGCAGATTATTCAGGAGGAGAGCGAGCGCTTGAACCGGCTTATCGGCGACATTCTCGAATTGTCGAAGATCGAGGCGAAGCGGGCGGTGCTGCAATTTTCGCCGGTGGAGCTCGGGACCTTCCTGGAGCAGACGGTGGAGATGCTGCGCAAGGAGGCGGCCAGCAAGCGCATCGAGGTCCGGCTGGATACCGAGCCGGACTTGTATGTCGAGGCGGACGAGGACCGGCTGCGCCAGATTATGCTCAATTTGCTCTCCAACGCGATTAATTATACGCCGGAGGGCGGACAGGTGAAGATAGGGGCTGTGGCGCTGCATGCCCCGGATCAGGAGGAGCGGATCCGGCTGACGATCGCCGATACGGGCATCGGCATTCCGAAGAAGGATCTGCCGCGCATCTTCGAGCGTTTCTACCGGGTAGACAAGGCTCGCTCCCGCGTATCGGGCGGAACCGGGCTCGGGCTGTCGATCGTGAAGCATCTTGTCGATGCGCATGGCGGAACGATACGGGTGGAGAGCGAGTTGGGCGTTGGCACGACGTTCACGATCGAGCTTCCCGTGCTTCAGGAGTGGTCGCCGGGCGGGACAGAGCAATAAGCGCGGGCCATGACCTGTCATGCCCGCCGTACCGGCGGGACGCCGCAAAAAAATCGTCGCCGCGCCAAGGGGAAGTATGTTACGATAGGATTGCGAATATAAGCGTGAATCGGTCTGGGTACAAGGGATAGGAATTGACTTTCGGAGGATAATCATGTCTGAACGAAAAGTATTAGTCATCGAAGACGAACCGACATTGGCGAGGTTATTGTCATATAATCTGACCTTGGAAGGGTACGATACGACAGTGATCGACCACGGCTCCCAAGGGCTGCAGGTGGCGCTGCACCGCAAGTTCGATCTCATCATACTGGATATTATGCTGCCTGGGATGAACGGCTTCGAAGTGCTGTCCAAGCTGAGACAAGCCGGCATCCGCACGCCCGTCATTATTTTGACGGCGCGCAATGCGGAGGAAGAAGTCGTGCAGGGCTTGAAGCGCGGAGCGGACGACTACATTACGAAGCCGTTCGGCGTCGCTGAGCTGCTGGCTCGCGTCGGCGCCGTGCTGCGCCGCGCATCGAGCGACGAGCCGGAGGCGGAGAAAGCGGATGATAAAGTTATTGCGATTGGCGATCTTCGCATTTATCCGGAGAAGTATGAAGTGACGCTGCATCATGAGCTGATCCCGCTGCGGCCGAAGGAATTTGAAGTATTGCTCTATCTCGTCCAGCGCCCGGGCATGGTCATTACCCGCGACGACCTGATGAACGCGGTATGGGGCTTCGATTACATCGGCGGACAGCGGACGGTCGATGTCCATGTCAGCTCGCTGCGCAAGAAGCTGGAGATGAACCAGCGCTCCGTCCAGATCGATTCGATTCGGGGCGTCGGCTATAAATTGGTCCATCATAAGAAGTCGCAGCAATAATAAACAGATTTAGAAGAAATGAAAAATTTCTTCTAAATCTGAAGGTTAGGGGCACGAATAGAAACAATCTTTTTTTCATGAATCTATCGAATTCAGCGTGCAGATGTTGGTTCTATTCGTGTAACATAGCGTCCATATCCTGCTCTTCATATCAGTCGAATGCATCCCTTTATGGCTTATTTGTCCTTTCCAATGAAAGAAGTCCCCATCATTCATCCATGAACAATGCCTTCCGTTATGCCTGCTTTTCGTGTTGCTTCTCGACGAAAACCTCTCCACGTTCCTGTTTTTGGCAGGCTTAATCCGATCCAGTTGAGTGCCAAGCCTTTCCCGCCTTCCCCATTCTCTTCACATCTCCCCCTCTCTTTACAAACTCTTTACACCGCCAGGGCAAACCGTTTACAATCCCGTGCTACATTGGGACTAAAGATGCAGATTTACAAATTTAACGCAAAGGGTGCTGCTATATGACAATGCCTATATTATCTATCATGAACACGGGTTTCTCGATGAACGAACATCGTGCCGCCGCCCGGGAGTACGACGATTTGGTTCATGACGCACCGGCGATTGATCCGCAGATTCCGATCGAGGACGTCGAGGAAATGTTCCTGTCCGATTCCTCGCTGCGCTGTCTTATTGTGGTGGACGAGGCGCGGCAGCCGGTCGGGATAGTGATGCGCGAACGGTTCCATGAGCGGATGAGCAAGCGGTTCTCCCCGGCGCTCTATCATGAGAAGCCCGTATCCCGCCTGATGGATCGGGACATGGCCTGTGCGGAATGGGGGACGGATGCGGCCCAACTGCTTGAACTGGCGGGGTCCCGTCCGGAGGAGCGGATGTATGACAGCCTCATTATGACAAGCGGAGGGCAGTATGCCGGCGTGCTGTCCGCCAAGCAGCTGTCCGAGCTCTCCAGCCGCGTGCGCCGCAATGCGGAGCGCAAGGAGAGGGCGGTATTGCAATCGACGCTCCAAGCGTTCGATTCGATTCAGGGCGAGACCGGATATGTCAGGCAGGCGGCGGAAGAAGGCAAGATGCACGCGTCCGCGATGATGGACAAGACGCTGGCCGGCAAAACTTCGCTCGACCATGTATCCTCCTCCTTTCAGCAAGTATTGGAGCAGGTGAACGATCAGGCGGCGGAAATGGAGCATCTGCGGCAATATACCCATGCCGTAGCCGATTCTATCGGCGTCATCCGCGGCTGGTCCGATTCCTGTCAGATGCTGGCGCTGAACGCGTCGATTGAAGCGGCCCGCGCCGGCGAATACGGGCTGGGCTTCCAGGTCGTGGCCGCCGAGGTGCGCAAGCTGGCGATGCTGACGAAGGCGGCTACCGGGCAGATCGAGGAGACGCTGGGCCAGATGATTCAAGCATTGAATCAGGCGCTACATACGGGGGAGCGCACTCGGGAACAGGTCGGAATGACCGCAACGGGGGTAGAAGCGGCATGCGGGCGGTTCGAGCAGCTGCTGCGGGCTATCGCGCATAATCAGGAGCAGCTGGCGCAGATTGACGCCTGCGCGCAGCGCGTGGAGCAGCGGGCGCAGGCAGCCCATGCGGAATTGAAGCGAATGGCGGAGCGGGATTGAAGGCGGTGCCCTGTGAAAAAACGTCGCTGGAGCATGGGAAGTATGTTACGATAAAGGAGGAGAATGTACCGTAGGGCTGAGGTCATAGATTGACGGTCGGAGGAACATTCATTCTGAACGAAATGTTGCACTCATCCAAACCGGACTGTTCGAGCAACTGGCCTTGAAGGGCAGATTCGACAGACGGCGGGACGAAATCGCTGAAGGTGAATAAGGATGGAAAAGGATATTAGCCGCAAAATCAAATTGCTAAAGATTCTTGCTGAGGACAAGAAGTGGTTTGTTCTCTCTGAACTTGAACAAAAACTGGATTGTTCCAGTAAAACCATTCGCAAGGATATCTCAGTTCTCAATGATTTACTGCCGCAAAACGCTTCTATCTATTCGAAAAAGGGGAAAGGGATAAAATTACGTATACCCCAAGATCAAACAATATGCGAAGTCATATCCAATTTATCTAAAAAAATCCCTAACTTTTTTAGCTCTTCGTGTTTCCGATATCGAGAAAAAACTGGGCATTATATTTTTTACGAACGAGGGAAAAATACAAGCTTATACCTATATAAGTGAGTTTATTCACATATTGGAAAGAGAAGTGAAAATCGATTTAGCAAGCGACGAAGATTTTGTGTACGGCATGGTTGATTACTGCAGGCAAACCTTTTATAAATTAAAGTTTCTCCCGAAAATCATAATGCCGGAAAAGGAGACTTGCAAGTATATAAAGAAGACTTATAAAAAAACTTTTCTCTCCGTGAAGAAAGCATACAACGAATGGGCAAAGAAACTGGGAATCATCGATGTGCCCGATGAAGAAGCCGCAAAAGTAACGATGCGGATAGCGGCAACCGGGCGGCTAAAAATTATGAATAAGAAAAAAGTGCTGCTGGTTACAGATGAAGGAAAAATCTGGGAATTATACATGAAGAGCTGGCTTAATAAAAAGTTCGAGGGAAAACTGGAGATTATAGGTGAAGTGGATAGAAAAATGATTGAAGGCGATATAAAAAGCATGGACATTGACTTTATTATTACTACAATACCGCTTAATATTAATTTTCCCGAGTATAGAATCAGTTTCGTCTTGGAGTCCGTGCTTGCGATCACGTACTCTTTTTTTTCTAAAAAACTTTGCATTTCTTGGCATTGATTTCCCAATCCTTTATCAAAAAGGCTTTCTTCTTTTCCAAAAAAACCTGCACTTTTTAATATCGATTTCCCAGTCGTTTATTATAATTTTGCCAAACTGGAAGTACAGGTTGACTACTCTATGGGACCTCGTGCTTAAAAAATACTTTCTAAAATCACTTTAATATTTTCCCTATTTGAAATTTCTGATTTAAATTCTTGAAGCGTAACTTCTTCCATAATCTCACCTTATTTCATTATTAAAAATCCTCTGATGCCCCGGTAAAATTGATTTTCATCCTAAAAAATGACTTTGCAAATCAACAATATTGGGAATTTCTATGACACTATAACATACTGCAGAAAAATGTGACTTACTGCTTTTTCTCTTATTAAGGGGATATTTTAAATTTTCATGGAAATACAGAGCACACGGTCTGTCTTTGACAGGTTCATTTTTCAACTGTCGCCACGAAGCATGTCGAGCCTAGTCATGCCTTTCAGGCAGCGGATTGGCGGATCCGTTGGAGGACGTTGCTGAACTATTTTATCCGCGGCGGCTCGTATCAGCCTTGAATTTTTACACTCCGTTAACATACTTCCAAATCAGGCTTAACAAACAAGCTGTAAGATTCAGATTGTAAGGCAGCAAGCGAACTTATCGGAAAATGAGAGAACCAATTCAAAGGAGTGAATTCACTTGAAAAAGTGGGGCAAACAAATCCTGCTGCTTACTTTGGTGGCAGTGATGGCATTCGCGCTGGCGGCATGCGGCGGCAAAAAAGAAGATACCTCGAACGCGGCCGGCAATACGGGAACAGAATCAACGCAGACGAACACCGCTAACAATACGGAAAATCAAGGCAGCGAGGACAAATTGTCCGGCACGATTGAGATCGACGGTTCCAGCACGGTCTATCCGATGACTGAGGCAATTGCGGAAGAATTCGGCAAGGAGCATGGCGATGTCCGCGTCTCCGTAGGAACGTCCGGCACGGGCGGCGGCTTCAAGCGGTTCATCGCCGGCGAGACGGCCATCAGCAACGCATCCCGCCCAATCAAGGACAAGGAAGCGGAAGACGCGAAGGCGAACGGCATCGAGTATTTGGAATTGACGGTAGCATATGACGGCTTGTCCATCGTCGTGAACAAAGACAATACTTGGGTCGACAAAATCACGCTCGACGAGCTGAAAAAAATCTATGAGCCGAACTCCAAGGTCAAAACGTGGGCCGACGTGCGGGAAGGCTGGCCGAACGAGGAGATCAAAATCTACTCTCCGGGAGCCGATCATGGAACATTCGACTATTTCACGGAAGAGATTAACGGCAAGGCGCAAGAAAGCCGCAACGACGGCCAGATTACGTTCAGCGCGGACACCAACGCCATCGTGCAAGGCGTAGCCGGAGACAAAAATGCGATCGGCTACTTCGGATACTCCTTCTTCGAGGAGAATCAAGACAAACTGAAGCTCGTTCCTGTCGATAACGGAACGGCGACAGTCGCTCCTACGCTGGAGACGATTAAAGACGGAAGCTACTCGCCATTGTCCCGTCCGCTCCTTATTTACGTAAGCAAGAAGCATTTGGAGAAGCCGGAAGTGAAGGCTTATGTCGAGTACTACCTGCAGACGGCAGGCAGCATCGCCGAGGAAGTCGGATATGTGCCGCTGCCGCAAGAGAAATATGACGAGCAGTTGAACCAGTTGAAGTAATCGCAGGAATTCGGACGCAGCAGTCATACACGATGATGAACGTGTGATGTCTCTTCTCCTCATGAATTAGGGACATCACATTTTCATAGCGTGATTGTTAACGAATTGTAAATGAAGCTAAAAGTGAGGTTAAGCATATGCAGGCGAATGTCCCGCAACAAGAAGCGAAGCTGACGTTCCGTAACCGCAGAATGCATTTGTCGGACAAAATCGTGCCGGTGCTGCTGTTCCTGTGCGCGGCCGTCTCGGTTCTGACGACGATAGGCATCGTCTATACGTTATTCTCGGAGACATGGAACTTCTTCTCCCGCGTCAACATCGCCGACTTCCTGTTCGGCACCCGATGGAGCCCGCTCATTCAGCCGAAGGAGTTCGGCATTCTGCCGCTTATCGGAGGGACGCTGCTGGTTACGCTCATCGCTTGTCTGGTCGCTATCCCGATCGGACTGGCTAGCGCCATCTATCTGAGCGAATACGCGCCGGATCGCGTCCGCAAGATCGTCAAGCCGGTTCTGGAAGTGTTGGCTGGCGTGCCAACCATTGTATACGGCTATTTCGCCCTCACCTTCGTCACGCCGATCATCCGGGAGATCTTCCCGAGCACAGGCGTGTTCAATGCGCTCAGCGCCGGAATCGTCGTCGGCATCATGATTATCCCGATGGTCTCCTCCCTGAGCGAGGACGCGATGACGGCGGTGCCGCGCAGCCTGCGTCACGGGGCTTACGCCCTCGGGGCCACGCGCTTCGAGGTGGCGCTGAAGATTGTCGTGCCGGCCGCATTATCCGGCATCGTCTCCTCCGCCGTGCTGGCCTTCTCGCGGGCCATCGGCGAGACGATGATCGTGACGGTAGCCGCAGGGGCGACCCCGCAGCTGACGTTCAATCCGCTGGAGAGCATTCAGACGATGACGGCGTATATCGTGCAGGTCAGCTTGGGCGACACGCCGCATGGATCCATTGAATACGGCACGATTTTCGCTGTCGGCATGACGCTGTTCATCATTACGTTTCTGCTTAATATATTGGCGCTTTGGGTTGCACGCCGGTTTAGGGAGGAGTATTGACAGATGGCGATGTTACAAGACGCGAACCGCAAGCAGATCAGCACCCGGCGGAAAATCGATTTTTGCCTGCACATTCTTTTTGTTATTGCTACCTTGATCGGAATCGTGGCGCTGATGGCGCTGCTCGTAAACATTATGATGGACGGTTTGTCGCGGCTCAATGCCGATTTGTTCACGAACTACCCGTCCCGCCGGCCTGCCGCCGCGGGGATGAAGTCGGCGATCGTCGGATCGATTTATATGGTGCTCATCATGGCGCCCATCTCATTCATTCTTGGCGTAGGAGCGGCAATCTATCTGGAAGAATACGCGAAAAAGAACGCTCTTACCCGGTTCATCCAGTTGAATATCAGCACATTGGCGGGGGTTCCGTCCATCGTGTACGGGATTCTCGGGCTTACGATTTTCGTGCGCGGCATGGCGCTTGACCGCAGCCTGCTCTCCGGAGCGCTCACGATGACCTTGCTCGTGCTGCCGATCATTATCGTATCCGCCCAAGAAGCGATTCGCGCGGTTCCGAAGACGCGGCGCGACGCTTCGTTCGCGCTTGGCGCGACCAAATGGCAGACGGTCTCCCGTTCGGTCATGCCATCGGCCATCTCCGGCATACTGACCGGGGTTATCCTGGCATTGTCCCGGGCAATCGGCGAGACTGCGCCGCTCGTGATGATCGGCGCCCTGACGTTCGTGGCCTTTCTTCCGAACAGCATTTTGGATCAGTTCACCGTTATGCCGATCCAGATTTTCAACTGGGTATCGCGGCCGCAGCTGGCGTTCCATGAGTTGGCCGCAGCGGGCATCATCGTGCTGCTGGCGCTGCTCATCGTGATGAACCTGTCAGCCGTGCTGCTCCGCAACAAATATCAGAATAACAGATAAGGAGACGATCGTATGACGACGGCGGCGATAACGAAGAATCCGGCAACAACCGTAACGGATCTGAAGCCTATCATTAATATCGACAGCCTGAACTTGTATTACGGCACCTACCACGCGCTCAAGAACGTATCGATGACGATTCCCGAGAAGGCGGTCACCGCGTTCATCGGCCCTTCCGGCTGCGGCAAGTCGACGCTGCTCCGGACGCTGAACCGGATGAATGACATGATAGCCGGCACGCGCATCGAGGGTCGGGTAGAGATTGCCGGGACTAATATTTACAGCAATGAAGTCGATGTGGAGACGCTGCGCAAAAAAGTGGGCATGGTCTTCCAGCAGCCGAACCCTTTTCCGAAATCGATATATGACAATATTGCATACGGCCCGCGGCTCCATGGCATTCGCAACAAGGCGAAGCTGGATGAGATCGTCGAGCAGAGCCTGCGTTCCGCCGTGCTGTGGGATGAAGTGAAGGACTATTTGAAGCGGTCGGCATTCAGTCTGTCCGGGGGGCAGCAGCAGCGCCTCTGCATCGCGCGCGCGTTGGCGGTCAACCCCGAGATTCTGCTGATGGATGAAGCGACATCCGCGCTGGATCCGATCTCGACGCTGAAGATCGAAGAGCTGGTACAGGAACTGAAGCATCAATATACGATTGTCATGGTTACGCACAATATGCACCAAGCCGCCCGCGTATCGGATCAGACCGTCTTTTTCCTCAATGGGGAAGTAGTGGAGTTCGATCAGACGGAGACGCTGTTCTCCAATCCGAGCGACAAGCGGACGGAAGATTATATTACGGGACGATTCGGCTAAAAAGGAGAGGATACCAGGATGATTAAGCGCAGGGAATTCGATCTGGGGCTGGATGAGCTCAGCCGTCTGCTCGAACAAATGGGCAGTCATGTGGAGCGCGCGCTGTTCGAATCGATAGAATCGTTGAAGACGATGGACGCGGAGCGCGCCCGGGCAATCATTAACGAGGATCCGGCTCTGAACCGGATGGAGGATGATATTATCGAGCTGGGCTCGAAGCTGATTTTGACGCAGCAGCCGGTCGCCAAAGATCTGCGGCGCATCCTTGTCGCCTTCCGCATCTCCAGCGATCTGGAGCGGATGGGGGATCTGTCGATCGACATCGCCAAGGTCGTGCTGCGGATGGAAGGCCAGACGCTGATGAAGCCGCTTATCGACCTTCCGCGCATGGCGGAGATTGTCCAGCAGATGATTACCGATTCGATTCGGGCTTACGTCCAGGAAGACATCGATCTGGCCTACAAAATGGCGAAGGACGATGATCAAGTCGATCAGCTGTACAGCCAAATCTTCCGCGAACTGCTCAGCTACGTGCTTGAAAATCCGCACAATGCCTCCCAGGCGATGCTGCTCACCTTCGTCGGCCGCTATATCGAACGGATTGCCGACCATGCCACCAATATCGGCGAGTCGGTCGTCTATCTCGTCACCAACGAACGTCCCGATCTGAATAGTTGATGCCCTCTTGCTGGAACCGTCCGGAGCTGAATCCGGGCGGTTTTTCTATGTGCTCCGTCTTATGCAGATCATCCTCGCGGCTCAGAAAATCGTGCTTGAATCGCCTTTTTCTCGTTATCCCTTCGGCGCAGAAAGCCCGGTCGAATCCGTATCTGTAGCGCCCTATGCACATTATCCCAACCGCGCAGGAAAGCAAGCCGAATGGTCTCTGCCGTGCGCTATACACATTATCCCATCAGCCCATGAAAGCAAACCGAATCCATATCTGCCGCACCTTACGCTCGTTAATCCTTCGGCTCAGGAAACTGAATCGAACCTGCATCAGTCCCGTTCTCTACTCATTATCATTATCCTCACGGCGCAGGAAATCGTGCCGAGTTCGCATCTGTACCGTCTTATGCCCAGTATCCCCATACCGCAGGTGAGGGAGATTAAGAATAACTGGAACAGAAGACTTGCTTAATGGCGGAATGGTTAAAAGGGGGTTAATGGGTGAATAGACGGACCTGAGCCGCTGGGAGATTGGCCATAAGGCGTTGGCAAGCCAACCTGACCTATAAAGATCGGAAGTTAATGTAAGTGAATCCCATTTGGCTTCCGATCTTCGGGCCGCGTTCATATTCGATTTCCTATTCGGGTTCGCGCTATGCTATCATGAAAACATGAGACGGGATTGAGGTGTTTATTAATGAAGGAAAAATGGATCGTAATCGACGGCAACAGCATTATTTACCGTGCTTTTTTTGCGATGCCGCCATTGTCGAACTCACTAGGTTTGCATACCAATGCCGTATTCGGCTTTACGCAGATGCTGCTTCGCATTTTGGAGGAGGAGCAGCCGACTCATATGCTGGTCGCGTTTGACGCGGGCAAGGAGACGTTCCGTCACGGAGACTATCAGGAGTACAAGGGCGGCCGCGAAAAGACGCCGCCGGAGCTGTCCGAGCAGTTTCCGCTTCTGAAGGAGCTGTTGACGGCGATGGGCATCGCTCATTTTGAGCTGGAGGGGTACGAGGCGGATGATATCATCGGCACGATGACCCGCCAGGCGGATGAAGCGGGACAGACGATGTATGTCGTCACCGGCGACAAGGACATGCTTCAGCTCGCTTCCGGGCACGTGTCCGTGCTGCTTACGCGGAAGGGCGTGACGGAGGTAGAGAAGTATACTCCGGCCGAGATAGAGGAGAAGTACGGGTTGAGGCCGGAACAGATTATCGATCTGAAAGGATTGATGGGAGACACCTCTGATAATATCCCGGGCGTTCCGGGGATTGGAGAGAAGACGGCGTTGAAGCTGCTGCATCAGTATGCGAGCGTCGAGAGCGTGCTGGAGCATGTGGACGAGCTGAAGGGCAAGATGAAGGAGAATCTGGTCAACCATGCGGAAGATGCCCGGATGAGCAAGAGGCTGGCCACCATTTTCCGGGAGGTTCCGCTTGATCTGCCGCCGGAGCAGATGAAGTTCGACGGCTTGAAGGCCGAGACGCTGCCGGCTCTCCGCAAGCTTGAGTTCAGGTCCGTTATCGAGCGGCTTGAAAAAGCCGGTGTCGGCGGGGAAGCGAAGCCTGCGGCCGTCGATGAATCGCTCTCTGCGGAGCGTCTCAATGTCCGTCTGGCCGGAGAAAGCGGATGGGACGGGCTAAATGAGACGCTCGCCGCGGCTGACGTGCTGATTGTGGAAGCCCATGGCGATAATCCGCATCAGGCGGAGCTCATCGGCCTGCTCGTCGGGACAGAGGAAGAGAGCTGGTATGTGACGGCAGATGAACTGCAGAGCGAAGAGGCGGCCGAGCTGCGTGCGTGGCTTGGAGACGTTCAGCGTCCAAAAAGCGGCTATGATCTCCACTATAACGAGCTGGTGCTTCATTGGGCGGGAGTTCCGCTGGAAGGAGCCGTCTTCGACGTCCATCTTGCAGCCTATCTCCTTAATCCGGAGGATGCTTCGGCTACGCTGCAGTCCGTGGCGGTGAAGTACGGCCTGCCGTCCTCCCAGGATAATGACGCCGTATACGGCAAAGGCGCCAAATTCAAGGTGCCGGAGAAGACGGTCGTCGCGCAGCATGCGGCGCGCAAGGCGAAGCTCGTCCGGCTGCTGAAGCCGGTGATGGAGAAGGCGCTGGAAGAGCAGGAGATGAATCGGCTCTTCTATGATCTCGAGCTGCCGCTATCCAAGGTATTGGCACAGATGGAGAAGACGGGCATTCGGGTGAACAAGCAGAGTCTTCACGACTTGGGCACGAACTTCAAGCAGCAGATCGAGGAAACGATGGCGCGAATCTACGAGCTGGCCGGTACGGAATTCAACATCGGATCGCCGAAGCAGTTGGGCGAGATTCTGTTCGATAAGCTGGGCTTGCCGGTCGTCAAGAAGACGAAGACGGGATATTCGACCGATGCCGAGGTGCTGGAAAAGCTCGAGCCGTACCATGACATCATTCCGCTGATCTTGCTCTACCGGCAGATGACCAAGCTGCAGTCTACCTACATTGAAGGGCTGCTGAAGGAAGTGCGCGAGAGCACAGGCAAGGTGCATACGTATTACCGTCAGACGATTGCGGCGACGGGGCGTCTGAGCAGCCAGTATCCGAATCTTCAGAATATTCCGATCCGCCTCGAGGAAGGGCGGCAAATCCGCCAGGCATTCGTGCCTTCGGAGCCGGGCTGGCACATTGTCGCGGCCGACTATTCTCAGATCGAGCTTCGGGTCCTGGCCCATATCTCTGGCGACGACAAGCTGAAAGAAGCGTTCATCCACGATATGGACATTCATACGAAGACGGCGATGGACGTATTCGGCGTCTCCGCCGACCAGGTCGACTCCAATATGCGCCGTCAGGCGAAGGCCGTCAACTTTGGCATCGTCTACGGCATCAGCGACTACGGGCTATCCCAGAACCTGCATATTACGCGGAAGGAAGCCGCCGCGTTCATCGATCAATACTTCCATGTGTTCCGCGGCGTGCGCCAATATATGGACGATATCGTCAAGCAGGCGCGCCAGGACGGCTACGTCACGACGCTGCTCGAGCGCAGACGATATCTCAAAGATATCAACGCATCGAACTACAATCTTCGTTCGTTCGCGGAACGGACGGCGATGAATACGCCGATCCAGGGAACTGCCGCGGATATTATCAAGCTGGCGATGGTGCAGATGGATGCCAAGATGAAGGAGCTCGGCTTGAAGAGCCGGATGCTGCTTCAGGTGCATGACGAATTGGTGTTCGAGGTGCCGGAGGATGAAGTGGACACGATGAAGAAGCTGGTGCCGGAAGTCATGGAAGCGGCTTTGAAGCTCGATGTGCCGCTTCGCGCCGATGTCAGCTCCGGGAGCAATTGGTACGAAGCGAAGTAAATCGAGACCAGTACTCCGCAGGAGGACAATATTCGGTATAATGGACAACGAGAGGTGATTGACATGCCGGAATTGCCGGAAGTGGAGACTGTCAAAAGGACATTAAATACGCTGGTGGCGGGAAAGACGATCGAGCGGGTGACCGTTACGCTCCCCCGCATCATCCAGCGTCCTGCGAATATAGAAGAGTTCTGCGACGCATTGAGCGGACATACGATTGAACAAGTGGAGCGGCGGGGCAAGTTTCTCCGCATTTTGCTGAACGGGCTGACGCTGGTGTCCCATCTGCGGATGGAAGGGCGCTATGGCCTGTTCCAGGCAGGAGAGTCGGTGGAGAAGCATACCCACGTCATCTTCCATCTGACGGACGGCAGCGAACTGCGGTACAAGGACGTGCGCCAGTTCGGCACGATGCATCTGTTCCGGCGCGAGGAGGAATGGGGCATGCCGCCGCTGCAGAAGCTGGGAGTGGAGCCGCTCTCGGATCAGTTCACGCCCGAAGTGCTGACCGCTTTGCTGCGCAAGCGCCGCAGCTTTATTAAACCGGTGCTTCTCAATCAGCATGTCGTGGCAGGCATCGGGAATATCTATGTGGATGAAGCGTTGTTCCGGGCAGGCATTCATCCGCAGCGGCCGGCGGACGAGCTGACCGACGCGGAATGCGTCCGCTTGCACGAAGCGATTGTCGCAACGTTGACCGAGGCGGTCGAGGCCGGAGGTTCCTCGATCAAATCCTATGTGAACGGACAGGGCGAGATGGGCATGTTCCAGCATCAGCTTCAAATGTACGGGCGTCAAGGCGAGCCGTGCATCCGCTGCGGCCAGATTATTGAAAAAAGCGTCGTCGGCGGCAGAGGCACGCATTATTGCCCGCGCTGCCAGAAGCATACCCAACGCTCCAATTAGCATTCACCCCTCTCCGCTGTTGCCCATATGATGGGATATACCGGCGGGAAGCCCGCGCCTTGGCGCGGCCGGTTCTCGCCGAGCAGGGAGGGAAATGCGATGCTAATCCAAGCAGCGTCCATGTTCGTCTTGGCTTTTGCGTTGAGCCTTGACAGCTTCGGAGTCGGAATGACTTACGGTCTGCGCCGCGTGCGTATTCCGATATTTTCGATCGTAATCATTTCGATATGCTCCGGAATGTTCATCTGGCTGTCGATGCAGGCCGGAGGGCTCCTGGTGCGGTACGTATCTCCGGTCGCCGCGCAGTGGACCGGATCGGTTATCCTGATAGCGATCGGGGCCTGGGCGATCATCCAACTCCTTCGCAAAAAGGAGGATCCGCCGGAAGCCGGCCGATGCCGGGGCGGCGGCATGAAGCCGATTCCTCCCCAGGAGCTGAAGAAATGGATCGGCCGGGCGGAATCGAAGCCGCTCATCCGCATCCAGCTGCGCCGTCTCGGCTTAGTCATTCAAATATTGAAGACGCCTTCCGCTGCCGATATCGATCGCTCGGGAAGCATCAGCGCCGCCGAAGCGGCATGGCTCGGAGCCGCGCTGTCGCTTGATGCGTTCGGCGCAGGGATCGGGGCATCCCTGCTTGGCTATCCGTCGTTGCTGACGGCGCTTGTGATCGCTTTATTCAGCGGCGCTTTCTTGCGGGCAGGCATGCATCTGGGAATGAGGTTCTCGCATCAGCGCTGGATTCAGAGAATATCATTTCTGCCAGGTTTGTTGTTAATGTTGATGGGGATGCTAAAATTGATAACCTAATGTAAGCAGGCAAATAAATGAGGTGAAGGCATGAACATCGGATTAACCGGCGGCATTGCGTCGGGGAAAAGCACCGTCTCCCGTCTGCTCGTGGAACGGGGCGCTCTCCTTGTTGATGCTGACCGGATTGCCAGGGAGATCGTGCTTCCTGGCAGTCCCGCGTTAGATCAGATCGCGGAACGGTTCGGAGCGGACATGCTGCTGCCGGACGGCTCGCTTGACCGCAAACGGCTTGGAAACGTTGTATTTGCCAATGCAGCCGAGCGGAAAGCGCTTGAAGAGATTACCCATCCGGCCATCCGGCAGGAGATGATGACGCAGATGCGCCGGCTGGAGGAAGAGCATCCGCAATCCCTTGTTGTCGTGGACGTGCCGCTGCTGTACGAGTCCGGCTTGACCGATCGCTTCGAGGAGATCGTCGTCGTCTACGTCCCGAAAGAGATTCAATTGGAGCGCTTGATGCGGCGGGACGGGTTAACCGAAGCGGAAGCGTCCGAACGGCTTCGCTCTCAGTGGGACATTGAGATGAAGCGGGAACGGGCGGATTACGTCATCGACAACAGCAAGGGAATAGAAGAGACTCGGCAGCAGGTGGAACAGTTCTTGCTTCAGAAAGGCTTGCTATGAGCCGAATCATGAATCTGATGCGGAAGAAGCGTTTTTTGCTCGTTCTCTTTCTCGGGTTTCTATTTATATTATTCGTACAATCGCAATGGCTGGGCCGCTGGATGTATCCGATTCCATATGAGGAAGAGATTCGGAAGCATGCAGCCAAGTATAAGATTGATCCGCTGCTCGTAGCGGCGATCATTCGGGTAGAGACGAATTATCAGGCTGGGCAGGAATCCCGGAAGGGCGCCATCGGCGTGATGCAGTTGATGCCGGAGACCGCCTCGTGGGCGATGGAGCAGCTCGATCTGGATACGCAATGGACGATGGAGGAATTGAAGTACGAGATCGACCCGAACATTCATATCGGCACCTGGTATTTGCAATCGCTGCATAAGCAGTTCAATGGCAATTGGATTGCGGCGATCGCGGCGTATAACGCCGGTCCGGGCAATGTAAGCAAATGGCTCCGCAACAAGACATGGGACGGGCGATACGAGACCGTGAAGCAGCAGATTCCTTATGGGGAAACGAAGCTGTACGTACAGCGCGTAATCCATTATTATGATAAGTATCAGGACGTCTATGGTGGGAAATGAATAAGCATCGGACAAGCCGAGGGTTACCGGCTTGCTCCGATGCTCGTAATGCCTTATTTGAATTGTCCTGCTAGTTGTTGCTCCGCGATTTGAACCAGGCGCTTCGTGATGTATCCCCCGATCGAACCGGTGTCGCGGGTTGCCATGTTGCCATAATATCCGTCTTGCGGAATGGCAATGCCCAATTCTTGAGCGATCTCGAACTTCATTTGCTCGAGAGCTGCAGTTGCTTGAGGTACAACCAGGTTGTTGCTGGAACGGTTGTTTTGGGCCATATCTATTCACCTCCTTATGGTTGGTAATTGTATTGTGTGCATTCTCGCTAAGTTCATTACAGGTAACGACTGGTATTTTCGATAACAACCGAGTTGATCGGGAAGAAGGGAGGAACACCATTTGAAATGTCCTTTTTGTGACCATCTTGGAACGAAAGTGCTGGATTCCCGGCCTGCCAATGATAACAAGTCCATCCGGAGGAGAAGGGAATGCGAGCTGTGCAGCCGGCGGTTCACGACCTTTGAAATGGTTGAAGAGACGCCGCTGATTGTCATTAAGAAGGATGGAAGCCGAGAGGAGTTCAGCCGCGACAAGATGCTGCGAGGCCTGATCCGGGCTTGTGAGAAAAGGCCGGTCTCGGTGGAGCGGCTGGAGATGATAGCGTCGGAAGTGGAGAAGCAGCTCCGCAATACGGCTCATGCCGAAGTAGAGAGCCGCATTATCGGCGAGCGGGTGATGGAGCAATTGTATCCGGTCGATGAAGTGGCCTATGTCCGATTTGCTTCCGTATACCGCCAGTTCAAGGATATCAATATGTTTATGAAGGAACTTACCCACTTGCTGTCCAAAAATTCTTTAGGGGAGCATTCATGAAAAACCCGCATCTTAGAACCCTTGCGGGTTCTTTCTTGTAGACATAACAAAAAGAACATCTTCATCCAGATGTTCTCGAGTGTAGCTATGATGGTGGAGCATAGCGGATTCGAACCGCTGACCTCTTCACTGCCAGTGAAGCGTTCTCCCCCTGAACTAATGCCCCGTTACCTGTTACATTGTACCACAGACATGCCTCGATTGCAACAGGATTTATTCAATTATTCGGCGAGCATGTCGGATAAATGAACTTGGCTGTCAATTTGTTCCGCGAAGCGGTTCAGACATGAGCAAATGAAGTCTTTTCTGCATACGGGACAAGGAATGGAGAGCAAGCGGCTGATCGTAATTGCTCCTTTATTGTAGATGACGCGGCATTGAGTGCCATCCTGCAATTTCACTTTGACTTGATACAGGTTGTCTTCATCATTGCGCTCAATTAACGTCTTTTCCTTTACAATCGGTTGGTAGTTCACGGGTAGGTCACCTGCTCCCTTTAGTTTTTTTTGCATTTTACATCTTAATGTCTTTTTATTGCCTTTGTCAATTTATTTGTGTACAGCACGCGAAATGTTTTTCTTTGCGGAACTGGATTTTTTTGCTGTAATAGAGGGAGAACGTTTCCATTGCGGAGGTGAAGCTTGAATGGATCGGAATGTACATACCGAACCCCGGGAAAAGCCGAAGGCCATAATGCCGGATCCGATCATTTGGCCTACGGCGATGCCGTACCTCGTGTCGACGACGGAAGGCGTGAGTCCGGGCTTTCAACGGCTCCATTGGCATCGGGAACTGGAGATTAATTATATCCGGGGCGGAACAGGATTTTATGTGATCAATGGCGTCAAATATCAGCTTCAAGCAGGAGATATTATCCTCATTAATGGACAGGACCTGCATCGCGCCTTCGAGACGGATCATCTGGTCATCGACGTTCATATGTTCGATCCCGGGATGCTGGCCATGGAGATGCGCTATGACCATGATTTGCTCCGCCCGTTCCGGGAACAGGGCGTACAGTTCACCAATCTGCTCAACCGGGACATGCCTGTATATGATGAATTGATTGCGATTCTCCTCAATATGAAGGAGGAGATGGATATGAGGGCTCCGTCTTACGCCTCGGTCATCCGGGCGCAATTGACGCGCTTTCTCGCGCTCGTGAACCGCCACGGCGCTATCTCGGAAGGGGAGCCGGCTCCGGTGAAGCACCGCGGAATTCATGCGCTGAAGGAGCTGATTGTAACGATGGAGCTCAATCTGGCATACCCGTGGACACTGAAGGAATTGGCCGAGCTGACCCATTTGAGTCCGTCCCGGTTCAGCGCCTTGTTCCAGCAGGCCGTCGGTACGTCGCCGCTTGATTATCTTATCCAACTCCGGCTGACCCAAGCGGTTCATTTATTGGAATCGTCGGATGAGAAAATTATTGATATTGCATCAGAATGCGGATTTCGCAATTTATCGAATTTCAACCGTCTGTTCCGGCAGCTATTTGGTGTGTCGCCAAGTGAAATTCGCAACCAGCGAACAAAGAAAAAACAGTAAAATCATATTAGTTTACACGAGATTAGTAGTAGTTAATGGGGGAAATCAAATTGTAAAGTAGGGATATAGCACAAATGATGTATTCGCACATGAAGGTGCGGAGGGGTGCATATGCAGATGAATGGGAGAGAACTCGATGAGCATCTACTTGGGAGTCGACGCAGGAGGGAGCAAGACGCACGCCCTGCTGGTCGATGCGGAGGGGAATGTGCTGGGCACAGGCCTATCCGGCAACGGAAACCATCAGATTGACCGGGACGGGGCTGCCCGCAATATTCGCGCCGCTTGTGAAGCTGCGCTTGCATCGGCCGGATTGAGGCATGAGGATGTAACCTATGCCTACTTCGGGTTGGCCGGGGCCGATCGCGAGCCGGATTACGTCATCCTGCGGCCGATGATTGCGGAGTTGGGCTTCGCCAAGCACGCGATTGCCTGCGACACGATGATCGGCATGCGAGCAGGCACGGATCGTCCATATGGCGGCGTTATTATTAGCGGTACGGGCTTCAACAGCGCCGCTCGCAACCGCCAAGGCGAGGAATTGCAGTATGGAGGCTTTGGCCATCTGTTCGGCGACGGATTCGGCGCAGGATCAAGCCTGGCGGTATTGGCGTTCCGGGCGGTCATTCGAGAGTGGGACGGCCGGGGGGACAAGACGGGACTCACGCCGCTTGTTCTTAAGGAAATGAATTACAGAACCGTGGAGGCTATGTATACCGATGTGCTCGATAATGGCGTGCCCGTGCCGCGGGATCTGGTCAAATGCTTGTTCGAAGCGGCAGCTCAGGGCGATGCCGTCGCGCGGCGCATTTTGGAGGAGGAAGGAACAGAGCTTGGCAATGCGGTCAATGCGCTGATTCGCCGGTTGAATATGACGGATGACGAATTTGATGTCGTCCTTATCGGGAGCGTGTTAATGCGGGGCAAAGGCTCTTTTCTTCAAGATGCGGTCGCCCGGGAAGTGAGCCGGGTGGCGCCCAAGGCCCGTTGCGTCCGGCTGCAATCGGATCCGGTCGTGGGAGCGGTGCTGAGCGCGATGGATGAAGCGGGAGTCATCATCAGCCCGGAGCTGGACGCACGTCTCAAGTCGTTCACTTTTCCCGGATAAGCTTCGATCATAAGTTAAAGCGATTTGCTTTTCAAAATGAAGGAGGTACCCACATGGGACACAACAACGGGTTGAAAATTGCAGTAATTGGCGGGGGCTCTTCGTATACACCGGAGATCGTGGAAGGTTTCATTCGCAACTATGCGCAAATGCCGATCCGCGAATTGTGGCTGGTCGATATCGAACAAGGCAAGCATAAGCTGGATATTGTCGGCAATCTGGCAAAGCGTATGGTCGAGGAATCGGGCTGCCCAATTGATGTCCATCTTACGCTGGACCGGGAGCGCGCGATTGAAGGAGCCGATTTCGTCACGACGCAAATGCGAGTCGGTCTGCTCGAAGCCCGGAAGCGGGACGAGCATATTCCGATTCAGCATGGGGTTATCGGTCAGGAGACGACAGGCCCAGGGGGGATGATGAAGGCGCTGCGAACCATTCCCGTCCTGTTGGAGATCTGCCGTGACATTGAACGGTTGGCGCCCAATGCCTGGATGCTCAACTTCACCAACCCGGCAGGCATCGTGACCGAAGCGGTGGCGAAGCATAGCCGGGTCCGTTCGATCGGATTATGCAACTCGCCGATTCACGTCAAGAAATTCCTTTCTGCGGAATATGGAGTGTCCGAAGCCGAGGTGCTGCCGGAATTCGTCGGGATCAACCATCTTCATTGGGTTACTTCGGCTGCCGTCAAGGGAGAGGAGAAGCTTCCGGAGCTGTTGGCCGGAGGGAAAGCGTATAATGCGAAGAACGTGCCGACAACGGGCTGGGATCCGGAATTCCTGGTCTCCCTGGGAGCGATTCCAACGTATTATTTGAAATATTACTACCAGACAGACGAAATGTTCGAGGAAATGAAGGAATCGCTGGCGAAGAACGGAACTCGCGCCGACGTCGTCAGCCGCGTCGAGACGGAATTGTTCGAGCTGTACAAGGATGAATCCCTCCGGGAGAAGCCGAAGCAGTTGGAGCAACGCGGCGGCGCTTATTATTCGGAAGCCGCAGTCAATCTGATGAACTCCATCTACAATGACAGGCACGATATCCAGACATTGAACGTGCTAAACGGAAACATTTACGATTTCCTGCCGGCAGACGCGAGCATCGAGGTGAATTGCGTCGTCACGAAGCAAGGCCCGATTCCGCTGCCGCCGCGCTGGGTTCCGGAACATATCAAAGGCCTGCTGCATGCGGTGAAGACCTATGAGCAGTTGACGATTGAAGCGGCAGTCACCGGAGATCGAGGAATTGCGCTGCAAGCAATGGTTCATCATCCGCTTGTCCCTTCCGTCCGCGTGGCGAAGGCGCTTCTGAATGAGATGCTGGAAGCGAATCGAGCGTATTTGCCGCAATTTTTCAAATAATAATCACATCTATGCCGATACGGGCCGTGTCTCCTGGCGGAGGGCGGTCCGTATTTTTTTGTCAGGACGGAATCTTGCCGTGGCGGGATGGACAAGACCTTGCATACGATAATGTATCACGCAGCAAGAGGAGGTTGGTCCTATGAGACAGCTTGCTCTGAACAGCTTAAGCGGGCTCTTCGGGGGAATTGTCGCTTTCCTGTTCGGCACCTGGAACCCGTTGTTATCGCTTTTTATCATCGCTATCGCTATTGATTATATCTCCGGCATCGCCGCATCGCTGCGGGAAGGCAAGGGCTTAAGCAGTGAAGTCGGGTTCTGGGGCCTGACCCGCAAAGGGTTGATGCTATTTATCGTCATTTTGGCGCATCATGTGGATACGGTCTTCGGCACCGTGTGGATACGGGAAGGCGCCATCAGCTTTTACCTTGCGAACGAGCTCGTCTCCATCGTGGAAAACTATGGCCGTCTTGGTCTTCCGCTTCCGCCGAAGCTTCGAAAATTCATCGCATCCCTCAAAAATAACGAGGATAAACAATAATTCACGGAAATGTCAAGAGAGCTGAAGCGTTTCCGTCGGATGAAATCTCGAAAATACGGCAAAAATAAAGAAAATACTCTTTTCGTTCATCAATTCGTCACAAAGTTCAAAAATGATTTAGAAAATTTCAAGTTAGGGTTGAGAGATTCAGGAAAGATTTTGTAATATAAAAGGTGACGAATGTAACTGACAAAGGGGCGTATGACTGTTATGCAAAAATGGGCAATGTTCACATTGTTCAGCATCGCGTGCGTATTCGCCATCGGATTGTTGCTCTTCAACATGCCGAAGGCAGAGCAAGAAGAAGCAGCTCCAGAAGGCGTTAAGCTTGTCAAGATCGTAGCGAGCAATGATTTTACGTTCGATCAGGCCGAATATAAGGTCAAGGCTGGGGAAAAGGTCCGCCTGAAGCTGGTGAATGAATCCGGTTTTCACGGTGCTGCCATTGAAGATTTCAAGATTGATTTGAAAGACGGTCAGATGGAAAAGGACTTTGTTTTCGATAAGCCGGGGAAATATTTAATTCACTGTTCAGTCATGTGTGGTACAGGTCATGATGATATGAAATCTTATTTGATCGTGGAATAAGCAAGTTTTTCAGGAAAAGGGGCTGGCGGGCTCCTTTTTTTGTGCTTGCGAATCATGTCCAGCTTCGATATGCTGTCTGTGACAGCGTCTGACAGAGAAGGGAGAGGCTAGCGATGTATTATGTGAAGACCGCACAGATCGAGGAACGCTTGAATATGGTTCCCGAAATCGTGGAAGCCGCGAATGCGATACGAAACGGATGGGATGGAAGCCTGACCGCATCCTATGCACAAGAACGGGCGCTACATATCGCCATAGAGCTGATTACCGATGTAGGCAGTCTGCTGATTGACGGATTTATGATGAGGGATGCCAGCAGCTATGAAGACATCGTAGAGATTTTATCGCAAGAGGGAGCCATACCGGAGCGGCTGCATGACGGCCTGCTCGGCCTCGTTCGGCTTCGCAAACCGCTCGTCCAGGATTACGCTGCCTGGAAGAGAGGGGAACTCCATCCCGCCCTGGCGGAGCTGCCGGAGCTGTTGCCGCCGTTCGCCGAAGGCGTCCGCCAGTTCATTGCCAAAGAAATGATCTAGTCTCGGTCGGCGGGATAAGATACAATGTCGATACGAAGACAACCCAAATAAAGGTGGTTACTATTGAAACAGTCTGATACGAAAACGTCGACCCGCCAACAGATGCTGATGCTGCTCAAAACGAATGGAGCGATGTCGGCCGCCCAATTGGCCGTGGAGCTGGACATGACGGAAATGGGCGTGCGCAGGCATCTGTATTCGCTGGAGGAAGAAGGCCTGCTGGAAACCGAGATGGTGCGCCAGCCGATGGGCCGCCCGCTGCGTACATACCGGCTGTCGACTCAAGGGGATGAACAGTTCCCGAAGCAATACCATCAGCTGATTCTGGACTTGCTGAAGGAGATGGAGGTCTGGCCGGAGGAAGAAGGGATTGGGAAGCTGTTCGAGAGCCGCAAGCAGTCGCTAATCCAGAAGTATGCCCCGCATATGGGCCAATCCAGCCTGGAGGAACGCGTCAAAGCCCTCGGGTCCATTCAGGATCATAACGGATATATGGTCGAGACGGAGCGGGAAGAAGATGGAAGCTGGCTGTTGCATGAGTACAATTGCCCCATTGCGCAGGTGGCCCAGCATTATAAACAGCCTTGTGCTTGCGAACTGGCGCTCTTCCGCGAACTGCTGGACGCGGATGTGATCCGCACCGAATGCATCGCGGAGCAGGGCAAGCGCTGCACATACCGGATACGCAAGCGAACTTAACCGCCGGGAGAGAACTCCCGGGGGTTTTTTATATCCCCGTGCACAGGATGTGGGTGTCCCTGTCCGTCTCTTATGCTTGTTATCCCCGTAGTGCAGGATAAACAGTCTTGCCACATCTATTTGTATCGTTAAATTTGAGGTAAAGCATATCTGAGCGTCGGGGATATTGGTATAAGGCACAAGCAAATCCATCTGAGCGGCTGGGACATTGACCGTAAGGCACAAGCAATGCCATCTGACCAACCGGGATATTGATCGGAAGGCCACGGTTATGATAGTTGCACCGTACGGGGTTCATCACACCCAATCGCAATTAATTTTTACGTGAAAAGTGTGTCAAGACAAGCCCAAACTATCTATACTGTCATTACAACATGGGCATTTGCCTGGGTTGATGCTGGAGATAGGGAGGAGCCGCCATGATTGCATGGAGCATTCTGCTTGCTGCCGTGGCCTGGACGGCACTGTGCGGTGCTGGAATAGCCGTGCTGCTTCGGTTGGGGCGGACGCTGGCTAAGACAGAGGAGTGTGCGTATGAAGCGAAGCGGTTGATTCGACGGTTGTCGGCTCTGTCCAAGAAGGCCGAGCGGACCGTGGAGGCCGCCGAGGAAGTGATCGGCGCGTTGAATGAATGGAGCGGCGCGCTTCGCCAGACCGGCAGGCTGCTGTCGGAGTGGGGGCGGAGGACCGAGCGATGGTTCGGGCGCAAGGAGGAACAGGCGGGCGGCTCACGGGACGAGTCGGACTCCCGTTCCTGTCGGCCCCCCGGCCAATGGCTGAAATGGGCTGCGGCGGGATGGGACGAATGGCAGCGGCGCGCGTCCCGGCACGAATCCCCGCCGGCATCCCGACAACGGCATGAACCCGGAGCAATGCCGACAGGAGGAGAGCAATAGCATGGAAAATGGCAACAAGAAGTTCTGGATCGGAACGCTCGTCGGCGGTGTAGTGGGTTCGGTAGCGGCATTGCTCCTGGCGCCCAAATCGGGCCGCGAGCTGCGCGCCGATATTGCGGAGGGTGCTCAGCAGTTGAATGAAAAGACACAGCAACTGGCGAAGCAGATTGGAGAGCAAAAAGATAATCTCCTGGCAACTGCGCGCGAGAAAGCGGCCGGCATTCAGCAGCACTGGAACCAATGGCGTCAGGCAGACAACGAAGCGGAGCTGACGGTGCTTGACGACACATTGGATGCCGCTTCCGAGGAGACGGAGAAGGAATTGGAAGTTACGCGGAGATAAAGGTTATCCGCCCTTCCATATGTATAACAGCATCCCTGTATCACACCATCCCTGTTCTTCTTGGCACTTGCCAAGAGGGAGCAGGGATGCTTCTTTGCGCGGAGCGTTTCCCCGTAGCTGTTGTCTCTTGCGCTGTGTGAAAATGGTACGATAGCCGACTTGAACCTTGTCTGCATTGCTGTTAAGATCGAGGTACATTTTAGCTTTGCGGTACATATGGTATCACAGGTCAGTCAATCAAGAGACAAAGGAAGCGGTGTATTCGTGCAACAAGCTATAGCAATGCTCGATTCGGGTGTGGGAGGTTTGACGGTTGTCAAAGAAGTCATGCGCCAGCTTCCACAGGAACAAATTATTTATTTCGGCGATACCGCCCGATCGCCTTATGGTCCCCGATCCTCGGATGAAGTGAGATTGTTTACGCGTCAAATCGTGGACTATCTTATCCAATTTCAGCCGAAAATGATCGTAATCGCCTGCAATACCGCGACGGCGGTCGCCTTGGAAGAGATACGCGCTTATGTTCCGGTTCCCGTCGTCGGTGTCATTTATCCGGGAGCCCGGGCCGCGCTATCGGCCACGAAGACGGGCTATATCGGCGTCATCGGCACGGACGGGACGATTCGAAGCGGCGCCTACGAGCAGGCGCTCAGGCGGTTATCTCCTCATGTGGAGGCTGTCAGCCAGGCTTGCCCGACCTTCGCTCCTCTCGTCGAAAAAGGCTTGTTCCAATCCAGTGAAGCCATCGGCGTTGTCCGGGAATCGCTGGAACCATTGCGCTCTTTACCATTAGATACATTAATATTGGGTTGTACGCATTATCCTTTTTTAACCGATGCGATTCAACTGGTCATGGGCCCGGACGTTCAACTTATCAATTCGGCCGAAGAGACCGCAAGGGAAATCAGTACGATTTTGCATGACAAAGGGCAGCTCGCCCATAGTTTGGAAACGCCGGTTCACCAATTTTTTTGCAGCGGAGATCCGGAAATGTTCCAGAAGATTGCCCGCGCCTGGCTGGGCGAACAAATATGCGCCGTGCCCGTCGTGTGGCGAATGTCCCAGATTTTATAGCTATTATACGTATAGTTTATGCCAAAGAGCATGCCTTTCGCGTTTGTCGCGGAGAGCATGCTTTTTTGGTCTTTTGGAATGCGGCAACTCCAGTCATGTCCGCTTTGTACGGGGCATATGCATCTATGAGGAAGTGAAGGAGGTTCGAACGATGCAGATCCCCTATACCATACAGCCTGGAGATACCTACCTGCGTATTTGCGCCCGGCATGGGATTAATCTGCCTGCGCTCTTGGCATACAATCCGCAGCTTGATCCCGACCAATATGCGCTTCCCGGGTATGTTCTCATGGTACCGGCGCGTCCGTACGATACTTATGCCGTCCAGCCAAATGATACTTTAAGCAGTCTTGCCGCCAGACATGGCGTTCCGGAAGCGCTGATTCGCTCGGTGAATCCAAGCTTGTCGCCGGACCGGCTGGCGGTCGGGCAGAAGGTGTTCATTCCCTATGTGTGCACGAATGAGACACTTCGGAAAAAAGCGGAATACGGCCCTCTCCAACTAATGGAAGATCTTCAGCAATTAAGCCGCCGCTATTCCTGTGTCCAAGTGGAAACGATCGGACACAGCGTCCTCGGCAAGCCGATTTTGGCCGTCAGTATCGGGCGCGGGCCAGTGCCGATTCATGCAAATGGCGGTGTCCATGCGAATGAGTGGATAACTTCGGCTTTGCTTATGCAGTTCATCGAAGATTACGCACGGTCTTGCGAGAGCGGAAAGCCATGGCTCGGCTGGGATGCGCGTTCCGCTTACGAGCGAACGGCCTTGAAAATCGTGCCTATGGTGAATCCGGACGGCGTCGAATTGGTGCAGGAAGGCATCTCGCCTCGACATCCGTTCTATTCCCCGGTCATGGGATGGAATCAGGGCTCGCGGCGCTTTCAACGGTGGAAAGCGAACATCCGCGGCGTGGACCTGAATGATCAGTTCCCGGCCCACTGGGAGGAAGAACGGGCGCGGCGCGGAATGCGTTCCCCGGGGCCGCTCAATTACGGCGGGGAGCATCCGTTGTCCGAGCCCGAGGCCGCTGCGCTCGCTTCCTATACGGAACGGAATTCGTTCGAGCTGGCCCTGTCTTTCCATACGCAAGGACAGGAGATTTATTGGAACTACCGTGATTATGAGCCGCCGGAAGCGCTCACATGGGCGGAACGGTTCCAAGCGGTCAGCGGTTACCGGGCCGTCAAGCTGTCGGGCAGTGACGCCGGATACAAGGATTGGTTCATTCAGCGATTCCGGAAGCCCGGCTTCACGGTCGAGGTCGGCCTTGGCGCCAGCCCGCTGCCATTGCATGACTTTGACGGAATGTATAAGGAAGTGTCGGCGATTTTGCGGGAAGCATTGAACGGGCAAGTCGAGGAATAGACTGTCTCGGGAGGGCCGTATGACGCGGGCCGGATGGCGCACACTAGAGGCAAGGGGGTGTGCGGATGGGCCGCAATCATATGTCTGCCAAGGCCGGAAGCAAGCATCCTGTCCGCCGGATCATCCGGCTGTTCCGAGCGGCGCCGCGGCTGTTGTTCTCGCCCCGGGTACCGCTGAAGGAGAAAGGGATTTTTGCCGGACTGGTCCTGTTGTATTGGGTAATGCCCGATTTCATGCCATTTATGCCGATCGACGATATCCTGTTCACGATGATTTTGATGCCATGGTTCTCCAAACGGGTCATGAAATACGATCCCGTCCGTTAGAAGTTGTGGCCATACCGGTTGCTTCTGCTGGGCCATTCCCTTACAATAACTATAGCAACATTGGACTTTCTTTTACATCATGATGAAGGGATTAAGATGGAGTGAGCAATCATGGCTAATGATATACGTATATGTGATAAATGCCGCCATATCAGCATGAAGTCGTTCCTGCCGAAGGTGAAGAAGCTGGATCCCGAGGCGGAAATTAAAATAGGCTGCAAGTCGTACTGCGGCCATTGCCTGAAGCGGGTATTTATTTATATTAACGGAAGATATGTAACGGCGCCGACGGAGGACGAGGCGATCGAAAAGGCAAAGGCGTTCCTCAAGCACTAGGTTTCGGTATAGAAAATGCTGTCGAGCACATCCTAACGTTGCTTATGAATAACACAGACGAAGGAGGCTTACAGCATGCCGAACAAGTATGACTCCAGCCTGCAGTCGCAGAATCCGATCTCCCAGGCCCAAAATGCGGTCAAGACGGCCCGCAATGCGGTATCCCAGGCGATGTCTCATCCGTCGGAGCAGTCCGTCGAACAAGCCGAGCAATCGCTGCAGCATGCCGAACGGGCGGTCGAGCAGGCCGGACTGAGCTTGAACCAGCAGCCGGTGGAGCTGGCCGAAGCGATGCTCGAGGAGCAGCAGGACCGGTTAAGCTCTCTTCTCACCAGCGAGCAATGGGAAAATCGTGAAGAATGAAGTTCGCTCTTTATCATGAAAATAATGCCGGAATCCCAGACACCCGTCTGGGATTTTTTTGCGCATACTACATGCTATCAAGAGCAACAACCAAGGGGGTGGAGGTATGGTATTTGGAATATCGGTCGTGATCATCCTGGCCTTTGTCCTCTGGGGCTTGCTGTCCCCCGGCAGCATGGCGCAGCAATCCGAGGCGGCGCTCACCTTCACGACGGAGCGGTTCGGCTGGTTCTATCTGATCACGGCCTTGATCGTGCTTTTGTTCTGCTTCGTGCTTGCCTTCGGAAAGCATGGACATATCCGGCTCGGCCAGGACGACGATGAGCCGGAATATTCGAATCTGTCCTGGTTCGCCATGCTGTTCAGCGCAGGCATGGGCATTGGTCTCGTCTTCTGGGGTGTGGCCGAGCCGCTCAGCCATTACCTGAATCCGCCCACTGCGGCTGGAATGACACCGGATGCGGCACGCGAAGCGATGCGTTACTCCTTTTTCCATTGGGGACTTCATCCATGGGGGATTTATTCGCTCGTGTCGCTCGCTCTGGCTTATTTCACCTTCCGCCAAGAGCATAAGGGATTGATAAGCCGGACGTTCTACCCGTTGCTTGGAGAACGCGTGGACGGATCCATCGGCAAAGTAATTGACATTTTAGCCATTATCGCCACTACCTTCGGTGTCGCGACGTCGCTTGGGCTCGGTGTTATGCAGATTAACGGCGGGTTGCGGCATACGTTCGGAATCCCGTCGAACATCACCGTTCAAATCATCATTATTATTGTGGTCACGGTATTATTCCTGACGTCGGCCATTACCGGCCTGGACAAGGGGATACGAATATTGAGCAATACGAATCTGCTTATTGCGCTCGGCCTCCTGGTCTTCACGCTGCTGCTCGGACCGACAACCTTCATCATCGATACGTTCACGACGACGTTGGGCGGCTACTTGCAAAATATTATCCAGATGAGTCTTCGGCTGTCGCCGTTCACCGGAAATTCCTGGATTGCAAAATGGACCTTGTTTTATTGGGCCTGGTGGATCGCATGGGCGCCGTTCGTCGGTTCGTTCATCGCGCGCGTATCCCGGGGACGGACGATCAAGGAGTTCATTCTCGGGACATTGCTCCTGCCAAGCGGCTTCAGCTTCGTCTGGTTTTCCGTATTCGGGGCAACGGGCCTTCACTTGGAAATGTTCGAGGGCTTAAAGCTCGCCCAGGCCGTGCAGCAGGATATTACATCCGCCTTGTTCGTGACGCTCGACGCTCTGCCGGCCGGCTATGTGCTCGGAGTACTGGCCACGCTGCTCATCGTGACGTTCTTCATTACATCGGCCGATTCCGCCACCTTCGTGCTCGGCATGATGTCCTCTGACGGCAATCCGAATCCGAGCATTCCAATCAAGCTCACCTGGGGAATCTTTCAGTCGCTGATCGCAATCGTTCTTCTCCTGAGCGGGGGGCTGGACGCCCTTCAGACCGCTTCCATCCTGACGGCGCTGCCGTTCGCGGTCGTCCTGCTCGGCATGTGCGCGTCTCTTGCCAAGGCGCTGCGCCGGGAAGAGCGGGAGCGGCGCCGGAAGGAGAAAAAGCGGCGCCGAAAGCTGGACGAGCTCCTGCAGGAGCGGTAGGTCAGGAGAAGGAGATCGGCGGGGCAGGTGCGGCAGACGCAGGATGCAGGCGCCTGTGAGAGGCGAAGACAGCCGCTGTCAACGGGGACAGCGGCTGTCTTGTCACGGTTCCGCAGGAGAGGATTGGCGGAACCGCTTGATCAGATTATGCGTAATCACGTGGTCCGAGACGGTCAAGCGGCGCTTCGCTTCGGCCTCGTACGGCTGGCAACGGGCGACATCCGTCTTCTCTCGCGACGCGTAATCGAAGCAGGTGCCGTGCTCGAACAGTCCGTCGGCGGAAGGGACATAGAAAATGCTCCCGTCCGTGTACGAGCCGTTCCGCAGCACGACGAGCCGCTGATCCGGCAGCAGCAGATTATGGCCCATCATATAGGAATCGGCCGTATCGATTCCGAGCCAGTGAAGAAGAGTCGGGGCGACATCCAATTGGCCCGCGACCGTATCATACGTCCCGGTCTGGGCCCCGTCGGGGAGATGGATGAAGAGCGGGACCTGATTCTTCATCTCCAGCATATCAAGCTTGCTGACGGGATGGCCGAGCAGCCAGGAGAGAGGCTCCGTCTCTCCGATCGAGTTGTCATGATCTCCGTAAAATACCCAGATCGTCTTGTCCCACAGCCCGCGCTGCTTCAGATCGGCGATCATCACCCCGACCGCTTCGTCAACGTAATGCATCGACTGCAAATAATCGCCGAACATCGTATCCTTGTACGGGCCGACATCGAGCTTCTGCACCGATTTCGGCAGCTTGTACGGATGATGGCTTGCCAGCGTAATTAAGAAGCTGTAGAACGGCTGCGGCTCGGAAGACATTCGCTCGACCGATTGGCGGAAGAAGGATTTGTCCCCGACCGTCCATCCGACGGGCTCGTCCAGAACATAGTCTTTTTTGCTCATGAAAAAGTCATAGCCCATATTTTGATACATGATATAGCGGTTCCAGAACCCGGCGTCATAAGCATGGAACGCTCCGGTGCGATAACCTTGCGCGCGGAGCATCGCCGGCAGCGTATCGTAGGTCTGGCCCGGGTAGCGGATGAAGATCGAGCCGGACGGCAGCGGATGAAGTCCGGCATTCACCCCGAAATCGGCATCGGAGGTGCGGCCCTGGCCTGTCTGATGGAAGAACCGGGTGAAATAAAGACTCTCCTTGCGAAGCGCGTTCAGGTTCGGCGTAATTTCCTTCCCGTTCACCTTGGCGCCAATGACGAAATTTTCGAACGCCTCGGCCTGCACAATAATGACATTGCTGCCGGCATAGCGCCCGAACGAGGACGACGGGCCCTGACGGTCTGGGCGATGGGCGGCGAACCACGCTTCCGCGTCCATGATCTCGGCTTCCGAGAGAGAAGCCCCTCCCATCATATTTTCCTTCACGTACCGGTACACATCATAGCCGTGAAAGCCGAGCAAACCCGTAATGTTATAGACGGAGGCGCTCCACCAGACCGAGCTGAACAGCCCTTTCGCCCATGTGCTGGTCGCCTGCTTCACCGGCACGGCTACCAATACGGCGCCGACGATGATGGCAAGCAGGCCGGCCGATACCCGCTGCAGCATGCGTCCCCCGTTCCTCCGGCCGGATAACATGGCCCGCTGGTAACGGTATTCCCGGGTCCGAATGCGGACATGTCCGATCGTAAGCGGAATGAGGACGATCCAGTCCAGGAACAGCCGCACATCCTTGCCGTGAATTAGCGATGCGATGCTCTCTCCGAGCGAGCTGACCTGTGCGGCTTGGAGCAGGACGGGAATCGTTATAAAGTCCTGAAAATAGCGGAAATAGATCAAATCGGCAAAAATGAGCAGCGTCAGGGTGAAGTTAAGCAGCAGCAGGAGCAGGGGGCGCCATCGTTCCTTCACCCAGAACGTCCAGCTGCCGGCAATCAGCAGCGATCCCAGGGCGACCAAAAAGTCGTCCCGGTCCATGGCCATATTCGGTATCGCCAGCGTGCGATTGAAATAGATCAGCTTCCCCATCATAGCCGCGAGGAAGAAGACGAAGCTGAGCCACCCGAAGAGGGCGGCCGCCGAACTTTTCCTGCCGGCGGAATCGGGCCGGGCTTGGCGAATTGGATTCATTGCATGTTCCTTCCTTGAATGATAATCGTACCTCCCATCTTATCAGATTTTCATAAAATGTTAAAAATAAAAGAACACCGCCTGCCGTTGTAGGGGCAGATGGTGTTCGGTTGGGCGTGACTAGGATCCGGAAGGCGAAGCCGGCGTCTTGCTGCGCGGCGGAAGCGGACCGAAATATTGATAGAGCTGGCATTCGATATTGCCGTTGAACAGCTTGCGGCGCTTGTCCGCCGGTCGTCCGAAGTAATGCTCGAACTGGCGGCTCGGGCTGATCGCGAAGAACGACCAGGTCGGCAGCGTCTTCGCCATGAAGCCGAGGTCTCTTACCATCCGCTCGACTTCGTCCTTCTCGTTCAATCGTTCGCCATAAGGCGGATTCGTAACGAGACAGCCGTAATCTCCTTGCGGCTTCGCCTTGTTCGCCGGGCAGACGAGGAACTCGATCTCCCGGCCGAAGCCGGCGCTCTTCGCTGCCGCTTCCGCGAGACGAATCGCTTCCGGATCGATGTCCGATCCGGTCAATTGAAGCTCCGTGTCGTCGCGGACGGCGTCGAACGCTTCCTCCCGCGCTTGTTCCCAATCCTGTTCCCCGATGATGCCCCATGCCTCCGCAGAAAAGGAGCGCCGGAGTCCGGGAGCGACATTCCAGCCGATCATGGCGGCTTCGATCAGGAAGGTTCCCGATCCGCAGAACGGATCATACAGGGGACGCTGCGGATTCCAGCGGCTCAGCAGAATGATGGCGGCAGCCATCGTCTCTTTAAGCGGCGCGGCTCCGGTCAACTTGCGGTAGCCGCGCTTATGTAACCCGGGTCCGGTCGTGTCCAGCGTAATCGTCGCCATGTCATTCAGCAGGGAGACCTCGATCCGGTATAGCGGACCGGTCTCTTCGAACCAGTCGGTATGGTACCGCTGCTTCATCCGCTCCACGACCGCCTTTTTCACGATGCCCTGACAGGCGGGAACGCTGGAGAGCTGGGATTTATGAGAACGACCGTCAACCGGAAATTCGCCGTGCATCGGGATCCAATCCGGCCAGGGGATGGCTTTGGTGCCCTCGAACAGCTCCTCGAAGGTACGGGCGCGGAATTCCCCCATCTTGACGAGCACCCGATCCGCGGTCCGGAGCCACAGATTGGCCCGGCACACGTCGACAGGCCCTCCGGAGAACAGCACGCGGCCGTTCTCCACCCGCGTATCCTCGTATCCAAGCAGCTTCAATTCGCGCGCGACGACAGCCTCCAGTCCCATCGGGGCGGTCGCGATTAACGTCCAAGGTCGATTCATTCGATAACAACACTCCGTTCTGCTTCTCTTACTTGTACTTGTATGGCATTCATCATATCATAAAATGCAAGGAGGATGGAAAATGTCGAGTGAAGCAGTAGAATCCTATTTGGAACAATTATATCCGGCAGATCCGGCCGTGGAGCGAATCAAGGAGGCTATCCGGGCTCATGGCATACGGGACATTTCCGTGCCCGAAGGGTACGGGCGCCTGTTGACGATGCTGGCCCGCCTGGCGCATGCGAAGGATGCGCTGGAAATCGGCGCGCTGGGCGGCTACAGCGGTTATTGCATTTTGCGGGGGCTGGAACCGGGAGGCCGCCTTGTCTCGCTCGAGCTGCGTCAAGAGTACGCCGATCTGGCGAAGCGCAATCTTACGGAAGCCGGCTTCGGCGAACAGGTGGAATACCGTGTGGGCGAGGCGCTTCATTCGCTTGCGGAGTTGGAGCGGGAAGGGGCCCGTTATGATCTGTTCTTTATCGACGCGGACAAGGAAAATTACCCGGCCTATCTCGAATACGCGATCCGCCTCGCGAGACCGGGGGCCCTCATCGCGGGAGACAATCTCATGCTCCGCGGCAGAACGCTCAATCCGGACAAGCAGGGTCCGTCCGTGCAGGCGATGCGGGCATTCAATGCCGCGATCGCGCAGGATGAACGATTGCTCAGCACGCTGCTTCCGGCCTATGACGGTCTGGCGCTTGCTATCGTGAAATAATTTCGCCCAGATTCTAAATATAGGGAAGGAGACTCTTTATTCCGTTGCTATGCTATAATGGATGACAGCAATCGAAAAAAAAGGATGGATTAGAACGGATGACACAGCAAGAACAATGGACTTCCAGACTCGGCTTCGTGCTTGCTTCGGCCGGATCGGCCATCGGGCTCGGAGCGATCTGGAAGTTCCCGAATGTCGTCGCTACCAGCGGTGGCGGCGCTTTTTTTCTTGTCTTTATTATCTTTACCTTCGGCATCGGCCTGCCGCTGCTGCTGGCCGAATTCATGATCGGCCGCAATACGGGCAAGGAAGCGGTATCCGCCTACCGTGAATTGGCGCCGGGGAGCAGATGGCATGGCATCGGCTATTTGGGAATGGCGACGTGCTCCTTGCTGCTGTCCTTTTACAGCGTGGTCGGCGGGTGGATTGTGCTCTATTTCCTCAAGGGCCTGACCGGCTCGCTGCTGCAGGATGGACGCAATTACGGGGAACTGTTCGAATCGACCGCCGCAAACCCTTGGGCGGCCGTGCTGGCGCAGGCGCTGTTCATGCTCATCACGATCGTTATCGTGGCCCGGGGAGTGAAGCAGGGCATTGAGAAGGCGAGCCGCATTATGATGCCTGGCTTGTTCATCCTGTTCCTTGTTCTGATCGTGCGGTCGCTCACCCTGCCGGGGATGAGCGAAGGACTCGTCTATTTCCTGAAGCCGGACTTCGGCAAGCTGACGCCGCAAGCGCTGCTGTATGCGCTTGGACAATCTTTCTTCTGTCTGAGTGTGGGCGGCTCCTGCATGGTGACGTACAGCTCCTATCTGAACAAAGGGGAGCCCCTCGGGAAGCCGGCTCTGTCGGTCGTCGGGTTGAACGTGCTGACCTCGTTCATGGCGGGCATCGCGATATTCCCCGCTTTGTTCGCCCTCGGCATGAAGCCGCAGGAAGGCGCCGGGCTGCTCTTCATCACGCTTCCGGCC
This sequence comes from Paenibacillus dendritiformis, assembly GCF_015845845.1. Classification (GTDB taxonomy): domain Bacteria; phylum Bacillota; class Bacilli; order Paenibacillales; family Paenibacillaceae; genus Paenibacillus_B; species Paenibacillus_B dendritiformis_C. The sequence continues at coordinate 55,981 of NZ_LDIG01000133.1, forward strand.
GTCTTCGAGCAGCTTCCGTTCGGCAGCCTGTTCATCGCGCTGTTCCTGGCGCTTTTCTTATTCGCGACCCTGACATCGGCGTTCTCCCTGTTGGAAATCGTCGTGGCCGCATTCACCCGGGGCAAGGCTGAGCAACGCGCGCGGATGTGCTGGCTGGTCGGCGGCGGTGTTTTCGCCTTGGGCGTTCCGTCGGCCCTCTCCTTTGGCGTGGGCAGCCACCTGCAGTGGCTGGGGCGCAATATATTCGATTGGGCCGACTTTGCGGTGACGAACGTCATGCTTCCGCTTGGCGTCCTGCTGATCTCGCTATTCGTCGGGTTCCGGTATCCGCGGCGGCGCCTGCAGGAGGAATGGAACACGCTCGGCAGCCGCTGGCACAAAGGCTTGGCCGTGTACGTCTTCATGCTTCGCTTCATTTTGCCGGTTATCGTCCTGGTCGTGTTTTTACACGGGATGAACTGGCTGCCGGTATGAGCGGGCAATATTCGTACACAGATTGACAACAGGAGGCAGTAATGACAACTCGAGAGCAGTGGACTTCGAAACTCGGATTTATACTGGCCTCGGCCGGATCGGCGATCGGGCTCGGGGCCATCTGGAAATTCCCCAATGTCGTCGCGACAAGCGGCGGGGGCGCATTTTTTGTTGTTTTTCTGATATTTACGCTGGGCATCGGACTGCCTCTGCTCCTGGCGGAGTTCGCCATCGGGCGCAGCACCGGGCGGGGAGCCGTATCCGCATACCGGGACATTGCGCCGCGATCGAAATGGCACTGGATCGGATACTTGGGAATCGGAACCTGCTTCCTGCTCTTATCCTATTACAGTGTCGTTGGCGGCTGGATTGTGCTCTATGCAGGTCGCGGCATAGTCGGCGGCTTGCTCGCCAACGGCCGCGATTACGATGCGCTGTTCGCGGAGACGGTAGCCAATCCGTGGTACGCAGTAGCGGCGCAATTCGTCTTCATGCTGATTACGATCGCGGTGGTCGCGCGCGGAATAAAGGGGGGGATCGAACGGGCAAGCCGCATCCTGATGCCGGGCTTGTTCATTTTATTCCTCGTGCTTATTATCCGTTCCCTGACTCTTCCCGGGATGGGCGAGGGGCTTCGTTATTTCCTTCAGCCTGATTTCAGCAAACTGACGGGACAAGCTGTGCTGTATGCGTTGGGACAGTCGTTCTTCTGTCTCAGCGTCGGGGTATCCGTCATGGTGACCTACAGCTCCTACCTGAGCCGCCAGGAATCGCTGCTCAAATCATCGGTCTCTGTCGTCGGCCTGAACGTCCTGACCTCGCTGATGGCGGGGCTTGCGATCTTCCCGGCCTTATTTGCGCTGGGCATGAAGCCACAGGAAGGCCCGGGCCTGCTGTTCGGCACTTTGCCCGCCTTGTTTGAACAACTGCCGTTCGGCGGCTTGTTTATCGTGTTATTTTTGGCGCTGTTCCTGTTCGCGGCCTTGACCTCGGCCTTCTCCATGCTGGAGATTCTGGTATCGGGATTTTCCAAAAACGAACAACAGCGTTCCCGGATGAGCTGGCTGTTCGGCATCCTTATCTTCATCGTTGGCATCCCGTCCGCCTTGTCGTTCGGCGTCTGGTCGGATGCGCGTATTTTCGGCCTGTCCCTGTTCGACGCGGCCGACTTCGCCGTGACGAATGTGCTCATGCCCGTCGGTGCGCTGCTTATCGCCTTGTTCGTCGGCTTCCGCTTCCCGCGGCAGCGGCTGTACGAGGAATTCGCGAGCGAAGCGGCTTGGTGGCGCAAAGGCCTGGCCCTCTACATCATACTGCTGCGCTTCGTTATTCCGGTTGTTATCGCCATCGTATTTCTTCATGTGCTTGGCCTGCTGCGGCTGTAGGGACGGGAATGTGAAGATGGCGGGAGCACTATCTCCCGCCGCTTACGGTGGTCAGTAAGCGGAGCGCGGTCCCTTTTATTTGGCAGTCTCCCGCTGCTTCAAGAGGAATGGAGTGGGGGCAGTCATTCCTTATGTGCAAACTCCCATCGACTCAGGCTTGGAGTGGATTGGGGGCAGTCAGACCTTTTGTGTAAACTCCCATTGAATCAGGTGGAGGCTATAGTAGAGTCTGGCACTCCTTATCACCATTCTCCCAACCGCTCAGGGCGAGGAAAAAACTGAGAGATAATCGCTGTTAATCTCCATCTGACGGAATGGGATAGTTGATGCAAAGGACTGTGCCTGCATCCAGACTGACGGAATGGGATAGTGGTGCAAAGGGCCGTGCCTGCATCCGGACTGACGGGATGGGATAGTGAGGCAAAGGACCGTGCACGCATCCAGACTGACGGGATGGGATAGTGAGGCAAAGGACCGTGCACGCATCCAGACTGATGGAATGGGATAATGGTGCAAAGAAGTGCTGAGGCGCTATCGAAGCAGCCCCCCTCCGGTCATTGCCGACCGGAGGGGGGCTGTTGTTGTATACCGCTATAGCTTCAGTTTCTTGGTATTGATGATATACATATTTTTAAGAGGGTATTTTCCGTTAGCGTATTTACGCGCCCCGGATTCGAACAGAACATAGAGGTTGTTTCCCGTTAAGGAGATACCTTCGGACATCGGAGGCATTTTCAAGGAGCCGACCTTCTTGCCCGAGGCTCCGCGCGTGTATACGAGCAGGGTGCTGTCGTTGTTGCGGCCGCAGGACTGGCTGTAGAAAACACGGTTTTTCGTCAGGGCCATCCCTTGCACCCGGTCAGGCGTCGTCCACGTATAAGAGGCCTTCGGATTGGATGGCAGTTGGCCTTTGCCGTTCAGCTTATAGCCTCTCGCCTTGCCCTTCGGCCCCGGTTTGCACATGCCTTTTCCGATGTCTTGGCCATCCATATATTCACCTACCCACAACACCCCATCCGCATAGGAGGCATAGGAGGCTTTATGGCCAAGAGCGAATTTTTTCATGACAACATTGCTGTAATCCTTTTTGCTGGAGATCGTGCTCATGGGAATTTGGTATACGCTTCTGCCGGAGGCTATCCATAAGTATTTGGCGCTGGCGGCGACTCCTCCCACATGTCCCGTATGCTTTTTCTTGGCGCTCTCGTATAAATAGAGGGTCTTTATCCGCTTTTTGGTCTTCGTGTCGGTAATGGAGATGGCGCTTGCTTGACTGCTGGATTTCCCTGAATAATGCGAGACGACGACCCAGTTTTTCCCCGGCACGATCGCCAATCCTTGAGGCACCCATTCATTTTTGGCGTTTAATCCCGGAATGATTGGACCTTTGGTCGCTACTTTGTTGAATTCCGGATAGCTTGGCTTGGCCTGCGTCTCTGCCGGCCCCAATACAGCTGCCGTGCTCCAGGTCAAGATAAAGCACAGCATGATGGCCATGGCACGTGAGGTCCATTTGTTTACCATGTTTTACAATCTCTCCTTTCAGTGGATATATACGCACGAAAGCGGAGATCCAAACAGGAAGAAGTCGCTTGATAGCTTTTTTGAATCGGATTTGAACTGGTGATAAGTAAAAATAAAGAAAAGCCGCCTGCCGTAACGCCCCGACGAGTCGTCGGGTAACGCCGGCTGATTGGCGGCTCTATTCATACTGTAGCGGATGAAATGCTTTTCAGATCAAGCCTTTTTTGCGAAAATTTTATATTCTCATCCAATGGTTGTATTTATTTCGTTACAAGTTGTGACGGTAAGTGGGCGCGGAAGTATGCAGAGGCGTCTTGCTATGGGATATTGCTTCCCCGGTACATCTTACCGGCGGCAGACGGCTGCCCGGCTGCCCGTCTGTCCGCCCAAGATGCGTTTAGCAAGGCGACGAAGCCTGCTGAAGGCATAAAGCCTGTCAATGACTCGTGCTTCTTCTCCCATATAAGGAGTAACGGGCCCATGCCGTGTTCACGAGCAGCAAAATGCCGGAGATGATAAAGATGCCTTGAATGCCGATGAGTCCGGACATCGCTCCGCCAAATACGGGACCGATCATATTGCCGAGCGCGAGCGTGCTCGTATTGAAGCTGTAGGCCCGGCTCTCCATGCCGTCCGGCGTATATTTCCGAATCAGCGCATTGACCGATGGCAGCAGGCCGCCCATAAAGATTCCGAGCAGGAAGCGGACGATAAGCAGCTGCCATACGGTGCCGACGAAGGCCTGCGGAATCAAGGTTAGCGCAGCCCCGATCAGACAGACGGTCAGTATTCGATGGGAGCCATACTTGTCGCTCATTTTCCCGAGTATCGGGGAACAAATCATGTTGGACAGGCCGGTGACCGCACTGACGAGTCCGGCGAGAAACGCCAGATTTTGCGCCGAGCCATGAAGGTCCTGCACATACAGCGGCAGCAGCGACATCGGGCTCAGCATGGCGAATTGAAGCAGGAAGGTTACCGCGAACAGAGACAGAAGCTGCGGAATGCCAGACAACTGTTTGAAGCCGGCGAGAACCGAGATTTGGGGCTCTTCCGCAGCCTTTTCGCGGTCGAACGATTCCTTCACCATGAAAAGCGTCAGCATCGTGGCCAGGAACAATAGCGTTCCGGTAATATAGAAAATCGGCCGGTACCCGACCCAGTCCGCCAACACCCCGCCGATAAGCGGCCCCAGAATCGTGCCGGCGACGACGCCGGACTGCAGTATTCCCATTGCGAAGCCGGTCCGTTCCCGCGGCGTGGTCGACGATACGAGAGCGACTGCGGCCGGGTTGAAGCCGGAGATAGTTCCATTCAGCAAACGAAGCAGCAGCAGATGCACCGGCGTCTGGGCGAAGCCCATTAATATTGTCACGATGGCCATACCTAAGCCGGAACGGATAATCATGACTTTGCGGCCGTACTTATCGGCGAACTTGCCCCAGATCGGCTGAAAAATAAATGAGGTCAAAAAATTCGCCGCAAAAATAAGTCCCGTCCAGATAGCAATTTGATGCGGATCGCTCAAACCGATATCATGCTGCAAATACAGCGCCAAGAACGGCGTAACCATGGTCATCCCCGACATGACCAGAAATGACCCGAACCAGAGAATAATCAGATTCAGTTTCCATTGCTGCATAAGATGCTCACCACTTTCTGTCACGGTCCGTACAATGTTCAGCAACGGGTACTATTATACCATATGTATATATATCAATTGTCATATGAAAACAGGGTTATGGATGCAGTTGATAGCAAGTCAGGATAGGTTATGCAATTTCTGGTCAATTCACGCAAGGGGAAAAGAGGAGGGGAAAGGTAAAGACCGGAGACCCGGGCGAACGCACATCAAGCCGGCATTGGCACAGAGAGGCTGGGCCGATGCCGGCTTGATTCGTCGTTCCGACAGCTATGAATGAGGATTGCGGATCTGCTCCTGATCGGGCTCGGCATCCTTCTCCGGCGGCGTCAGTAGGGATCTCGTCGCCTGCTTGAATTCGCTGAGCGTCCGCCCGAAGGCGCGTCCCAATTCAGGGAGCTTGGACGGGCCGAACAGCAGCAGGGCGAGAATGACGAGCAGAACGATGCCGCCAGCCCCGATATTTCCGATTCCCATATATTATTGCCTCCCTTGCTCTACCACGTAAATCCCGTAATGGCAACGACCGCCGGCCGCGGCATCGTGTCGCCCTTGCGGTGCGGCCACATGCTGGTCGGCTTGCGCGGATCGGACGTCTCTTCACCCGGATGCTGCACGGCGAGGAAGAGCGTGCGCTCATCCGGCGTGAACCAGGGCCCCGTCATTTCCGCCTCGACGGGCGCGGAGGCGAATTGCATCGCCTTGCCCGCGTCCGGACCCTGCGTAGGAATGACGAATACGCCGTTGTTCTTGAAGGAGCGGTAGACCCCGCTGTTCAGCTTGCTGGAAGAGATGTCGGTGACCGTCCATAGGCTTCCGTTGCTGTCGAACGTCAGATTGTCCGGGGCGCTGAATCCGCTCTGCCGCCCGCCGGCCGCGAATATTTCAAAATCGAATTCCAGCGCGCCCAAATCGCCGTCCTTCTCGAAAAAGCGAGTGATATGGCCGTGGATATTGCCGTGCTTGTCATTATTGGTGTGAGCGATAAACAGCGTGTTGTCGAACGGGCTGATCTCGACATCCTCCGGGCGATCGGTCGGAGTGGCGCCGAGCAGCGCAGCCGCTTCGGCGGCATGAACGAGCACATCGGCCTCGGTCTTGTATTTGGCTTGAAGCTCTTCCTTGGTCAGGCTTATGGAGGAAGGAGGCTTGAACGAGCTGTCGGCCAAAGCGCGCTGCACCGCTTCCAGCGTCAAGGCGATCCAGCGGCCTTTCTTCAGGTCGGCCGCGTACAGCGTGCCTTCCGTCAACAGCTTCGAGTTCGCACGGCCCGCTTGCGGCGCATATTTGCCGGCGGAGACGTATTTGTAGACGTAGGCATCCGTCGTATCGTCTCCCATATAGACGACCACCCGGCCGTCCTTGGACAAGCCCATGGCCGAATTCTCGTGATGGAACCGACCGAGCGCCGTGTGCTTGCGCACCGGGAACGCGGCATCGAACGGATCAACCTCAATGACCCAGCCGTAGTGGGTCGGGTCGAGCTTCGCCGCCTCGGAGGTCGGCTCGTAATTTTCCTCGCACGACAGGACGGTGTTCCACAGCGTCATGCCGCCGGAGCAATTGGCGAACGTCCCTTGAACGCGGGTAGCTCCGCCGACGGCCTTCGAGCCTCGGGCCGGTCCGGTCAGGTCGAACGGCGTCAGGCCGGTTATGCGCCGGGCGTAGCGGGAGTCCGGCATCATGCTCCAGGCGCCCTGCTTATCCCGCTGCACTTCAATTATCGAACCGCCCTGAACATAGAGCATCTGGCGAATCTGCTTCGCCGTGTAGCTGTCTCCTTTTTTGGGGCCATGCACGAACACATCGCTCGAATATTCATGATTGACCCAGAGCAGCCCGTGCTCGCTCGAGCCGTCGATAGGAAAATAGAGGGTGAAATCGCAGTTGAAGCCGAACGTGTCCCCGGTTGGATTAATCACGTCGCCGTAGGCAGCGACGACATCGTACTTGTAGCCTTTTGGCAAAATAAGCTCATCCGCATCGGACGGATCGATCGGGTCAAAATAACCGGACACGCGGTTGGACTTGAAGCCGAACAAATGGTCCGCCGTCCGGGCTTCCGCCGTTCCTTCGAAGCTGCCCAGCCCCGCCGAGGCGGCGGCAAGCGCAGCGGCTCCGCTGCCCAGATAAGCCAAAAACGTTCTGCGGTTCATCGTCTCGTTCATCATTAGTCATCTCTCCTTTTTCACGGAATGGAGCGAACGCGAAGCGGCTCGTCTTCCGATAGACTACTAGACGAGTGTTAATCGCGTGTTAACGAGATTTATAGGTTGTGTGGGGAAATTGTCGAAAAATCATCATATGCGAACGTTTTTTGTCAACAGATTGTCATAGCTAAACGGATCGGCGAGGTTGTGAGAAGCAGGGAAAAGGGGCATAATGGAAGCGTTAGCTATAAAAAAGTGCGTGTCCAAAACGGACGATTTGTCTATAGGCACAATACCGTCAAAGCGGGGTATATGAATGACTTATAATGATCGTTTTCTGAAAGCGTGTCGACAGGAACAAGCAGACCGCGTGCCGGTATGGTACATGCGGCAGGCCGGACGATATGATCCCGACTATCGCAAGATTAAAGAGAAATACAGTCTGCTTGAAATATGCCGTCAGCCCGAGCTGGCCGCTGAAGTTACAATGATGCCCGTCCGCAAGCTTGGCGTGGATGCGGCGATTCTCTATTCCGATATAATGAATCCGGTCGCTTCAATGGGGATCGACTTCGATATCGTAGCCAATGTAGGGCCGGTTATTCACAATCCGATACGAAGCGCGGCCGACGTCGAGCGCCTGAGACCGGTCGATCCGGAAGACGATCTGGGCCATATTCTCGAGACCATTCGCATCCTTGACAGGGAGCTGAAGGTTCCGCTCATCACGTTCGCGGGGTCTCCGTTCACGATTGCGAGCTATTTGATCGAGGGCCGTCCTTCCAAAAATTACATCCTTACCAAAACGATGATGTATGAGACTCCTGACGTATGGCATGCCCTGATGGACAAGCTGGGAGACATGGTGATCGCCTATGTGCGTTCCCAGGTGGCGAACGGGGCCAAAGCGTTCCAATTGTTCGACAGTTGGGTCGGCTCCTTGTCTCCGCGCGATTTCGAACGGTACGTGCTGCCGACGATGAAGCGCATTTTTGCGGAGCTGTCCGAATTGGACGTTCCGAAAATATATTTCCCCGGCGTCAGCTCCGGCGAATTGCTTCCGACCCTTCGCGATCTGAAGGCGGATGTAATTGGATTGGACTGGCGGGTGTCCGTCGCGGAAGGACGCCGCCGGTTGAACGGCCGGTTCGCCGTCCAAGGCAATCTGGACCCTTATGTGCTGACGGGGCCGATGAGCGTCATCGAACGGGAAGCCGCCCATATCATAGAGCAGGGAATTCAGGAGCCGGGCTATATTTTCAACCTCGGCCACGGGCTGTTTCCGGAAGCCTCGCTGGACAAATTGCGGAAGCTGACCGAGTTCGTGCATGAATATTCCGGCCAATTGCTGGCGAAGAAATAAGAAACAGGGTGTAACGAGAACGAGACGGAATGGAGGGACAGCGAGTGTCCAAGCGTAAAATCGGCGTGCTGGTGATGTCCTACGGAACTCCCCGCAGCCTCGAAGAAATCGAGCCTTATTACACGCATATCCGGCGGGGCAATCCGCCGTCCGAGGAGCAGTTGAAGGAGCTGACGGATCGGTATGAAGCGATTGTCGGGGGCGTGTTCCCGCTGCGTGAGCATACGGACCGCCAAGTTGAAGCGCTGCAGGAGACGCTGAACCGCCGTACCGAAGGCACGGAAGTTCAGTATGTGTGCTACCAAGGCTTGAAGCATGCGCAGCCGTATATCGAGGACGGCGTCGCGGCCATGGCCGCGGACGGCATCAAGCAAGCCGTATCCGTCGTGCTGGCGCCGCATTATTCCGCGATGAGCGTCGGCGGCTATAATGCGCGGGCGAAGGAAGCGGCGGCGAAGCACGGGATTGAGCTTCGCTGCGTCAACAGCTATCATCTTCACCCCGATCTGCTGGATGCGTTGACCGAACGGGTGAATGAGCAGTTGGACGCCCTCGTCGCCGAAGGGGCGAAGCGGGATGAGATCCAGGTGCTGTTCAGCGCCCATAGCCTGCCAGCGCGCATCCTGGAGATGAATGATCCGTACGTGGATGAATTGAACGCCACCTCGGCCGCGGTAGCCGAGCGCTGCGGGCTGAAGGAAGGGCAGTGGAGATTTACCTGGCAAAGCGCGGGCCGGACGGCAACGCCTTGGCTGGGGCCGGATATTTTGGACACGCTCGCCGCGGTTCAGCAGGAAGGCATTCGTTGGGTGCTGTCGGCGCCGATCGGATTCGTATCCGATCATCTGGAAGTGCTGTATGATCTCGATATCGAGGCGGTGCAGGAGGCCGAGCGTCTGGGCATCCGCTTCAAGCGCATTCGTATGCTGAACGATGATCCGAAGTATATGGCGACATTGGCCGACGTTACGATGAAGGCGATGTCGGAAGCGAGTAACTAGAAAGAAGGTAACAACATGAATGCTCTGCGGAAACTTGTCGTTATCGGTGGAGGAATTACCGGATTGAGCGCGGCGTTCTATGCGCTGAAGCAGGCGGATGAAGAGGGGAAGCCCGTCTCCGTTACCGTCATAGACCAATCGGACCGTCTCGGCGGGAAGATTGAGACCCTGCGGAAGGAAGGGTGCGTCATTGAGAAAGGACCGGACTCCTTCCTCGCCCGGAAGCTGCCGATGATTGATTTGGCGCGCGACCTCGGAATGGAATCGGAGTTGGTCGCCACGAATCCGCATGCCAAAAAAACATATATATTGCGCCGGGGCAAGCTGTACCGGATGCCGCCCGGCCTCGTGCTCGGCATTCCGACGGAGCTGGGGCCGTTCGCGAAGAGCGGGCTCATCTCTCCGTGGGGGAAGCTTCGCGCGGCTATGGATCTGTTCATCAAGCCGCGTCCGTCGGAGGAAGATGAATCCGTCGGCGCGTTCCTGGACAGACGTCTCGGACGGGAAGTGACGGAGCATATCGCCGAGCCGCTGCTCGCCGGCATTTATGCCGGAGATTTGCAGGCGCTGAGCCTGCAAGCCACCTTCCCGCAATTTGCGCAGGTGGAGCGCAAGCACGGAGGCCTGATACGCGGAATGAAGGCGAGCCGCCAAGCGGGCCAATCGGTTCCGGGCCTGCCGGATGTCGCCAAAGGAACGATGTTCCTGACATTCCGCAATGGCCTGATCTCGCTCGTCGAACGGCTGGAGGAGACGCTGCGGGAACGGGCCGATTTGCGCCTCGGCGTCGCTGCGGAAGGACTGGAGAAGCGGGAAGACGGCAAATATCGGGTCCGTCTGGGGGATGGAAGCAGCCTGGAGGCGGATGCGGTCATCGTGACGACGCCTTCGTATCATGCGGCTTCCTTGCTCGAGGAGCATGTTGACGCGAGCGCCTTGAAGGCGATCCGTCATGTATCGGTCGCGAACGTCGTCAGCGTGTTCGATCGCAAGCAGGTCAAAAATAAGTTCGACGGCACGGGGTTCGTCATCTCGCGCCGGGAGGGCCGGGCGATTACCGCCTGCACGTGGACCTCGGTGAAGTGGCCGCATACGAGCCGGGGGGACAAGCTGATTATCCGCTGCTATATTGGCCGGGCCGGCGACGAGGAGCGGGTGGATTGGCCGGATGAGGCGCTCAAGCGCACGGTTCGCAGCGAGCTTCGGGACCTGCTTGATATCGATATCGATCCGGAGTTCGTCGAGATTACGCGCCTTCGCCACTCGATGCCCCAATATCCGGTCGGCCATGTGCAGGCGATCCGCTCGCTGAGGGACGAGGTTGGTCGCGTGCTGCCGGGCGTATTCCTGGCCGGACAGCCGTACGAAGGGGTCGGCATGCCCGATTGCGTTCGCAGCGGCCGCGATGCGGCGGAAGCCGCGGTCAGCGCCCTGCAAGCCATAAGTGCGAAGACAGAAGCGCCAGCCGATGACGCGGCGACCGGAACGGCGGGGTAATCAGACCCGTTGGATAGAAGGAATGTGACGGATTTCAATGGAGAAGCCGCGCGGAAGCGCGGCTTTTTGGCGTGTCATGGGGCTATGTCCCCTCTTGGTCGCGGGCAAAGATAACGGTTGACTTGCAGGCGGACACGGCGTGAACCGGTAAGCCGGAAGGCTGGATTCGGGCTGGCTGCCGCTTGCGGGAATTCCAGGGGCGTTATCTATTCTTTATGGTTCGATTGGAAAAAAAGGGCGGAAACGCGTTATAATGAGACATATTTGCAAAAATCGGGCGGAAGGGGCGGAACATTGAGACAATCGCGGAAGGTGCGGGAAGGGCGAGGGCGAAGGAGACGGCGCCGCCCGCTGCTTGTCTTGAATATCGCGCTGGGGGTTATCGTGGCCGCAACGGCCTATGCCGGTTGGCAGCACGGATTATTGTCCGGCGAACAAGCGGAATGGTCCCAGCCGCCGGCTGCTTCTCCCGGAGGGGAAGCGCCGGCGCAGGAGAAGCCGGCCAGCGGGCTGCCGGCGGGTGAACCAGAAAGTGAGTATCCCGGCGCTGCCGACAGGCAAGCGGCGGACGGCGATACGGACCAGACCGATCAGGGTGCGCCGCTTCCGGGGAGCGGACCAGAGGAGGAGCCGCGCGTCCGCCTTGCCTTCGCCGGCGACGTGATGACGGCTGGACACGTGGAAGAAATCGTGAAGGAGCATGGATATGACTTTCCTTTTATGCACGCCAAGCGATGGTTCCAGGAAGCGGATATCGCCGCGGTGAATCTGGAGACGCCGCTGACGGTGCGGGGCGTCCCGGCGAAGGACAAGGAATTTGTCTACAAGTCATCCCCGCGGACGGCGCAGGCGATGATCGAGGCGGGCATTGACCTCGTCAACCTCGCCAACAACCATTCGATGGATCAAGGGGAAGAAGGGCTGCTGGATACGTTCGCCGCGCTGAAGGAAGTTCATCTTCCTTACGTCGGGGCGGGGCATGATGCGGAGGAAGCCTTCGCGCCGGTCATGCTCGAGAGCCAGGGCATCAAGCTCGCCTTCCTCGGCTTTACCCGTGTCGTTCCGGAAGTGAGCTGGTATGCGGGCAAGAACAAGCCGGGGCTGGCGACGACCTATGAAGGAATGAAGGAGAAAGCGGCGACGGCGGTCGCGAAGGCGAAGGAGCAGGCCGATCTCGTCATCGTGATTGCGCATTGGGGGAAGGAAAAGGTGGATTTCCCGGTGGACTATCAGCGGGAGCTGGCCCGCCTGTACATTGATGCGGGCGCCGACCTGATCGTGGGCGGACATCCCCACGTCCTTCAAGGCCTGGAGCAATATAAAGGCAAATGGATTGCATATAGCCTGGGAAACTTTATTTTTACGCGGGCCGTGCAGCCCATAACGTGGGAGACCGCCATTTTACAGGCGGAATGCACGAAGCAGGGCCAATGCGAGCTGACTGTCGTTCCGTTCTATACCGAACTGGGGCAAGCCGTTCCGCTTGACGGGGAAGCCGGGCAGGCAGTGCTGCGGCGGCTCGAGAACATATCGGAGCAAGTATCCATCGACGCGGAGGGACGCGTGACGCATGGGAAGAAGTGAGCCGCCGGCGCACGGATGGCCGGCTATCGATAGATCCAAAGGGAGAGATGAACGATGAGCGATCTTAGAGGGATGATGAGCGACGGGCGCCAGGTGCGCAATGTATATTGCATTGGGCGCAACTATCGGCTTCATGCGGCCGAATTGGGCAATGCGGTTCCCGAGCAGCCGATGGTATTTTTGAAGCCATCCCATGCGGTGATAACGATGGAGGCGGACACGGCGCTGCCGCTCCCGCTCGACCGCGGGGCGGTTCATCACGAAGCGGAGCTGGTGCTTCGCATCGGCCGCCGGGTCGAGCCGGGCATGACGGCTGCGGAAGCGGTCGACGCCTTTGCTCTTGGGATTGATTTTACGCTGCGCGACGTGCAGGACGTTTTGAAGAAGAAGGGCCATCCGTGGTTGGCGGCCAAAGGCGTGCTGAACTCGGCCCCGGTCACGCGTTTTCTCCCTTTTCCGGGCACGGAGACGCTGGAACGAACGAAGTTCGCGATGCATAACAACGGCCGCCTCGTGCAGGAGGGGCGAGCGGAGGAGATGCTGTTCTCTCTCGATACGCTGATCGAATTTACGGCTCGCCATTATGGGCTCGGAGAAGGAGATCTCCTCTTCACGGGAACCCCGGCCGGGGTCGGACCGGTACAGGCGGGGGATCGCCTCGAATTAAGCTGGGGCGGAGAACGGCTGGGTTCCTGCGTCGTCACGGCGCAGAATTGACGGCGGGCTGGGAGGAATTCGATTGATACAGGAAGCTATCGGATGGCATACGGGCTGGGGCCCCTGGATTATCGGGCTGCTGGGGAGCCTGCTGGTGGCCGGAGCCGCATGGTGGAAGCAGTCGTTAACCGGATCCGGCGCCGCGGCGGCCATCGTGATGGGAACGATCTATTGCGGCAGCGGCGCGCTGGTCTGGTTCGGGTTGCTGCTTACTTTTTTTGTGACGTCGACGCTATGGTCCAAGTGGAAAAAGAAGGCGAAGGGGCGCTTTGAGGACAATTATGAAAAATCGGGGACCCGGGATGCAGGGCAGGTCTTCGCCAATGGAGGGTTGGGCCTGCTCCTCTGTCTTGCCTATATAATTTCGCCCCATCCCGCCTGGGTCGCCCTCTTCGTCGGGGCCATGGCCTCGGTGAACGCCGATACATGGGCGACCGAGATCGGCAGTCTGAGCCGCCGTCCGCCGCGCTCGATCGTAACCGGCCGGACCGTTCCGCCGGGAACTTCCGGCGGCGTGTCTCTGCTTGGCACGTCGGCGTCGGCGGCGGGCGCCTTCGTTATCGGGCTGGCCGCGGTCGTCTTTCTGCTGCTCGATCCGCTGCAGACCGGACCGGAGACGTCCTTCCGCGGGCTGGTCGTCCTGCTGATTGCCGGGACGGCGGGCGGATTGGCCGGGGCGATGCTTGACTCCCTGCTGGGCGCGACCTTGCAGGCAGGCTACCGCTGCCCGCAATGCGGGGCCGACACGGAACGGACCACGCATTGCGGAAGCGCGACGAAGCTCGTGCGGGGGTATCGCTGGCTCAACAACGATCGGGTAAATCTGCTCTGCTCCTGCGCCGGCGCGGCCGTCTCCTGTCTCCTCTGGTTGCTGGCCGGGGGCTAAGCCGCCGCATGGCCCTCAGGGAGCCAAATCGACAACTTGCCGATCTCGTGATATATTCGTATCAGCAGCCGGGATTGCCAGGCTTGCGTCAGATTGGAAGGAGGTGTGCCGATGAGTTACGGGCAAAGCGATAAACTGCATCTGATTTTGGATGCGGCCTATGAGCTTTTCGGTGCCAATGGCTTCTATGAGACGAAGATGTCGGATATTGCCGAGAAGGCCGGCATCGCCAAGGGAACGATATATATTTATTTTAAAAGCAAAGAAGAATTGTTCACGGCCATGTCGGTACGTGATTTTGAACAATATTTGCGCGAGCTCGATTACGGCTTGAACCAGGCTGGTTCGCTGGAGCACGGGCTGCGCTTCGCCGCGGATCATCATCTGCGTTATTATTTCAAACGGAGGCAGTACACGAATCTGTTCTTCAAGTCGCCGAACAAAGATCCCGATATGATGCAGGCGCTGTGCAAGTTCATGCATCGCTACATCGAGGCGATAGCAGGCTTGATGCGGCGCTTCGAGCTGCCTGAGCCGGCGCTCCATGCGAAATCGTATACCGGGATGCTGGATATGATGAAGATGGACATGCTGTTCGCTCCGGAATTCACCGAGCGGGATATGGAGCAGCGCATCCGCTTTGTGGCCGATTTGTTCATTCACGGCTGTCCGGCGGCGGGAACGGCTTCATTGGACGGGGATGCCGGGAACGGATCCGCCAGGGAAGAGAGTGCGCCGAACGGGCACAAGCGGTAAAAGCTGCCGCGATGCGGGTCAGCGGCGAGAAGATTACGGGGGAGAACCGACGGTTCTCCCCTTTGGCTGTGGCATGCGGGGCATGACGGACCGCCTGGGGAAGCAGACAGGACTGGAATGGGGGAACGCAAGATGCACATCATGACGATTGAAGAGCTGGGCAAAAGCTATGGCGACAAAATACTGTTCCGGGATGTATCCTTCGGCATAGAGGAAGGGGATCGCTTCGGCATTATCGGCGTCAACGGGACGGGGAAATCGACCTTTCTGCGCACAATCGCGGGTTGGGAACAGCCCGAGCAAGGCAAGGTGCTGGCCGGCAGCCGGATTACGATTCGCTTCGTGCCGCAGGAGCCTGAATTCGATCCGGAGGCGACCATTCTGGATCAGGTGCTGGGCGGGAACGCTCCCGACATGACGGCGGTGCGCGTATATACGGAAGCGCTGGAACGGGCCGCGCAGCGGCCGGGAGATGAAGCGGCGCAGGCGGCATTGATCCGGGCGACCGATGATATGGATCGGCTCCAGGCCTGGCAGTTGGAGAGCGAGGCGAAGTCGATTCTGTCCCGGCTCGGACTGGTCCAATTCGGAGCCAAGATGGGGGAGTTGTCCGGCGGGCAGCGCAAGCGCGTCGCCCTCGCGGCGGCGCTGATCCATCCGTCGGATCTGCTTCTGCTTGACGAGCCGACGAACCATATCGACAACGACACGGTCACTTGGCTGGAGACGATGCTGCAGAAGCGAAGCGGCGCGCTGTTGATGATTACGCATGACCGCTATTTCCTGGATCGGGTAGCGAACCGGATCGTGGAGTTGGATCGGGGACGGGCGTTCTTCTATGAGGCTAATTATACGCGCTTCCTGGAGCTCAAGGCAGACCGCGAGGCGCGGGAAGCGGCGTCGGAGGACAAGCGCCAGAATCTGCTCCGTCAGGAGCTGGCCTGGATCCGGCGCGGAGCGAGAGCGCGGACGACGAAGCAGAAGGCCCGGATTGAGCGCTTCGAGGCGCTGCAGAAGCAGGAGGGGCCGGGGCAGAACGGACAAGTGGACATCTCGGCAGCCTCCGCCCGTCTCGGGAAAAAAATTATGGAGATAGACGACCTTCAGGCCAAACTGGCGGATCGGACGCTGTTCCAGGGGCTTAGCTATATCGCGGTGCCGGAGGACCGCATCGGCATCATCGGCCCGAATGGAAGCGGCAAGTCGACGCTTCTGCGCATCATTGCCGGCGAGCGCCAGCCGGACGGCGGTTCGATCGTGCTCGGGCCGACCGTCCGCATCGGCTTCTTCACCCAGGAGCATGCGGAGATGGACGAGTCGATGCGAGTGATTGAATATATCCGCGAAGCGGCCGAGACGGTTCGCACAGCCGACGGCGAGTCCATAACGGCGGCGCAAATGCTGGAGCGGTTCCTGTTCGAGCCTGCGATGCAGTGGACGGTGATCGGCAAGCTATCCGGGGGAGAGAAGCGGCGCTTGCAGCTGCTTCGCATGCTGATGGAAGCGCCGAATGTGCTGCTGCTCGATGAGCCGACGAACGACCTGGACGTACAGACGCTTGCCGTGCTGGAAGAGTATTTGGACGAGTTCCCGGGGGTCGTCATCGCGGTCTCTCATGATCGCTATTTCCTTGATCGTGTCGCTGAACGAATCTGGTCGTTCGAAGACGGCTCCATTCGCCAGCATGTCGGGAACTATAGCGAGTATATGGAATGGAAGTCGCGGCACGGCAAGGAGGCCGACGAGCCGAAGCCGAAGGCGCAGACGCCGGCGGAAGCCGCCCCGGCAGGCAAATCGGAACGGCCGGAACGGAAGCCGAGACTGAAAATGTCCTACAAGGAAGAACGCGAATATGAGCGAATTGAAGACGACATTATGGAGGCAGAGGAGTGCATTCAACAGATCCAGCGGGAGATGGAACTGGCGTTCAGCGATTCGGCGCGGCTGCAGGAATTGATGAAGGAAGAAAGCGCGGCTCAGCAGCGGCTTGAAGCGCTGATGGAGCGGTGGACTTATTTGAGCGAGCTTGCGGAACAGATCGAGGCGGAAAAGCAAAAGTAAGGGGAGGAAGACTTTCTCCTTCGGCTCCGAACGAACGTCTAGGGTTGGGCGGCAGCTTGCTCCCGGGCGCTTGTCCAGGTCTGTATCCGTATGTATCCGTATGTATCCGTATGTATCCGTATGTATCCAGATGTGTCCGGATGTTTCCGAGGTCAGGGACTTGCCCGCGGAATAGGGTGTTACAAAGTACCAACCGATGTGTATATAATAATAGATTCGGTAAGCGGGAGGTCATGTGTATTGGAATCGATGCATTCGTATTCCGGGTCCGAAAAGTTGTATCCAAGCAAGCGCAAAATGTTTCCTATCCTCCTCGGATCGGCATTGTTCGTAGCGGTAGGGATACTCCTCATGAGTGCAGCGGAAGGCTTTGCGGTCGCGATAGGCGCCATTTGCGCCTGCTTCTTCGCCATAACGCTAATTTACTCTCTGTGGCGCATCCTTGCGCCTCGTCCTTCCCTTATCCTGCATGAACAAGGGTTCGTGGACAATGCCTCGCTCAGCAGCGTGGGCGAAGTGAATTGGGATGAAGTGACCGATATTTACGTCTACCAATTCATGAATCAACGCTTCATCGGCATCAAGGTCGAGAAGCCTGAGCGCGTGCTGGCCCCTCTTCCATCCTGGAAGCGCACGCTTCTCCGCGCCAATCGCGGCATGGTCGAGGCGACGGTGAATCTGCCGGTCGTCGCGTTCACGGAGCCGCTGGATGATGTGGCCCGGAAGCTGCGCGAGCGGTGGGAGCAGTACAAGCGGGACCAGGGCCGGGCATAGCCATGGCGCACACATAGAAAAACAGACCGAGCGGGGGATTCGCTCGGTCTGTTGCCGTTGACAGAAGAATCGCGGACCATTAGCATTAGCCCGTGAATTCGCGTCCTATTCTCCGTCTCCGCTCAGGCGGACGATGGCGCGGCCGGAAATGCCGCCTTCTCTCATCGTCCGCACATAGGCCGGCACGTCCTCCAGCCGGAGCTCCCGCACCCAGCCATCGAAGCGGACGGCATCTCGCCAATCGGAGGCCATGCGGCTCCACAGCTTCAACCGCAGCTCCTGCGGCGCATATACGGAGTCGATGCCATAAAGCGTGATGCCCCGCAGGATGAACGGAAATACGCTGGCGGGCCAATCTCCTCCCGCCGTCATGCCCGTGGCGGCCACAGCGCCGCCATACTTCGTGGAAGCGACTGCGGCGGCCAGGATGCCGCCTCCGCAGACGTCCACGACGCCAGCCCAGCGCTGCTTGTCCAGCGCGCGCGGGCGTTCCGGCCGCCAGTCGTCGCGGGATACGACGCTGGCGGCTCCGAGGCGCCGGAGCGCATCGCTTAGCTCCGGCTTGCCGCTGGCTGCGACGACCTCGCAGCCAAGCTGCGCCAGCATGGCGATCGCCAGCGAGCCGACGCCGCCGCTGGCGCCGGTGACGAGCACCGGGCCGTCGCCAGGGCGCAAGCCATGCCGCTCCAGGCGCTCGACAGCCATGGCCGCCGTCAGGCCGGCCGTGCCGAAAGCCATTGCATCGCGCAGGCTCAGCCCTTCCGGCAGCGGCACGATCCAGTCGCCGGGAACGCGGGCATATTCGCTCAGTCCGCCGAAATGCGACACGCCAAGCTCATATCCGGTGACGAGGACGCGTTGTCCCGGCGTGAAGCGCGGATCGTCGCTCGCGGCGACGATGCCGGACAGGTCGATGCCCGGAACGAACGGGTAGGTCTTGACGATGTGCCCGTCGGCCGAGCAGGCGAGGGCATCCTTGAAGTTGACGCCCGAATAGGCGACGCGTATCGTCACGCTGCCTTCCGGCAGATCGGCAAGCGTTTGTTCCCGCACGGCGGCGTGGACCTCCCCGTCTGCGGTCTTGTCGACGACCAGGGCAGAGAATTTTTCTTTCATGCCAATTCCTCCTTCATAGAGCTTTCTTATGTCCCATCTGCGCGCACTCCTGATAGTTGGGCAGCGCTTAAGCAGAAGGGCTCCGTCGAACGAAGACAGGGGCGAGCCCCCGTCTTCCGGAAGCGCCCGTCCCCTGTCTTTGCATTATGCTTCGGTAATATACGCCGCGGCGAGCCGGGCCGTGTTCAGCACGGCCTTCAAATGGGTGCGCTCCATCGCATGGGACGCATGCACGCCCGGACCGATGAGCGCGGCGCGAATATTATTGCCGCCGCGCAGCGCCGCGGATGCGTCCGAACCGTAGTGCGGATAGACGTCAACGGCGTAGTCGATGCCTTCCCGTTCAGCCAATGCAATCAGTCGGCTCGTCATCATGTAATCGTAAGGGCCGGACGAATCTTTGGCGCAGATCGAGACATCGGTTTCCTTGCAGGCGAGATCATCGCCGATGCAACCCATGTCGATGGCGATCATTTCGGTTATTTCCTGGGGAATATACGAAGCGCCATGGCCGATTTCTTCATAATTGGTAATAAAGACGACGGTATCGTGAAGAGGCTGCCAGCCTGTGCGCTTCATGCTCTCCAGCATGCCGAACAAGGCGGAGACGCTCGCTTTGTCATCCAGATGGCGGGATTTGATATAGCCGTTCGGCAGGCGCACCGGGCGGGCGTCGAACGATACGTAATCCCCGGTGTGGATACCGAGCTGCTCCGTATCCTGCTTCGAATGCACCGGCTCGTCGATGCGCACGATCATGTTCGCTTCCTCGCGGCGGTAGTCGCGGGCATCGGAATATACGTGCACAGACGGATGATTGCTCATAATCGTGCCTGTATAAACTTTGCCGCTGCGGGTGTGAATTTGGCAGTATTCATTTTCCATCGACTGCATCATGAATCCGCCTACGGAAGTAAGACGGAGCGTACCGTCGCTATGAATCGATCGGACCATGGCGCCCAGCGTATCGACGTGGGCGGACAAACCGATGACCTTGCCGGTGTCACGGTTCGTTCCCGGAACGCGAATGACGCCGCAGCCTTTGCGAGTCAACTCGAAGGAGTAACCGAGC
This sequence comes from Paenibacillus dendritiformis, assembly GCF_015845845.1. GTDB lineage: Bacteria > Bacillota > Bacilli > Paenibacillales > Paenibacillaceae > Paenibacillus_B > Paenibacillus_B dendritiformis_C. The sequence goes on from NZ_LDIG01000133.1 coordinate 75,983, forward strand.
TGCGTGGCTTCGACTTCAATCCGCTTCATGACATGATGGGTGTAGCCCGTCGGAGACGGGGTGTTCAGCAATTCCATGAGCACGGAGGCGACATAGTTCTCGTCAATATCAGCGCGCAGCGGCTGGGATGACAGGGAGTGTGGTTGATTCATCGTACGAATTCCTCCTCGGTATTGGAAAATAAGCCGGAACGGCTTGCCGAAGGCAAGCCGCTATGCCAGGTCCTCCTGATTTCGTTTCTCGGACGTAAATCCTTGAACCTCTTCGTTGGCCGGCGGAAGCGGCATTTCCGCTTCCGCTGCGATCCCCTCCGGCGACAGTTGGGCAAGCTGCTGCTCCAACTGTTGAATTTTCTTCTGCGATCGGTACTGTAAATAGATGCTGTAGGAGCCGACAATGATGGCGCCAAGCAGCGTGCAGCCGAGAATCAATAAGATGAGCGGCACTTCGAAGGTGCCGAACAACAGATTGACTTGTACCGGATTCACGTTGATTACGGCAAAGATGGCGGTAATCAATGCGAAGATAAGCCCTGCTATCAAGGACCATTGAATGCGCATCTGGCATCCTCCTCATGGTTTCTATGTATCTATCCTCCAGTATAATATTCGACTCCTTCCGTCACAAGGTGATTTCTCACTTGCCCCGGCTCCTGAGTCGAACGGGTTAGCCGCGCCTTCGGCAAGCAGCCGCGCCGGGAGGAGCAAAAGGAAATGGCGGATTCGTCCAAGGAATCCGCCATCCGTTCTGTTTATTTTTCCGCAGCCATCTTTTCCATTTCTTCAATCAGCGATTCCAGCAGGCTCATGCCTTCCTCAATCGGCGCAGGTGCGGACATGTCGACGCCGGCCTTTTGGAGAATGTTAATCGAATAATCGCTCCCTCCGCTCTTCAAGAAGCCGAGGTAGCGGTCCACCGCCGGCTGGCCTTCATCGAGAATCTGCTTCGCGAAGCTTTGCGCCGCAGAGAAGCCGGTCGCGTATTTGTATACGTAGAAGCTCGTATAGAAATGAGGAATGCGAGCCCATTCCATCTCGATGTCTTGATCGACAACCATATCGTCGCCATAATACTTTTTGTTCAGATCATAGTAGATCTCGCACAGGAGCTGCGGCGTCAGCGCCTCGCCCTTCTCGGCATGCTCGTGGATAAGCAATTCGAACTCGGCGAACATCGTCTGGCGGAACACCGTCGTGCGGAATTGATCGATATAGTAGGCGAGCAGATACATTTTTTCTTTCTTGTCGTTCGTCTTCTTCAGCATGTAGTCCATCAGCAGCGCCTCGTTCAGCGTCGATGCCACTTCCGCGAGGAAGATCGTGTACTGCGCGTCGCGGTACGGCAGATTGCTGTCCGAGTAATACGAGTGCAGCGCATGGCCCATCTCATGGGTGAGCGTGAACATGCTGTTCAGATTGTCTTTATGATTCAGAAGCACGTACGGGTGGGTGCCGTAAGCGCCCCAACTGTAAGCGCCGGTCCGCTTGCCCTCGTTCTCGTACACGTCGATCCAGCCGTTGTCGAAGCCTTCCTGGAGCGCTGTCAGGTAATTCTCGCCGAGCGGCTTCAGGCTTTCCTTGACGATCTTTTTCGCTTCCTCGAACGTAATGTCCATATCGAACTCTTCGACGACCGGCGCGAACAGATCGTACATATGAAGCTCGTCGACCTGAAGCAGCTCCTTGCGAAGCTTCATGTAGCGGTGCATGAGCGGCAAATGCTTGTGAATCGTGTTAATCAGATTGGTGTAAACCTCTTTCGGAATATTGTCGCCGAACAGGTACATTTCCAGGGCGGACGGATACTTGCGCGCCCGCGCGTAGAACAGATTCTTGGTTACGTTGGCGCTCAGCGTCGCCGCGATCGTGTTGCGCTGCTTGCGGTATGTAGAGTAGACGCCTTCGAAGGCAGCCCGGCGCACGTCGCGGTTGCGGCTCTCCAGGAATTGGATGTAACGGCCATGCGTCAATTCCACTTCCTCGCCCTTTTCATTTTTGATTTTCGGAAACTTCATGTCCGCATTGTTCAGCATGCTGTAAATCGTCTCCGGCGCCTTCGACAGATTGCCGACCTGCGCGAGCAGGGCTTCTTCGCCTTTGCTCAGCACATGGGCCTTCTGGCGCTTCATCTCCACGAGCGTGAAGCGGTAGGCGGACAGGGAAGGATCGGCAATCAAGCGATCCAGCTCCTCATCGGACAAGGACAGAACCTCCGGCGTAATGAACGATAGAGCTTCGCCGACTTTGACGGACAATTGCTTCGCTTTCTCGGACAGCGCCTGATAGACCGGATCGGCGGTATCCTCATGATGGCTCATGTTGGCGTATACATATAAACGTTCCGTATGTAGGGAAATATCGTCTTCCAGCTCAAAGCATGCCTTGAGCGCGGCGGCTTCATTCAGCTTGCCGTGGTATTGCTTCATTTTGTCGACCAATTGAAGCACGAGTTCATATTCCTTATCCCATTCAGCCCGGGAGCCGAACAGGTCTTGCAGCTTCCAGCGGTATTCCTGCGGAACTTCCGAGCGTTTCATCAATTGCTGCATATGTATCCTCCTCTTAAATGGTTGTTGCGTTGTGGACGGATTCGATGAGTTCGCGGCTGAACGGGCCACCGTCTCCTGACGGGAAATGGCGGAAGCCGGAACCAACGTCGAACCCAATACTGAGATGACGGTGAGCATAATAAGGATGCGTTGCCGATTCATCCGAACCCCCCTGATTTATTCCGGATTCATACCTGTCGCTCTTGTTCATCATGCCAACGTAACGTGACTTGATGAACATACTTCAATAGTATGGCCGTCAGGGGGAGAGTCTAACACGTTCTCCCGGATGCCGCTGGATCTATGCGCCGGCGGTCCAGAGGGAATAGACAATCAGGAAAAAGGCAAAGACGAGGAACAGAAGCGCCGCGATAGCCATCGGGCGGCGAAGGGCAGGCGGCACGCTATCCTTTTTCCATACTAGTATCGCTCCGAGCGAGAATGCCAAAATGATGAAAATAATATTGGTTGACGAATTCATAAGCGACCTGCCTTCATCGAACTGGTATAATGCCGTGGAAACGAAGCAAGCCTAGACTTGCTTGAACGCATCCATAATGTTCTGCCACTCTTCTTCCTTGCCTGCGAAGTCTTCCTTCGGGAAGCGCTGCTCTGCCCAGTGCAGCAATGCCGGACGGCTGAGGAAGTTGTGGCACTCTTCTCCCCATTGATCGGATATCTCGCGCAATACGATATGACGGCCCTGCACTTCGACCGTCATCATGTTCCATTTGTCATGCTTGTAGATGACATGCTTCTTCATCATAATGAAAACCTCATTTCTGCGTTGCCGGGACAGGGCTTGCATGCAGCGCCTGCCTTCTTGGCGCATCCTTGTAAGGATCATGATAACCCAGGCCGTGAGCGAAAATCAAATTGAATTGGCAAAAAAAAGTTGCGTTCCACATACACCTCCAGTATAATGACATTATTCACCTGTAAGGGTGGATTATGTGAGGAGGTTTTGACTTTGAAAGGTACTGTAAAATGGTTTAACGCAGAAAAAGGCTACGGATTCATTCAAGTGGAAAACGGTGACGATGTATTCGTACACTACTCCGCAATCCAAGGCGATGGATTCAAGAGCTTGGATGAAGGCCAAGCGGTAGAATTCGACATTTCCGAAGGAAACCGTGGTCCACAAGCTGCTAATGTCATTAAATTATAATGAAACGCCCGCGACGGGCTCTTCATTTATAAATAGTGTACAATAGCACGACCAACAGTCCTGACCTCTCCGGTCAGGGCTGTTTTTTTGATCGGGTTCCTGAGCAGGGATAGCTTCGCAACTCTTTAGCCCCCGGGATCCCCGTCGCTCATGAAACCCCTGCAATGCCTTACGCTCGCTATCCCCGTCGCTCATGCTACGTGTCATTCATCCCTATACAACTTAAAATAATCCCTGTTTAAATCAATAATTTCCTATTTCACTCTTCATGAAGAAACATGATGATAAGGCCAACCAGAATCAATTTCTTTAAAGTTCTGATTCACGGGGATTGCTGATAAGCCGAGTGGAAGTAAGGCAGCATGCGAGCTTCTGAGTTACAGGGATACAGGATATATACTAAATAAACCGTTCGTGGTCCTGAGTGATGGGGAGAGCGCTTATAAGCCGGCAGAGGGCACGGGTACTCGCTGCAATTTCCCTGCGCGGCGGGGATACCGGCCATAAGGTGGCGGAGCTATGAGCATATCTGTGCCCAGCGTCCATGAAGGTTTTCTATGGAGCCAGCCGCTGAAGACGGACTGCGGCCATGTCTCGGCGGAAGCAGAGGAACGGAGCCGCGAATCGCGGCTCCGTTCCTGTATCCGTTAGTCCGCGGCCTGAAGGGAAGCAAGCCGGCGGGCCAGCGCATCCGGCGCAATCGCGTCCCGGCTGAACGGGACGAGCGTGACCGTAAAGGCGATGTCGTCTACGCGGAGTTCATGCCGGGGGAGCGCTTTTGGTCCGCAGCTATTGCTGCCGAGGCCGTGCTGGGCTTTGTCCAGATGGATGATAATATTTTCCCGCGGCGTCAGAACCGCATGGTGCGGCGCGCGCTCCAGGTCTTCGATCGTGTAGCGATGGGCGCTGAAGTCGAACGTGCCGCTGCTGAACGCAAGCAGGCCGAATCCGCGGCGGTTCGTCCAGGCGGCCCAGCGCGTGTCGGTCCGGTTGCCGTTCTCCTGCGGCTTCTCATAGGCGGTCATCAGATCGTCTACGCTTGCTTCGTACCAACCGTGTCGAGCTGCCTGCTTGCTGTCTGCGTAGCTCTCGCCCGGCCCGCGGCCGTACCAGGCGCAGCGATCGAAGGCGCCCGGAACCGATAGCTCATACCCGAAGCGCGGCATCACCTGCGGATGAGTGCCCTCCGGCGTGCTGTGAACGTGCAAGGTGACGGTTCCGTCCTGCCGGATCGTCCATTCATGCCGGCAGCGGAGTCCCCATGACAAGGCTGGCGCGCCGAGGCGAGTGCGGCGGATAATGCGAACCACTCCTTCGCCGGCATGGGACGCATCGACCTGAACCTCGTCCACCCGTTCATCCATCTGATGGAGACCGAAGGAGCGCCACTCCTGCACGTTGTACATGTCATTGTCAATGACGGCGCGCCACAATTGCAGCCGCGGGCCGGATGTAAGCAGATCCGCGCCTTCGGCCTTCCAGGCGAGAAGTACGCCGCTGCGGCGATCGATATCGAGGCGGAAGCTCCGCCCGGTCAAGATATAGGCTTCTTCCTCCTCCCGCACTTCAATTGGCGCGGCGGCATGTTCCGTACGGCCATGCTGCCGGACCTTTCGCGCGGGAGCCGAAGCCAGAAATGCGGCCGGATCAAGCGGAAACTGGGCCCAGGCCAGCTCATGGCCGGCTTCCGCCCACGGCGTGCTCACTGGCGTCCGGAAGGACAGCTTCAGCCACACGTCTTGCCCGAGCAGGGAAGGCGCGAGTTCGCGCAGCGCCGGGCCGGTGTCCCAGGTCCATGCCGCCTTGCGGCGGGGAGCGATGTCCGGCACGGGGAAGCTGCCGCTGGCAGCGATGCGTCCGTCGGCCACGACAGTGTAAAAGCCTTGCAGCACATTCAACGGCAGGAAGTCAAAACGGTTCTCCACTTCGAATCGTCCGGAAGCGGCGTCGATGGCGGCAACTTTTACGGGTTCGATCGCCTTCTTGTATTCGTGCAGCGCCGGCCATGGCTGGCGATCGCCGTCGATAAGCCCGTTCAGGCAGAAGTTGCCGTCGTGAATCCGCTCCCCGAACTCTCCGCCATATGCCATCTCTTGCCGGCCGTCCTCCCTGAACCGGCGGATGCCCTGATCGACCCAATCCCAGACAAAGGCCCCCTGCAGCTTCGGGTAACGGTAGAACAGCTCTACATAGTCCTCGAATGCGCCCGGACCGTTGCCCATCGCATGGGCGAATTCACACAGGATGAACGGCCGCGGGTCGTCATTGCCGGCAATCTCTTCCACTTCCTGGACGGAGGTGTACATATGGGAATGAATATCCATGCCCAGTTCATCGTCCCAGTCGCCCTCGTAATGGATCGGCCGGGTAGGGTCGCAGCGGCGAGCCCACTCCGCCATCGCGCCATGATTCGGCCCGCAGCCGGATTCATTGCCGAGCGACCACATGACGATGCACGCGAAGTTTTTGTCCCGCATGACCATTCGCTCCATCCGATCGACATAAGCGGCGGTCCAGACCGGGTCCTTGCTGAGGCGGGACCAATCTCCCGCAGGGTGGAACCCGTGCGTCTCCAGGTCGGCCTCATCAATGACGTACAGTCCGTACTCATCGCACAGCTCGTAGAAGCGGGGATCGTTCGGGTAATGAGATGTCCGTACTGCATTCACGTTGAAGCGCTTCATCAGCTTGACATCTTCGATCATGGTGGCTAGCGGCACGGCCCGGCCGAGATCCGGATGGAATTCATGGCGGTTCACGCCTTTGAACATGACTGCCTGGCCGTTTACGCGCAGGTTGCCGTTCTCCAGCTTCACTTCCCGGATGCCGACCCGGTGAGCGACGGTCTGCGTGACTTCGCCCCGGGCATCCTTCAACTCCAGCAGCAAATGGTACAGGTAAGGCGTCTCGGCGCTCCACAGCTTCGGTTCCGTCACGTCAAGAGCCGTATTTATCGATCGTGTCTCTCCAGCGGGCAGCATCCCGATGTCGATGGCAACCGTCTCGGCAGCCGGCTGCAAGGAGCGATCCAGCAGGGTGACGGACAGGGTGCCGCCGGGCGCGGAGCCGCCCGCATTGTGAAAGAGAGTTTCGACGTCCACTCGGGCTTGTTTGCCGGAGTCGATTAGCGTTGTCCGCAAGGTCATGTCCCACAGATGTATTTCCGGAAAGGCCAACAAGTAGACGTCCCGAAAAATGCCGCTCAGCCACCACATGTCCTGATCTTCGAGATAGGTTCCGTCGCTCCACTGATACACTTGCACGGCGATCAGGTTCGCTCCGGTACGGACATGATCGGTAATATCGAACTCGGAGGGCATGCGGCTTACTTGGCTGTAGCCGATAAGGACGCCGTTCACCCACACATGATAGGCGCTGTCCACCCCTTCGAAGCGGAGTACGATTCTCCGGCCCGTCCAGGACTCGTCGATCCAGAACATGCGGCGGTATGAGCCGGTCGGATTCTCGTTGGGAACATGGGGCGGATCGACAGGGAACGGATACAGAATATTGGTATAGGCGGGAGCGCCGTATCCTTCCATTTGCCAGTTCGAAGGCACGGGAATGCGATCCCACGCCGCGTCTTCATATTCCGGCTGCTCGAAGTTCTTCGGCGCATGCTCCGGCGAAGGCGCGTAGTGGAACTTCCACTCCCCGTTCAGCAGCTGGAAAAAGGGGGACAGCCCTCTCTCATAGGTCAGCGCATCGTCCGCCTGGGCATGCGGAATGAAGTAGGCTCTCGAATCCAGCCGGTTCAGATGAAGCTTGGTGGGATCTTTCCAGATGGGCAGTGTCAAAGAAATCATCCTCTCGCTCGTTGTCGGGAAACATGAATGAACAATAATGACACAATATGAAGCTGTTCTCCCTTTATGATAGGGCCCTGATCCGTTGCATTTCAATCTAACGATTTTATAATGGATATAATAATATGAAAGAACTCGATATTTCCTTGACGAGGAGGGGAGCGATTGGACTGCATCCATTTCCCCATTCTGACAGACGAAGAGCGTCTGCTTCCGCTGGTCGTAACGACAGCAGGAAGCTGGACGAATCAATTGGAGACGATCCGCCCGCACGGTTATCCGGATTATCAGTGGCTTCAATGCACGAGCGGCCGGGGCATGTTTCAATGGGAGGGCGGACCGGCGGTGGAGATCGGTCCGGGCCAAGGGGTGCTGCTGTACCCGAATGTGCCGCATGTATATCGGCCGCTGGAGGAGCCGTGGGGCATCTTTTGGCTCGGTTATCACGGAGCGCTGGCTCAGGAGCTGACCTCGATGGTGCACGTCCACCAATCGGCTGCCATGACGGTCAGCGATCCGGAGCAGACGCTGGCGCCCATTCGGCGGGCGATTTCCTGGCTGGAACGGGCGAACGGCGGCCATGGCCCCCGTTTGTCCGCCCTGGCGTATGAGCTGTTGATGGCATGGTCCGAATGCGGACGGCATCACAGGGGCTTGCCTCGCAAGCCAGGCGCGCAGCCGCTGGCCCCGTTGCTCGAGTGGATTCACGAGCATTACCAGGAGGATGTCTCCCTGCAGCAAATGGCCGACCGACTGCAAGTATCTCCGCAATACGTCTGTACCCTGTTCCGCCGCGCCTTCGGGTTGCGGCCGCTTCAATATGTGAACCGGCTTCGCATCCGGAAGTCGAAGCAGCTCCTGATCAGCTGCCCGCACATGGCCGTCGCCGATGTTGGAAGAGAGGCGGGGTTCCGGCATGGAAGCTATTTTATCCAGCGCTTCAAGCAGCAGGAGCATATGACGCCGGTCCAGTTCCGCCAGATGTATGGGCGGGTTCCGTACAAGCCGGATGAGCAGGAACGGCTGCTGCTGCCGGATTGATGTAACGTTATGGGACGATTAGGAAAGTGAACTCGGAAGCCGATTTGGGAGAAAAAACAAAGACAAGCCCCTCGGCTCATTCACCTGAATTGGGAATGGAGGGGCTTGTCTGTATAAAAGGCCGGAACCATGGCATCCGATTATTCGATAATGCGGAGAATCTCTTCCACCGGCTTGCGTGGAAGCTTGGCCGGCGTATCTGCGGCATAGCCAAGCGATAGCACCATATTGACCTGCCGATCCGGCGGAATGTTGAGCAGCGCTTTGATTGGTTCGGCGGCGAGCAGAACGGGCCCGGTCATCGGACAGGTTGCCAAGCCGCGGGCATGGGCGGCCAGCATTAGATTTTGGAGTGCGAGACAACTGCTCTTGATGCCCTCTTCCTCCCATACGGACTCGGGAACGAGCTGAATCGGATCGAAGATCCGATCGCGGAACTTGGATGTATAAGGCGTCGCCAAACCGATGATCAGGGCGGGGGCGTCGGAGAAGGCGGTGGCATAAGGGCCGAACGATTTGACGAGCAGGCGCGCTTCCTTGGCCAGTCCCCGCTCTTCCGCTTCAGCCGCCTTGGCGTGCAGCGCATCCCAGGTCAACTGCTCGATCTCCCGAATCCGGTCCCGGTTCATAACCGCAATGAATTCCCAGGTTTGCGAGTTGGTGTCGCTGGGCGCATACCGCGCGCAGTCGATCAGTTCCTTCACGTCTTCGACGGCGACGGGTTGCTCCGTGAAGCGGCGGACGCTTCGGCGGCTCTGAATGACTTCCTTCACGGCATCATATAACGTCATCGTATCATTTCTCCTTCGTTGTATAAGAGGTGATCCAAAAAGTCCGTTCGAGGCGGCGCTGAAACCGGCCTTATGAACCGCACTGAAGATACGTTATTTCCAGTTCATCTCTTGATGCTCTAATATTTAGTACCACATACTAAGACCTGATCCTATTATACGGGCCGTGATGTCGGAATGCAATGATTTCCGGCTTTCTGGCCGGAGCGATAACGACGTCTCCCTGGCGCCGATGGTCAGCACGGCGGAATACGGCCATTTTGCGGGACTTAACGGCGGCGCCTCGGCCATCGGGTCCCGGTCTCTGCATAGCGGGAATGAACGGCCATCGCGAGGAAGCCCGCGCAGGCCGCGACGGCGAATGTCGACCCGACATGGAAGACGGTGTCCTTGCCATAGGCTTGAAGGAGCATGCCTCCGAGCGTGCCGCTCAGCAGCCCGGCGATGCTCGACCATACGATTGTATAGAGCGCGAGTCCCGTGGAACGGTATTCTTCGGGTATAACCCGGCTGATGTAGCGGACGGCCACGAAATAAAAAATGCCGAAGGATACGCTGTGCATGAGCTGCGTCGCCACGATGGCGCCCGGGACCTGGAGATTGGCTACGAGCAGAAGCCGGATCGCATAGGTCAAGCCGGAGAATGCAAGCAGCGGGAGCTCCTTGAAGCGATCGCCGTAGGCATTGAGCAGGAAGAAGATCGGAATTTCGCTGACCGCCGACAGCATCCAGGCCCAGCCGACGAGCGATTCGTCCGCTCCAAGTCCGGTCAGCGTCACCCCGAGGAAGGCCTCGTTCAACCGGTGCGCGATCGCGAGCAGCAGCACGAACAGGAAGAACAGCAGCACCTCGCGCTGTCTGAGCACCGCCCACAGTCCGGAGAACTCCATTTTTTTCATCGATGCCCGCTTGTCCGTCAGGAAAAAGGCGATGCCGAGCGACAAGACTCCGATGAATACGAGCACCCATACGGTGTAGATGGCGCCTGCCGTGCGAAGCACCATGCCGAAGAGCAGGGCGGCGAAGGCGAACCCGATCGAGCCGAACACCCGGATGCCGATGAAGCTCTTGCCCTGAGCTTGCGCCGTCACGATAGAGAAGCTGTCGTTCAGCGGAAAGATCGGGAAATAAAAGAAATAGAACAGTATAAGAATGGGGACCACGGCCCCGAATGAGGCGAATTGACTTAAAATAAGCGACAGGATGATTTGGGCGCACAGCAGCAGAATCAGAACTTTTTTCAATGTGCCGAGCCGATCGCTGGTTATGCCCCAGAACAGATTGGATACGATGGAGATAAGCGGTCCGATGGAGTAGAGCAATCCAATCTGAACGCTTGTAAACCCGAGCGCCTGATAATAAAGCGGCAAATAGGATACAACGACGGATGACGCCATGAATATGGAAAAGGTAAAAGCGCGGAGCCAATGGGCGTCACGATTTTTCATAACCGGTTGCGACATGATGTTCCCCTCCGTGAAGTCAAGCATTGCATCAATGAAAGCATGCTATAGTATATCATGCTTTTAGGGGATGCGGGGCGAGATTCGCGGCAGATGACATTTACTTTCCAGACTCGTAATGGTACAGTAACTGCAAAAGTCGCTTCTGCGAGGAAGCGGGAGGAGAAGGTCGCGGGAATGAATCGGTATCGTTTCGAGCGGGATGAACGGCTTGGCATTGAGCTGCCGGTGCTGCTCGTGCCATGGGAATCGTTGAGCTTCGCGGAACAGGCTGAGGCGATCGCCCGTTGGGAAGACATCCGAAGCTGCATACCGGAGCGGATAAAGCAGCTGGAGGGCCGCATTATCGCCAAGCAGCGCGAACTGGACGAGGAAGAACGGTTTGAAGCATCCTGCCGGTTGAATTGGGACATTGCGGAGCTGGCGAGCATCATCAACGATCTGCATTTATGGTTCCGGATGCAGCAGGATACCGTCGCCAAAAGCCATCTTTAGTGTCAAAAGGCGCGGGAATAGTTTGTGCAAAGAGTCACTTCGTAATATAATAGTTTTGGCTAAAATGAGTGCATCCACTGGTGGAGGACTGGAGAACGGGAGGTTATTCTTGGACCATTACAAGCTCAGCCGATCAGTGGCTCCAAGAGGGCCGTTGCGGCTCATGTACCGCGTTTATAAATACATCCTGCCGGGGGTACGTTCCGAACTGGATACCTGGCGGGCGCGGGCAGAGAATATTCCGAACGAAGAACTGCGGAGACAGGCCCTGGCCAGCATCGCCACGAAGCAGTTTCATTGTCAGGGCGGCGCGGTATACGCTGCCATCCGGCCGGAGACGCGTGGCATCATGATTCCGTTGATTGTAGCTTTTCAGACGATAAGCGATTATTTGGATAATCTGTGCGACCGCAGCACCTCATTGGATCCGGATGATTTCCGGCTTCTGCACCAATCGATGCTGGATGCCGTCCAGCCCGAGCGCCCGCTGTCCGACTATTACGCATTAAGGGAAGACAAGGATGACGGCGGGTATTTGCGGGGATTGGTGGAGACATGCCGGGCCTGTATCGCTCAGCTTCCCGGCTATGAAGCCGCCCGCACGGATATCGTCTGGCTCGTCGGGTTGTATACCGATCTTCAGGTGTACAAGCATATCGATCCGGCGAAGCGGGAAGAAGCGCTGCTCGCCTGGTGGCGGGAGTATGAGGCCAGGTTCCCGGATTTGACGTGGAACGAGTTCGCCGCGGCGACGGGGTCGACTCTCGGCGTGTTCCAATTGTTCGCCGCTTCGATCGACGGCAGGCTTGCGAGGGAGGATGCCCGACTCATCCGGGAAGCTTATTTTCCATATGTTTGCGGACTTCACATCCTGCTCGATTATTTGATTGATCAGGAGGAAGACCGGGTAGGCGGAGATTTGAATTTCTGTCATTACTACCCGAACCAATCTGCGGTTGTGAACCGGATTGGCCATATCGCGGAAGCGGCGAAGGAGCAGGTGAAAAAGCTGCCGGAGGAACGCTTCCACCGGATGATTATCGAGGGGCTTCTGGCGCTGTATCTGTCCGATCCGAAAGTACGAGACCAAGCTGAGGTGCAGGGCGTATGCCGGCGATTGATGCGGAATAGTCCGTTAATGCGATTGTTCTTCTGGGTCAACAGTCGTTGGATACGTAAACATACGCATAAGGAGAACTAGGAGGAAACAACATGTCTGATGTCAAAAAAATTGCTATCCTGACGAGCGGGGGAGACTCCCAGGGTATGAACGCGGCGATTCGCGCAGTGGTGCGGTCAGCCTTATTCAACGGAATCGAGGTGTTCGGCATTCAGCGCGGCTATCAAGGCCTCCTGAATCAGGATATCCGTCCGATGGATCTGCGGAGCGTCGGAGATATTATCCAGCGCGGCGGCACGATTCTGCAATCGGCACGCTGTCAGGAATTCCGCACCGAGGAAGGCCAGCGCAAAGGGGCGGACATTCTGCGCGCGCATGGCATCGACGGCTTGATTGTCATCGGCGGCGACGGCTCCTATCAGGGTGCGAACAAGCTCAGCAAGCTCGGAATCAAGACAATGGCCCTTCCGGGAACAATTGATAATGACATCTCATATACTGACTATACGATTGGATTCGATACGGCCGTCAGCGTCGTGGTCGATGCCGTGAACAAGCTGCGCGACACGATGAGCTCCCATGAGCGGTCCTCTGTCGTCGAAGTTATGGGTCGTCACTGCGGCGACATCGCATTGTACGCCGGACTGGCCAGCGGCGCGGAATCCATTCTGGTGCCGGAAGTGCCGTTCGATATCGATGAAGTGGCCCAGCGGATGAAGTATAACTTCGAAGCAGGCAAGCGTCACAGTATCATCATCGTCGCTGAAGGGGTAGGACGCGGCGAAGACGTGGCCCAAGGCATTATCGAGCGCTGCCCTACGGTCGAGCCTCGCGTTACGGTACTGGGACATATCCAGCGCGGCGGAGCGCCAACCGCTTTTGACCGGATTCTGGCGAGCCGTCTTGGCGACTTCGCGGTTCGCAAGCTGATGGAGGGCGAATCCGGCAAGGCATGCGGCATGATTCGCGGCGAACTGGTCGCAACCGATATTGACAAGGTCGTCAACACGAAAAAAGAATTCAATATGGAGCTGTACGAGCTGGCAACCCGCCTGTCCCAATAAGGGAACGGGCTGGATATCCGCCGTGCAAGCTCTCGGATAATAATCCGGCTGACTGCAACCGATGCGGTCGGCCGGATTTTGTTATTGCGCTACATGGAAGCGTATGCAAGCACGACTGAACAGAGCAGAAGCGGAATCGCGAACAGATAGAACAGCCGGTTCGGCCATGGGCCGCTGCCGATCCGGGCGGCATGTTCATGCAGCTTCGGCTTGGACATGGATTCTCCGCCTGCGGCATCGATGGTATAGGCCGCCTCTTCAGCCTGTCTTTTACGCTGGAGATGGTAACTTACAGATTTGAAAAATCCGATATTTCGGACATGGCAGAACAAAGCGATGCATAAATAGAGGAGCCCGATGATGAAGAAGGAATTCGATAGATTGACGAGAGTCGGGACATGAGAGTTGAGGACAAGGTAAATTGCTGTAAGTAGAGCAGTAATAAGCGATAAGCGTTTCATTGCCAAAACGGCTCCTTTCCCTGCGCAAGCCGTCAGCTTTGCACGTGTTTACCTCTATGATTGAAGAGCGGCTGTGTGCGTGTTTTTGTCGTGCTCGTGCGTTCTCTTTCGACGTATTTGTGGGATTTCCTGCTTCTATCTACAAATTTTCCAATCACGCGATGTAAAGGTATCCAAAACATAATAATAATTAGAATATTTTATTTAAATAAAATATTAATGGTATACATTGACAAAAGGTTATATATGGAATATATTTCAAAATGAGTATAGTGAAAGGAGGTGTGAAGAGGTGGAAGAGATGTTTGCAATGAGCAATAGAGATGGAGATATTATCATTAATGTGCAGTGTGGCGGGTAATTTTTTTTGTCTTTTGTAGAAAGCGGTTACAGGAAGGGGGGGTATACCCTTCCTGTAATCACATATTTTTGGTGGAGGTGTTGATTTGGTTACAACAGATGAAATTGCTGTTGCACAAAATATACTTAAGCCGTCACGTTTTAATGTAATGACTCAAGATGGAGACAGTCTCCGATTATATAATTCTTATCGCGGGAAAATCGCTGTTTTTGCCGGTGATCAAGTAGAGCGTGTAAAGAGATTACTGAAAACAAAAACAGTGGAATTATCACAAAATGATAAGAATAATTCTGAGATTATTACTTTTTTATTTCAAAAAGGTTTTTTTGTTCGTGAGAGTGTAGATGAGTTTCAATTAGCCACGGCACAAAAATATAATTTGTTGTCCTTTAAGCGAAACCTCGAACTTATCTTGATGCCGAATGAAGACTGCAATTTTCGTTGTGTGTATTGTTATGAGGATTTTGTTAAATCGGAAATGAAGGAAACCGTCCAAAAGGGCATCCTTAAGTTTTTGGAGAAAACATTGCGAAGATATAATAGTCTGGTAATTAACTGGTTTGGCGGAGAACCGCTGAAATCGTTTAACATAATCAAGAAAATGTCTCCACAAATCATAGAGATTTGCAAGAAAAACAATGTTCATTATCGAGCGGGCATGACGACGAATGGCTATTTACTTGATAAAGATAAATTTGAACAGCTAATGGAATATGAAGTGAGATCATTCCAAATAACGCTTGACGGAACAGCAGAAAAGGCTTCTTCGCCGTTATAAATGCAATGACTTGTCGATACTGGAATTAAGAACCCAGTAGAGGACAGGTGTTTTCATATGTTTGCAGCAAATTTAAATGAAGGTCAACTTGAGGAACTGCTTCATATTCCCGAACCATGGTACATTGATCGTGTAGAGTTTAGCCTTGAAGCCAAGCAACTTGATGTGTATGTCAAATTTCGTAAGCGAGCATTGTTCCCATGTTCAAATTGCGGGGAGCCTGATCAACCGGTTCGAGATATCGCGACCCATGATCGTACGTGGCGTCATCTCAACTTCTTTGAGTATCCATGCTACATCCATGCCGAACATCCTCGCACGAATTGCGGCAAGTGCAATTCCATTACCCGGGTTAAAGTGCCGTGGGCACTGGATAAACCGAAGCATTACTTTACCTTGCACTTTGATGCACTCATTATTGCACTAGCCAAGGATATGCCGATGAATGCAATCAGTCGATTTGTAGGAGAGCACGATACACGCTTATGGCGGATCCTGCATCACTACGTGGATAACGCGA
>NZ_LDIG01000134.1 GCF_015845845.1 Paenibacillus dendritiformis
TTGCACAATATACTTCTGGGCGATCTCTATCTTATCCGCAAGTGAGGGTTCGTTTTTTTTAGTAGGTCTTTGAGAATGTCCCTCTCCTAGGCTTGCTCTGCATAGAGTTTCTTGAGCTTCTCATTCTCTTTCGCAAGCGCAGCATAATCTTCTGCAGTCGGGACAAACTTCGCTTGCTTCATACTAGCCCCATCCAGTTGATCCAGGTCCTTACGATTTAATTCTCTAGCCCATCGCAGTACCATCTTTGGATCAAGCTCATGTTGCCTTGCTACAGCGGTCATGTTGCCGATTTCCTTCCCTTTAGCAACTACCATCTTTTTGAAATTAAGATCATACTGTTTCTTCTTCATTTCGTTCCCCTCCGCCTCAATATTATTGTATCGGAGTAAGGGGTGTACTGTCCAAGTTTATATAGGGGCTAAATAGAGAGTACCTGCAAGATTCAATATGTAAAAAAGAATGAGAAAAAAAGCTACCAGGTTCAATTTTTCAAAATTTCCGCTAAATTTGGTCAATGGTACGCCACTGGAATCGAGTTAACTACGAATAAATATCGAGTTTTCAGATGTGACAGAATAACCGGGATGGAAGAAGAGGACAACAAGTCACACTTTTCGATAGATGAACTCCTTAGTCGTTCATTAGAAATGTATCAATCAGAGAAGAGTCTTGACTTTGAAGTAGAGATTTTAGAACAAGCAAAGGATCTTTTTTATAAAGAACATTATCCTTCCATGAAAATAGAAATTGGTCATAAAACAATGATTAAGGGCTTCTATAATCCAAGAGAAGAGGAGTTTATCGCGGACTATTTTATGAAATATGGCCATCATGTGATATCCGTGAAGCCTGAATCCTTAAAACAAATTATCCAAGATAGAGCAGAGAGTCTCTTAAATCACTATCAAAAATTATAAGAGTTTTCCCCGCCCCAATAGGGGAATAATGTTTCCTTACCCGCCTTCGCTTCTCTTCCATCAGATCGCTTGCAACGACGCGTGTCGCTTCAGCTTGCTGGATCTGACGATTCAGTGGCCAACTCATTCATTTCCAATTATAATTCGCGAATAAAAGCGCCTTGCAGACGGATCTGCGAAGGCGCTCTATTCGGGGAGCGTTTCCCCCGGATTAATTGAACAATACTATTTCTCTAACCATAATGCCGGTACATTAAGCGGTTCCCAGCCCGCCATCGAAATATGTTCTTGAAGGCACTGGTACGTTGCTTCGCCGTAAGTCACTTCCTCCCCGATCTTATACGATATACCCGGAGCCCAAGCCGGAGACGGTTGTGACGAATCGGAATCCGTCGTTACCGTTACGGCATTGCTTGCTTCGGATCGATTGCCTGAGGCGTCTATCGCTCTAACTGTGAACGTATATGTGGTATTGGCCGTCAAATCGGTAACCGTCGCCGAAGTATTCGTGACTGTGGCAGCCAACGAGTCTCCGTTATAGACTTCATAAGCGGTTACGCCCGCGTTGTTCGTGGAAGGAGGATTCCAGCTTAGCTGTACGCTTGCGCTGGTTGTGCCCGTGGATATTAAATTGCCAGGCGCGCTCGGGGCTGGCGTATCGCCCCCGCCGGCTGCCGCCAGCACAGCAGCGTACGCATCAACAATGCCATGCCCATACTGATCGGAGCTTCCGGCAGGCTGCGCTGTATTCCGGAGAATATCTCCGGCCGCGGCAGGGCTAAGATTCGGATTGACCGATCTCATGAGCCCGAATACGCCAGTCACATGAGGGGTTGACATCGAGGTGCCTGACAGGGTTGTATATTGACCGTTCTTATATGTGCTGTATATGTTCGACCCAGGAGCCATCACATCAAGACCCGGTCCATAATTGGAGAAGCTTGAACGCGTTCTGCTCGAGGTCACGGAACCAACCGCGATCGAGCCGCTGTAAGCCGCCGGATAAGAGATTTTTGGGAGTCCGTCATTGCCAGCGGCAGCCACCACGATAGTGCCCAAGCCGACAGCCGTTTGAATGGCCTCATCCATCCCTTGATCGTAACCGCCGCCACCCAGCGACATATTGATGACATCGGCTCTAATATTAGCGGCGTAAACAATACCTTGTTGAACGCCATACAGCGAACCTGAACCGCTGTCGTTAAGCACTTTAATAGGAATCAGGGTTGCGTTCTGCATGACGCCTGACACCGATCCATAACTGGCGATCGTTCCCGCGACATGAGTGCCGTGCCCATTACCATCGTTTGTGGTACCGCCTACAAAGCTGCGGCCCAAGCTAGTGTTCACCAGATCTTTCAAGCTCGGATGGTTGCTGTCAATTCCCGTGTCAAGCACGCCGATCCGCACTGAGCTCGACCCGGTCGTAATCCCCCAGGCTTGCGGAACCTTAATCATCTCATAATGCCAACGTTGGTTGTTGTGAATAGCTTGAGGTGAAACATCTTCCACGGTTGCGGTTTCAAGCGCGTGCATTTTGCGGTTTTCCGAGATGTACCGAACATTGAAACCGAGGTTCTCTAATGTTTTCTCCAAAGTGTTTTTTGCGGACTCGATTGACTTGTAGTCCTTTACAGAGTACTCGACCAAATAGACCAATCCCATTTTCTCTATCGCCGTAGCCCTTACATCGCTATCCAGCGCTTGCACCGAGAAAGTGCCCGCATCCTGCCCGAACAGTGAATCGGCAATAGCAAAACCGCTCTCCGTGAGCGAATCCGCCTCCATCAATATATCATCCACGCTTTGGCTCGAATCCATGAACGGTTCCTCGAGCGACACTACGAGTTGACCTTCAATATAATCAGTCGAGTGCCCCTGAGCGGGGCTGCCAAACGACACCCCTGTTAATAAAGTGACCATTAACAAAATGGCGGCTAAAACAGAGCTTAGAAACTTCTTCATCATTATCCCTCCTCCATGGAAATAAATAATTTGTGCTGCTTTCTGGTGTTCAGCATGATGAAATAGAGTTCGTCACGATGCCGAGAAAGCGCATTCAAGATTCAGATTTACCAAGCCTCCTTTTTTTCGGTTCTATCTCCGTGATTTCCTGGATCCCCCCCCTTCTTAATGTCATTAATTAATTGGGATTTTAGGTAAATAAATTACTCTTTTTCCCAACTACCTTTATTTTATCATCATTTTTTTGGAAAAGTAAACAAAAAATTTAAAAAGGCAAATCCACCTGTGAACAGGCCGCCCTATCATCAACACCGACACTCCCTGCTATCAGGAAGAAATTTTGAAATAACATTCGACATATCTATCGACCCCTTCTCCTTACTCTTTCATTCTCACTATCAACGTACAGCACTCCACATGTGTGGAATGCTCACGGTACGTTTAGGTGTGACCTTTTTGATTGATTTGCATCCAAAGTTGTTGCTACGATAGTTCAACGCAGCAAGTTAAACTAATGAAATGGCAGAGGAGTTATTCATAATGAAAAGAATTGTAACACTGAGTACACGCAAACTGATGGACACTGCAAAACACGGCGGATGCGGCGCTTGCCAGACATCTTGCCAGTCTGCTTGCAAGACTTCCTGTGGCGTGGCCAACCAGCGTTGTGAAAACGCAATGAACAAATAAAATTTGAAACTCACCGCCGTCCTACAAGGACGGCGAAGTTTTTTATGCTGGATAGCCGTTGCAATTTGTAGGCAAAAAGGAGCTTGATTCGCAGTATGATTCATCAATATCAACTGAACGGATACAACATCGTGATCGACACCTATAGTGGCTCAGTGCATGTTGTTGATGACCTGGCGTATGAGATCATTGCGCTTTATGAGCATGCAACGCCCGAACAAATCCTGACGATAATGAAGGAAAAACATTTCTCTGAGGAAAGCATTCGTGAGACCATCTCAGAGGTCGAGGAACTTAAAAGCAATGGGCAGCTCTTTACAGAGGATGCGTATGAGGAGCTGGCCATCGATTTAAAAAAACGAAAAACGTATGTGAAAGCGCTCTGTCTCAATGTCGCGCATACCTGCAATCTGTCATGCGAATATTGCTTCGCCAGCCAAGGGAAGTACAATGGCGATCGAGCAATCATGAGCTACGAGGTTGGACAAAGAGCTATCGATTATCTGCTGGAGCATTCGGGCCATCATCGAAACCTGGACATAGACTTCTTCGGCGGGGAGCCCCTTATGGCTTGGAAAGTCGTCAAACAGATTGTAGCGTATGCACGAAGCAAGGAGAAGGAATGGAAGAAAAAATTCCGCTTCACCTTCACAACGAACGGCATGCTGTTAAACGATGAGGTCACCGAGTTTTTAAATCAGGAAATGTACAATGTCGTCTTAAGCCTAGATGGAAGAAAAGAGGTTCATGATCGGCTGCGCACAACCGTTACCGGCAAAGGCAGTTATGATTCTATCGTGCCGAAATTCCAGGAATTCATCCAAAAGCGCGGAGATCAGGAATACTATGTACGGGGAACATATACGCGGAACAATGTCGATTTCACCAATGACATATTCCATATCGCAGATCTTGGTTTTGACAAAATCTCGATGGAACCCGTCATCTGCGATCCACGGGAGCCCTATGCGCTTACCGAGAACGATCTCCCGGAAATTTACAATCAATACGAAATTCTCGCCAAGGAAATGATTAAGCGCAGCGAACAAGGCAGAGGGTTTACTTTCTATCATTACATGCTTGATCTCTCGGAAGGTCCTTGCATCCAGAAGAGAATCACAGGCTGCGGATCAGGCACAGAATATCTCGCTGTCACGCCATGGGGCGAGCTGTTCCCATGCCACCAGTTTGTCGGGGATGAAGCGTACAGCATGGGGAACATCTGGGATGGCATCACGAGGCCTGAGCTGCAGTGCCAATTTAAAGAGAGCAACTGCTACACGAAGCCGGAGTGCAAGGATTGCTGGGCTAAACTCTACTGCAGCGGCGGCTGTCCCGCCAATGCCCTGCATGCGACGGGCTCCATCAACGGAACCTACGAGTTTAGTTGTGATGTTTTCCGTAAACGGATTGAATGTTCCCTGATGGCGAAGGTTGCGGAGTCGATTAGAGCGATGGAAGAGAATCAAATGTAGATAGATAAAAGAGGGGCTCGCCGCCTCTCTTTGCTATTTGTGCCGATACAGCTCCCTTATCTGATTGATCACCAGACATGTTATTGCAATATTTTTTTAGTATGTCATAGGATTCATCATATACACTGCTTTCAAATGCAGTAGGCTCCGTAATAAAACGATAAACTATTTCATTTATGTTATGTCCTTCTATATAGAATAAACTATTGAACTTCCATAACAGGAGGGTTTTGTCCCATCATTGTCGAATTCAGAAATACCCTGAATGAGGCGGTGAATGAGATGGATAACAAGGAAGCGCTGGCTGCAGTTGAAGAACGAATAAGAACGACGAAGGATCGCCGCATGTACGAGCGACTTCAAACCGTACGTTTACGATTAATGGGCAAGTCTGTACGCGAGATTGCCACGATCATCTGTCGTTCGGAGAAAACTATTCGCCTTTACATCCGCGCCTATGAAAAAGAAGGGTTGTCGGGCTTGGCCATGCAATTCTCTCCCGGGCGATCCCCACGCCTGACGAAAGAACAGCGGGACGCATTGAAGCAAGTCATTGTGAACCAGGTGCCAGCAGACGTTGGATTCACCGCCAAATTCAATTGGACGTTGCAACTGATAGCAGACTACATTGAGCGTACGTATGGATGTACCTATTCGCTGCGCGGCGTTTCGAAGATGATGGAACATATGGGCATGAGCTATACGAAACCGACGTATACGCTTGCCGCTGCAGACCCTGTTAAACAACAACAGTTTGTCGAAGAAACGTTTCCGGCTCTAAAAA
>NZ_LDIG01000135.1 GCF_015845845.1 Paenibacillus dendritiformis
TCAGCTTAAAGAGCTTGACAAGGCGATTGAGCGCATTTTAGACGGCATTTCCGGCAGCCAGTGCCTCCGTTCCATTCCGGGCATTGACCGAGTCTACGCCGCAGGCATTCTGGCCGAGATTGGCGACATCGAACGCTTCACGGATCAAGCCGCCTTGGCCAAGTATGCGGGGCTGACGTGGCGCAAGCACCAATCCGGTTCCTTTGAGGCGGAAGACACCAAGCGTATTCGTTCCGGCAACCGATTCCTGCGCTATTACCTTGTTGAAGCTGCCAACTCGGTAAAAAATCGCGATCCGGAATTCGGTGAGTATTACCGGAAGAAATTCAATGAAGTCCCTAAGCATCAACACAAACGTGCCCTCGTCTTAACGGCAAGAAAACTTGTGCGTCTGGTCGATGTGCTGCTACGCAACGACCAACTCTATACGCCCAGAAGGAAGGTGAAGCCGACAGAGCAATAATGCCTTGGCTCATGAATTTTCTTCTCTAATTCCCAGTTAAATTATGGTAATTAACTCCATTTTCAACTGGGTCTAGTTTGGTGATGCCTTTTTTGGGATTGATCCTGCTGCACGCCAAGGAAATTTTCCAATTCTCATAAATCAGGG
>NZ_LDIG01000136.1 GCF_015845845.1 Paenibacillus dendritiformis
GTTGCCGTTTGGCTCCAATGGTCGAAGTCGCTAAAATGCTGCAAAATCACTACGATGGCGTTGTTCGCTGGTTCTCGTCAAAGCTGACGAATGGCCTTCTGGAGGGAGTGAATAGCTTGTTCCAGGCCGCCAAACGGAAAGCTCGCGGATACCGTTCCGAGAAAAACATCATCGCCATGGTGTACGTTCTGGCGGGCAAACTTAACTTCACATTGAAATAAGAAAAGAACTGGCTACAGCATGGAGCCACGCATCGCTCGCACCTGAACCAATTCCCTTGTCCAGCCACCAGTATGTCCATTTACTGGCATGTTTATGCTGCTACAGAAGGTGAACGCAGAGCGAAGCATCTATACCAATTCCCTTGTCCGGTTTTCAAAGATTTTCAAAGGGTTGATAGAACCATTTGTTCTCATAACATTGCTAGTGGCGAAGAGCCATAATATTATTATCACTGAAACTCCTTGCTCCACTCCTGGTGGAGCAAGGTTCCCAACACAAATAGGAGCAACGCCGTAAATGTTCTCAAACTAAATACGGTAATTCCTAATCCATGAAAGTTATATCTACTCGGGCAGAGTAAAAATAACCTCAAAAGGATCTTTACCTTCGAAAAAATCATCATACAATTTTCTGACTTCCATCGAATCTAAGTCTTCTCCTTGCGTGTTGATTAGCCTATCCAAATCCTCTAAGATACTTACCTCCTTTGGTGACAACACCTTTGACTTAATAAGCGTGTCTTTCATATTAGGAAGTAAACCTCTTGGCCAGCAATCCTCGTACACGCCTGTATATGAATCATATAAGAAAGTGATCTGACTTATTCCCGCATATTTCCGAATGTGTGGATGCACTAATAATAAGAATTGAGCAATGATTCCAGAACGCGCTCTTACATTATACACTTCTTGTGATTCAGCTAGTAATTTCGATAGTTCGTCTGATGTATTTGCCAGATCATCAATCTTCATTCGAGTCATTCGAGAAAGTATACTTAACACATATTCTTTTTCTAAATTTGTTGCTAGCTTTGCGACTATCTCGTTTTTACTAATCCCTGCATCAATAAACCCTTTTAGGCACTGTACAATGTTATCTAAACTAGTAGCAGAGTCACGTAGACATAAAATATACTCATCAAGAATTTCCTTACAAGAAGTTTCGCTAATTTTATCACTACTATATAAACACTGAACAATAGTTTCTATCAGTAAAGCTTTATCAGACGTATCCTCAATACGGGGCAAAAGTTCTATAAGGATTTCAATAAATTCTCCTCCATAGTAGGCTAGTAAAATAGGAATATCTTTTACTTTTTCTAGTAATGCAAAAAAAGTAAGATATTCTTCTGTACCGAGATCTTGTGTTAGATATTTAAATGTGTTGTTTATATATTGAACCTTTGTATTCATGAAACTCTCCTTCCTAGTGCCACTGCACCACATTCCATTTAATACCATCAGCGGTTTGTTTATAAATAATACGCATTACCCCATTGTTTAAATCATCTAGTTCCCGTATATATACAGAATTCCACCCAGCATAATTTTGTCCATTACTTCTATTCTCAAGTACATGGTCACCTCGTTGCAATAAACGTTCTGTAGCACTTTTATCACCACGGGCTTGTGCTGCAATATCATCAAGAATTTGGTTAGCTATGGATTGTTCCTTTTCATTTAAATTGCGGCTTTTGGGTTTTCCATTAACGCCACCTCTTATTGGGACATGTTTATATAAAGAATCCCTAGGATTCGGAATCTTTTCATGTTCAATCCCTAATAATTTATCAGGTGTGATAGATTCTGCTTCACCTTTACCCGTCCCCTTACTCTCAGGCGGCTTCCCATTGGGCTTGCTTGGTTTCTGCGGGGAAGGCTTTTTCGGCGTTGGACTATTTGACCCTCCG
Organism: Paenibacillus dendritiformis; assembly: GCF_015845845.1. GTDB lineage: Bacteria > Bacillota > Bacilli > Paenibacillales > Paenibacillaceae > Paenibacillus_B > Paenibacillus_B dendritiformis_C. The sequence goes on from NZ_LDIG01000136.1 coordinate 1,913, forward strand.
CTTTTAAACATTTGATAAAGCTCATTGAGGGTTTCACCAGTATTAGATAAACCTTGATACGTTACTCCTGCTCCATGTCCTGCTAAAGCGACGGATTTTGCAGTAACAGCTACGCCTACAGGTGATAATACTCCCGTACCTGATAACGTAACACCAGCGCCTCCTCCCAATACAGCGCCACCCATTTCTAATACTCCGGCTACAGTTGTGATGAGGTGCCCGATCAATTCACCTGTTTTACGCGCCTTCGGATGATTTGAAGTATATTCCTTTTTTAGGGGTGGGAAGTCTAACGTCAAATCTTCTAAAACGGCCGTTCCTGCTCCTTTTACAACTTCTCCACCGACATCTGCGGCAT
>NZ_LDIG01000137.1 GCF_015845845.1 Paenibacillus dendritiformis
GTTGCCGTTTGGCTCCAATGGTCGAAGTCGCTAAAATGCTGCAAAATCACTACGATGGCGTTGTTCGCTGGTTCTCGTCAAAGCTGACGAATGGCCTTCTGGAGGGAGTGAATAGCTTGTTCCAGGCCGCCAAACGGAAAGCTCGCGGATACCGTTCCGAGAAAAACATCATCGCCATGGTGTACGTTCTGGCGGGCAAACTTAACTTCACATTGAAATAAGAAAAGAACTGGCTACAGCATGGAGCCACGCATCGCTCGCACCTGAACCAATTCCCTTGTCCAGCCACCAGTATGTCCATTTACTGGCATGTTTATGCTGCTACAGAAGGTGAACGCAGAGCGAAGCATCTATACCAATTCCCTTGTCCGGTTTTCAAAGATTTTCAAAGGGTTGATAGAACCATTTGTTCTCATAACATTGCTAGTGGCGAAGAGCCATTTGGCTCAACGTCTGTGCCATTTGATTTAGCTGCTCCGCATTTTTCATTAGGGTGGACATATCCAGCAGCTGTTGATCCGTGAACTTCACGAGTGTCGTGGCATGCTCCGCGTTCTTCTCGGCGATGTGCGCGATTTCGTTAACGGATGCAAGCACTTCCTCGGAGCCGGCGGACATTTCTTCCGTCACGGCCGACGTGTCTTGAATTTGGCCTGCCATATCGGTAATTTCCGATAAGATGCGCTGAATCAGTTTCACCGAATTTTCTACCTTGTAAATGCCATCGGCGACGCTTTCCCGAACGTCATCCATCGACTCGACGGCCTTGGAGGCATCCATCTTCGCTTCTTCGATCAGGTCGGTGATTTCGCGCGCGGAGTTCGCCGAGCGTTCCGCCAGCTTCCTTACCTCATGGGCAACGACGGCAAAGCCTTGACCATGCTCGCCGGCGCGGGCGGCTTCTATGGAAGCAGTGTTTTGGCAAACCGACCTAATTCTTTATAGATCTCGGTTTCAATGCCTCCGTTTTTTGAAGGTGTCGCCTTGCTGTTTTCCGGCCGGTTCATATATGAGGTGATGGTGTCATCGGCTTGGCGGATGATCGGGCTGGCGGCCAGGAGCTGCACATTTTCCTTCACCGTGTCGAAGTAAAGAGACATTCTGCCGTCCACCTGTGAGACTTCATTCGTAGTCGATGTCACGAAATTATCGGTGATTTCCTTTACCATGCTATTGTGCACAATCACGCCAATTAAAGAGATAGGAATGAGAATCGTCATTAAAAAGGCTAGAATCAGTTTCAGCTTAATGCTTCTTAACATAGAGCCCCTCCTCTAAGATGTTTGCAGGTGTGAACTTCCAAGAAAATTCGACAACAATCAGTAAAAATCGATTTGAGTATTTATCGTCCAAGAAATGGGCTTTTTAATACAAAGGTCGGGGACAAGCGGTTTTCAGACCGAAAATGGATTGATATATTACGAGAAGCCTGGATCTCTGGCCGTCAAAGCTAGATTCATTGCAGGGTGACAGGGCAGGAGGGATTGGCGGAGGATGAATATGCAGATATGTAGTTTGAATTTTGAATAGGCAGCATGCTCGCCCAAGCGGATGTGATGCGCGATTATCAATCAGGGAGCGGATTTTCCTAAATGAAGGAGGAGAGGAATCGGCCGCACGAGTACCTGTTACATTTGTGCTCTAGCCATGTTAATGCACCTATCTGAGAGTCACAGTATTCTCTTCCGAAAATAACAACATGCGATGAATGTTTAGGTTGAAGAAAGAGCAAAAAGATGGTAGACTTATCACAGAATCGTCAAGTTCATTAGATCGTCATATTTCGGACGCCATATACAGCTTCATTGGGTCTGGTTGTTTGAATACGAGTACGCCCAAGACCGCCAGAAAACGACATTTTCTGACGGCCATGAGCTGCGAGTACATAGGTTGTTCATTGCCAAGGACAAGGAGTCTGGCTGTCTCACGAAAGGCGGTATGCTTATTTGACGCCTTTCATATAGCTTTGAATCTTCGGAGACAGCAGGTAGAGCAGAATACTCAGCACGAGGGCTGCCCCTCCAATCACACCAAAGTAAAGCATCTCGGTTTCCGGTGTGTAGAACTTTACGATTTGGGCGTTAATGGCTTGAGCCGCGGCATTGGATAAGAACCATAGGCTCATGGTTTGGGCCGTGAAGGCAGCGGGCGCGAGCTTCGTCGTAGCCGAGAGGCCCACCGGCGACAAGCACAGCTCTCCGAGCACGACGACGAAATAGCTGAGCACGAGCCACAATGGGCTGACGAGCGAAGCGGGTCCGCCCAAGTAAGCCGGCAGCAGGATGATCAAGAAGGACAAACCTGCAAACAATAAGCCCAGCGAGAATTTTTGAGGGATGGTCGGTTGGCGATTTCCGAGCTTCACCCACAACCAAGCGAATACAGGCGCCAGTATAATTATAAAGAGCGGATTCAGGGACTGGAACCAGGCGGGTGAAATATGGATGCCTGCGAATTCCAATTGGGTACGTTTGTCTGCATAGTTGGCAAGAATCGTGGACCCTTGCTCCTGAATGGCCCAGAACATAATTGAAGCAATGAACAAAGGAATGTACGCAATAACCCGGGAACGCTCGACGGGCGTTGTTTTAGGACTGCGGTACATAACGACAAAGTACAGGGTGGGGATCAGGATGCCTAGAATCCCAACCAGCTTGATAAACGTGTCGAAAGTCAACACGCCAAATGCAATCGCAACCGCGATCAAGGCGCCCAATACAACGGCACCCACACCCAGAACCGTAAACACCTTTTTCTTCTCAGCGGGTGAGAGCGGGTTGACAACAATCGTACCGGCAAGACCTAGATATTTGGATCGGGTTGCCACATAAACAGCCAAGCCGATGAACATTCCGACAGCAGCAAGACCGAAACCAAGGTGAAAATTATTCATCCCGACGGTTCCTACAACTAATGGAGAGAGGAATCCCCCAAGGTTAATCCCCATATAAAAAATGCTAAATCCCGCATCTCGGCGGTTATCCTGTTCGCCATAAATTTCCCCTACTAAACTGGAGGCATTAGGCTTCAAAAGACCGGTCCCTAACACAATCAAGATCATAGATACAAAGAATAGCGAAGCATTTCCCGGTACGGCCAGCACGATATGACCCAGCATGATCAAGATACCGCCATAAAAAACGGCTTTCGACGTACCCAAAATCCGGTCAGCCATCCAGCCGCCGATTATTCCCGACATATACACGAGTGATCCATAGATGGACATAATGGCGAGCGCAGTATTCTCCGGAAACCCGAGTCCGCCCCGCGACACTTCATAGTACATAAAGAATACAAGAATGGCCCTCATTCCATAATAGGAAAATCGCTCCCAAAACTCGGTGAAAAAGAGAGTAAACAAGCCTTTGGGATGCCCGAAAAATCCCTTTTGCGGAACACTCTCTATAATCCTCTTTCTGTCATTGCTTGCCATAGCAACGCTCCTTTAATAAAATAATCCTTTAACGTAATGAAGCTTTATATTTTTTTATTATAATACCCTAAATCGTATGACTGCAATCATTTCGAAGTGACAATATAAGACAATGCCGGAAAAGACTACGCTATTAATAACTATGCAATATTCATTCTCAGCATGTTAGTCTTATTCTCGCCGAGAACGAACACATCCCGGACAGCTGCCGCGGTTATCCTGCGGCGCTGGCTCGATCGGAAGTGAATAAGCCGTTATAGGAACAGGCGTATGTAAGCAGAGAACCGCTTCCATTAGGAGGCGGTCTCTGTTTTTTTCGTGGCTATTTTACCGGAATATACCTAATATAACACTACCATCTCCACCAAAAATACTATATCGATGTTGCTATTTACCGCCCATGATCAGTTTTTGAATAGGGTCGCTTGTAATCCTGGTTATTAGGAACTTCTTCCTGGACCCAGGGATAAGAGAGAAGAAACACCTTAACTGTATTTTTGGTCATCGCATTGCTCCTGAATCTAGTGTTTCCGCCTTCCTTTGCGAGTGCGCTTGAAGGATTGCCGGTTGACTCGGCGGGAGTTGGCGATGCGGGGCGGTCTATTTTTTATTTGCGCAGACCAAGCACAATGAGCATCGCGACCAGTCTTCGCAGCGCGATTCCTATAAAAACAATCTTTTGGCACGGGACATCTGCAATCGGCGCATTCTATCTTGTCATCATAGAATTTACTATGGAAGATAGAAGCTCAACATCATAGCGATGAAGTCACTCTTTCTACCGCAATCGGATAATTTTTTCTTCCAGATAAAACTGTTTCTGAAGAGAGCTGATGAAAAGTGACCATCGAGATCAAGCAGCGATTGCTTCCCGACGGGCGGCCGAACAAGCCGAGCCGGCCGATGAAGCCGCAATATATTACCGTTCACAATACGGATAACACCGCCCCCGGCGCTACAGCGGAAGCGCATAGCCGATATATTCTGAACGGGAGCGGCGGCACGCAGACAAGCTGGCACTACACGGTAGATGACCATGAGATCTACCAGAGTCTGCGGGATGATGAGCAGGGCTGGCACGCGGGCGACGGCAACGGCCCCGGAAATACGTCGTCCATCGGCATCGAGGTCTGTATGTATCAGGGAATGGACGAGCCGTTGGCGTGGCAGCGGGCCGCGGAGCTGATCGCTCTGCTGGCCAAGCGGCACGGCATCGGGCTGAACGCTGTCGTACCGCACCGCCACTGGAGCGGGAAGGCGTGCCCGTCCCGGATTCTCCCGCGGTGGCAGGAGTTTATGCAATTGGTAGAAAAAGCAATGAAGGCAAATGATAAGCCGGTTCCCCCCGATATCATCGGCCACTGGGCGGAGGCGGCGATCAGAGCGGTGATCGAGGCCGGAATTATGGTGGGCCGCGACACCGGGAACTTCGAACCGAATCAGCCGATCACCCGCGCCGAGGTAGCTGTGGTCGCTGAGCGGTTACTGAGACGTATAGCAAAATAACCCTTGAGAAAAAATAGGCCGACAAAGCTTATGGCTGGCCTAATCCATATGAGGAAAACCGATGAGGCAATCCCCTTTTCAGATAACCCGGAGCGCAAGCTTCGGTAATTTTTTTGCCTTTTATGCGCTAAATCATAGCTTTAACATAATCGGAAAATAATAAACATAATTTTCGGATATATAGAAAATTATTTTCCTGAAAGCATTTACAATAAGGTTTTTGTCTGATAGGCTATGGGTAAGCAGCAATCATACATCAATCAGAAGGAGCGATGACGGTATGGGGAACAGGCTGAAGTATGACGTGGTCGTCATGGGGGGCGGCATCTCGGGAGCGATGGCTGCCGTTGCGGCATCCAGCTTGGGGGCGAAGACCCTGATTGTAGAGTCGCACGGCTTTCTCGGCGGGACGCTTACCGCGAATGGGGTAGGCCCGATGATGACCTTCCATGCGGGAGAGAAGCTTGCCATTCAAGGATTTACGAACCAGTTGATTGAACGGCTGAAGAAGCAGGACAAGTCGCCGGGGCATATTTTCGATACGGTCGGCTTCACGTATTCGGTGACTCCGTTCGATGCCGAAGCGATGAAGCATGAACTGGAGCTGATGGTCACCGAGAGCGGCGGGGAGATTCTGTACCATACGATGCTGGCCGGCGTGAAGACCGAGGGCGGGCGAATCGTCAGCATCACGGTGTGCAATAAATCGGGTCTGAGCGAGATCGAGGCGTCCGTGTTCATCGACGGGACGGGCGACGGCGATTTGTCCGTCGGCGCGGGAGCCGAGTTCACCAAAGGCAGGGAATCCGACGGGGCCATGCAGCCGATGACGTTGAAGATGAAGATGTACAACGTCGATATTTCGAAGGTGAAGCAATATATTCACGCCCATCCGGAAGACTTTCCGCTGTATCAGGGCGACACGTCCATCATCGAGAAGGCTCCGCGCCTGTCGGTAGGCGGGTTCGACAGCCTGTTCAAGCTGGCGAAGGAGAGAGGCGAGATCTCGATCCCCCGGGAAAATGTGCTGTTTTTCGAGACGAATAACCCGGGCGAGGTCATCCTGAATACGACCCGGATTCTCGGTCATGACCCGACGGATGCGTTCAGTCTGAGCAAGGCGGAGATGGAAGGCCGCAAGCAGTGCCGCGAGCTGGAGTTGTTCGTGCGCAAGTATATTCCGGGCTTCGAGCATGCGATCGTGGAATCGACCGGACCGACTATCGGCGTTCGGGGTTCCCGCCAGATTAAGGGCGTGTATACGCTGACGGCCGAGGATCTGCTGGAGCAGCGGTTGTTCGAGGATACGATCGCCCATTCCGGCTACCCGATCGATATCCATAGTCCGGACGGCGAAGGAACGAAGCATCGGAAGCTGGAATGGGGCGGCATGTACAGCATTCCTTACTCTTGCATGATCACGGAATCCGTGCACAACCTGATCGTCATCGGCAGATGCATTTCGGCTACCTTCGAGGCGCAGGCCGCGATGCGGACGACGCCGACGACGGGGGCGATCGGCCATGCCGGCGGCGTAGCCGCCGCGGTAGCCGCGAAGAACGGCATCGGCGTGCGGGATGTGGACATCAAGGAAGTGCAATCCGTACTTAAAGCGCAAGGCGCTTATTTAGAAATATAGATGAACCTGAGCAGGATAAGAACTTGATTCGAGAGGGGAAATCATCGTGACATCGTTAATGTGGGTTCAAGCCATCGGCATTTTACTTGTCTTTCTTGTGTTCGTCGGGTTAATGATGACCCGGAAGCTGCCGACCATTCTCGCCCTGCCCTTGATGGCCATTCTGTTCGCCGTCATCGCCGGCGTGCCGTGGATGTCGAACGATCCCGAGGCGACCACGATTGCCAAGACGATTCTGTCGTCCGGCTCGATGCGGCTGTCCGGCGCCATCGCGGGCTTGGTGTTCGGGGCCTGGTTCGGCCAAATTTTGAATAAAGTCGGCATTACGAAGTCGATTATCCGGAAAGCGGCCGAGCTTGCAGGCGACAAGCCGGTGCTGATCGCGGTCTTGTTTTTCGCAACCGCATCCATTATTTTCTCGGCGGCCGGCGGACTGGGCATGGTCATCCTGGTCGGTACGATCGTCATTCCGATTATGCTGACGGCGGGCATTTCCCAGTTCGTCGCCTCCATCGTCGTCATTTCCGCCGTCGGCGTCGGCGCGCTGTTCAACGTCTCCAACTGGGCCGTCTATGTGGACGTGCTCGGCCTCTCGGTGCAGACGATTGCGGATTATACGCTGGTCGCCGCGCTGCCGCTCATTCTCGTATCGTTGGCGATGATTATTTTCTACATCCGGCGGGACGGCAAGGGCCGCAAAGCATGGGCGATGCCGACGGCTTCCGGCGGAGAAGGCAAAAAAGTGCCTGCCTTTGCCCTCATTAGCCCGCTTGTGCCGGTCATTCTCGTCTTTGCGTTCAAGCTCGACATCGTGCCGGCGGTGGTCATCGGGGCGTTGGTTACGATACTGCTGACCTGGCCGAAGCGGCCGATTCATATCCTGTCCAGCGCGCTGGTGGAAGGGATTCAGGACGTCGCCGGCGCGATGGCGCTCATGATCGGCATCGGCATTCTGTTGAATTCCGTCATGGCGCCGCAGGTATCGGCGCTGATCAGCCCATTGATTGAAGCGGTGCTGCCGACCAGTCCGCTCATGTACATTCTGTTCTTCACGGTGCTGTCTCCGCTCGCCATCTACCGCGGGCCGCTGAACGTATGGGGGCTGGGCAGCGGCATCGCCGCCCTGTTCGTGTCGGCGGGCATGACCCCGGTCGCGGCGATGCTGGCTCTGCGCGTCGTCAGCAACGTGCAGGCCGTGTCCGACCCGACCAACTCGCATAACGTGTGGGTGGCGGATTTTACGAAGAGCGACATTAACGATATTTTGAAAAAGACGCTTCCTTGGATGATGGCCGCGGTGCTGATTTCGATGGTGTTCGGGTCATTTATGGTCTTTTAGAAGAAGCTAGAATCCGGGCGGAGACTTGCGGGTGTCCGCCCGTTGCCGCAGGAGGAGAACGATGAAGAGAAGAAAAGTAAGGGTTGGAATCGATGTCGGAGGCACCTTCACGGATGCGGCCGTCATTGATAATGAGACGTACGAGGTTATCGGGAAGATGAAAATTCCGACGACACATCATCATGAAGACGGTGTGGCGAAAGGGATTGTAGACATATTGAAGCGGATTTTGGAGAACGAAGCCATTTCCCCGGACGATGTAACCTTTATTGCCCACGGCACGACGCAAGCGACCAACGCCTTGCTGGAAGGGGATGTGGCCAGCGTCGGCATTATCGGCATGGGTTCCGGACTTGACGGCATGAGCGCGCGCTCGGAGTCGAATCCCGGAGATATCGAGCTGGCGCCGGGCAAATATTTGAAGACCTATCATACGTATCTTGATTCCAAAAATTTGCGGGACGAGGATATCGAAGCGGCGATTGACGAGCTCGCGCGGCAGGGAGCGGAAGTGATCGTCGCTTCCGAGGCATATAGCGTCGATGACCCGGCCAATGAGCTTCGCGTCGTCGAGATCGCGAACCGCAAAGGGATGTACGCCACCGGCGGGCATGAAATCTCCCAGTTGTACGGACTCAAGACACGGACAAGAACGGCGGTCGTCAATGCCTCCCTCATTCCGAAAATGATGGAAACGGCAAATATGACGGAGAAATCGGTCAAGAACGCGAATATTCAATCTCCGCTTATGATTATGCGCTGCGACGGCGGCGTCATGAGCATCGATGAGGTTCGCAAGCGTCCGATTTTGACGATGCTGTCGGGGCTTGCCGCCGGTGTCGCCGGCGTCCTGATGTATGAGAAGGTGTCGGACGGCATCTTTTTCGAGGTCGGCGGCACGAGCGTCGATATTTCCGTCATCAAGAACGGGAAGGTCATGATCAAGAATGCTCAGGTCGGCGGGCACCGGACCTATTTGCAGTCTCTGGATGTGCGCACGCTCGGCATTGCCGGCGGAAGCATGATCAAGGTGGCGAACGGAAAGATCATCGACGTCGGTCCGCGAAGCGCCCATATCGCGGGCAAGGACTACGAGGCGTTCGCTCCAGCGGATCAGATCGTCAACCCGAAGGTCAAGTTCGTCAGCCCGCGGGAAGGGGATCCGGCCGAATATATTATCTGCGAGAGCGAGAACGGCAAGGAATTCTCCTATACGCTGGCCGGCGCGGCCAATATTCTCGGTTATATTCCGGAAGGCGATTACGCGCGGGGGAACAAGGAAGCGGCGGTGCGGGCATGGGAAGCCTTTGCCGCTCATGTCGGCCTGAGCGTCGAAGAGGCAGCCAGACAGGTCATGGATATTGCGATCGACAAGACGATGAAGACCGTCAATGAGATGATCGAGGACTATGAGCTGGATCGCTCGTTCGTGACGCTGGTCGGGGGCGGCGGCAGCGGCGCCGTGCTCGTCCCGGCCATGGCGGAGCGGGAGAGGTTCCGCTTCCAGATCGCGAACAACGCGCCTTACGTGTCGACGATCGGCGTCGCCCTGGCGATGGTGAAGGAGCAGTTGGAGAGAACCGTCGTGAATCCGACGGAAGAAGACATCAAGCGAATTCGCTCCGACATCGTCGAACGCATCGTCCAATCGGGCGCCAACGAGGACACGGTCGAGGTGACGATCGAGATCGACAGCCAGAAAAACATTTTGCGGGCCATCGCGACGGGCTCGACAGAGCTTCGCTCCAAAGATCTGGGCCAGGAAGCGCTGTCGGTCGAGGAGATGGCCGCCATCGCCGCGAGCTCGGTCGATCAGCCGGCGGACGGCATGAAGCTGGCGTCCCGGTGCGGCCGCTGGAGCCTGTTCGTCGGCGAGGAGACGAAGAAATCGTTCTTCGGTCTGATCAAGAAGAAGACGAACTATGTGAGCGTGCTCGATCGGGAGGGTGTCGTCCGGTTCAAGAAGGGGAACGTTCATTTTGCGAAGGTGGCCAAAGCCGAGTTCGGGAATCGGCTGCAGGACTTTTTGGACGACAATACGATCTACTCCGATGCGAACGCGACCATACCGAAGGTATTCGTCTTTTATCGGGAGAAGATGCTCGATTTGACCGGGATGCAGACGAAGGAGCAGTTGATGTCGATTCTCGAGATCGAGACGGAAATGCTGAAAGAGGAAGAAGAATTGATCGTCGTTGCCTATCAATAAGGAGGGGAAGGTATGCCGGACGAGGTCATCCGCCGCTTGACGGAAGGGGGAGGATCCGATGAATGGCTGGCGTGCGCGGAGCTGGAGCAGGATCCTCTTTTCCGCAAAATACCGAAGGAACGAATTTCGTACTATGTAAGCATGTCGCTGAAGCGGGGCAGAGAGACGGCGGCTGTATACAAGGGCAAGCGCAAGTCCATCCGGGATCTGTGTCACATGGAAGGCTTGCGGTATGAAGTGACGAACCGGTCCGGCACCTTCCACAACGTCAGCTTCCGCGCGCAGATTGATTTCGCCCAGAATCCGCCGGCAATTATCATTTATGCCTCGTCGCTCCGCAATATGCGGCAGGCGTACCGGACGGTGATGGGGAAGGGATGCGGGGAGCCGGAACAGGAACTGGATAGGCTGATTGACATTCATTTGGCGCATGAGTTTTTCCATTATACGGAGTACCGGGCGGGGCAATTCACGAATGAGACGCTGGAGCCGATTGAGATTTTCAAGCTCGGAAGCTGGTATACGAAGCGATCCAGCATCGTGAAATGCAGTGAAATCGCGGCGCATGCGTACTGCAAGACGATGCTGAACCTGCCCGTTCTGCCGAATGCGCTCGATTACGCTTTTCTAGTCGAGACGGGGGCAATGGATGCAGCCGAGCTTCGCCGGCGGGCCGAAAATTGGAAAATGATGTTGGCTTGATTTTCTCATAACTTCCCTTGATATGATATAATGGGGTGTGCTAGCGAGGTTACCGGATTCGCATTTTTTCCCATTGGCAGTCAGGAGGAGGTACCATGTCTTCACAGGTTCCGGCGGTCATCGCAAAAATTGTATCGCAAACGCAAAAATTAACATACGGCGAAAACCAAATCGCCAATTTCGTTATACACAATCCGGAATTCATCACCCGTAACACGATTACGGCGATCGCGAATGAAATCGGCGTGTCCGAGACAAGCATCAACCGTTTTTGCAAAAAGGTGGGCTTCAAAGGCTTCAACGATTTTAAAATCGCGTTCGCCCAGGATGCGTTTTACCGGGATATGCAGGCCAAAAAGAAGGAGCGGCGCGAGATCAACGTCATTGATGCGCTGGCTCTCGATTATAACGAGCTGATCGTCAACACCTCGGCGCTCATTACGGAAGCCCAGCTTCATCAAGTGGTCGAGCTGCTGAAAGGGGCTCGCAGAATCGTCCTCATCGGATTGTTCGATTCATTCCTCGCGGCCATGGCCTTGAAGAACCGGCTCGCGATTATAGGCATTCATGCCGATGCCATCAACGACAGCAGGGAAATGAAAATCGCGGCCTCCCAATGCGGTCCGGACGATGTCGTGATCGCCTTCTCGCGTTCGGGTTCGACGCGGGAGATTATTGACGCCGTCTCCATCGCGCAGGTCAATCAGGCCAAGACGGTGGCGGTTACCTGCTACGATTCGTCGCCGATTACGGAAAATGCGGTGGTCGATATTATCGCGCCGGATAAAATTTCGGTCAACAACAGCGCCTTCATGTCCAACCATATCACGTTTCTGTTTGTCGTCGATCTCATCATGAGCGTATTCATTTCATCGGATAAGCAGTATTTGAAGAAAAAGCTGGACAGCGAAGGGATACTGGCAAGCGATCAGTCGATAACGAATTATTTTCTGTGATGGCCGGAAAGACAGACGCTCCCGCGCGGCGGGAGCGTTTTTTTTATGGGCTTTAGTCCGTTGAGTGCGTGAAACGCACGAAACAAAAAACCACCCGCTATGCGGGTGGAGGGATCGAGGGTTTGACCAACAAGACCATCCCGATAAAATTGAGATGTTCAGGCTCAATGAAAGGAATGGTCTTAGATGGCAAACAAGAACTATAGTCTAGCTCACACGAAGTGGATGTGCAAATACCACATTGTGTTCACCCCGAAGTATAGACGGAAAGAGATTTATAATCAAGTGAGAAAAGACTTGATTGAAATCTTCAAGCGTTTATGTAAATACAAGGGAGTGGAGATCTTAGAAGGTCACATGATGCCAGATCATGTACATATGCTATATAAGTTGAACTAAAGAATATCCACTACTATATCAGACTCCATCCGCACACAGAGACGGTCGATGATTGCTTGAGGTTCT
>NZ_LDIG01000138.1 GCF_015845845.1 Paenibacillus dendritiformis
GTTGCCGTTTGGCTCCAATGGTCGAAGTCGCTAAAATGCTGCAAAATCACTACGATGGCGTTGTTCGCTGGTTCTCGTCAAAGCTGACGAATGGCCTTCTGGAGGGAGTGAATAGCTTGTTCCAGGCCGCCAAACGGAAAGCTCGCGGATACCGTTCCGAGAAAAACATCATCGCCATGGTGTACGTTCTGGCGGGCAAACTTAACTTCACATTGAAATAAGAAAAGAACTGGCTACAGCATGGAGCCACGCATCGCTCGCACCTGAACCAATTCCCTTGTCCAGCCACCAGTATGTCCATTTACTGGCATGTTTATGCTGCTACAGAAGGTGAACGCAGAGCGAAGCATCTATACCAATTCCCTTGTCCGGTTTTCAAAGATTTTCAAAGGGTTGATAGAACCATTTGTTCTCATAACATTGCTAGTGGCGAAGAGCCAAACAGAAAAGCATGACCGTTACCGGGTTGGGAGATTTGGAGAAAAAACTTTCGACACGATTTTATCAAATCTTATTCAAATGAAGCACAGTCCCGAAAATTTTCACATTATTATCCGCTCAAATATCAATGACGAAGTAGCCACAACGATGAATCAATATATTTCATTGATGGGAAAGTTATTTGCAGAGGACTCACGTTTTACTCTACATTTTCATCCTATAAAAAATTTAAAAAGAGAACAGACCTCTGATATCTATTTATGCGATAAGAAAGAATTATTTGCTTTTTATGATAAAGCGAAAGAAGAGGGTTTTAATTTCGATTATTACAAGCGATCTTTATATCCCGGTGGTTCGGAGTGCTACGCTTCCAATCCTTCTTCTCTAGTTATCGGCTCAGATGGAATGATATATAAATGTACTGTTGCTTTTAATAACCCTTATAACCATGTAGGTGATATATTAGAAAACGGCGATGTAGTAATCGATCAAGAGAAATGGAGTTTGTGGACTACAGGCGGTGTTAATGAAGACCCGGCATGCACCAAATGTTTCTTTAGGCCTTCTTGCCAAGGAAATGCCTGTCCGCTGAAACGTATCGAATCAGGAATAACCCCATGCCCTCCAATCAAAAAGAATGTGAAGAAATATATGAAACTTGTTAGCGAAGATTACTCATTCACTGCATCAACATGCGAAAGCATATTATGACTATTATATTGACTTTTATAGATAAATAACATATATTGATTCAAAGAAACAAGGGGGGAGATTTGAATAAATAAACATCAATATGATGGAATTGGATTTTCATCAAATTTGGTGGATCTAATCTGTAATGAAAAAGTAGTGGAAGTTAGATAAAAATGAAAGGGCGTAGTTTGATGCAGCAGGTTTCGAAAGCCGCGCCCCAATCCGGTATTTGGGGCAATCGCAATTACCGCTTCTTTTTGACGGCGGCCCTTATTTCCAGTCCTGGTTATTTTATTTATATCATCGCCGTGGAATGGCTGATGCTCACGATGTATGAGTCGCGAAGTTATTTGGGCATGATGCTGTTCGCCTCAACGTTCGCCAGGCTGTTGTTTACGATCTATGGCGGAATTATTGCCGATCGGTTAAACCGGAAATTGGTCGTTCTTGTTTCGCAGTGGTCGGAATTGCTTCTTATCGCGTCCATTCTGACCTGTTATCTGACCGATACGCTTACTCCGATTTTCCTGATCATCGTTTCTTTTCTGTTTGGCATTATGGATGCATTTTCCGGTCCGGCGCATTCTTCCATGATCGTCTCCATTACCGATAAAAATTCTCTGCAGCGGGCCAATGGACTGTTGCGGATGGCCGGACAATACAGCCTCATTATCGGGCCGCTTATTGGCAGCACATTAATTGTTTCTATCGGATTTACTGGCGTTTTTTTGTTTTGTATAGCAACGCTTCTCATTTCTTCATTGCTTATCGCTTGCGTTCGAATCCCGCCGCAGCAGGCTGAATCCACACGACCAACAACCCCATGGGAGGACTTTCGCGCATCGCTTGCTTATATTCGGGGGCATCGCATTTTGCCGTTTACCACCGGAATCGGTTTCCTCATGAATTTTTTTATCGCCGGACCGATGGGAGTCATGATTCCGATTCTGGCCCGGGATATTTTGCAAGGCAGCGCCTTTGTGCTTGCTTGTCTGCAGATCTCGCTAGGCATCGGGTTTATACTGGGAGCGCTTACGACCTCGTTGTGTAAAACGTTTGTTCGTCCCGGGCTTATGATGCTGTGCTTCTTGGCTGTCGTCGTGCTCGGCTATAGCGCACTCGGATTCATACAGCAGTTTGCGCTGGCGGTATGCGCGCTTTTCGCAATCGGCTACTCGATCCAACTTTCGAACATTCCCATTTTTACATACATCCAGAAAACGACAGAGGCTCATATGCTGGGTAAAGTGACAGCGATTATGACATCTGTATCGACCGCATTGACTCCGTTATCTTTGGCGCTGATGTCGTATCTGTTGCATCTAGGCGTCGAACTTCAATCTGTCGTTCGCGTGTATGGAATTTGTTTGATGCTAATCACAGCGGGCGCTTTTTGTATTACGCCTCTGCGGACATTGACTGATGAGACTTCAGCGGTCAACCATACAAATGCAGTCAAGGATGACGGAATATCTACATAATTCATCTTTCATCATAAAGCGGATGCATATTCGGGTTTGCAGTTCGTGCAAACCCTTTTTTAGGTAGAGCTGCCTCGGAGACATAGCAGGCCTCTGCAGTTCGGGTTCCTATGCTGCTCCTAGTGCTGGAACATAAACCGTTTTATAGGATCAATTTCTCTTCTTGATTAAGTTTGACAATATACCCCTTCGAGATCGCATACTTATATCTTGACTACGATTTGTCACTTTGATAGGCTTTTAATAATTGCATTCCACTATTTTCCTCGAGCGTATACTTCTTTGTAACCAATGTGATGCATATCCTTTACCCAAAGATTTGATTTGGTAAGAAATTGGATCATAATTGCATTAATTGATATTTAATTGATTCCATGAGGAATTTTGTCGATGGAATAGGTTTTCTGCATGTCCATTTTTATTGTTACCCGCACAAATTGACATACATGAACAAATATTTTATTGAGGAGGGGATCTTATGACACAGCCAAAAAAAACGTTTCTGGTGATTTTGGCCATGTTGATGGTGCTGTCCTTCTCCGGCTGCACCAGCGGAGGCGGCAATGACGCCAGCCCGGCGAAGCAGGAGAACACAGAGGGGGAGAGCAAGGAAAATGGCGGGCAGAAGGAGGCTTCCGCGAAGTCAACCGTAGTTCGTTTCTCCGGATTGTCGGCAGAGACATTCAACCAGCACACAAGTGAAAGTGCGGAAACATCAACGTTGATGGAGTATATTTATGGAAACTTGCTTGAATTGATCTATGACGAGGCTACAGACAATGTGAAATTTGTTCCTAACCACGCCGTTGATTTGCCGGAGACAAGCGACAACAAAACATGGACCTTCAAGCTGAAGGAAGGACTGAAGTGGTCAGACGGGACGCCGATAACGGCGCATGATTACGAGTATTCATACCGGATGCTGCTGGACCCGAAGCTGGTCAACCGCAATGCGTTCGTGTTGTTCGATAATATCCCTGTTGTAAGCGCTAACAAATATTTTAAGGGCGAGGCCAAATGGGAAGAGGTCGGCATTAAAGCGAAGGATGATCTGACGCTGGAAATCGTCCTGGAGACGGAAATGCCCGAAATTGATGTCTTCCTTAACTTCGCGGGCGGGGGAGCGACATCGCCTATTCATAAACAGTTGTATGAAACCGGAATGAATGCGGACAGAACCGCCACGACCTATGGAACAACGCGGGAGCAAGTCCCTTCCAGCGGGACCTACCGTCTGACGGATTGGGTGCGCGACCAGTACCGCATATTTGAGAAGAATCCGGATGCGCCGCTGAAAGACGTATATACGCCGGACCGCATCGAGAGCCGGGTCGTCTCGGAGAGCGCTACGCGCATGCAGCTCTGGGAGAAAGGCGAGATCGAATATGTCACGATCAGCGGGGAGCAGTTCGACAAATATGGCGACGATCCGAGAGTTGTGTATACCGAAGCCAGAGGCGTGTGGGGATATTATATCAACTCGGAGTCGAAGAAAAATCCGATTTTGGCGAACAATGATTTGCGCAAAGCATTGTTCTATGGAATCGATCGCGAAAAAATAGCAAAAGGGATATTTAAAACCTACAAGCCTGCGCCGTATTATATCTCCACCTTGTGCATGGTAGGAGACTATAAGGATGGCCTAAGGTACCGGGAGACGGAAGCCGCCAAGGCGATATTGCCTGAAGGAACGGGCTATGATCCGGAGCTGGCGAAGGAATACTTCGACAAAGCTTATGCGGCGAACGGCAACAAGAAGATTACGATCGAGATCACTTACTTCGACGGTCAGGAAAATATGAAGAGAACGGCCGAAATGACGGAAGAGCTGTACGAGAATCTGTTCGGCCAAGACCGGCTCGACATCAAGCTGCGCGCCATGCCGCCTAGCGCCGCTTACGACGCATATCGGGATGGAGATTTCGAGTTGGGCATCGGCTCTATCACCCAAAACGCGTTCAACCCATGGGCCAGCATGAAGGCATGGAGAACCGATTTCCCGAACCGTTCGCATCGATTCAGCAGTCCTGAATTCGATGAGCTGCAAAAGCGGACGACGACCGGAGATTTGCTGCTGAAGCCGCAGGAAAGACTCGAAGCCTTGGTGGAAATGGAAAAAATGCTGCTAGATTACGTTCCGCAAATTCCGGTCTTCCAAAATGATAATGCGGTGCTGTTTCAGGACCGGATTGAATTAAAGACCAATGGGAGGTACTTCCCAGCGGTCGAGTTTGCTCCACTGCAATCCATTATTCATGACTAAGTAAACGGTTGGAGATCTTGCACGGCCTTCGCTGCGCAAGGTCTCCGAATTTGCGAAAAGGAGCTTCAGGCCCATGCTGCGTTACATATCGCAAAGACTGGTTGCGATGGCAATCACTATGTTTCTGATCATCAGCCTGTTATTCTTCTTAATCCATTCGATGCCCGGGAGCATCGTAGACGATCCGATGCTCCCGGAGGACGTGAAAGAGCGCATCGAAGCGAAATATCATTTGGACAAGCCGCTTGTTGTCCAGTACGTATACTTTTTGGAAGATTTCCTGACCTTCAACTTCGGCGACTCCATCAAGATGCAGCCGAATGTCCCGGTCTTCAATATCATTAAGGACAAGCTGCCGATCACGATTCAGCTCAATGTTTTTGCGCTTATCTTTACGCTGCCGATCGGCATTCTGTTCGGCATTTGGGCAGCGCTGAAGAAGAATACCGCCACGGATCATACGCTTAATATTATGGTCGTGCTGTTCATCTCGGTGCCGTCCTTCGTCATCGCGGCGCTGCTGCAATATATCGTGGCGTTCAAGTGGGAGCTGCTGCCTATCCTGCTCTCGGCGGAGCAATCGCTGAGCTGGACGAAGCTGAAATCGATGATTTTGCCGATCCTCGCTTTATCCTTTGGTGAAATCGCGATCATTACCCGTTATTTGCGGGCGGAATTATGCGAAGCGCTCAACTCGGACTATATGTTATTGGCCCGCACGAAGGGACTGACCCTCGCGCAAGCGACCCTGCGCCATGCGATTCGCAACTCGTTCGTTCCGTTGGCGAATATTATTATTCCGTTATTTTTCTCGATCCTGTCGGGAGCAATCGTGATCGAAAATATTTTCGGCGTCCCTGGTCTCGGCTCTCTGGTCGTTAACTCGATTAATGCTCTTGATCATCCGTTAACGATTGCCATCATGTTCTTTTATTCCTTGATCGGCTTGATCAGTATTTTAGTCGTGGACTTGTCATACGGCATCATTGATCCGCGGATCCGCATGGGAGGGAAGAAATGATGAAAATCGAAATCGAGAAACGGCAAGGGGAGAACCCGTTCGAGCTGGTGCAGCGCGAGAAGCAGCTTGCCGATCAGAAGTTCGAGGGCCAGGCGATCGGCTTTTTCAAGGACGCGATGCTCCGTTTCCGCAAAAATAAAGCGTCCACCGTTGCCGCTTTTTTTATCGGCTTGATCATCCTTATGGCAATCATCGCACCGCTGGTCAGCTCCTTTACATACCGCGAGCAGCATATTGAATGGACCTTGCTGCCGCCGCGCGTGCCGGGGCTGGAGAAGCTGGGCATCTTCGACGGTACGAGGACGATGGACATTCAAAAGGCCAGTCTGGATGTGAAATATAAAGACAGCGTCGTCAAAATTATCGATGAATTCGAAATGGATTATCGCGGCCGCAAAATACCGATGGTCAAAGCGAAAGTCGATATGTACCAATTAAAAGAAGCAAAGGATCAATATTTTTGGATGGGCACGGATTCGTTGGGACGAGATCAGTGGACCCGACTGTGGAAAGGGACGCGAATTTCGCTTCTGATTGGATTTATGGCCGTTACGATTAACGTGCTGATTGGCATTACCTACGGCTCGATTTCCGGTTATTACGGCGGCAAGGTTGACATGATTATGCAGCGGATTATCGAAATTTTGAACGGCGTGCCGCAGCTTGTGCTCGTCATTCTATTCGTCATGTATTTGGGAGCAGGGATAGTCCCGATCATTCTGGCGATGGTCATCACCGGCTGGATCGGGATGAGCCGCATGATTCGGGCCCAGTTCTACAAATACAAGGGGCAGGAATATGTATTGGCATCGCGAACGATGGGGGCCAAGGATCGGGTGCTTATCTTCCGGCACATTCTGCCGAATGCCATCGGCCCGATCATTACGCAGGCAACGCTTGCCGTACCGGGAGCCATTTTCACCGAGTCGTTCCTGTCTTATCTCGGATTGGGGATCGCGGCGCCCGAGCCTTCGATTGGTGTTCTCCTGGCGGACGGTCAGAAATTGCTGCTGGACCATCCACATTTGACGCTGTTCCCGGCCATCGTCATCTCGATTCTGATGCTCTCGTTCAACTTGTTCGGGAACGGATTGCGGGATGCTTTTGATCCGACGTTAAGAGGCCAAGAATAGGAGCGGGGTGAGGACAGATGAATGCGACAACGAACAAGGAAACGGTATTGCAGGTCAAGGACTTGCGCATTACGTTCAATACCTTTGCCGGCAAGATTCATGCCGTGCGCGGCGTAGGCTTCGACCTGCATCGCGGAGAGACGCTGGCGATCGTCGGCGAGTCGGGCTCGGGCAAATCGGTGACGAATAAAGCGATTATGGGCATTTTGTCCAAGAACGCCACTATTGAGGGAGGGAGCATACTCTATCAAGGGGATGATCTGACCCAATATACCGAGCGGCAATTCACGCAGATCCGCGGCACCAAAATCGCGATGATCTTTCAGGATCCGATGTCTTCGTTGAATCCGATCATGAAGGTCGGGAAGCAGATTATGGAAGCGCTCCGGGCGCATAACATCAGCAAGGCGAAGGCGCGGCAAAGAGCGCTGGAGCTGATGGAAGCGGTCGGCATTCCCGATCCGTCCAAGCGGTTCGAGCAGTATCCGTTCCAATTTTCCGGCGGGATGAGACAGCGGATCGTGATCGCCATCGCGCTGGCGAGCGATCCGGAAATATTAATCTGCGACGAGCCGACAACGGCGCTGGATGTGACGATTCAAGCGCAAATTCTCGATCTGATCAAGCAGATTCAGAAAGAGCGCCAGTTATCCGTCATTTTTATTACGCATGATCTGGGCGTTGTGGCGAATGTGGCGGATCGGGTAGCGGTCATGTATGCCGGCAAAATCGTGGAATACGGCACGGTGGATGAAATTTTCTACAATCCGAAGCATCCGTATACCTGGAGCCTGCTCGTCTCGATGCCGGATCTGGATATGAGCTCATCGGATGAGCTGCTCGTTATTCCGGGGACGCCGCCGAATATGCTGTATCCGCCGAAGGGGGATGCGTTCGCGCCGCGGAACCGCTATGCGATGCGGATCGACTTCGAAGAAGAGCCGCCGATGTACCAGGTGAGCGAGACGCATTTCGCCGCCACGTGGCTTCTTCACCCGCAGGCTCCGCCCGTACAGCTTCCCGATATCCTGAAGCGGCGGATAGCGCAGCAAACCGAAAGGCTGGTGCGATAACATGATGAATTCGACGGCAACGCCGGTGCTGGAAGTGAAAAATCTGAAGCAGTATTTCACGAGCGGCTTCGGACGAAAGAAGACGGTGCTCAAGGCGGTCGACGATGTCAGCTTTACGATTTACAAGGGGGAGACATTCGGTCTCGTCGGCGAATCCGGCTGCGGCAAGACGACGACCGGCAGGACGATTATCCGTCTGTACCAGCCTACGGGCGGGGAGATCTATTTCAATGGGAAGCTGATCTCGGGTCCATTAAGCAAGGAAGCGAGACAAGAAGTGACGCGCGGCATGCAGATGATTTTCCAGGACCCGATCGCTTCGTTGAACCCGCGTATGACCGTGAAGGAAATTATCGGGGAAGGGCTGAAAATCAACAAGCTGTGCAAGAACGATAAAGAGATGCTTGCCATGGTCTATGACATCCTGGAGACGGTCGGCTTGACGAAAGAGCATGCGAGCCGGTATCCTCATGAATTTTCAGGAGGCCAGCGGCAGCGGATCGGCATCGCGCGGGCGCTCATTACGAACCCCGATCTCATCATCGCGGACGAACCGATATCGGCACTGGACGTGTCTATTCAGGCCCAGGTGCTGAATCTGCTGAACCGGCTGCGGAAGAAGCTCGGATTGACGATATTGTTCATCGCGCATGATCTGTCGGTCGTCAAATATTTTTCCGATCGAATCGGCGTCATGTATAACGGCAAGCTCGTGGAGCTGGCCCGTGCCGATGAATTGTACAAACAGCCGCTGCATCCTTACACACAGTCGCTGCTGTCGGCGATACCGCTGCCGGATCCGCATCACGAGCGGAACCGCAAGCGGATATACTACAACCCGGATATCCATGATTACAAGTCGGAACATCCGGAGCTGACCGAGATTCGGCCGGGTCATTTTGTCTATGCGTCTCCGTCGGAAGCCGAGGCATATAGAAAAAAGATATCGCTCTAGGTGAACCTTAATGCACCGCGGCACTCAGAAGGCGGATCTGAGGCGCGGTGTGTTTCATTCACGGAAGACACCAGACCAAAGCCTCTCCCTTGAGCGATCAGTTTTTTAAGCTGTGGATACACCCTGTTCTTGACGGTTACTTCCTGTTTATGTATGATTTCCGAAAGGGGAGGGAGGAAGGCATGTACATATATCGGTTGGAAGCGTCATCGGCGAAGGGACCGTTCGTTTGCGTCGTGGCCGCGGAGTCGGAGGCAGAAGCATTCGCGCATGCGGAAGCGTATTTGACGCGCGAAGCGCCAGGCGCAGAATGGACGGACCTGGCGTTATTGGAAAAGAAACGCTGCCGTTCGGGCAGCGGGTATATCATTCCCTCCCGTTAGGCAAGGTTGTTCATCCATAGACGATGTTCGCTGGCCAACCGCAACATGACGGAAGGAGAGAAGATGGTGCGTATTGTATGTATTGCCGGGAGCAATCACGCGGATGCGACCAGCACCAAGCTGGTGCGCTATATCGCCGCGCGGCTGCAAGAAAAGAATCATGAGGCGGAGGTCGTAGAGCTGCATCTCCTGCCGCTTCCTTTGTACAATCCGGATGTTGACGAGGAGAATGCGAACGTGCTTCGCCTGAAGAAGGCGGTCAAGGAGAGCGACGCGATCGTGCTGGCGACGCCGGAGTACCATGGCAGCCTGTCGGGCGTGCTCAAGAATGCGCTTGATTATTTGAACTGGGATTATTTTAATAATAAGGTTGTGCTTTCGGTCAGCTCCGCCGGCGGCGCGGTGGGCGTCAGCTCCTTGTCCCAACTCCAGACGATCGTGCGGAATCTGCATGGAATCAACTGCCCGGAATGGATTTCGATCGGAGGAGATCAGCGGGAGTTCACGGCTGACGGCGTGCCGACGCATGAGAATGTCGTACAGCGCGTGAACAAGACCCTGGATTATTTCCTGGCGTTGGCGAAGAATACGCGCGACCTGTAGCAGGTTATCCGGATGGACTCATAACATGATCGAACAAGCCCGCCCTCGCTTGGGGCGGGTTTTGTTTTTTGCTGAAGGGCATGTCCCCTGCAGAACGCTACTTCGACAGCGGGCGGCGGAAATTGCCGATGACGCCGACGGTCTCCACGATATTGACGAACGCCTTCGGATCGATCTCCATGATGCTGCGCTTCAGATCGGGCAGCTCGTAGCGGGTCGTCACGGTCATGAGCATATCCTTCTCGATATCGGTGAAGGCGCCGCGGGTTTTAATAACGGTTACGCCGTGCGGAAGACAGAGCAGCTTGTTGATGAGCGCTTCTTTCTCCCGGGTAATGATAAAGACGGTCACCTTGTAATGGTTGATATAGATTGTGCCGATGACTTTGCCTGTCGTGAAGATGGACACCATGGAATAGAGGACAAGCTCCCATTCCTGGGATATGTATCCGTGCGAGAAAATAACGGCGCCGTTCAAGATAATCAGGATGTTCTGAATCGAGAAATCGCGGTAGCGGGTCACGATCGATCCGATGATATCGAAGCCGCCGGACGAGCCCCCCACGCGCAGCGAGATTCCGCTCCCGATTCCGACGAGCGTTCCGCCGAAGACGGCGGCAAGCAGCGGCTCATTGGTCACCGAATGAACGGGAATGACGGTCAGCAGCCAAGTCGTGGTGGCGACGCTGAGAATGCTGTACCCGATGAACCGCTTGCCCAGTACGAACCAGCCCCAGATCAGGATCGGAAGGTTGAAGGTGAAATACAAGACGCTTGGATTCCAGCCGGTCAAGTAATTCGTTACGAGCGACACGCCCGATAACCCGCCGCTGAGCAGATGGTGCGGAAGCAGGAACAGATTGAAGGAGGCGGCGATACAGGCGGCGCCGATAATAATCGTGATGCAGTGGAAAATTCGCTTCAACGTGATGTCACCTCATGAGGTAGTATTGGTCAGTTCGGAACTGGTATTCTGTCAATCGTTTATGTTATAATATGCTGGATGTTCTTGAGTAGGCTTATGTTACCCACGTTGACCATAATATGATTACATGGTGGAAGTCCCCCGTGCAGGACCCCTCCGCATTGTATATGAGAAGGCGAACGGCTGGAAGTGCCTTTCGTCACCATTGTCGCGCTACTTAAGAATACAGACAAGGCTGTGGATTGTCCACAATGAAGGAGTATGAATATATTGAAGACATTTGTTGAATTCGGCCTGGAGCCGAAATTGCTCCAAGCGATTACGGAATTAGGGTTTGAAGAAGCCACTCCGATTCAAGAAAAAGCGATTCCGGTTGCCATGACGGGACGTGACTTGATTGGACAGGCTCAGACAGGAACAGGTAAGACCGCCGCATTTGGAATTCCGCTTATCTCCAAGATTGACCCGTCGGAAGAGCGAGTCGTCGCTCTCGTAATGACCCCTACCCGCGAATTAGCCATTCAGGTAGCCGAAGAGATCGGCAAGCTGACCCGATTCAAAGGAGTTCGTTCCCTGCCGATTTACGGCGGACAGGATATTGGCCGGCAGATTCGCGCACTGAAGAAGCATCCGCAGATTATTATCGGAACGCCGGGCCGCTTGCTGGACCACATTAACCGCAAGACGATTCGTCTGGACGATGTGCAGACGGTCGTATTGGATGAGGCGGACGAGATGCTCGACATGGGCTTCATGGAAGACATCACGTCGATCCTGAGCCTCGTGCCGGAAGAGCGCCAGACGATGCTGTTCTCGGCCACGATGCCGCCGAACATCCAGAAGCTGGCGAATCAATTCCTGCGCGATCCGGAGCATGTCTCTGTCATGCCGAAGCAGGTGAGCGCTCCGCTGATCGAACAAGCCTATATCGAAGTGCCTGAACGGGCGAAGTTTGATGCATTGAGCCGCTTGCTCGACATGGAATCGCCGGAGCTGGCCATCGTATTCGGCCGCACGAAGCGCCGTGTCGACGAACTGTCCGAAGCGCTGCAGAAGCGCGGCTATTCCGCTGACGGCTTGCACGGGGATCTGTCCCAGAACCAGCGCGACAACGTCATGCGCAAATTCCGCGACGGCAGCATCGACGTGCTCGTCGCTACCGACGTGGCCGCCCGCGGCTTGGACGTATCCGGAGTTACCCATGTCATCAACTTCGACCTGCCGCAGGATCCGGAATCTTACGTGCACCGCATCGGCCGTACCGGCCGCGCGGGCAAGGAAGGCAGCGCCTGGTCGTTCGTTACGCCGCGCGAGATTGACCATTTGAACTTCATCGAGCGGGTGACCCGCCACCGCATTCCGCGCAAGCCGATGCCGACGCTGGCGGATGCGATCGAGGGCAAGCAGCGCATTGTCGCCGAACGTTTGATGGAAGTGCTGAAGGATACGGATTTGAACGAATACAAGGGCATTGCGATTCAACTGCTTGAGCAGTACGATTCGGTGCATTTGCTGTCCGCGGCATTCAAGCTGCTGACGGGCGAGAAGAAGGATGTCCAGATTTCGCTGACGCCGGAAGAGCCGATTCGCGTGAAGCGCCGCAAGCCGGACCTGCGCTCCAGCGGGCGCAAGCTGTCCGCGCCGTATAACCGCGGAGGACGCCAAGGAGATCGCCGCGGAGGCTATGGCCGGGATAACCGTGGCGGATATGGCCGCGACAACCGGGGCGGCAGCCGCGGAGATTACCGGGACCGCAACGGCGATCGCAGACCGCGCCGCTTCAATGACGAAGGACGCCGCCAGCGCGACGAATAGATGTGAAACGGGAATGGCCGAAGCCGTCCTGAGCATAAGACAACACAAAGAGCCCGCAATGATGCGGTCTCTTTGCGTTCAGGCGCCGAACTAGATGATAAGGGCGCGGCTCACGATAACCAACAGAATGAACAACACCAGAATCGTACCTGTCGACGTCCAGAAACCGCCGTATCCTCCTACGTGGCTCATGTTACAACCTCCTTTAGAACTTACAAAGGTTTTGAATTACAGTAGTATCATATGCCGGGGGGGCATTTGCGACTGAGCAAGTACCCAGAACGCTGAAAATAGGCACTGGCAGAGCAGGGGAGCTTTGTATTATAGTAGATAGGACAGGATGATGTATTCGAGGGGGAATGACCTTTGGAATTTCGAGGGATAATGGGCGGCTTTTACCGCATTTCGGAATGGATTATGCGATTTTCGGTTACGAACGTGCTGTGGCTGCTCTGTTCGGCGCCGTTTTTCTTTTTTGTGCTGGTCAAATTGCTCGTCATGCAGCAAAACATGCTTAATGAGTCGATCACGATGAATTGGATGATGGGGATTACCGCCCCGTTCACGCTCTTCCCGGCGACAGCCGCCATGTTTTCGGTAGGCCGCAAGTGGGTCATGGGGGAGACGGATGTCAAATTGCTCAAAACCTTCTTCAAGTCCTACAAGGAGAACTACAAGCAAGCCATGGTCGGCGGCATCTTCTATACGGTGCTGTTCGTCGTCATGTATGTGGACTATACCGTATACATGACGCAGCTCCAGTCCATGCAGATTGTCGGATTCGTCATGCTCGGACTGCTCATCGTCTTGTTCGTGTCGCTGTTTAATTTTTTCTCGATGGTGGCACACTATCATATGAAAACGGTTCAGCTGGTCAAGAACAGCATCCTGCTGACGCTGCTCCGTCCGCTCCGCATCATCATGACGACCGTTGTCAGCGGCGCGATTTTATATTTCAGCTTGTTCAAATGGCCGTTCCTGCTCATCTTCTTCGCAGGCTCTGTCATTGCCTACTACGCTTTCTTCAACTTCTATGCGGTCTATCAGAAGATGCAGGATCAGCATCAGCGCATGCAGGAGCAGGAGGAAGCAGGAGAAGAGCCCGAGAAGGACGCCGATACGGAAGTTCCCTTCGATGAAGTCGATCACGCGCCGGTCAAGGAGCATGAAGTCGGGAACCGTTATTCCCGTCCATAGTCCGAACGGCTTGACGGGCGGCGGGAAGCTGCCGCGTAAGCTTGGCACGATTGGGAATAAAGTACCGGTTTACATTTGAGGTCCACCGCTATATAATAAGAATACTTCCTGCGATGTACGTGTCGGCTTTCGTTGTTTTGAACCAATGTTTGTTTCTAGGGAGTCCTAGATCGAAGTGCGGCTGGCAAGCCCTCTTGAGGGGAAGTCAAAAGCATTTTTGCGGACGCCCACCTGCTAGAGCAGGTTCAGAAACATAAGAGCCAAACGGCATAGGCGGGTTTTCCTATTGACATTCCAGCCACCTTTCATGTGAATGACCATTCGCATGGAAGGTGTTTCTCTTTATTGGACACATTTTTCCTTCCGTTAACTCCGGAACAGTGATACACTATAGATAAGTGAGCAACGGCTGTCATGAAAAGGAGGAACACGCTTTTGTCACTCAAACGAGTATTGGTCGGCATTCTTCGCAGTTTTGAATCCAGCGGCGATCGTGCCAAAGACCCCAAATTGAAAACGCATTACTATCAAATGTCCCGGGATAAAGCATGGGAAGAAATCGCATCGACATTGAAGAAGATTCAGGGGTACAAAATACTTCATGAGGTTCCTTCTGTCGGTGAAATCACTATGGAGAAACGGACGATGACCGGACGGACAATGGATATTACCGTATCTGTCATCAACGTGGGACCAATGAGAACGGCGGTTGATATTTACTCGGCTTCACGCGGGGGATTAGGTGATTTGGGCGCCAATTATCGCGTAATACTCGATTTGTTCGCTGTCTTGGATAAGAAGCTGGCGGCATACAAAGTGAATAGTTAAGGAAGCGGCCGCCGAATAGAGGCAATGGGCACTGCCTGATGATAAAGCGAGAGGAGAGCCGAAACTCTTCTCTCGCTTTTGTTCTCCCTGGAAGCGAACTTACAGCAAGCTTTTGACCGCTTCGATCGCTTTCTCGTAGTTCGGATGCTCCGTCATCTCGCCGAGCACTTCGACATAGCGAATCGTGTTGTCTGCGTCAATGACGAAGATGGAGCGCATATCAAGCTGAAGCTCCTTAATGAGGACGCCGTAGGCTTCACCGAATGTGTTGCCCTTGTAGTCGGACAGCATGACGACATTCTCGACGCCTGCCGCGCCGCACCAGCGGGCTTGCGCGAACGGAAGGTCGGCGCTGACCGTCAGCACGACGACGTTGTCGCCAAGCTTGCCTGCTTCTTCATTGAAGCGGCGGGTCTGCGCATCGCATACGCCCGTATCGATGGAAGGAACGACGCTGATGAGCTTAATCTTGCCTGCGAAATCGTTCAGGCCTGCAACCTCCGTCAACGATTTGTTCAACCGGAATTCAGGTGCCTTGTCTCCAGCCTTCAATTCCGGGCCCACCAGCGTGATGGGATTGCCCTTGAGCGTAGCTTGACGTTCATTAGACATATCGTTAGCCTCCTTCAATAAAGTGACGGTAATTTATCGAGGTCGTTCAAAAAGTACGCTTCTCATCACGAAGAAATGCGCCTTTTTGAACAGTCATTTACCTTATTTTTCATTATAAAGCTTTGCTTGTACGATTGTCCAATGTCCGTTCGTGATAGGTTGACCGCATCCATGAGAACGATTGGAGAGTTCAGGCCGGCGGAGAGAGAGGAAGAGAAGACCCGTGATATTTATCCGATATGAAAATTGGCGCAGTTATATCAAGCAGTTCCCGGTAACGACGCTCCTCATTATCGCGAATGTGGCGATGTTCATCGTGCTCGCGCTGAATGGGGGAAGCCAGGATAACATGACGCTGTTCCGCTTCGGCGCCGTCTTGAAGCTGGAGCCGTACGCCAGCGAGACTTGGCGGCTGGCGACAGCGATGTTCCTGCATTCGGGATTCCAGCATCTCTTGTTCAATATGTTCGCGTTATTCGTGTTCGCGCCGCCGATGGAGCGGATCCTCGGCTCCTTCAAATATGCCGTGTTGTATCTGCTGAGCGGCCTGCTCGGCAATGCGGCGGCCTTGTATCTGTCCGAATGGGGAACCTTGGCCGTGGGGGCATCGGGCGCGATTTATGGCGTATACGGAGCCTATCTGTTCATCGCTATTTTTCAACGGTGGGCGCTCGATCAGGCATCCCGGAAGACGATTATGATTATTCTTGGCATCGGGATCGTGCAGTCGTTCGTCATCACCGGCATTAGCTGGAGCGCCCATATGGGCGGCATGGCTGCCGGTTTTTTGCTGTACGCCGTACTGCAGCGCATTCGGCAGTAACGGCGGGCAACGCACCGCAAGAACGTATTATTAAGCAGAACGGAGCGAGACATTCGTGGAACTTAGGCAATTGTTGTACTTCGTGAAGGTGGCCCAGAAGGAGCATGTGACGCAGGCGGCGGAGGAGCTTCATGTCGCCCAGTCTGCCGTAAGCCGGCAGATTCACCAATTGGAGGAGGAGCTTGGCGTCAAGTTGTTCCTGCAGAAGGGGCGCAACCTGCAGCTAACGCCGGTAGGGCAGTTGTTCTGCAGCCGGGCGGAAGCGGTGCTCAAGGATCTGGAGCGTGCGGTTCAGGAGGTGCAGGAATTCATGCATCCGGAGCTGGGAGAGGTGCGGATCGGATTTCCGCACAGCTTGGGAATCCATCTCATCCCGAAGCTGGTGGCCGAGTTCCGGAAGCGGCACCCGAACGTGAAGTTCCGCTTCAAGCAGGGGATGTACCCGTCTCTCATTCATGACATCGTATCCGGGGAAGTCGACCTTGCGTTCATCTCCCCCTATCCGAAGGATAGCGATATGGTGACGGGGGAAATCGTGCTGAATGAGGAGCTGCTCGCCATCCTTCCGCCGAACCATCCGCTGGCCCAGGAGGAGACGATCTCCCTGAAGCAGCTGAAGGAAGAGACGTTCGTCATGTTCAGCCCCGGATATTCGCTGCGGCCCATCGTATGGGATGCCTGCATGAAGGCAGGCTTCACGCCGCATATCGGCTTCGAAGGGGAAGAGACGGAGACGATTCGAGGGCTCGTGGCGGCCGGCATGGGAGTAAGCCTGCTGCCGGATATGGCGCTCCAGCATACATCGGAGCTTCAGCCGGCCCGCGTCAGGGTAGTCGATCCGGTCGTGACGCGATCCATCGGGCTGATTCGCCGCATCGACGAGAAGCTGCCCCTGGTGGCCCAGACCTTTCATGCCTTTTTGCTGCAATATTTCAGGGAGCATCAGGAGGGCAAGCGCGGGCCAGGGAACCCGGATTCGGCGACAAATGAGCTTGAGCTGCTGTAGCTTCGCCGGGAGCTTAGCGGCATACACAGAAGAGCCCCTTCGGACCTGCATCGCAGGCGAAAGGGGCTCTTGTCATGATATCGGAAACGGGATTATTCCCGATTGTTCGCGAAGATCATAATGAACTTGAGCAGTTCAAGAAGCGAGATGAGGGCAGCCGCAACGTACGTCAGGGCGGCAGCGTTCAATACT
Source organism: Paenibacillus dendritiformis (assembly GCF_015845845.1). GTDB lineage: Bacteria > Bacillota > Bacilli > Paenibacillales > Paenibacillaceae > Paenibacillus_B > Paenibacillus_B dendritiformis_C. The sequence continues at coordinate 17,445 of NZ_LDIG01000138.1, forward strand.
TTGGCGACGCCGCGCTCCTCTTCGTTCGTAATGAAGCCTTCGGACACCATCAGCTCTCGCGCGCGGTTGCTCGCGTTGAACTCGACCGGCAGCGTGACCAGTTGGAACAGCACGGCGGCCGAGAAGAACAAAATCCCGACGAGAAGCAAGTTCGACCATTGGAACAGCAGCCCGGCAATGATGAGGAACGGCGCTGCGCCCGACGTCAGATTGACGAGCGGGAACATGCGGTGCCGCAGCACGAGCATCGGATACGATTGCTGATGCTGAATCGCATGGCCGACTTCGTGACAGGCTACCGAGATGGCCGAGATCGAGCTCTCGTAATAGACCGGCTCGGACAGCCGGACGACCCGATGAATCGGATCATAGTGGTCGGTCAAGGCTCCCTGCACAGGCTCGATCGGGACATCATGCAGCCCGTTCGCATCGAGCATGCGGCGAGCCGCTTCGTAGCCGGTCATGCCGCTGCTGGCCTGCACTTGCGTGAAACGGTTGAACGTGCCTTTTACTCGGAATTGGGCCCAGATCGAGATGCCGAGCGCAATAAAAATCAAAAAATCCATAGGATGAAATAAAATCATATTGTTGCCTCCTATCCGGTACAGATGATGCGAGCTTATTCAGGACCGAAGATGTCACATCATGAAATGATTGTTCTTGTCAATAAAGGTGAGCAGCACCTCTATGCAGGCCGCACTCTGGGCGCCGAGACGGTTGAACAGTCTGCGGGCCTGGGTCGGCTTCAGCTGGTCGAGCATCGGCTTCAATTCCTTCGCCTCGCGCTCCAGCTTCTGCATGTGCAGCTGCAGCTCCGTCAGCCGGTCGGCAAGCTCTTGTTCCGCCGACGCGTGCCTCAGCTGCGCGAAATACTGCTTGATTTCCTCCAGCGAATATTTTTCTCTCTTCATTTGATGAATACGTTTGAGCCGCTCGATGGTTTCAAGGCTGTACAGACGATAGTTCGTATCTGTCCGTCCTGCCGGCTCGATTAGCCCGATTGTCGTATAATAATCAATTGTCCGCTGGCTGACCTTCGCCGCACGGGCAAGCTCTCCGATCCGAATTAGCGACTTATTCCCATCGTCCTCACCTCTCTTTTTTATTACTATGATACTAAAAACCAAACCATACAGTCAAACGTGATGGTTTGGCGAAAAAAGTACAATTTTTGCACGATTTTCAAGTGAGGACACAGGTCGATTTTCCCTGGAAAACATAGAAAAAAAGCCGGTTAGCGCACTTTTTTGTCCGGCTTAATGAACAAGAACACGAGGATGAGCGCAATGACGGACAGGACCGTAACGACGATAAAAATGAGGCGATGGGACTTGTCCATCATCCAGCTGAACAGCGGCGGCCCGAAGGCGACTCCGAGGAAGCGAAGGCTGCTGTAGAGCGATGTGATCATGCCGCGCTGCGCCTTCTCCACCGCGCCGGTGATCATCGTGTTCAGACATGGCAGCAGTAAGCCCGTCCCGATGCTGCTCACCGTAATGAGCGCGATAAAGCCGTACACGTTTTTGTAGAAGAAAATCGTGCATCCGAGCGAGACCGCCATAAGCAGCAGGCCGATATTCATCAGCCAGCGAATCAGCACGCCGTTCTTTTTGATGAGCGAACCGGTAATATAGGCGGTCGTCACCATGCCGAGCAGCGGAATGGCAAGGACAAGACCCTTGACGATCCCTTTCAAATTGTACGGCTTTTCCTCCAAAATGTCGGATAAATAGAACAGGATGCCGAACAGGATAAACAAGGACAGCGCCCCGGCAAAAAAGGCGGGAACGAGCCAGCGTCCCTGCTGCTTGAAGATTTGTCCGATGTTCCGAATATACGTTTTGAGCGGCTGCGGCTTCTTCTTCCGTTCCGGTTCCTTAATGAGGAAGATAACCGCGACCAGCGACAAGGCGCAAAATACGGGAAACGCAAAAAAGGGCGCCGTCCACGTCAGCAGGGCAAGCGCCGAACCGAGTATCGGGCTGATTACCTTGCCGCTGCCGTTGGAAGCTTCGATCAGGCCCAAAGCCTGGCTCTCCTGGGCGTCCTTGTACAAATCGCCGACGAGGGCCATCGCGATCGAGGCCGTTCCTGCCGCACCCAGACCCTGGACCGCGCGGAAGCCGATCAGGATGCCGTAGGATTCCCATAAGGCCCCAAGCCCGGTGACGATCCCTGCCGCCCCGTAAACGATCAGCGAGGGGATAATAATCGCCTTGCGTCCGAAGCGATCCGACAAATAGCCTGCGATCGGAATAATCAGGCCCGCCGATACGGAGAACAAGGTAATGATGAGACTGGTCTGCAGCTGAGTCAGATGCAGATGACGCTTGACCTCCGGCAAAATGGGAACAAGCATCGAGTTGCCCAACACGAGCACAAGCGGTACGGTGGCGATCGCCGTATATTCAAGCCATAGGGAGGAGCTTCGTTGTTTGGCCATGATCAGGTTCCTTTCCTGCGTAATATCTAGAGACAATCATTGCAAGCACGTCGTTACTATTCCCAAGGGAGGAAGGAGTCATACCCGCGGCTTAGGGGCGAAAGGATCGTATTTTATGCAGAAAAAGGGTACAATACATACAAAAGCACATGTTCAGACTTGCCTGCCGGAGTGCGTGTCCCGGCAACGAAGTTAATAACGAACGCGGATAAGATAAAGGAGAGATCGCGGTAAATGAAAAAAAGTGCAGGCGTGCTGATCGTCGGCGTGCTGTTCATTCTCTTCGGCGTGTGGCAGAATCTAAGCCAGTCTTCGGTCTCATCGACCGAAACGAGGCAAGGCTCGGCCGAAGTCGCCCTGCCGGAAGAGACAGGGCCCCAAGTAGGGAAGCTGGCGCCTTCGTTCACGCTCGAGACCGCCGAAGGAACGAAATATAAGGTGGGCGGCAAGCAGGATAAACCGATCTTTTTGAATTTCTGGGCTTCCTGGTGCACCCCGTGCCAGGCAGAAGCGCCCGATCTTGTCAAATTGCATGCCAAGTATAAGGATAAGCTGGAACTTCTGTCGGTCAATGTGACGAATTATGATACGAAGGAAAAAGCGATGGAGTTCGTGAACCAGTACGGGATGGTCAACCCGGTGCTCTGGGACGAGAAGGGAGAGGCTTATAAGCTGTATAACGGCATCGCCTTTCCGACCAATATTTTGATTGACAAAAACGGAGTCATCCGCGAGCTGTTCATCGGACTGCGCCCGCCGAAGGAATTGGAAAAGGGCATCGACAAGCTCATTGACTGACACTGGCCGTAATGTTTTCCGGCAAGTCGATCATGGAGAATCAGGGGGATGTCTCATTGTAGCTGAATACTACAAGGGACATCCCCTTTCGTTTTGTCGCTTTGGTGAGGATTAATGGTTGACGAGCCCCAGCGGTTCTCGGCGTTCGGGAGCGAGATCCACCTTCTCTTTCCCCATAAGCGCATACCGTATGCTGTCTAAGAGAGCTTCCCAGCTCGCTTCTATCACGTTGCTCGAGACGCCGACCGTGCTCCATGTATTTTGAGAATCGGCCGACTCGATGAGCACCCGCACCTTGGCGGCTGTCGTATCATTCTCGTCCAATACGCGTACTTTATAATCGGTGAGATGCATATCTTCAATAAAAGGGTAGTGGCGGACGAGCGCTTTGCGAAGCGCGTTGTCAAGCGCATTCACCGGACCGTTGCCCTCGGCAGCCATATACACGGTCTCATCGCCGACATTCAGCTTCACGATCGCTTCGGAATTGACTGAACGATCGGCCGCCTTCTCGACGATCATTTTGAAGGAAGCGAAGGTGAACGGCTCCTCGTGCGATCCGGTCGCCTGGCGAAGCAGCAATTCGAGCGAGGCGTCCGCGCCTTCGAATTGGTAACCCTGGTGCTCCAGTTCCTTGATGCGCTCGATAATGGCGCGGGTTGTCGGATTGCTGGCATCGAGCTCATAGCCGAGCTGCTGCGCCTTGGACAAGACATTGCTCTGACCGGCCAGCTCCGAGACCAGCACCCGCTGCTTGTTGCCGACCTGCTCGGGCTCGATATGCTCATACGTGCGCGAATCCTTCATAATCGCCGAGACGTGGATGCCTCCCTTGTGAGCAAAGGCGGCGTTGCCGACGTAAGGCTGGTTGACCGGCATGTTCACATTGGCGATCTCGCTCACATACCGTGCGACCGAAGTCAATTGCTTAAGCTGATCGCCGGAGACGCACGAGTATCCCATCTTCAATTGAAGATTCGGGATGATGGAGCACAGATTGGCATTGCCGCATCGCTCGCCGTAACCGTTCATCGTGCCCTGGACCTGGGTCGCTCCGGCTTCCACGGCCGCCAGCGTATTGGCGACGGCCAGCTCGCAATCATTATGCGTATGGATGCCGAGCTTGATGTCGACATGGCTCTTGACGCTCCGGACGATGCTTGCAATCTCGTGCGGCAGCGTTCCGCCGTTCGTGTCGCACATCACGACCCAGTCCGCTCCCGCCTCCTCGGCGGCGCGAAGCACGGCCAGCGCGTATTCGGGATTATGCTTGTAACCGTCGAAGAAATGCTCCGCATCGAGCATCACTTCCATGTGGGCACGCTTCAAGTAGGCGATAGAGTCCGAGATCATGGACAGATTCTCTTCCAGCGTCGTCTCCAGCGCCGTATGGACGTGGAAATCCCATGACTTGCCTACGAGTGTCGCTGCGGGAACGCCCGCTTCGATGATGCGGTTCAGGCTCACGTCTTGCTCCGCCCGCGACATTTTGCGGCGGGTGCTCCCGAAGGCTGTCAACTTCGCTTGCCAGGAATACGACTTGACCCGCTTGAAGAACTCGATATCCTTGCCGTTGCTTCCCGGAATGCCGCCTTCAATATAGGACACTCCGAAGGCGTCCAGCTTGCGCGCGATTTTTATTTTATCATCCGCGGACAGGCTGATTCCTTCGCCCTGGGTGCCGTCGCGCAGCGTGGTATCAAAAATGGAAACGAATGTCGACATACTCGAAACCCCCTTCATTTAGTGCACGGACGATACAGTCCCGAAACTATATTTTCCTATTATAGCATTCGAAAGAAGGATGTATAGTCCGTAATTTATGCGGCGGCAGAAATTGAGCCGGTTGTATTGGCGAACGGAAAGCGGTAAAATGGAACTGGAACAGTTGTTCTGTTGGGGAACACTTCCACGAAGGAAGAAAGGTGAGAGAAATGGGCGGTAAGGAAGAGGCGCGTGACCGGGTCGATCGGCACTATCCCCCGAAGGGCCGTGTCATCCTCCATGTGGATATGAACGCGTTTTATTGCTCCGTTCACGAAGCGGAGGACCCGGAGACGTATCGGGGCAAGCCGACGGCCGTCGCGGGCAGCATCGAGCTGCGCAAAGGAATTATCGTCACCTGCTCCTATGCGGCCCGGAAGAGGGGAATCCGCACCGGGATGCTTGTGAAGCAGGCGCTGCGCCTCTGTCCCCAGCTTGTCTTGATCCGCCCGGATTTCTATCTGTACCGGCGTTATTCACAGGCATTTATTGCTATTGCGCGCGATTATACACCGCTGGTTGAAGTCGTATCCATTGACGAATGCTATATGGATATCAGCGGCTCGAAGTTATTCGGCACGCCGCTTGAGATCGCGAACGAGCTGCAGCAGCGCATCCGCGGCGAGCTATCGCTGCCTTGTTCGATCGGGATCGCGCCGAACAAGCTGCTGGCGAAGATGGCTTCGGATATGAAGAAGCCGAACGGCATTACGGTGCTCCGCATCCGGGATGTGCCGAAGCTGCTATGGAACAGGCCGTGCGGCGAACTGTTCGGCATCGGACAGAAGACCGCCACGAAGCTGTCGCGCTCGGGCATCCGCACGATCGGCGAACTGGCGCAGGCGGATGAAGCCCGTCTCGTCTCGCTGTTCGGCGTCCAGGGCCACTGGATGAAGCGGGCGGCGAACGGGCTGGATGAAGGGCCGGTTCGCCCGGAACGGGAGCCGAACAAGTCCGTCGGACATACGACGACACTGCCGCAGGATGTGACCGCGAAGGAGGATGTCCGCCGCGTGCTGCTCAATCTGGCCGATCAGGTGGCCCGCCGGATGCGCAGGCAGCGGCTGATGGCCCAGACGGTTCAGATTACGATCCGCACGCCGGAGATGAAGACGATTACGCGTTCGGCCACGCTGGATTCGCCCACGGACGATGCGGCCCGCCTGCTGGAAGAAGCTTGGCGCCTCTATGAGCAGCATTGGCCGCAGGATCGGCCGATCAGGCTCCTCGGAATTACGGGACAGAACATGGTGGCCAAGGAGGAGGCGGCGATTCAGCTCGATCTGTTCGACTTCGAGCAGCAGCCGAAGCGGGACCAGCTCATTCAAGCGATGGATCGGATCCGCGACAAGTACGGGGAGAACGCGCTCGTTACTCTGGGCATGCTGGGAGACGATCCTTCGGCGCTGCTGCGGAATCATAAAGTAAGGGGGACCTCCCTGCAAACGGATTTTCTGCGACACGGAGACGGGGACAACCGATCCGATTAATGCGGATCCGGCATCGGGAATCCGCGCGGGAACGCGATAAAATCGAGGATTTCGTTTGAATTTCAACCCTGTTTGTATTATATTGATTACGGAGGAACCATGACGAACTGTTCTGATTACAGGAGGGAACGAACCAATGGCAAAATATACTTGGGTAGATAAAGACACATGCATCGCTTGCGGAGCGTGCGGCGCAACCGCTCCGGATATATACGACTACGACGATGAAGGCATCGCAGAAGTGATATATGAAGGCGATAACAACCAAGGAATCACCGAGATTCCGGAAGATCTGTACGACGATCTGCAGGATGCGGCTGACGGCTGCCCTACGGATTCGATCAAGATCGCGGATACGCCGTTCAACTAACACTGCGTGGCATCAACATAGAGTAAGCTTGTCCCTGCTTGGAGCGGGGATTTTTTTTATTTATGGAAAGAATTCGTTATGCGCAAATATGGGCAAATTTCATGAGACCTGCATGCTTTTTTCTTTGCCAAAAGATACTGCGGCGCAAGCAATCCCGAGTGAGGCCGGTGTCATTGCCAAGAATGCATTCCTCGTTCTACAATGTTATAGGTTAACGCCGCAACAATTGAATATATGAACATATCTTTATTTTGGCAGCCAGGGGGAGGGCTGGGATGAAGAATTACGGAATACCGCTCGGGATCGCGGCCCTCGTCACCATCATTGCGGTGTATGTGTACTGCTTCGGAACCGGGGGCTCGTTCCAGATGGCGGAGCATGCCCTTCGCGATGCGCTGCGCACCAAGAGCGTGGCGGAGCAGGCTCCCGACGATCGGATCAAAATTATTGCGATTGACGAAGAGTCCCTGAATCAGTTGGGGCCGTTTCCTTGGCCGCGCAGCGTATATGCGGATATGATCAAAAATCTGATGGAAGCCGGAGCCAAGTCGGTTGCGCTGGATCTGCTCCTGATCGATCCGGCTGCGGACAAGCAGGATGATGCGCTGCTGTCCGAACAGCTCAAGCGCTATCCGCAAGTTTTTCTGCCGGTACAGGTCACCCTGCAATCCCGTCAGCCTGATGCGGAATCGCTGCTCGTCGAGCGCGTCGATCGGCCCGCCGCTTCTCTCCAGGTGCCGGAGGCGCAGCAGGGCCATGTGAATGTGCTGCCCGATCCGGACGGGGTCATCCGGCATATGACGCTCGGGCTGCGCGACGAGAACGGCGAGATGATTCCATCGCTCGACGTGCTGCTGGCGAACCGGATGCTCCCTGAAGGGGAACAAATCCGTTGGGATGAGGAGAAGCAGGCTTGGCTGCGGGGGGACAAGCCGATACCGACGGATGCCCGGCATCAGGTGGCGACGGATTTCTTCACTTCCGCTTACGGTTATGGAGACAGCGAACTGAACGGGTACGATCGCCAGTCGTTCATCGATGTGCTGACCGGCGTCGTCGATGCCGCGTATTACCAAGATACGACGGTCCTTATCGGCCCGTATGCGACCTCGCTCAGCGACAAGCATATGACGCCGTTGAGCCGGACGATGACGCTCCACGGCGTGGAGATCCATGCGAACATGGTTCAATCACTGCTGGAGGGGCGCTTCTATAAGGAAGCTCCCTTCGGCTGGAACGTGTTCGCGCTCGCCGCGGGCATTGCCGCTGCCGCCTGGTGCGGGAACCGGGTCCGGGGCGTGCCGGGGGCAGGATGCGCCCTGCTGCTCGCCGGCATATATACGGTGATCTGGATCGGAGTCTATGAGACCGGCTCGGTATTCATTCCGTATTTCACCGAAATATGCGGGATGACCGCCTCTTACACGCTCCTTCTCGCTTATCGCAGCCGCGAGGAGCGCCGGGCGCGCCAGCAGGTGGAAGAGCTGTTCGGGCGGTATGTGTCGCCCGCCGTCGTGACGGAGCTGCTGCGATCCAGGGAGGCGATTCGGGTCGGCGGAACGCGCTGCGATATTACCGTCATGTTCATCGATATTCGAGGGTTCACTCCGCTCTCGGAGCGGCTGGCCCCGGAGGAGACGATCCAGGTGCTCAATCAATATTTGCATGCCTGCGCCGACGTCATCTTCCGCCATCAGGGGACGCTGGACAAGTTCATCGGCGATGGCGTCATGGCCATCTTCGGCGCCCCCTATCCGCTGGAACGGCATGAAGAACATGCGCTTCAAGCGGCGCTAAGCTTGGTGAGACGGGCGGAGCTGTTGAAGCAGACGGTGGGAGCGCATGATATCTCCGTTCAGTTCGGCATCGGGATTCAGAGCGGCGAAGCGGTCGTCGGCAACATCGGCTCGGAAGCGCTCCGGCTCGATTACACGGCGATTGGCGACACGGTCAACACCGCCGCCCGCCTGGAATCGCAAGCGAAGCCGGGACAGGTGCTGGTAGGGGAAGCAACGGTGCGGCGCCTTGGCAGCCGGTTCAAGATGTCCGAGGTGGGGCCTCTCAAGCTGAAGGGCAAATCGGAGCCGGTGCTCGTCTACGAATTGCTGGCGGAACAAGAAGAGGCGTGAATTAGGACCGAAGGACGGATTTCATACGCAAAAAGGATGAAAAAGTAAAAAAAACGCTCGCAATTCAGTCGATTTCATCCGATAGAAAAGGAGAGGAGGGATAACGTGCAACGACGGAGATGGAATCTCATGTTCATCATCGCATGCTGCTTATTGGTTGCCGGGCTCATCCGGCCTGTGCCGGCTGCGGCTGCCGATAAGGCGGTGCGCGTAGCTCTCGTGAAGGAATGGAAAGGAACGGCCACCGTTACGAAATCAGGCGGCGGCAAGCCGCTGCAATTATTCAAAAATATGAGCATCAATCAAGGCGACCGGATTGTCACCGGCTCGGAATCCCGCGTCGTGCTTCAACTGGTCGGCGGGGACAAGGAGGATGAGCTGACGATCGGAGAAGAGGCCGAAGTGGCCTTTACGGAATTGGATGGCGAAAAAGGAGCCAAGACGAAAATCGGAGTATGGGCCGGTTCCGTCTTTGCCAAAGTAAAGTCGATTCTGGGAGCGGATGACCGCTTCGAATTGGAAACGCCAACGACCGTGATGGCTGTTCGCGGCACTCAGTTCGCCGTGCGCGTCGATCCCGGCGCCGGATGGACGGATCTGCATGTTACCGCCGGCGTGGTCCGCACGCAGTACCGGGGGATCGATATGAACTCCGCCGAGCGGGGAACTCCGCTTAAGCCGCTGTTCGAGCGGGATGTGTATCCGGCGCAGGCCGCCAGCTTCGTTCCGTTGAAGTCGGGAGGAGTGAAAGCCTTGTTCGCCTATGCGGATACCGATTCGCTCGCGGCAGAGCTTGATCCTGCCGTGCTGCGGGCGATGGTTCGCGGTTTCCGCGACGCGGCCGAGGAGAACAGCGGGTTGCTGCGGGAATGGCAGGAATCGGCCTGTGCGGCTGAATCGGCCTCGGCGGACGGAACATCGTGCCGGGTGCTTGAGAGCTTCCTGGAGCTCGGGACGGAGAAGGCGATCGGCGGAGCTTCGGCAGAAGCGCGGAGCGAGGAAGAAATCCGCATTCAGCGCAATCTGGCCGCGTTCCACGGCGTCATCGTCAGAACGGCGCTGGAGGCGGGAAGGCTGACGGCGGCCGAAGCGGCATCTTCCGGCACGGCTTGGCGCGACGCCGCCTTGCAGCTTACTGCGGGCGAACGGGAGCGCATCACCCAGGCGAAGGAACAGCGAAGCCGCCTGGAGGAAGCTGTATCCGCAGCCGAACCGGTTCCGTCCAAGGAGGAGGAAGCGCGCCGGCAGGAGCAGGCGAAGCTCGATCGGGAACGCCAGCTTCAGTTGGAGCGAGACTATGCCGCATCGTTGGAGAAAAAAGATCGCCAGCGCTTCGCCGAGGACTTGAAGAAGGCCCGGCTTGAGGTATGCGAGAACGGAAAGGCATCGGCCATGTGCGTGGAGGCTCCGAAGCCAGGCAGCGCAACGGAGGAGACTTCGGGGAGCTCCCCGGGGAATGGAGAGAAGCCGAACCCGGACCCCGGGCCTGGTCCGAAGCCCGATCCGGATCCAGACCCGGATCCCGAACCGGAATTGAAGAAGGATGTGCTGGAGTTGACCGCAAGCGCGGCAGAGGTCCAGGCGGGAGCCGCGGTCGAGATTACGGCCGTCTTGAAGCGATTGACGCAGCCGGTTGACGTCGTCGCCATCCAGTTCGCCGTCCAAGCGAGCGGCGGTACGCTCGATCGGAACAAGCTTGAGCAGGATGCCGGACAATACCGGCATGGCGGCGGCAAGTTCGATATTGCGTTGAGCCCGGATACCTATCATGAAAAGAACAGCGTGGACGCGGTATCGGTCTCCGGCAGCCGGGTACTGTACCGGATTCTCGTCACGGCGCCCGGATCCATCCGGCTCGAGAGCGAGGACGCGATGCTGACGCTGCCTTATACTGCCGGATCGGGAGGAACGATGTCCTTCACAATATCCGATATCCGCTTCTATGATGCGGCAGGAACGGCTCACTCGATCGCACCGATGGAGAAGCCGTTGGAAATTAAAGTGAATCCATAAGTCATAAAGGAGAACAGCATGAATCGAAAAGTAAAGCAATTTCATTGGGCAAGCAAGATGCTCCTCCTTATGCTGTGCATCGGCACGGCCAGTGCGGAAGGAATGGCTTCCGCATCGTCCGCGCCAGCTCCTATGACGCCGCCGGTACAGGAAATGAGCCGCTTCGACAGCTTGTCGACGCCTGCGATCGACTTCGCCGCCTGGAGCCGCTCGCCGGTCTGGTACGAGACGATCGATTGGGCCGGCTCGGGCGTGTCCGGCTCGGCTGACGGCAGCGCCGAACGGGCGCAGTTCCGCTATCCAGCCGGACTGCTGGCCGAGAAGAACGGCGCGCTCCTCATCGCGGACACCTATAACCATCTGATCCGCCGGGCTGACGCTGCGGGACAAGTCGCCACGCTGGCCGGACAGGTCCGCTTCGCTGCGGAGACGCGGGAGCCGAACGGGAGCTGGGCAGACGGCAAGGGCACGGAGGCCCGCTTCAATCGGCCGATGGGGATGGCGGAGGATCGGCAAGGCAATCTCTATATAGCCGATGCGGCGAATCACGTCATCCGCAAGCTGGACAAGTCGGGCCGGGTGACGACGGTAGCCGGCAGCGGTCTTGCCGGCTGGAAGGACGGCACAGGAACGGAGGCGCGCTTCAATGAGCCGCGGGACGTGGCCGTGGCGGAGGACGGTTCCCTCTACGTCGCGGATGCGTTGAATCATGTCATTCGGCGCATTGATGCGAATGGCCATGTAACGACACTGAACGCGCGATCGAAGCGGATCGTCGAATACGCTCCCGGCGCGGTCGCGGCAGGAGGCGATTATGAGGACGGCAAGCTCGCGGAGTCCAAGTTCAACGAGCCGAGCAGCCTGGCCTTCACTCCGTCCGGTGATCTGGTGGTCAGCGACACCGGGAATCAGCGCCTTCGCTTGGTGAATCTGAAGCAGAAGCGCGTGACGACGTTGGCCGGCGCCGGATCGGTCGCCAGCTATAGCCTCAAGTTCCCGAATGCGCGGCTGTATGCCGCGGGAGGCTACCGGGACGGGAAGGCGAGCGAGGCGCTGTTCAACGGCCCGGCAGGCATCGCGATTACGGCCGAGGGCGGCATCGTCGTCGCGGACCGGTGGAATCATGCCGTCCGCTATCTCTATGACGGCAAGGTGTATACATTAAGCGGCGGCGGCCGGACAGGCCATCAGAACGGCTGGGCGGAACAGGCGGCATTCCGCGAGCCGCAGGATGTGGCCGTGCTCAGCAACGGAACGATCGCGGTGGCGGACGGATTCAATAATTCGATTCGCCTTATCCGCCGCTACACGCTGCCGGAGGAGGTCCGTTCCCCGGCCGGCGCAAGCCCGTCCGCACAGGACGCGGTCATTACGGTGTATAATGACCGGCGGGTCGAGATGCCGGTTCCTGCGGTCATCCAGAACAATCGCGCCTTCCTTCCGCTGGAGCCCTGGAAGGCCCTTCTCGGATACGGCGTGGAAGAGCTGGATCATGACAAGGTGCGGGTAACGTTCGGTCCGTCGGTTTTTACTCTGGAGCGGGACGCCCCGCAAGTACAGGTGGAGCGCGGCGGGGCGAAGCGGACGCAGACGCTCAGCGCGGAGGAAGCGCCCTTCCGGCAAGACGGACAGTGGCTGATCCCGGCGCGCTTGCTCGATCAATTCGGGATGCATGTCAGTTGGGTTCCGGAGCTCCGGACGCTCATTCTTCGGGATACCGTATTCGAACGGCAAAACGCGTCAGGCGAAGCAGCCGGACGATAAGGAGGAAGCGGGACAGAAGACGAATGATGAAAGAAGGGAGGAATCAGAGTGCCCCCTCAATCCGGCCAACCGGCCCCTCAATGGTCCAAAAAAGACCAAGCCTATATGAAGGAGTATCTGGAAGCCCATCCAGACAACCGGATGGCCTGGTATTTGCTGGGCAAGCAATATGAGCGGTCCGGGGAGCAAGGGAAAGCCAACTACTGCTTCAACCAGGCAGGAGATATCTATAAAGCGTTCGAGAATGAGCCTCTGCCGCAGGAGACGGTAGAGGAGCAGGTGAAGGAGCGGATGGAGCGCGAGAGGCTGCGCCGGACGAGGGCGCGCCGGCTGCGGACCGGGTTATTGGCCATTCTGTTCCTTCTGCTGCTTGTCCTCTTGCCCGGCGGAGAGGCGGCGGCACCCGACGGAACGCGTCTCCGCGTTCAGCGGGACAAGGGCTTTGCGCAGGAGACGCCGCAAGAGGAGGTCAGCGGCGGCACCTTCTACCGGCTGGTGGCCGCAGGAGACGACGAGGGCTATGCGCGCGCCTTGAAGCGGATCCTGGAGAAGGAGCGGAAGCCGGGCGGCGAGGATGCCGTCGTCCGGATGGAGGCGGATGAAGCATGGCTCATCTGGTCGCGGAAGCCCGAGCCCGTTCTGTTGGCCAGCACGCCATCCGAAGGCGGGCCGATTGAGATGCTGCCGCTGGCGGATCCCGATTGCCGTTGCGAGGAGGAGCGGCTGGAGGTGAGCCAAGGGGCGGCGCTGTGGACGGAAGCGAGCGAGCAGCGGCTGATTGCCAAGTCGGCCCTGACGGCCTACGTCAAGCAGGGCAAGACTGCCCCGGATCAGTGGGCCGCCATGGCGAAGGCCTATCCGGCCAATTCCGTATCCGGCACATCGGAGGAGATCGAACAGGCTTATGCGGAGGTGCTGCAGGTCTACCGCAACGGGATGGGACGCGGCCCGAAGCGCAAGCGGACCGAGCAGGCGCTCTCCCGCATGTGGGCGGATGAGGCCGATCCGTTCCGTGAGCCGATTCGAATCGTGGTCGACAAAAAACGGCACCGCCTGGGGGTGGTCAGCGGCGGCATCCTGCTCCGCAATTATGAGATCGGACTCGGAGGCAGGCGTACGCCGAAGGGGAAGTTCGTCATCTCGGAGAAGGTGGTGAATCCGAATGGCTCCTCGACCGGCGCCTTCGGAAGCCGGGGGATGACGCTGTCGGACACGCTGTATGCGATTCACGGAACGAATGAGCCGGACAGCATCGGCCGGGACGAATCCCTCGGATGCATCCGCATGCTGCCGGACGATGTCGAGGAGCTGTTCGACATGGTGCCGATCGGGACGGAAGTGAGCATTGAATCGGATGTGCTGCCCGGCGAGCTGCGGATCCCCGAGCCGGAAGGACGGTACCGGCTCGATCTGACGCCGAAGCAGGACAACCCGGGCAAGGTCTACCGCTGGCTGGATTAACCGCTGCCGCGGCGAAAAGAGAGAGCCGTGTTCCCTTGGAGGCTCAGGGGCACGGCTCTCTTATTCCTTGAACGGCAGGCATGTTATCCGTTCATCACTAGTAAGATGGAAACGATAATGACAATAACCAGCGCGATGCCCCCTGCCCAAAAAATGGCTTTCTTGTTCACGGCATCCTGCGGCTTGGTCGCGATAACGGGAGGTTTCCGTTTCGTTGCCATAGTTCATCACCTTTCTTCGAAATCGCTTGTTCACTGCCTTTATTGTAATCGTTTTCCGGGCAAAAGGCCAGACGAATTGAAAGTGAATCCAGACTTTTCTTTTGCCGAAGAAAGATTTAAACTATTTGTTAGGGCCAAAATGCGCCTGCTTCTCTCAAGGGACGGCTGCCGTGCCGGAGAAGGGGTTGGCGACGAGCCAAAATAGTACCGAAGCAGGCTTATTTGTCTGGCATGGATGAACGGAGTGAACACGTTGTTGTATCGATATATTGCAAAACCTCTTCTATTTAAAATGGATCCGGAGCAGGCGCATCACCTCGTCATCGGGGGGATGAGCAAAGCAGGCCGGATTCCGGGCGTGCCAGCGCTGCTGAGAGGGGTATACGGGGTTGGAGAGAATCCGGCCTTGAAGACCGAGCTATTCGGCTTGTCCTTCCATACGCCGATTGGGTTGGCGGCCGGCCTGGACAAGAACGCGGAGGCGGTGAGCGGTCTCTCCGCGGTCGGCTTCGGGTTCATGGAAGTCGGCACCGTTACGCCCAAGGGGCAGCCGGGGAACGAGAAGCCGCGCATGTTCCGTTTGCCCCCGGACGAGGCGCTTATCAACCGGATGGGCTTCAACAACAAGGGAGCGGACAGCATGCTGCAGTCGCTGTCGGCGCTGCCGAAGCGGCCGATTCCGGTATGGGTCAACATTGGCAAGAACAAGGCGACGCCGAACGAGCAGGCGCAGGACGATTATTTGTCCTGTCTGAGGACACTCTATCCGGTAGCAGACTTGTTCGTCATCAATATCAGCTCGCCCAACACGCCGGATCTACGCAATCTTCAGCATGGAGACGAATTGAAGTCGCTGCTGCAGGCGGCCGGTACGGAAATGAAGCGGCTTAATGCAGAACATGGACGGAGCAAGGCCGTGCTGGTGAAAATCGCTCCCGACGTGTCTGACGCCGAACTGGAGCAAATGACGAATACGATTATGGCGAGCGGCGTATCCGGGATTATCGCGACGAATACGACGCTCTCCCGCATGGGAGCCGGGCACAGCAACCGGCTGGAGGCCGGCGGCTTGAGCGGGCGGCCGCTGGAGGAGCGATCGACCCAGGTCGTGTCCCGACTGTACCGCCTGACGAACGGCTCGCTCCCGATTATCGGCTCGGGCGGGGTGTTCAGCGCAGAGGACGCCTATCGCAAGATTCGGGCCGGCGCCAGTCTGGTAGAGATTTATACCGGCTTCATCTACCGGGGCCCGGGCGTTAACCGGGATTTGGCGGCGGGTCTGGCCCGCTTGCTGGAGCGGGACGGGTACCGGCATATATCCGAAGCCGTCGGCGCGGATCACCGGTAGAACGATTAAGAGACATCCGCTTGGACGATCATAGATAACGGACGGTGGGAATGACAGGAGGCGCTTGAATGGACGGAAGAGATTGGGGAAAGTTTTTGCTGCCATATGAGCAGGCCGTCGAAGAGTTGAAAGTCAAATTCAAGACGATGCGCTCGGAACTGAAGAAGCGGGAAGAGTATTCGCCGATTGAGTTCGTAACGGGACGGGTGAAGCGCATCTCCAGTATTCTGGACAAGGCGAAGCGGCTGGACGTCCCGATGGACCAGTTGGAGCGCGGAATCGAAGATATCGCAGGCATCCGCATCATGTGCCAATTCGTGGATGATATCCGCAGAGTCGCTGAGTTCATCCGCCATCGCAAAGATATGACCCTGCTGTACGAGAAGGATTATATTACGAACTATAAAGAGAGCGGCTACCGCAGCTTCCACATGATCGTGGAATACCCTGTGCAGACGGCCCTCGGCCAAAAGATGGTGCTGGCGGAGATCCAAATCCGGACGCTGGCGATGAACTTCTGGGCAACCATCGAGCATTCGCTCAATTACAAATACCGCGACAGCCTGCCGGAGGATGTGCGGCTGCGCCTGAAAAAAGCGGCCGAAGCCGCGTTTATTCTCGATAATGAAATGTCCAGCATCCGGCAGGAAATATTGGAGGCGCAGCGCGATTTCGAGGATCAGTCGCGTCTGGTGCATCAATGTCTGGCCCTGATTCAGGAGCTGTACTTCTATCATAAAGTAACGGAAGCCGTCCAGTTCCAGCAGCGGTTCAACCTGTTGTGGGAACGGGAAGACCGGGCGGGAATCAAGCAGTTGGAGGAAGATATTATCGCCATGCTCCGGGAGGCGAAGCAATCCGGCTCGGACGGCGAATGAGCGGGCTGGGCGATGCCGTGCCGTGAATGAATCCGTGATGGATAGAAAAACAGAAGAGATGAAAGCATAGGGACGGCATCCGCAAGGGGCCGTTCTTTGATGATATGACTCAAGCATCAGCGTGAATCGTGGCCGGGGGCCGAAGAGAAGCAGCACATTGAATTAGCAGTACACCGCACTATGGAGATTCTATAAAAGTGCTGTTCCATAAGTAGTTTTTTCGATACATTGAGATAGTTCCCCTGCTTCTCACAGCTCGTCTGCCGAAAAGCTGCGAAAATACAGTTTTCCATTTTGAGGTCTACTCCGTAACCGACATTCCTGCAAAACTGCAGGATTTTCTGCCATGTCAATTGGTTGGAAGGGAAAATCGGCGAAAAGGATGTACTTTTGCAGGAATTGCATCAGATAGTGCCTGAAATGGCGTAAAATCCTGCTCAAATGCAGGATTCGCGGCCTCAACCCTCTTCGCTCGTCCCGCCGCCGTCTTTCCCGCCTCTACATTCTTTGTTAGCTTGAGGGGGTATTCTATCGAGCCTTGAAGAGTAAAGCATCAGGCACGATGACCCCGCCGGAAGGAGACGCGCAAGCGGTGATGCCTTCTTAGCGGTTAAGGAGGCCATGGATTGAAGAGTCACCGAATTATTGAAGACCTCGAGCTGGCGAAGGCCCTGCTTGACTCGAGAAAAAACCAAATCCTGCGATTGGCGCGGGAAGAGCCGTTGACGGTGAAGCAGTTAGCGGAACGTCTGAACGAGAAGCCTTCCCGGTTATACTATCACGTCAAAAAGCTGGAGGAGCTGGATCTATTGGTGGAAACGAAGCAGCATGGCAATCTGATCGAGAAGTATTATCAGACGAATCCGATGCAGCGCAGTTATACGTTCGATCGCGAGCTGGCGGCGGAGAATTCCGCTTATATTTTGCAAGAGCTGTCCCGGGTGTTCCAGGAAGGCATCGGCATCATCGAAGAGCAGATTCACTTGAATCGCGACGGCGAGAAGATGCTGGCCGAGGCGAATATCGCGTACCGCAGCATGACTCCGAAGGAATGGGAGCAGAAACTGATTCGGGGAGCGGTCGCCGCAGAGAACGGCTCCGATACGGTCGAGCCGGATGAACAAGAAGAACTGGGACCCTACGCCGATCAGACGGAGAAGGACGACTATGTTCTTGTCACGCTGTCTTATCGGCTGAAGGATGTGCGGGCGCCGAAGCCGTGACGGCTCCGGCAGGAGACGGAAGAGCCCCTGGCATGAAGGAATCCTCATGCCGGGGGCTCTTGCTCTGGCAGGCTGCTATTGCAGGACGACCTGATCGCCTTCCTTCAAGCCTTCCAGGACTTCCGTTTTTTCCGGAGTCTCCATTCCGATCTTGATATCTCTCCGTTCGACTTGACCGTTGCCTTTGTCGAGGAAGACATAATACTGATCTTTCTCGCGCAGCACGGCCACGGTAGGAACGACGATGGCGTTTTCCTTGCGCTCGGTCTCGATCTGGCCGGTCAGGCTCAGTCCGGCGATGAGCTGCTTATTCGGCTCCAGTCCGATGATGACCTCGAATTGAGCGGGCTGATTCGTATTCTGCTGATCGGTGCCTGCCTTGGCGAATTTGGATACTTTGATTACTTTTCCTTTCAGCTTAACCTGCTTCAGGGCGTTGATCTTCACTTCGACCGGCATTCCTTCCGCGATGCGGAATACATCCTGCTCTCCGACAAGCGAGACGAGCTGGAGCTTGTTCAGATCGACGATCTTGCCGAGGCGGTCGTTGCTGTTCACCTGGGAAGGAATCTTCTTCGGATCCTCGAACAGGAAAATGCCGGACGCCGGCGCCCGAAAGTTCGCTTCATTGAGCTTCTTCTGCTTGTCCGCGATGTCCCGTTCCTGAATATCCAGGGTGACTTCGCTTAATTCCTCTTGGAGCTTCTGTGCTTCCCGCTGCACGAATACTTTTTTGCGGTCTGCCTCCGTCACGCCTAGCGCCTGCTCCTCCTGGCCCAGCGCGCTCTGGACTTCCGTCAGTCTCATTTCGAGGCGCTGCTTCTTGATTGTCGCTTGCGTCTGCGCGATTTCATTCTCCAGGGCGGTCGAGTCAAGCCGGAACAGCACGTCTCCTTTTTTGATTTGCTGGCCGTCCTTCACGTTCCACTGTCTTACTTCCGCGCCGAATGGAGCATGCACGAACGTCTCCTGCTCATAACTTGACTTCCCTTTGACTTCGATGCTGTTCACCAGCGTTTCCCGGGTCACGGGGAAGGTGATGGCGTCATTGTTCTCCATCGCCGTTTCCGGGGCGGGAGGATTGCCGAATGAATAGAGTCCGTAACTGATTCCGGCGAGTATCAGGATAATGATTGCCCATTTTATTTTTTTCTTCATTCCGGTGAGCGGACCTCCTTAGTCTATAGTTGTGGCGCGACCGCGATCAATCGCGCTTGATGGCCGTCAGCGCATCGGTTCGCGACGCGCTTATCGCAGGATAGAGGCCCGATATGACCCCGGTCATAATAGCGAAGGCGATGCCGATCGGAATAAAGTTGGACGAAATAAAAATAATCGGATCCCCGCTGCCGTCCGACATGGCCCCTGCGGCCGCCCCGTTGATCGCCCAGACGATCCAATAGGACAGCATAATGCCGACCAGGCCGCCTACCAGGCCGAGCAGCGCCGCTTCGATGATGAACATATTGCGGATCTGCTTCAGGTTGGCGCCCAGCACCTTCATAATTCCGATTTGCCGGCGGCGCTGATACGTTGACATCGTCATCGCGACGACGATCGAAATGGAAGCGATGAACAGCACGAACAAGCCGATGCCGAGGGCGATCGTGCGCACGATGGCGAATTGTTCCTTCAGTCGGTCTATCTGGTGAAGGTTGGTGCTTGTGTTCAGGACCAGCTTTTTGATTTGCTTTTCGACGTGCTCGACATTTTTCTGATCGTCGACCTTGACGATGAGCGAGTTGTATGTACCTGGCTTGGGAACGGAGTCCCCTTCGATCTTCAGCTCTTGCTGCAGCAGTTCGGCGGTCTCCAGCGAGACATACGCCTTTTTGTCGTACATGATCATGTCATCCGTGCTGCCGGCCGGCTTCTTGAGCACGCCGGACACGCGAAGCGGAGAACTGGCCTGCGGGCGTTTGCCGTCCTCGCCTCCGAACGGGATCAGCCGGATCTGGCGCTGATAGAGCGAACTCGGCGTACGGCTCAGATTGCGGTATTGCTGCATTAACGCATCGTCGTACGGGTTCTCGTTCAACTGCTTGATCAGCTTGTCCATCGTCTCCTCGTCGACGAGTCCGAGGGTGGCCCCGTAATTCAAAATGACGGTCCCTGTCAGATCGGAAGCCGCGCCCTGCATGAACTCATGGCCGAAGTCGGTCAGCGTATTCAGGTCGGTGCCGATAATCTCCAGGCCGGACTTGCGCTCGTCGGCGGTCTCCATCTGCATATAGCCGAGCTGCTGAAAAGCCGCTACCGCCTTGACGTGAGGTATATTGCGGATGACCTCGAGCTTCTGCTCGGTAATCTGCCCGCGTTCCTCGGCTTCGCTGTTATCGCTTTTGCTTGCGTTTTGCGCGCTCGGGTCCGAGACGCCCTTGTTCGGCGTGACGGTGATCTCATCCATTTTCAGAAAGGAATTCAATTGCTTCTCCGCGAACACCTGGGCCGATTCCCCAACGCTCATCGCGACGACGATAGAGGCGCAGCCGATCGAGATCCCGATGGCGCACAAGCCGGTAACTACCTTGCGCCGCTTCAACTGATCCCAGGACAGCCGTATGTAGTCAGCGATTCTCAATGGGTTTCACCTCCGGCCGGGACCGCTTCTTCCCGAGCTTGCTCCGGAGCGGGGCTGTCATCGTGCAGATGGCCGTCTCTCAGCGTAAGAATGCGTTTCGTCTGGGCAGCCACTTCATGCTCGTGGGTGACGATGATGAATGTCGTATCCATTGTCTGGTTCAACTGCTTCAAGATCGCGATAATCTCCTCCTCGGTGCGGGTATCGAGATTCCCCGTCGGCTCGTCGGCAAAAATAACGGACGGATCGGTGATAAGCGAACGGGCGATACTGACCCGCTGCTGCTGTCCGCCCGAGAGCTGGGACGTGAACAGCTCTGACTTGTCGGGAAGGCCGACCTGTTCCAACAGGCGCATCGCCTTGGCCTTGCGCTCGGAAGGGGCGACGCCCTGAAAGATGAGCGGCAGCTCGACGTTCTCCCGTACCGTGAGATTGGCGATCAGTTCATAGGCTTGGAAAATAAAGCCGATATTCCCGCGCCGGAATTCGGCCAACTGGTTCTCGCTCATCGTGACGATGTTCTGGCCGGCGATATATATGCTGCCTTCCGTCGGCTTCATCAGCCCTGCCATCAAATTCAGCAGGGTCGACTTGCCGGAGCCGGAGCTCCCGAGCAGGGCGACCATCTCTCCGCGCTGCACACTGAACGATACCGAGTGAAGCACCTGGGTCGTCTCCGGCCCGTTTTTGAAGGCGTGCGACAGATTTTCAACACGTAACATCCGTCTCCTCCTCTCTCTGATTGTCTGTTGTCCCGGATGATTGTGAAAACAATGTTTTCATACGGATATTGTACAATAAAGTTTCCCCGTTGCGGGCATACATGACAATAATGTAAGTCTGCTTGCACATTGACGAGAAGAGGAGGAAGCAGCCCTTCACTGGATTCTTTTCCAAAACGGGCGACAACATGGTATGCTGATAGGGACATGTTCTGCATCAGGCCACGCGAACCCGCAGGAACAAGAACGGTTAGAGGCAGAGGAGGTGACCCTGTCGTCATGGGCAAAATGATGCGGATCGACAAGCTGCTCGCGCATATGGGCCGCGGTTCCCGGTCGGATATCAGAAAATGGGCCAAGGCGGGGCGGATATCCGTCAACGGCAAGAGCGTGAAGGATAGCGGCCAACAGGTCGATCCGGAACGGGATGTCGTCCGGCTGGACGATGAGATCGTAATGTATCGCGAATATATTTACGTAATGATGAACAAGCCGCAGGGGGTTATTTCCGCGACGGAGGATACGCGCGAGCGGACAGTGCTGGATCTGCTTCCGGCGGCGCTGCGGCATTTCGAGCCGTTCCCGGTCGGCCGGCTGGATAAAGATACGGAAGGCTTGCTTCTGATCAGCAACGATGGGCAACTGGCCCATCAACTGCTGTCTCCGAAGAAGCATGTCCCGAAGACCTACTTCGCTCAGGTGGCGGGCGAAGTGACCGCCGAGGACGGCGCCAGCTTCGCCGCGGGCGTCACGCTGGATGACGGTTATGTGACGGCTCCGGCGCGGCTGAACATTCTCGGTCACCGGCCGGATGGGGAAGGGAGCGTCCTGTCGGATATCGAGCTGACAATAACGGAGGGAAAATTTCATCAGGTGAAGCGTATGTTCGCGGCGGTCGGCAAGAAGGTTGTCTATTTGAAGCGTCTCTCAATGGGAACGCTGGAGCTGGACCCGGAGTTGAAGCCCGGACAGTGGCGCGAATGCGGTCCGGAAGAGATAGAACGGCTTCGCTCGGGACACAATGAGGGATAGAACCGACAAAAGGGGAGAGAGAAGGCCTATGAATTACCGAATGATTGCATTGGATATGGACGGGACGCTGTTGAATGACGAACACGCGATTACGGGTCGGACGGCCGCTACGATACGGAGCGTAGCCGAGCAAGGAGCGGAGATTGTGCTCTGCACCGGGCGCGCCCCGCAAAGCACGCTGCCTTATTTGGACGAGCTGGGGCTGGAAGGGGTTGTCATTACGCATAACGGAGCGGCGACCGTCGCATCGAAAGGCCGGCGCATTCTGCACCGGTTCGATATTCCGCCGCAAGAGCTGGAGCCGTACATTCAATATTGCCGCGAGCACGGCGTTCATTTCAATATTAACACGGTGTTCGATTTGTATGTGGATGACCGGGCGGGAATGGCGCCGGAGACGCTGGATCTGTACGCTCAGTTCCTTGTCGAGCCGAAGCAGCTTCCAAGCTGGGACGCGTTGGAGGACGCGCCGGTCAAAATGACGTTGAGCGGGCAAAAAGAAGAGATGGATCGGGTGGAGGCGGAATTGGATTTGTGGGAGCATCGCTTGCACTATATCCGCTCCGGGGATTACTTCATCGATATTATGCATCAGGATGCCTCCAAGGGAAGCGCGCTGGCGAAGCTGGCGGAGCTTCGCGGCGTTGCCCCGGAGCGGGTGCTCGCCATTGGCAACTACTATAATGATCTGTCGATGATTCAATTTGCGGGGATGGGCATCGCGATGGATAATTCGCCGATTGAAGTGAAGGCGGCCGCACAGGAAGTCACGGCATCGAACAATGAAGACGGCGTGCATGAGGCGCTTGTCAAGCACTGTCTGGAGGCGGGAGCGCGCTAGGCGTCCGCGGGATAACGCGGAACGAGGCGGGGGTGTCCCCGCCTTGCTTGTTCCTGTTGTCTTCTAGTAGATAAGCGACCGGGATACGATGACCAGCAAAATGAACAATACGAGAATAACGCCTGTCGATGTAAAAAGACCTGCTCCTGCACCCATGGAAGCATTCCTCCCTTGTTCGAGATGAAGCGGAACTGCGGGATGGCTACCCGGCGGGACGGTGTCCCCTTGTTCCGACATCCACAGATTCTGCAGCGGAATCCGGCTTCGGTTGGACGGATAACCAGACCCGTCCCGGGAATGTAACGGGAAGGAACGGGCAACCTTATAGGAGTACCGGAATTACCGGAAATGGCAAGGGAGGACACGCAGATGATTCAATTTCGTCCCGACTTCCGAACGGCAAGCGGGGAATCGCAGGATGTGCTGTTCAATGGCGCGTACGCAGGGGAGTTCATCTGGCTGTATCGGGAGCGGGAACGGCTTCAAGGGATATTCGTCATGGACGGAAGCGAAGTGCTGGGTCGGCACCGGAGCGCGATCGAGGAACAGGTCGAGCGCTATGTCCGGCATACGGCGGAGGCATTGGGCGTCGCCGATCTGGAGGTCGTGTTCGTAACGGGACAAGTGCAGCGCATCGTCACGAATGATGACGTCGCGGAATATCGGGCGGAGGCGGGGCGGCAAGCAGCGCCGTTCGGCGCCGGGCCGATGGACAGGCTGGAGCATGCCCCGGACGAGGAAAACGGGACAGAAGGGGCGGATGATCGGATTCACGTGATTTTGGCGCGGGATGACGGCAGCGCGCTGCTCTATGATATTTACCGCGATCAGAACGGTTCTCTTCCCGTCGGAGAGGCCACGATCAGCGCCGACGGGCCGGAAATGTCCGGGTATATCGATTTTCGCGTGCCGGGAACGGGTGCGGACCGGGCCTGCATCGGCCAGGAGCTCGCCTGTCAATTGGCGAAGGATAAGCAGGTGCAGTCGCTCCATCTCACGATGATGTTCCATAATGAGATGATTGATGAAATGATCGTGGATTGCGCATCCAACGATCAGGGGTAACCGTTAACCTTGCAGAGGCAAGGCTCCCGGGGGAGCATTTGAATCTGCAAGGTCAGCGGTTTTTTTGTGCTGGCGGGAGGAATGATTCCATGTCCATCCATAGCATGACAAATAGCGGCAGACAGCCTCTTGCTTAACTGAGCGTGCGGAGGCCTTTTGGAAGATGGTTTTTGATCATGCCCCCGGACGCTTTGCCCCATCCGATCGGGAGCCCGTCGACGGCGACGATGGTCCAGCCCTTGGCGGCCGCTTGTTCCGGGTTCGGGGCGATCGGCTCGCCGCGCAGATAAGCGGCAATGCGCGGATCGTCCGCGGCGGCGTCCAAGCGAAGCGCGGCCTGTTCCGCGGACGTACAAGCCATCGCCAGCGCATGGGCCGGCTCGATTCGGTTCTTGCGCATATGGGCGAGATGAAGGCCGGGGCGGGGCAGGCGCAGCCCGGAGAATACGGAAGCGTCGTCAAGCAGCGCCCGCGCTCCCGAATGCGTATCGGGAACGTAGTACAGCTCGTCCCCGAACAGCAGCGGCCTTCCTGGCGGAAGCTCCAGGCCGGGCAGATGCTCGCGGGCCCATTCGGCGTACTGCCGGAACGCGGCCGCCGCCGCATTGACTCCGGCAGAGCCCTTGCCCTTGCGGCCGCCGCGGCGGCCGGATTGCGCCAAGGCCGAACCGTCCGCCGTGTCTGGCGCGGAAGGAGATTTCTTCAATAGCGCGACGAAATGCCCTTCCCCCCGATGGCGGTGCGGCCACAGCCGTTCCATGCGCGCCAGCTTGAATTCGGGATACGTCTCCAGCCAATGAGCGATGATGTCCTCGTTCTCCTGGCGATTGAAGGTGCAGGTGGAATAGACAAGGCTTCCTCCCGGGCGAAGCATGCGGACAGCCGCCCGGATAATATCCCGTTGACGGAGCGCGCATGCCTCCACATGCTCGGGCGACCATTCGTTGACCGCCTCCGGATCTTTGCGGAACATTCCTTCCCCCGAGCAGGGCGCATCCAGCATAATGCGGTCGAAGCTGTGCGGGAAGCGCTCGGCCAACGCATGCGGATCCGCCTGCGTGACGATGCAGTTGACGATGCCCATCCGCTCCATATTTTCGGCCAGTATTTTGGCTCGCTGCGGATGGATCTCGTTGGCGATAAGCAGTCCCTCGCCCTTCATCCGCCCGGCGATCTGCGTCGCCTTGCCTCCCGGAGCCGCGGCCAGGTCCAGCACGAGCTCGCCCGGCCGCGGATCGAGCAGCTCGGCGGAAGACATGGCGGAAGGCTCCTGTATGTAATACAAACCGGCATGATGGTAGGGATGCTTCCCGGGCCGGGATGATTCCTCATAGTAATATCCTTCCGGGCACCACGGGACAGGCTCCAGGCCGAAGAGGGCGGCCGCGTTCCGGCGGGCCGTCTCATGCCGGCCCCACTTCCCGGGCTGCACGCGCAGGCCGTAGGTCCGGGGCTCCTTGTAGCTGTCGAGGAAGGGCTCGATCGGTTCGCCGTCCGCTTCGAACAGGCGCTTCATCTGTTCTTGATAGGCCAGAGGCAATTCATCAGGCAATGATATTGACATCGCATTAACTCCTTGTATGATAAAATGGGCCGTGCCGTCGTCATCCCGGCAAGAAAAAAGCCGCTGATTCCCGGTTAGAGAACGAGCGGTTATCTGCGCTTTCTCATGTAGCTTGCCCTGAAAGGCGGGCCGGAATCCGGCGTACGGTCATGACATGGTGCAGTACCTGCAAGGTTCGCGGAAACAATTAAAAAGTGAAAATAACGTCAAGGATGCTCATTATGGAATAGAAAAGAAAGGCGATACCAATACATAAAATCATGATTCTGAGCAACCAGGGCAATTTGGGAGGAGGGAAAGAAGAAATGATCCCCGCCGTTAAAAATACTACGCCCGCCAAAAAGGTATAAACCCATCCGAAGAGATCCATGCCTTCCACCTTCGCGTGAAATACTCGGTGCAGATTCATGATCGCATAATCCGTTACAATTTTACTATAACCGAAGCGAATGATTCAATGATAGACAGGCATCTCCTGTCCGTGGAACAGAGCCCCCGTCACCGTAAACCGTCCCGCGCCGAACGGGCCGCCGAACGGAAAAGCTGGCCTGCAAGCCGAAGGAATTTGGAATAGAAGCGAAACGAGTCGGCCGCTGCTGCGTACGAAATAGATGTCCTGTCCGATCGCCAATCGGGCAGTCCGGATTCCGCAGTTGGAATGAAGGGAAGAATCCGGTAAAGTAAGTCAGAGAGAGGCAGCGACATGAGAAGCTGTACTATGGAAGGAGTGAGATTTGATGCAAGGCACCGATGATACCGTTGTAGAATTGGAAGGCGTGACGAAGAAAATTCGGGGAAAAACGATTATCGATAATTTATCGTTCCGCGTGCGGCGCGGGGAAGTCTATGGCTTCCTCGGTCCGAACGGCGCAGGGAAGACGACGACGATCCGCATGATCGTCGGACTGATGTCCATGACGTCGGGACGAATCCGGATTGAAGGTCATGACATCCGGACCGACCGGGCCAAAGCGATGACCCATGTCGGGGCGGTCGTCGAAAATCCGGAGCTGTACAAATTTATGAGCGGGCGCAAAAACCTGCTTCATTTCGCCCGCTTGAGCGGCAAATCGATCAGCGAGGAGCGGATCGAGGAAATCGTGCGGCTCGTCGAGCTCGAAAATGCGATAGATAAAAAGGTGAAGAACTACTCGCTGGGGATGCGGCAGCGGCTCGGCATCGCGCAGGCGCTGCTACACGATCCTTCGATTCTGATTTTGGACGAGCCTACGAACGGGCTCGATCCGGCCGGCATCCGGCAGCTCCGCGACTATTTGCGCCGTTTGGCGAGGGAGGAGAAAATCTCGATTCTCGTCTCGAGTCATTTGCTCTCGGAAATCGAATTGATGTGCGATCGGGTCGTTATCATCCAGAACGGCAAATTCGTCGGGGAGCGGGAGCTGAATCCGTCCGCGGACGCGGCGGAAGCGCGGCCGGCCACAATCTATCTGGAGGTGGATCGGGCCGAGGAAGCGCTGCAGGCGCTCGCCGCGGCGGATTGGCAAGCGGCCAGGGACGAAGCGCGTTCCGGCATCACCGTGAACGTCATGCGGAACGAGATTCCGAAGGTCGTCGAGAAGCTTGTCCACGCGGGCATCGCGATCTATGAGGTCCGGACCTCGGCCCCGACGCTGGAAGATACCTTCCTGACGATGACGAAAGGAGGCCGGATCGAATGAGTTACTTTTTCTCGCTCGTCCAGAATGAATGGATGAAGACGAACAGCAAGCGGCAAGCCCCGTATTATTATATTTTTCTCGCGCTGATGGCGTTGCTGCTCGGGGTTGTCATCCGGTTTTTCGTGTTCAAGGACGGAGCCATGCCTTATTTGGAATTTGCCAATACCTTTGTGTTCGTCGCCCGGCCGCTGACCACAATCTTCATCATCATCGTCGCGGCGCAGACGATCACGGACGAATTCAAGGACGGCACGATCAAGCAGCTGTTAATCCGGCCGGCCAGCCGCGCGCTTGTCCTGGCCTCGAAATGGGTGAATGCGCTCCTCGTGCTGTTCGCGGCTTATATGGTCATTTTGCTGCTTGGATTGGGTATCGGAGCCGCGCTGTTCAATCTGTCCGCAGAGGATGCTACCCTGATGGATTCGGTCGTGTCGCTCTTCCTTGGTTTTTCGGAAGCGGCCTTTCAGCTCACGCTCGCATTCATGATTGCCGTGTTGACCCGAAGTCTGGGCTTGTCCATCGCGCTGCCGATCATTGGCCAGATGCTCGGCGGAACGGTCTCGATGATGCTCCATCAGAAGGAGTGGTACAAATGGCTGGTGTTCCCGCATTTGAACTGGGGACCTTATTTCGGGGAAGGCCAGTTGCCTTATGAAGGGGCGACGTTAGGCTTCAGCCTCATGATGTACGCAATCTACTTTGCCGTGCTGCTCGCCGTCTCGTTCTTCGTCTTCCAGAAGCGCGATGTGCAGTGATGCATGAACAGCGCCCCTGCCGGACTCCGTCCCGGCAGGGGCGCTTCTGTTCAGCGGCCGCCGGCCGCGGACGCGCGCTTGCGCCGGCGGGGGCTGCCGATAGCCTCATAATCGGTAACTTTATTCTTGCCTGTCGTCTTCGAGTGGTACATCGCCTGGTCGGCCTCTCTGACCAGTTCCTCGGGCGTCATTCCGCTGCGCAGCGTGCTGTGGCCGACGCTGACGGTGACGCTTGTCTCCGCCTCCACTCTCTGGCGGATATTCTCGGCCAACTGATCCGTTCGGGCATGCGGATCCACGATCAGCGCCACCAGCTCCTCGCCTCCGAAACGCCCCGGAATGCCGGCTTCCTCCACTTCCTCCCGAATGATCGCGGAGACCAGCTTCAGCTCATCATCGGCCTTGTCATGCCCCTGTGTATCGTTCAAGCGCTTGAAGTTGTCGATGTCGCAGAAAATAAGCGAAATGGCGGCCTCCTTCTGCGCATAGCTCTGCATCGCCTTGAAGAGGTAGCGGCGGTTGTACAACTGGGTCAGCCCGTCGGTAATCGAGGAGCGGTACGTCCGCTGCAGATGCTCGACCACGCGCTCGAACAGAATGAAGAACATCAGCGTGAAATAAACGAGCGGAAGCGCGTGCTCCAGGTAGAACAGAAGCCTGTTCATTCCGCCGAAATAAATCGAGTTCACGCCGGACGACAGATTCATCAAAAAATTGACGAGCAGGGTGAACGCATACTTCACTCGCTGTCCCGCACGGGGGCCAATCCAGAAATAACAGAATACGGTGAACGTCATATGATAGACTATGAGCGGCCACGACGGCTTGGCGGACATTCCGTACTGCTCCGCCAGGATGAGGGAGAAGGCGGCGGCGCCCGCGAGCAGCAGCAGAGCGGTCAGCGCGTACACCCGCATTCTCCGGTTGCTGCGCTTGTACAGCCGCAGCACCGCCAGATTCATCAGCAAAAAAGAAAACGCTTGCAGGGCGGTTCTTCCTATCCCATACTGATCGAACCATCCGGGAAACCATTCATAATCGGTAAGATCCAACGTCCGCTCGAACGCGATGAGCAGCAAGGCCGCGATGAATAGAATATAAGCTCCGGAGCGCTGCCTGGAATAGAGGCGAACGGTCATCAAGAGCATAATGAACAAAATATACATCATACACGCCGACGTCACCGCGACGGCGGTGCTGCCGGAGAACTCTGGGGTAACAAGCCGATTCATCGCAATCGATAGCTCCATTTGCGTAGTCTTTACTGAAACATATGTTCTAATATATCATAAATGGTAGACATCGAAAAGCGAAAGCAACATGAAGGAGGCTGGCATGAAAATACTGCAGGCGTTGTTTTTCCCGCCGGAACAGCCGGGAGGAGTGTCCTCCATGGTTCCTTATATACAAGACCGCTTCCAGCTCCCCCGATGGGAGATGGAGCTGTTCTCGCTGCCGAAGCGGCTGCGGGGCAAAGGGCAGGAGGAGATCGTATTCACGACCTTCGACTGGACCGCGTATGGCGATTCTCCGATTGTGGTCAAATATATTCAGACGATCCGCGATTACATATGGTGGACGAGACGGCGAATCACCTGCTCCTATGATCTTATTCATGCCCATCATCCGATTGCCGGCTGGGTGATGAAGCGGCTCTTCCCCGAGACGCCAGTCATCCTGACGGTTCACTCCAGCTACGAGCGGGAGCTGCTTCTGAACGGCAAAATCGAGCCGGACGGACCGGAGTTCCGCTTCCTGACCTCTCTATATGGTGAACTGGAAGCGCATGTCGATCTGATGATGACGGTATCGAATTCGTTCCGGCATGATCTGGCGCCCTACGTCGCGCGCCCGGAGCGGATCGAGGTGCTGCCGAACGGCTTCGACGAGAAGCGGTTCCGGCCGATTGCCCATGAGAATGAGGTGCCCCAGCTCATTGTCGTATGCCGGCTTGTCCCGGCGAAAGGGCTCGATGTGCTGCTCCGGGCATGCTCCGAGCTGAAGCGGCGCGGCCGTCCTTATGTGCTCCACATTATCGGCGACGGGCCGATCCGCGAGGATCTGGAGCGTCTCGCTCAGGAG
Organism: Paenibacillus dendritiformis; assembly: GCF_015845845.1. GTDB lineage: Bacteria > Bacillota > Bacilli > Paenibacillales > Paenibacillaceae > Paenibacillus_B > Paenibacillus_B dendritiformis_C. The sequence continues at coordinate 47,668 of NZ_LDIG01000138.1, forward strand.
CTGGGCATCTATGACGAGACGATATTTTATGGTTATATGCTCCATCCGGAGGAGTTCATGCCATTCTCGGACATCTTCGTGCTGCCCTCCCGCGCGGAGGCGTTCGGCTCGGTGTTCGCGGAGGCGGCGCTGTGCGGGCTGGCCTTGGTGGGAACGAATGTCGGCGGCATCGCCGAGCAGATCACCGACGGGGTGAACGGACTGCTCGTGCCTGTCGACGATCCGGACGCGCTCGCCGCGGCGCTGGATCGGGTCATGACGGATCCGGCGTTCCGCTATGAGCTGTCCCGGACAGCCTGGACGAAGGCGAAGCAGGATTACTCGCTGAGCGGCGTCGTGAACGAGTTGAAGCGGATCTATCTTCGCTTCCGCGTCACGGCGGATTGATTTCGCCGGCCGGAGGCCATGCGAACGCCCGGCGCTCATCTGCCGGGCGTTCGCGCATGATCAGAGGGGAGAGAGGAAGTTGAATGCGTTTCGCTTCATACATGCGGCAGACCTGCATGTGGACAGCCCGTTCCGGGGCTTGAAGGAGCTTCCGGCGCCGCTGCGCTCGCGTGCCGTCGAATCGACCTTCGCCGCTTGGGACGCGCTCGTGGATCTGGCGGTGCGGGAGCAGGCCGCGTTCGTCGTCATCAGCGGCGACCTGTATGACGGCAAGGAGCGGTCGCTCAAGGCCCAGTGGCGTCTCCAGCGGGGAATGGAACGGCTGGCCCGGCACCGGATCGCGGTTTATCTGATTCACGGCAATCATGATCCGCTGCATGAAGGCGTGCAGTGGACGTGGCCGGACAACGTGACCGTCTTCGGCACCGGGTCGCCCGGCGCGGCCTTGGCCCGCGGCTCCGACGGGACGCCGCTCGCGGTGATTGCCGGGATGTCTTACGGGGACGCTGCGGTGCGGGACAATCTGGCCGCGCGTTATCCGTCCGAACCGGAGAAGGCGATTGCCGCCGAAGAAGCGGCCGGCTTGGCGGAAGGGGCGCGCTTGTTCCGCATCGGCCTGCTGCATGGGACGGTTGACGGGCGGCCGGGCCATGATCCGTATGCGCCATGCTCCAAACGGGAGCTTATCGCCTCCGGGTACGATTATTGGGCGCTCGGCCATATTCACCTCCGGGAGGTGCTCCATGCCTCTCCGTACATCGTTTATCCCGGCAATACGCAGGGACGGCATGTCAAGGAGACCGGAGCGAAGGGCGCTTACGTCGTCGAGGTGGACGAGCGGCGTCATGTCTCGCTGCGCTTCGCCCCGCTCGATCAGGTCCGCTGGTGCGACGAGGCCGTCGATATCGCGGATCTCGCCGATATGCAGCAGGTGATGGAACGGCTGGACGCGGCGCTGGCCGGGCTGCGCCAGCAGAGCGGGAGCCGCCTCAACTTCGTCCGCCTGACGCTGGTCGGGCGCACGGCGCTCTACCGCGAGCTGCAGCGGCAATCGCTGGAGCAGCAGTGGGCGGCTGCGGCCAACGAGCAGGAACTGGAACGGATGGAGCGGTCCGGTTCCACGGACGGGGTATGGATCGCCGAGCTTCGCGTCCGGTGCCGCCCGGATCTCGATCCGGCCGTCTGGCTGGAGTCGGACAGCTTCCTCGGCGATCTGGTCCGGCTGGCGGACCGGGGCCGGCAGGACAGCGAACTGCGGGGCGAGCTGCTTACTGAAGCGCTTCGCGCTTTCCAGGCGCAGCCCCGGCTTCGTCAATGGCTGGCCGAACAGCCGGAAGAAGCGCAGGCGGATTGGCTGCAGGAAGCGATGCTGCTGGCGCTCGAAGCGCTGCAGGAAGGAGGGAACGCGTCATGAGGCTGCTGCATTTGCATGTGAACGGCTTCGGCGAACTGCGCGATCTGGAGCTAGACCTGGCCGAACCGGGGAAGCCCGGCGGGATCACGCTGCTGCTCGGCCCGAATGAGTCGGGGAAGAGCACGCTTGCCGCTTTTCTCCGGGGCATGCTGTATGGCTTCCCGAAGCGCGGCGGCGCGGCCGGCCGCTACGAGCCCGCGGAAGGCGGCGTCTACGGCGGGCGGCTCGCCGTGGAGGACGATCGCGGACAGGAATGGCGGATCGAGCGCCTGGAGCGGAACGGCAGCGTGCAGACGGTCATCCACCGCCGGGGGCCGGACGGCCGCCTGGACCGGATGACCCAGTCCGCGCTGGAGACGGAGCTGCTGGGCGGCCTGAACGGGGAGCTGTTCCGGCGTCTGTTCGCGATTACGCTGGACGAGCTGCATGAGCTGCAGGCGCTCCAGGGCGACGAGGTCGGCGCTTTCCTGTACGACACCGGCCTCGGGGGCGGCCGCCAGGTCGCCGAGGCCGAACGGTGGCTGCAGCAGGAGGCGGACAAGCTGTATAAGCCGCGCGGCCGCTCGCAAGAGCTGGCGCATACGCTGCAGGCGCTGGATCGGGCGGACCGGGCGCGGCGAGAGGGCCAGGCGCAGGCGGCGCGGCTTGCCGAGGTGGAAGCGCGGCTGGCCGAAGC
>NZ_LDIG01000139.1 GCF_015845845.1 Paenibacillus dendritiformis
TGTTATGAGAACAAATGGTTCTATCAACCCTTTGAAAATCTTTGAAAACCGGACAAGGGAATTGGTATAGATGCTTCGCTCTGCGTTCACCTTCTGTAGCAGCATAAACATGCCAGTAAATGGACATACTGGTGGCTGGACAAGGGAATTGGTTCAGGTGCGAGCGATGCGTGGCTCCATGCTGTAGCCAGTTCTTTTCTTATTTCAATGTGAAGTTAAGTTTGCCCGCCAGAACGTACACCATGGCGATGATGTTTTTCTCGGAACGGTATCCGCGAGCTTTCCGTTTGGCGGCCTGGAACAAGCTATTCACTCCCTCCAGAAGGCCATTCGTCAGCTTTGACGAGAACCAGCGAACAACGCCATCGTAGTGATTTTGCAGCATTTTAGCGACTTCGACCATTGGAGCCAAACGGCAACAGTTGCTTGGCTTCAAGGCTAAACTCTACACGATCAATGTACCATGGTTCGGGAATATGAAGCAGTTCCTCAAGTTGACCTTCATTTAAATTTGCTGCAAACATATGAAAACACCTGTCCTCTACTGGGTTCTTAATTCCAGTATCGACAAGTCATTGCATTTATAACGGCGAAGAAGCAGCCAAATGATGAGCCGCTACAAAATATAATGGCAAAAGAAATCGGAGCAGCTATTCCTATTGCTCCAGGCATCTATATACGTGATTTCCAAGCAAAAAGGCTCCCGGGCGGAGCCTTTTTGCCTTGCGATATCAACCTTTGCGGGCAATAGATGACATCATCTCCCCCTTCCTTAGCCGCTTTCCGCCACTGTTCGCCCATTCATTCACAATGCCTTATTCGAGAGTGACTTTACTGACTGCTTTCAGGGGCTCATTTCCATCTATATTCTGAACGAATGTGATTCTTCGGTTTATTCTTATGTGCTACAATGAGACGGGAGGTACATATGAAGAAATACTTATACATCACGATTAATCTTATTTTCGTATTGCTCCTTGCGGGATGCTCAACCGGCATTCCGGCAGTAAACCAGACAGTGCGGCCTCAGCAGCCGGCGGGCACCCTGCAGGTGTACTTCTTGGACGTCGGCCAAGGTGATTCTACTCTGATCAAGACTCCAACAGGACAGCACATCTTGATAGACGGCGGGGATAATCACAAGGGGCAGGATGTCGTCGATTACCTTGAAAGTCTGGGCATCACGCAGTTGGATGTGGTGATAGCGACACATCCGGACGCCGACCATATCGGCGGTCTGGATACGGTGATTGATGCGATTCCAACCAAGAGCGTTTATGCGCCCAAAGTGAGCCACACCACAAATACATACAAGGATTTCCTGATGTCCGTCAAAAATCGGGGCCTCAAAATCAAGTCAGCCAAGGCAGGCCTCGAAATCCCGCTGGAAGGAATCACAGCGAGGTTTGTTGCCCCCGCGGCTCAGTATGGCAAGGATCTGAATGCTTGGAGCGCGGTTCTTCACCTCTCTTATGGCAAGACTTCCTTCCTCTTTACCGGCGACGCTGAGACCAGAAGCGAAAAGGATATGCTGGAGCATCCGCAAAAACTGCGCGCCGACGTGCTGAAGGTGGGACATCACGGATCGGACACGTCCACGTCGCAGGAGTTCCTGGACGCTGTACACCCAACCTGCGCCGTGATTAGCGCCGGAACGGACAACAAGTATGGCCATCCCAAGAAGGTCATCATGAACCGGCTCAAGAAAGCCGGTGTTGAGATATTCCGGACAGACCGGCAAGGAACAATAACAGCAATCAGCGATGGCAAGACAATAACATGGAAGACGACGAAATAACCCCGGAGCGCCCCGGGGTTTATCTTTTTTCAAATGCGTCATAAACGGGCGTAATGGAGTTGGAATTAGAAAAAAAGCCTCCTCGCTATACTGAATGGCTTACAGTCTGAATTATAGAAAAATAGTCAATACTGCTCAGTATTACGTTAATTAGGAGCGGATTGATAAATGTGGACCTCATTAAGCAGTAGTGACAATTTGATCATGGACATGTTTAACGTAGCATTGCAGTTGGAAGAGCCATGGAAACTGACGCATATTGAGTTTGACGATCAGGAACAAGCTTGGCACTTGCATCTTGATTTTGAGCGCGGGGCCGTATTTGCCTGTCCGCGGTGCAGCGCTGAATGTAAGGCATACGACAGTGAGATCAAGCACTGGCGGCATCTGGATTTCTGGGACTGGAAAACCTTCATGCATGCCCGGATGCCTCGCGTGAAGTGTACCTCCTGTAACAAGGTGAC
>NZ_LDIG01000140.1 GCF_015845845.1 Paenibacillus dendritiformis
AGTATGGAGACATGCGCAAGGAAGCGGCGTGGACATGTCCGAACAAGAACTGACCCTGTCTACCTCGGGAGCATTGTCAATTACGCTTCATGAAGGGAACGGCATTACCGTCAGCAGCCCGGGAGATGTGCGGATTCAAGGCGGTCACGTGAAGCTGGATGCAGGTCAGGAACTGTCGCTTACAGCGGGAAGTGCATTGTACCTCACAGGCGGAGCCAGCAGCATGGTCCTGGATGGTGAAACGGATATCAAGGCCCCGGTAGTTGAGCAAGAGGGAACGGTGAAGGCTCCAGTGTTCGTCATGGATCTTCCTCCTGTGCCGGAGCCGCCGCTGATGAATGTGAAAGACTACGAATCAGCCCAAGCCGCAGCCACGGAGGGTTCCACCGACAACAAAGCCAAGACTCCGACCGCGAAGCTCACGAGCCCGGCCGATCAAAAACAAGCGGATGGATTGCTGGGTACGGAGTCCAAGCTGCTAGGCTCCATTCCGGTGATAGGAGCAGTAGCGGGAGCGGCATTAGGCGGACTTGCCGGAGCGGCGGTGAGTGCGAGTCTGCTAGCAAGCGCAGCTATTCCTGTTCGAAGTACAGGAACGAGCCGTGCTGGAGGTGGAGGCGCACAAGGCGGGTTGCATCCGCTGAAATATCTGGCCAGTCTGGTTATGCAAGGACTCATCAGTCAATACGAGCACGAGAAAGCCAAAGATGCCTATTATAGAAAGTGGCTGCTGGGCAAGGTATTTACAAGTGCGCGTGAG
>NZ_LDIG01000141.1 GCF_015845845.1 Paenibacillus dendritiformis
CCAGTCCCAGAAATCCAGATGTCGCCAGTGCTTGATCTCACTGTCGTATGCCTTACATTCAGCGCTGCACCGCGGACAGGCAAATACTGCTCCGCGCTCAAAATCAAGATGCAAGTGCCAAGCTTGTTCCTGATCGTCAAACTCAATATGCGTCAGTTTCCATGGCTCTTCCAACTGCAATGCTACGTTAAACATGTCCATGATCAAATTGTCACTACTGCTTAATGAGGTCCACATTTATCAATCCGCTCCTATTAACGTAATACTGAGCAGTATTGACTATTTTTCTATAATTCAGACTTTAAGCCATTCAGTATAGCGAGGAGGCCAAGTTTATATAGGGGCTAAATAGCGCTTACCTATCTATATTCAGCATAGGACTGCTGGTAGGTGGAGTAGCGCCAAACAGTAAAATAGCAAGTATCTTAGCCAGTGTATTATATTTTCCTATGCTCATCTTTTCGGGTGCTACCTTACCTTATGAGGTTATGCCCAAGGCACTTCAACAAGCAGCCGATATACTCCCGCTGACACAGGGCATTAAGCTGATGAAAGCTGCTTCGCTTGGCTTCCCTATCCATAGTGTTCTACTTCCGGTTATCGTGATGATTATACTTGCGATAATCTGCACTAGCGTTTCGATTCGATTTTTCAAATGGGAATAACAGCCGAAGGATATTTCACGGAAAACGAAACGACGCCCCGCCACCTTACGTCCACAAATTGACTGGCCGCAACGCGGTTAGGTGGTGGGGTGACCGTTATGTACAAAAGTGACGAAGCGGATGGACGGTTACACGCTTTTGTATCCATGACCTTGCCTTTGCCAGTCGAATACCTTCTGTTCCGTTCGTTCCGTAAAATCCCGCTTCTTATCCTGGGATCAAGGAGATCTATTGTTTCTTGGAAGTCCCCCTCCTCATTTCGCACTGCCGCTTCTGCCACTCTTTCCTGCAATCGATTCAAAGATGTTCTCCCCCTTATGCCGATTAGCGACTCAATTCGAAAATTAACCTATAACACGTATTCGCCAACCCGCTTCATACTCCTTTTCTTCTCCCCTCTCTGGTTCGGAATCGGTCAGCCCCTTCCGCACCTGGGCACTAATCAATTTGTCAGTTGCGGGGTGACAGGGATTGCATGAACATGTACATTTTCTGACTGACTCAGTGAATCCAAAACCCAAATGTAGAAAAGGAGAGAAGGGAATAATAATATATAGGAATATTATTCTGAAGGCGCAAGAGGGAGGCTTTTACAAAGTCCCGAACGCCGACATGCTACTGTGGAAGGTGAAGCGGAATGGACAAAATGAAATCGGATTATGGCAATTTTCGAGTGAGCTGCCCTGAAAATTGCGGAAATGCGCCAAAAAAGCTATTGCTGAAGGAACTCCATATCGCATTCACTGCCGGCGATATCCCCTTCATCCTGGAGCAAATGACGGATGATATGGTGTGGAACGTGGTCGGAGCGCAGAAGATGGAAGGCAAAGACAAGTTGGCCGCAGCTCTGATTCGCCTGAAAAGCGGCAAAGCGATCGCACTCCAGATCAGCAGCATCATCACGCACGGCACGAGCGGCTCTGCCAACGGCAGCATCACGCTGGACACGGGCCAAGGCTATGCATTTTGCGGCGTGTATCATTTCAACCGAGCGAAGCAGGCCAAAATTAAAAGAAGTCACTTTATATATCATTCAATTATGACGGGAGTATGGCAAAAAAACTGGGGTTATTTGTGTAGAAGTCACTTGTTGTTTCGACTTGTGCCGGGCTATATAGAATAAACTATTGAACTTCCATAACAGGAGGGTTTTGTCCCATCATTGTCGAATTCAGAAATACCCTGAATGAGGCGGTGAATGAGATGGATAACAAGGAAGCGCTGGCTGCAGTTGAAGAACGAATAAGAACGACGAAGGATCGCCGCATGTACGAGCGACTTCAAACCGTACGTTTACGATTAATGGGCAAGTCTGTACGCGAGATTGCCACGATCATCTGTCGTTCGGAGAAAACTATTCGCCTTTACATCCGCGCCTATGAAAAAGAAGGGTTGTCGGGCTTGGCCATGCAATTCTCTCCCGGGCGATCCCCACGCCTGACGAAAGAACAGCGGGACGCATTGAAGCAAGTCATTGTGAACCAGGTGCCAGCAGACGTTGGATTCACCGCCAAATTCAATTGGACGTTGCAACTGATAGCAGACTACATTGAGCGTACGTATGGATGTACCTATTCGCTGCGCGGCGTTTCGAAGATGATGGAACATATGGGCATGAGCTATACGAAACCGACGTATACGCTTGCCGCTGCAGACCCTGTTAAACAACAACAGTTTGTCGAAGAAACGTTTCCGGCTCTAAAAA
>NZ_LDIG01000142.1 GCF_015845845.1 Paenibacillus dendritiformis
CAATGTCATTAAGATAAGGCGCGGAAACCATAATCAAGCACAAGAGCAGGTTATCAAAAAGATAGCCCGCTCTTTTTTTTGTTTCAAAAGAAAATCAAGACTTAACAGGTAGATGGATATGTGTGGCGAAGCCCCTTGAAAAAACGAGGAGGTTACGCCAATGAATGAGTACGCGAATTCGCTAAAAGAAACGCTGACATCCCTCATACGAGAAATGGCAGCCGCACCAGCACCTTATGTCAAAAACCCTGAAAAAGATTTTACCCGAAAGAAAAAGCTATCCTTTGAAACGGTGATGCAACTCCTGATCTCCATGGGGGGCAACAGCATATATAAGGAACTCCTGGAATCCCAAGGTTATAACGTAAACACCGCAACCACTTCCGCTTTTGTCCAACAGAGGAATAAAATCCTGCCGTCTGCTGTGGAATTCTTGTTTCACGCATTTACGCAATCGTATACGGATATCAAGGACTACCGAGGGTATCGATTACTTGCCGTTGACGGTTCGGATTTACATATCGCAACTGACTCTGCGGACACGGACACCTATTTTCAAAGTCAACCGAACACGAAAGGCTATAGCCTTCTGCATTTGAACGCTGCCTATGACTTGTGCAACAGACTGTACGTGGATGCCATTGTTCAACCACGAAGGTTGTGCAACGAGGGAAGGGCGCTGGCTGCTATGGTTGACCGTTCTCCCATCAAGGGCAAAACCATTGTTATTGCCGATAGAGGTTATGAAAGTTACAACAATTTCGCGCACCTTGAACGCAAAGGGTGGAACTATGTCATACGGGTAAAGGATTTGGATTCCAATGGTATTCTTTCGGGCTTGCGTTTGCCCTCTAGCGGAGAGTTTGATAGGGACGTTCATCTGACACTCACCAAAAAACAAACCAAAGAGGTCAAGGCTAATCCCGAGATGTACAAGTTCGTTCCTTCCACGTCTACATTTGATTTTTTGGATTTGCATGAGAACTTGTTTTACCCGATTACCTTTCGGGTTGTTCGTTTCGTCCTGCCTCATGGCGCTTATGAGACCGTCATTACGAATCTTTCTGCCGCTGATTTCCCACCCGATGAAATCAAGTCTATGTATAACAGGCGATGGGGCATTGAAACCTCTTTCAGGGCATTAAAGTACACTGTCGGTCTGACGAATTTTCACGCAAAGAGACGAGAGTCCATCACCCAAGAGATTTTCGCAAGAATGATCATGTACAATTTCGCTGAAATGATGACCTCACACGTCGTCATTTCCCAAATGGATAAACGGCACTCATACCAAGTCAACTTCACGGTTGCCGTTCACGTTTCTAGACATTTCCTGCGCTCACGGCACGATGAACCCCCGCCCGATGTTGAAGCACTGATCCGCAAAAACATTTTGCCGATTCGCCCCGTTCGCCCAGGGCAGCAGAATACGCGCAAAATACGCTACAAATCAGTTGTTAGCTTCGTCTATAGAGTAGCATAATTCGTTTCATATGAACATTTTTTAAGCGGATCTTCCGTCCGCTTTGTTTGCTGTACGCTTTTTCCTTGCTTGCACCAAAAACAAACGGCACAGGGCTTTTTCCCATGCCGTTTCGGATTCCATTTTTATTTCCGCTCTTGTCTTTGAGCTTAACTTAATGACATTGGCGCTCAACCCCTGCTTTTTATTTCTCCTGTGAACTCTTGACCTTCACGTATACGTTATCCTTTACAATGAACGAAGGAGGGGATGAAGGTGTATCGTATTGGGGATGTAACCGAGATGGCGAATATCAGCAGACGGACGCTGCATTATTACAATGAGATCGGTCTACTGCATCCCGCGAAGGTCGAAGGCAATTCATACCGCTATTATGATGACGCCGCGTTAATGAAACTCCAGAAGATTATATTGTTGAAATCGCTCGGCTTCACGTTGGAGCAAATTAAGCAGGTGTTCCGGGATACCGGGCAAGCGGACAAGGAAAATGAAGGCTGGATCCAGGCGCTGGAAGCGAGAGAACTGGAGGATGGCCGCATTCCTCCGGTCTTCTCTGCCCAGGAATATACGGGTGAGGAACTCGCGATTCTGTCCCGGCTGCCTGATCTGGGAAGCGCCGATCCGCGCGCGGAACAATATATTCGGTTGATGGGCGCCATCCGGGAACAGATGGATGCACCGCCGGCTTCGCCTCAGGCCCAACATCTGGCCAAGGAGCTGTATGAGATGGCATTGAGCTTGTTCCAGGGGAATGCCGCACTGCTGGATAAATATTGGAGCCGGCTCGTTCCCGAAGAGGGGCAGATGCCGGTGGTATACGGTCATGATCGGGAGCTGATGGCTTATGCGGATGCGATGATCGACTGCTACCTCCAGACTTCAGGGGGGGAAGAGCCATGAAGAGAAGCCTGGCCCTTCATATCGCATGGTTCGCGGCTGCTCATGCCGCAGCCTATGCAGCCTATATTATCATACATTCGGACATTGCCTTGCCGCCATGGCTCCTGTCGTTCAAGGAAGCGGCAGTCAGCGGGAAGAGCGGTCTGTATCATGAACCTGCCGGCATTTATATTAACGGGCTGTGGCTGCTGATCCTGATCATCGATGCCTGCTATTCCTTCTCAGGCTCGCAGCCGAAGGAACAGGCGGCTACGGTTCCGGCGCGGCGTTCCTCCGATCCGCCGCCGGCCCGGCCGCCGATTGAACCGTTCGAACCGCAAGCGGGCCCTGTCTGCGGGAAGCCGGGCCCGCGCAGCCGCCCATGGTTCTATCTGCTATTAGGCGGGATGCTCGAGATGGTGTGGGCGTTATTATTGAAGCTGAATATGCTGGGCGGCCCGCTCCTGGTCATTTTTTATTTCAGCTTCTATTGTCTGGCCAAGGCAGCCAAGTCACTCCCGGTCAGCACGGTTGCCGCCGCGTTCGCCGGCATCGGGGCGGGGGGCACGGTCACGATGGATATGCTGTTGTTCGACTCCGGGGTGAACTGGGTTCGACTCGGTCTCGTAGCTCTGCTCGTCTGCTTCATACTCCTGTTGAAGCTCGGAAGCGAGCCAAAGGCTAAGGCGGGAGGATAAGCGGATGGAATGGGTGTATGTCATTATCGCAGGCTGCTTTGAAGTTATCGGCTTTATCTTCGTGAAGCGGATGTCGATACGGGATACGTGGACGAACAATTTGCTGTTGCTGGGGGCATTTGGCGTAAGCCTCTACCTGTTATCCTCTGCGCTGGAGTCGATCCCGTTGGGGGTCGCCTATTCGGTATGGACCGGGATAGGGACGATCGGGACGGCGTTGGTCGGCATGTTCTTTTTCAAGGAACGTGCGACTCCGCTGCGACTCGTCTGTATCGCCGGCATCGTCGGCGCCATCATCGGCTTGCGGTTAACGGTATAAGGAAAGGTTAAGAGGCAGCCTGGACAATCCTGTTCCAGGCTGCCGCTCCTTGATTAGAGCCTATTTTTGCCGCTGCCGCCGGGGCCAGCGGTACGCTTCGACCCGCTCCAGCATCGTCTGAAACACGATGCCCCTTTGGCGCTCATTCAGCGCGCAGGCCGGGATGTTGCGGCTTACGCCGAGGCGTCTGACCAGATGCTTCATCTGCGGCGGCGTAAATACTCCTTGCAAGGCCGCGCTCAACGGAAGATCGGGGCGCTTGAGTGCGTACTCGGCCAAGGCCGCGAACGCATGGCTGTGCTTGGGCGCGACGAGGGCGCCTTCCGCCGAATCAGGACCATCGCGGTATCCACGCTCGGCGGAGGGGCGAAGTGATGCCTCGGGATCGCTTTTGCCCGTTCAATGTCGAACCCCATTCACCACGTCAGCAGGCGAGGGCGCCGAATGAGCCGGGCGGTCAACCCCTTGGCTGCGCCGTAATCCAGAATGAGCGCCTCTCGCTGAAAGGAGCTCGCGGGAGTATCCATCAGCATTGAGAGAATCGGCGTCGTGAGGGAGAATGGAATGTTGGCGACCACGCAAAAGGGCTGCTTCGGCAGATACGCCTTCTGGATATCCCTTTCCACGACCGTAATATTGTCATGCCTCTTCGACTTGCGCCGCAGCATTTCCGCAAATTCCGAATCATTCTCCATGGCAATCACGCTGCCTGCCACCTCGGCCTGGACGAAGGTGAACGCCCCGGTTCCGGCTCCGAGATCGACCACGGTGTCCGCCGGGCGAATCTTGGCCTTATCCATCATTTCACGGGCCATGGCATGGCTCGCTGAACGCAAAAAAACATAGGCGGGACATCTGCCTGTGTTGCTATTGCGGAAGAGGACAAGGGAACAAACCGTAAGGAAGCAAGTGTGCCTCCTTGCCGATTGGCGCGCAGTCTGCTCATCGGATGCGCATGGATCGACGATGCCTCATGACAGGGAGCTTATAAATTTGGTTTTGGCAATTTCTTTTTGGCGCTGTTCTCACGGCAGGGGTCCGTGGTAAGATGAAGATGTCCGTTCCAATATCAGCCAATCATGCTGAAATCTAAGAACGGGCGGGACTTGCCCGTCCTGAAGCGGCGGCGTGGAATCCGTTACTGCCGCTATGATTTCGTGAAGGAGTTGGTTTGCATTCTGCACTGAACATGAGGATGGTTCCTGTTCATGAAGAGAAGAGAGAAGAATAATGGAGGATGCAAATCATGATTAGCATCAGAGAGATGGAGCTTGAGGAATATCGCAAAATCAAGGAGATTGATCGCTCGGAGCAGATTAACTTGATTTATGTCAATCAGGGAGATTCGATCGTGGAACAACCGGCGGGCCATGAATGCCCGACATGGAATCCGGCTGAATTGAAGGAGCTGGAGGAGAGATTCCGGTATGAGCTGAAGCATGGCGGCTTGGCGATTGGCGCATTTGACGGGGACAAGCTGGCCGGATTCGGCGTCTTGGCCCATCGGTTACGGGGGCCGGATCACGATCGGCTTCAGGTCGATCTGATGTATGTGTCCAGGCCCTACCGCCGTCAGGGCATCGGGACCCGGATCATTCGGCTGCTGTCAGAGGAGGCGAAGCGCCGCGGGGCCAAATATTTATATATTTCCTCGACGGAGACCGAGTCTGCCGTTCAGTTCTATCAATCCTGCGGCAGCAGACTCACTCGGGACAAGGACCCTGAGTTGTTCGAGAAAGAGCCTCATGATATTCATATGATCATTGCGCTATAACCCGACTTCTGTTGCACGAGGCAAGGCAGATGAAGGCGGAGCCGATCACGGCACGGAACGAGCGCTGCTTGCGATCTTCGCGGCCGTCGGCTTCCCGCTGACGATGGTGCATTATGCGCTATCAACGTCCGCCGATCTGCCCCGTGGAGCGATAAAGATGTTGAACGAGAGCCTTCTAATAGGCTCTTTTTTCTGATATGGTAAAGAAAGACAATGATTGCAAACGAGGGGAAGGAGGAGGAGGATTTCGCCTATACCCGCACCTTTGAGGAGCTAAGTCTCGGTGATCTGTTCAACTTCGACCTTACTCTGCCGCAGGCCGATCGAAGTTGGGTGACGTTATGGGTGGAAGGATACCGCAGAGGGCAGCCGATGCTGACTGGGCAGCAGCCGCTGGCCGAGTTATCCTTCGGAATCTATCCTGGCGAACGGGAACAAGGGCCACTTGGATTTGCCATGATCGATGCGAAGGAAGGGGAGACGAAGCGCAGCTATCTGCTCCTCTATGCACCCGGCGTGCGTAGTACCGCCAATATCACCATTGATTTGCCGGAGAGCAGGGCGGATACGGTCATGGCGACGATGCTGGAGTATACGCTAGGCGACGAGCCGATACGGCTGCAATCCGGCGAGACCCAGTTATTAGCAATGTACAGACTTATCGATTCCCAAATCATCTCGACAATGGATACAACCAATGAAGAAGAGATTCGGCAAGCGATTGAATCGGATGCCGCCATTTTGCTGTTGAAAATCAAGGTGGAGCGGAAGGAACCATAATATTGTAATTATCTCGCGTACAGGAAAGGAGTAAATGGGATGAAGGATCGTCATCTGTTTCTATTTGGCGGAGGACCGCCATTCGGGGAAGTGCTGGGGAGAAAGTTCGCGGCAATCGCTTCGGCCAGGACCGGCAAGACAGCGATATTATTCATCGAGAGAGACGGATGGCGAGAATACATGCCGACCTGCACAGGAGTACTGGAGCGGAACGGGTTGACCGAATTTATGTATTTGGCGTTAACTCCCCAACCTTCGCGCACCGCGATTGAGCAGCTGCTCTGCTGCAACGGAATCGTCATCTGCGGCGGAGATACCGAGCGGTATCGGAGTCATATCGTCGATACGGTGCTGGGGAGCGTTATCCAGGACATGTACGGCAAGGGCGTCCCGGTGGCCGGCTTCTCCGCCGGCGCCTTGATCAGCCCTGCCGATTGCGTCATCCCGGCGGTTGATAATGCCAGCAATACGAATCTGTTCCTCCGAGGATTGGGCTTGCTTCGCGACGCCGTTGTAAGCGTTCACTTCACGGAATGGAATGAGGAGGAGAACCTGAAGGCGGCGATTGCGAGGATCGGGGTATCCATTGGGTACGGGCTGGATGACGGTACGGGCGTTCATTTCCTGAACGAAGAGCCTGTGCACACGGAAGGCGAGGGGCTGTACCGGTTCGCCAGACAGGATCTGTAACCGCAGGAACAACGAGAGCGCATTCCTGCTGGAATGCGCTTGAATCGGAACACGGCCGCAGAACTATATCAGACGCAGCAGCGCAATGACGAGCACGCCGGCGATCATCGCCCAGAGCGGGCTTTTGCTAAGCCAGGCGGTCAGGCTGGTCACGACGACCGCTACATAATACATCCATTCGATCCGGCCGTCGACGGTCGGGTGGTAGAAGATGGCTGGAGCGACGAGCGCGGCGAAGACGCCGATCGGCACATAGCGGAAGCCGCGTTCGATGCTGGGCGACATCTTGATGTACCGGGCGAGCGCCATGCTCGGATACCGGGTCAGGTAGGTCGCTGCGGCGGCAACGCAGATGACGATAAGGATTGGCAGCGAGATCATTTGGCATACACTCCTACGGCAAATGCGGCCGCCGCTCCGGCGAATACCGCTCCGGACGTGCCGAACCAAGGATAGGCAAGCACGGAGGCGGCCACCGCGAGTCCGGCTGCCGCAGCGTGGCTGCGCCGCTTCAGCATGACGACGAGCAGGCCGAGGAAGGCCGCCGTGAAGGCGAAGTCCAGGCCGTATCGGGCAGGATCCTGGATGAATTCGCCGATCTGGTACCCGACAGCCGAGCTCAGAAGCCATGACAGGAATACGGTGCAGCCAGCGCCCGCGACATAGCCGACGCTGAGCTTGCCGTGCTGCGCCTCCATCATGGACACGCTGTAGCTCTCGTCCGTAATGATATGGCACAGCCAGAGCGGCTGTCCCCGGCGGCATGATTCAAGCTCGCGGCCCACGGACAAGGTATAGATGATATAACGGGCATTGATAAGAAAAGTGCTAAGCGCGATCGTCCACAGGGCCGCATCCTGCTGGATTAAGGACAGGATCGTGAATTGCCCCGCGCCAGACAAGACAAAAAAGGACATCGCAATGGTCTCCAACCATGTGAAATGGTTGGCGTTGTTGGCCAGCGCGCCGAACGCAAGACCGTACGTGAACACGCTCACCGCAAGCGGAAATACATCGAAAACGGCTTTCGTAAACCCTTTTCGAATCGGTATATCCTTTGCTACTCTGGATGATACATAGCCCGCCATTCCGGTATGCTCCTCTAATATGTTATCGTAATTCCCGAGATATAATATAACATACCGGCTGGCGGAATCAACTACTTTTCTGTCTAATTTTTGTCATGTAATTGTAAAAGTGTTTATATTTTGAACATCTCTGCACCTTGGGAGGAAGTTATGGAAAAAGATTTAATCTCAGACCGGATCGGCAAGCGTCTTCGTCACTATCGGCAGCAACTGAACCTGACGCTGGATGATCTGGCGGAGCTTACGGGCGTAAGCAAGCCGATGCTTGGCCAGATTGAGCGGGGCAGCTCGAACCCGACGGTAGCTACGCTGTGGAAGATCGCTTCCGGCTTGCAGGTGCCGCTGACGGCGTTCATATTCGAGAATCCGTCTCTGAAGGTGCTGCGGGCGGAGGAGCAGCCCCAATTCAGAGAAGACAACAAGCGCTTCGAGGCGTACAACACGTACGCGGCGCCCGGGGTATCGCTGGAGACGTTCCGGGCCCGGCTGCATCCGGGGTGCTCCTATCAGTCTGAGCCGCACGGACTGGGGGTGATCGAATCGATTACCGTGTTCGAGGGGACGCTGACGATCGAGATCGGTCCGGAGACGAGCACGTTAAGCAAGGGCGACGCCATCTCCTTCTCGGCGGAGACCGGACATATTTATAAAAACAACACCGATGAAATCTGCGAGATCGCCGTGTCGATTCTATACTCGAATGTCTCCAGTCCCAAAACGTCTATATAGGGCTGATTGCGCAGCGCTTCCGTCTTATATACGCTGACGTGTGCTTGTTCCGGCCGCCTCTGGCGAGATGCGCGGTCATTGGAGATGTCGGCGACACAGACATGATTGCGGCCCATCGGGTCGGGGCGCTTAAAATTTTGGTTCGAACCGGCTGGGGGGAGGGATCGCTGACCGACTTCAAGCACCGGTGGCCGGATATCGAACCCGATTATATCGCCGCTGATATATGGGAGGCGGCGAAGTATGTAATCGGTAGCACGGAATAACCACAGCTGCGTCTCCATTCATGCAGATCGTTAACGTATCGTCGTTATCCAATAAGGAGGCCGAGGTGATTCCATTGTTCAATTCTGTCTCCGCAACCGCATAAAATCGAACGGAATAGGTTGGAGGATGTCGAATGGAGACGACACAAGGCAATCAAGCATCATGGAATGCCCATGCGTATCAAGCATGGCTCAACCGCTTCGGCAAGCCGGAAGAAGCGGCGGTCCGGATCAAAAAGGACCCGGCAAAACGAATCGGAGAATTATATAAATATGTAGGAGATGTACGGCAGAAGAGGATCATCAATCTTCTTGGTTCAAACGGCAGCAAAGCGGTAGCCCTCGCCTTGCTGGGGGCGGAGGTCACGATCGCGGATAACGAGCGCTATGCGAAAGAACTGGCTGCGGAAGCGGACGTCCGCATTCAATACATCGTGGCCGACGTGCTGAAGCTGCCCGCATGCGAGGTAACGCAATCATACGACATTGTGCTGATGGAGCAGGGGATTCTGCATTATTTTCAGGATCTGCGCCCTCTGTTCGACGTGGTCTCCCGCCTGTTGGCCGAGGGAGGCAGGCTGATTCTGCAGGATTTTCATCCCGTATCGACGAAGCTGATCTCTTCCCGGGGAACGACCGCGAATATCCGGACTACTTCGATACGTCGCTCATCGAAAAAGAAGTGGCCTATTCAAAATAATTGGACAGGAACGCTCTTCCGGATGCAGCCCGCAAAGTGCGGCTGCGGAACTGGACATTGGGGGAAATCGTGACCTCGATTGCGGGGGCTGGACTTTATGTGAAGTCGTTGGAGGAACTGCCGAACCAGTCTTGCGCCGCTTTCGATAAAGGAATTCCGAAATCTTATATTATCGTGGCAGTTAAGCTCTAACGGCGGAACCTCCCGCAACCTGCCTCATCACGGGGCAAGCAACCGGCCCGGCAGCATGCCGGGCCTTGTCTCTTTACAGCAATGCGATGGCTAGCAGGGTAAATAAGCTGAGCGTAATGATTTCGTTGTTGTAATTGTAAGGGTAGAACGCGGAGGTCTTGACCTTGCCGCCTCTCGCTTCAGGCCGCAAATAGACATTCTCTCTATCCACATTGACTATCGTCCCGACATATTCTTTGCGGTCAATTGTCAGAATGCGGACTTTTTTGTTCATGCAATATAAGCAATTATAATAAGCTTCCATTGGTTGTTCCCCTCCTTTATTCATTACACTATGATGCGTGTGCCGGGGAGGCACGGCGAATTTACACCCGGCTCTGAGGATATTGCCAGGGCTTGGCTGCGCTTGGAGCTGTGAACGGGAGCGACGAGTCAACCCGAGGCTGCCTGAACTGCGGCAGAAGAAATGGTTAATGACAATAATTATTAACCATATTAAATAAAATGGAGAATGATTCTGCTGCCGGATCAGCAGTGCATTCCACAATCAGGAGGTTCGTTGCGCTATGAGAATCAGAACCGCTTCCGCAGATGATGCGGCAGCTATCGCCCGGGTCTATGTGAATAGCTGGCTGACGACCTACTCGGGCTTGGTGTCGGAAGAATATCTCCAATCCTTGCGCGTAGAGCGCCGGAAGCTGATGTGGGACACCATACTTGCGCAATTGCCCCCCGATCAGACGCTCATCGTCGCTGAGACGGAGGAGCAGGGGATCGTTGGCTTCCTCCATGCCGGCAACAGCCGGGAGCCGGAGATGGGGTATGATTATGAAATCTACGCCGTCTATTTGTTGGCGGAGGTTCAGGGAAGAGGCTTGGGCAGGAAGCTGTTCGGCCGGATGGCGGCCGGGATGAGAGCAAGGGGGCGCGCATCGCTGCATTTATGGGTGCTCGAAGGGAATCCGGCCATTGCCTTTTACGAGAAGATGGGCGGCAGGGCGCGGCATACGAAAGAGATACAGATTGGAGAAGATAGGCATACCGAGATTGCGATGGTATGGGATCAGGTGGATCGGACCGGAGATGAAGCAGCGATCGCTTCTTCCGCGGCTGAAGGCGCCCGCGCGTTCCCGGACAAGCGCACGCTTGCTTCGTTCATCGCAGGCTTGAATCGGGATCCAGAGCATCATATCGGTTATTGCGGGCAGGATCCGGATGAACTCGAGCATACGCTGGAGCATGAATTCTCCGCTCTGGATGCATCATTCGCCGTACTGACGGAACGAGGCGAGCTGATTGGAGCGCTTGGGTTCGATATCGATGCGGGCGGCCGGTCAGCGGAAATATGGGGGCCGTTCCTGAGCTGTCCGCAGGATGAATGGCAGCAGCGCGCGATGGAGCTATGGAACCGAATGAAGTATGAACTGGCGTTTCAGGTAGATACGTTTTACGGTTTTTATCATGAGATGAACCGGAATGCCCATCAATGGATGCTGCAGCTTGGCGCGGAGTTGAAGAGCACGGAGGTGGTGCTCAAGGCAGAGCGGCCGCTCCCTCTCGGCCATGCGCACCCCTCCGTGCGGGAACTAGCGCCGCTCCGCTCAGGCGACTTCCTTCGCCTGCATGAGGCCGCATTCCCTGGAACCTACCGGAGCGGCCCGGAGATATTGGAACGAATGAACGCAAATTATCGCGTCTTTATGTATGAAGACGAGGATGGTCTGCAAGGTTATATTTACGTGGAGCGGGAGCCGGAGTTCGGAGATGGCCGGATTGAGTTCTTAGCCGTCGCTCCTTCGGCGCGGGGGAGAGGAATCGCGCAGGCGCTGTTCCAGCGAGGGCTGGGTTATTTGTTCGAAGACCCTCGGATCGAAAATATTACGCTGTGCGTTCGGGCGGACAACGATCAGGCGCTGCGTTTGTATCGCAAGGCCGGCTTCCGTGAATTGCACCGGCTCCGTTTTTATACGCTTGCGGCTGCCAATTGGACAAGCGAATGAAGGGGAGCGGCCCCCATCCCGCTAGCCGTGATAATAGATTCTAAAAAGCAGACGGGAGGAAGGAAACATGACATTGCCTATTAGCGAAGTGCAGCTTGCGGACATGAGCGGCATTGAGGTGAAGTATTACATCGGAGCGGCGGCGAACCGTCCCTATGATAAGATCCTGCTTATTGCATATGCCGGCCAATACGGCTTCGGCTCCTCCGGCAACGGCGATGCGAGATTTATAATATGCTGGACACCGTACTGGATATCGGAAGCGCCAAGTATGTGGAGGAACCCTTTCCGCTGGCCGTCATTGTCGGACCGCATTGCGAGGAAGCGGTCAGAACCCTGCTGCTCGGCATTCACAGCACCGAGTCCCTCGACAAGTTCGATTGGGTTCATCGGAACAGGGAGAGCGCCTGGCGCTACATCGAAGCGCAGATCGCGGCATCCGCTTAGCGTTCCATCGGGAGTGGCGCCAAGCCGGCGGTCCGGGGTTCCCGTCCGGCTTTCTCCAGCGTTTTTTCCGAATGAAGCCCAAAAATAATTAGCCAGGTTATGTCCCTTTTTCCTTCGCTCACGTGTTATAGCAAGGTAGAGAGGAGGGGCTATTTTGTGGACGGCATCGAAGAGAAGGTCATTCAAGTTCAGGCCGGGGACGTGCATGAGTATGCCTGCATATTAGTAGAGAGGTTCCAGCAGCCGCTCTACCGGTATTGCACCCGCTTGCTCGGGAACCGGCAGGAAGCGGAGGATGCGGTGCAAGAGGTGCTGGTCAAGGCCTATGAGAAAATCCATTTGTACCAACCGGTGGTCAGCTTCTCTTCTTGGCTGTATAAAATCGCCTATCATCATTGTCTCAATCTGCTGCGCCGACGCCAGCTCCAGCGCAAGATCATGTGGATGTTCCGCCCGGATGACCTGGCGCCGAGCGCGGAGCAGAGGATGACGGACGAATTGTTCGACGAGCCGCTGGCATCGGCCTGGCTGTCCTTGTCGGGCGAGGAACGCAGTCTGCTTGTGCTGCGCGTATTCGAGGAGAAATCGTTCGAAGAGATTGGGACCATCATGAACAAGAATAGGGAAGCCGTAAAAAAACGATATGGCCGGGTCAGACAGAAATTAAAGAGCGTTATCGGTGAAAGCGAGGTGAGAGAGACATGCGTCAATTCCGGGGCGGCCATGAAGATGAGAAGAAGATAGCAAGTTGCGTCAAGCCGGTTCCGGCCGCATCTTCCTTCGATGTGCGCGTTCAGGTAATGGAACGCGTCTGCCGGATACATAAGGAGCGCCAGGCCAAGAGAAGCGGAGGCCGCCGCATGACTCGCAGGTCGTTCCTTGCTATGGCGGGCATTATCGTGGCGTTGAGCTCTCTTACCGGATTCGCCGCATCCCGATATTTTCAGATCACCAATGAAAAAGGAAAAGTCATAATTAAGACCATGTCGTACGAAGCGGAGGAAAAGCGGAACCGCAAATATCAGCCCTACCAAAATAAACTGTCCCGGCAGCTGGAGAAGTACAAGCCGCAAATTCAAGAATTGGAGGAGCAGCTGCGTCCGGGGGAGATCATCGCGTATTATATTGATGATGACATTATCAACACACTGGACACATTGGGCAAAGCCAAATTTACGTATAAGCCGCTGAAATATACAGATTACGGCCAATATATTTCGCGCGTAACCGAGGAGAAGAAAAACCAACCGATGATTCCGGAGCGTCTGACGGATAGCCTTGTCTTTGAAGAAGGAATTCTGAATCCCGATTTTATGTTTGGCAAGGATGTTCACGAGAACTTCGCGGAGCAGATGAAGTTGGCCGAGGAGTTCGAGCAGGAAGCCAAAAAAGCCAAAGGCGATCAGAAAATTTTTACGAAGAAGATGCCTTGGGTCGTCGGGGAAGAGGGATATCTCAGCGTGTTATATAGCGACGGCAAAAGCTCGCTGCGGCTTGGTATCAGCAAATTATCGGGAAATAGTACGGTCCAGACGTATACGACGGCCCAAACGAAAGTAGAGAAAATCAAGATAAACGGCCGCGAAGTAATCATCCATGATGAATCCAAATCAGAAAAAAAACACCTGGAATATATGGCGGTCTGGTATGACGAAAAGAAAAAGTACTCCTATTCCCTAGGGGTCGATAAAGAGAACAAGCTGTCCAAACAAGACTTCCTGGAAGCGCTGGAAGCGCTCATCAAGCCATAATTCGCTTCCGGCGCGCACATATAGCTGCATAAGACTTACTAGCGGTATATTTCCGCCTCTTGGTGACAGCGTACTACATTTGACGATGTGCCTGCTTGCACTGTCTGATCAAGGTCAGCCCTTTTATGACGAAAACCTTGCGCGAGTGCTGGCGCGGGACGGCACCCCTTGCTTCGCCTGTACCCCGAGCCTGCTTCCGGAGCTGGTCGAAGGCGCCTTGAAAGGCCATGATTTGGCCGAACTGGCCAAGCGGGTAGGGACAAAATAAATGACAACCTATCGTGTGGGATATGTAAAGGACGGCATTTTGCCGTCCTTTCAGACTGTCGACAATGGTGTGGGCGAGATAGTCCGCCTTATCCACGCCAGCATTCGTCAATTGGCGGATAGACGGTCCGGGCGCGCAGCCGCTCCGAGACGCCCTACAAGGTCTAACGGTTCGAAAATACATCCCATCTATTCCTCCCTCGTTCCCGGCCGGAACGGCTGCAGCTCCGGTCATCCTCTTCATGAAAGCTGCAGTCTCTCCCGCGACGCTCGTCATCTGCTCCTCCGCCAATACTGCAAGAATGCAGCAATTTCATTGGCATGAGGTTGCGAAAATAGGAATGCTGCAAAATTACAGTCATTTCCCTCAGCAGAGCATGGATTGCGTTCAAAATCTGCGAAATGATGTAGTTTAGCAGGATTTTCTCGGAATTTAGCCTCTTGAGGCCCAAAATGCTGCGCCTGTGCAGCATTTTCTCACGGGGGCACCTTGCTTCACTCTCGGCCCCGCTTGCTTCTTCGCGGCCTCACACACTTCACCCTCGGCCCCGCTTGCTTCTTCCGCGGGCTCACACACTTCACTCTCGCCCCGCTTGCCCTATCCTCACTGTATCAATCTGATATGCTTCATCACCGGGCTTTTTCACTTTTTTCCTTTTTATGTCCCTTTTGCGGAGGCAGTTTGGTTATACTCAATGACCAAATATGAAAGGGCAATGCCCGAAAGGAGAAGATCGAATGAAGACCAAGAAAAACATTGCTCTCGCACTCGCAAGTCTGATGCTGTTAAGCGCGTTCTCATCCGGAGCGGCTTACGCGGCTCCCGCGGCGGCCGAGACGAACAAGACAAAGAAAGCTTCCGCCGCGAAGAAAGCGAGATGGAAAACGCAGTCTGAAGCGCTCGAATGGATGTATAAGAACAAAAAGGCTCTTCGCCACTAGCAATGTTATGAGAACAAATGGTTCTATCAACCCTTTGAAAATCTTTGAAAACCGGACAAGGGAATTGGTATAGATGCTTCGCTCTGCGTTCACCTTCTGTAGCAGCATAAACATGCCAGTAAATGGACATACTGGTGGCTGGACAAGGGAATTGGTTCAGGTGCGAGCGATGCGTGGCTCCATGCTGTAGCCAGTTCTTTTCTTATTTCAATGTGAAGTTAAGTTTGCCCGCCAGAACGTACACCATGGCGATGATGTTTTTCTCGGAACGGTATCCGCGAGCTTTCCGTTTGGCGGCCTGGAACAAGCTATTCACTCCCTCCAGAAGGCCATTCGTCAGCTTTGACGAGAACCAGCGAACAACGCCATCGTAGTGATTTTGCAGCATTTTAGCGACTTCGACCATTGGAGCCAAACGGCAAC
>NZ_LDIG01000143.1 GCF_015845845.1 Paenibacillus dendritiformis
CAATGTCATTAAGATAAGGCGCGGAAACCATAATCAAGCACAAGAGCAGGTTATCAAAAAGATAGCCCGCTCTTTTTTTTGTTTCAAAAGAAAATCAAGACTTAACAGGTAGATGGATATGTGTGGCGAAGCCCCTTGAAAAAACGAGGAGGTTACGCCAATGAATGAGTACGCGAATTCGCTAAAAGAAACGCTGACATCCCTCATACGAGAAATGGCAGCCGCACCAGCACCTTATGTCAAAAACCCTGAAAAAGATTTTACCCGAAAGAAAAAGCTATCCTTTGAAACGGTGATGCAACTCCTGATCTCCATGGGGGGCAACAGCATATATAAGGAACTCCTGGAATCCCAAGGTTATAACGTAAACACCGCAACCACTTCCGCTTTTGTCCAACAGAGGAATAAAATCCTGCCGTCTGCTGTGGAATTCTTGTTTCACGCATTTACGCAATCGTATACGGATATCAAGGACTACCGAGGGTATCGATTACTTGCCGTTGACGGTTCGGATTTACATATCGCAACTGACTCTGCGGACACGGACACCTATTTTCAAAGTCAACCGAACACGAAAGGCTATAGCCTTCTGCATTTGAACGCTGCCTATGACTTGTGCAACAGACTGTACGTGGATGCCATTGTTCAACCACGAAGGTTGTGCAACGAGGGAAGGGCGCTGGCTGCTATGGTTGACCGTTCTCCCATCAAGGGCAAAACCATTGTTATTGCCGATAGAGGTTATGAAAGTTACAACAATTTCGCGCACCTTGAACGCAAAGGGTGGAACTATGTCATACGGGTAAAGGATTTGGATTCCAATGGTATTCTTTCGGGCTTGCGTTTGCCCTCTAGCGGAGAGTTTGATAGGGACGTTCATCTGACACTCACCAAAAAACAAACCAAAGAGGTCAAGGCTAATCCCGAGATGTACAAGTTCGTTCCTTCCACGTCTACATTTGATTTTTTGGATTTGCATGAGAACTTGTTTTACCCGATTACCTTTCGGGTTGTTCGTTTCGTCCTGCCTCATGGCGCTTATGAGACCGTCATTACGAATCTTTCTGCCGCTGATTTCCCACCCGATGAAATCAAGTCTATGTATAACAGGCGATGGGGCATTGAAACCTCTTTCAGGGCATTAAAGTACACTGTCGGTCTGACGAATTTTCACGCAAAGAGACGAGAGTCCATCACCCAAGAGATTTTCGCAAGAATGATCATGTACAATTTCGCTGAAATGATGACCTCACACGTCGTCATTTCCCAAATGGATAAACGGCACTCATACCAAGTCAACTTCACGGTTGCCGTTCACGTTTCTAGACATTTCCTGCGCTCACGGCACGATGAACCCCCGCCCGATGTTGAAGCACTGATCCGCAAAAACATTTTGCCGATTCGCCCCGTTCGCCCAGGGCAGCAGAATACGCGCAAAATACGCTACAAATCAGTTGTTAGCTTCGTCTATAGAGTAGCATAATTCGTTTCATATGAACATTTTTTAAGCGGATCTTCCGTCCGCTTTGTTTGCTGTACGCTTTTTCCTTGCTTGCACCAAAAACAAACGGCACAGGGCTTTTTCCCATGCCGTTTCGGATTCCATTTTTATTTCCGCTCTTGTCTTTGAGCTTAACTTAATGACATTGGGGCTTGCCCCTTCCCCTTTATGAGGTTGCTCGTTTTTCGGCACGCACTTTATGGTCTAGGAGGATTATTGATGACGGAGTTTCTGATCCGCCGGATACTGCAATCCCTTTTGGTGCTGTTTCTCGTTTCCATCGTTACCTTTGGGCTTATCCATTCGGCGCCGGGCGGCCCAACGCAAATTTTTCTGTCGCCGGGATTGTCTCAGGAAGCCGGCAAGATTCAAGCGCAGAATCTTGGGCTCGATAAGCCGATCCATATCCAATACATCAAGTGGGTTGGCGGTTTGCTGCAGGGCGACTTGGGCCATACGTTCAAGAACAATTTGCCGGTAGGCGAGATTCTCTGGCCTACGGTGAAAAATACGGTCATTCTGATGAGCGCGGCCTGGCTGTTTGCGATGCTGATCGCGATACCGTGGGGCATTTATAACAGCACCTCCGAATATGGGTTGTCGGATCAGACCGCTTCCCTGATTTCGTATATCGGGTTCGCGATGCCCACCTTTTGGTTCGGGATCATTTTGCAGGAGCTCTTCGCGTTGAAATTGGATCTGCTTCCCTTATCCGATATGTATTCGATGGGGAAGGAAGGGGATCTCGGGGATCTCTTCCTGCATCTCGTGCTGCCGGTCTCGGTGCTCACGCTTGGCTTCCTTGCTTCCTATGTAAAGTATTCGCGTTCCAGCATGCTGGAAGTTCTGGAGCAAGACTTCATCCGGACGGCCCGAGCCAAGGGAATGAAGGAGAGAAGGGTGATTTTCCGCCATGCGCTGCGCAATGCGATGATACCTATTATTACGATCCTCGGCCTGGATCTGCCGATCCTTGTCGGAGGGGCCGCGATTACGGAAAGCGTATTCAATTGGCCGGGCATGGGACGATTGTTCGTCGAGATGGCCCTGGCCCGGGAATACTCGGTGTTGATGGCCATCACCTTAATTACGGCGGTCATTGTCGTGTTGGGGAACTTGATAGCCGACATCCTGTATGCCGTCGTGGATCCGCGCGTGCAGTTGGGACGTAAAGGGGGGGCGTCAGCATGAGTACGACCAATCTGCAGGGGCTTCAGCCGGAGCAAGGGCCCGATGCCGAACTCAAACCACATCTGCCGGCACCGGATGCGAACGATAAGCCGGCCGGCTTGTGGAGGATAGCCTGGAAGAAGTTCATGAGCAATCCGTTTGCGGTAGGCGGTTTAGTTGTTCTCTGTTTTTTTATCGTTATCGCGCTCTTCGCCCGCCTCATCGCTCCATACGATCCGGCCGCGATCGATTTACTGAATGCGAACTTGCCGGCGGGAAGCCCCGGCCATCTGTTCGGAACCGACGAATTGGGACGAGATATTCTGTCCCGGCTCGTATACAGCAGTCGAGTATCGATGTTAGTCGGCTTCTTGGTCGCTTTGATCTCGGTCGTTATCGGAAGCACGATCGGCGCGATCTCCGGCTATTTCGGCGGCTGGGTCGACACGTTCTTCATGCGCCTGGTCGATGTGATGAATTCCGTGCCGACCTTGTTTTTGAATATCTTGGTTCTGTCCATATTCGGCTCCAAGTTCAGCTATATGATTATCATCCTTGGGGCTACCAGTTGGATGAGCTTGGCCCGTCTTGTCAGGGGGAACTTCCTCCAATTGCGAGAGATGCAGTATGTGGAAGCCGCGAAGGCGATTGGCGTATCCAGTTGGGGCATTATCGGCCGGCATTTGCTGCGGAATTCAACGGCTCCGATTATCGTTAACGCGACCTTGATGGTAGGCGGCGCCATCCTGTCCGAATCGGCGCTGTCCTATCTCGGATTGGGCGTTCAGGCTCCGGCTACAAGCTGGGGACTGATGCTCAGCAACGCTCAGCAGTTCATGCTGGTCGATCCGCTGCAAGCGCTGTACCCGGGGCTGTGCATCTTTATTGTCGTGTTGGCGGTGAACTTTATCGGAGACGGTATCCGGGATGCGTTCGACCCGCGCAAGAAAGTGAAAATTCCACGGAGGAGGCTGCGAAAATGGCAGGAAAGCTTCTTGAAGTCCAAAATCTGACGGCGGGCTTTGTGACGGAGCAAGGCATCGCCAAAGCGACCGATCGGATTTCACTTAGCGTGGAGAAAGGCAAGACTCTCTGCATTGTGGGCGAATCCGGCAGCGGCAAGAGCGTGGCGTCTCTGTCCGTCATGCGGCTGATTGATTATGCGGGGGGCGCGATCTTCGAAGGCAGCATCCGGTTTAACGGCGAGGACCTGGCATCTGCCGCGCAGAAAGAAATGATTCAAATCCGCGGCGAACGGATCGCGATGATTTTTCAGGATCCGATGTCGGCGCTCAATCCCGTGTTCACGATCGGGGATCAGATCGCCGAGAGCTTGCAGCTCCATCAGCGGCTAAGCCGAGCCGAGGCCTGGAAGCAAGCGGTCGATATGCTTCGCATGGTCGGCATCCCCGATCCCGAGATCCGGGCCAAGCA
Organism: Paenibacillus dendritiformis; assembly: GCF_015845845.1. Classification (GTDB taxonomy): domain Bacteria; phylum Bacillota; class Bacilli; order Paenibacillales; family Paenibacillaceae; genus Paenibacillus_B; species Paenibacillus_B dendritiformis_C. Next base: position 4,106 of record NZ_LDIG01000143.1, read on the forward strand.
ATATCCGCATGAGATGTCAGGGGGCATGCGGCAGCGCGTCGTCATCGCCATGGCTCTCGTGTGCAAGCCCGAACTGCTTATTGCCGATGAGCCGACAACTGCGCTGGACGTTACCGTTCAGGCCCAGATCCTTGATCTGCTGCGGCGGCTGCAGGGCGAGCTGGGGATGGCGATCGTGCTCATTACGCATGATATGGGCGTCGCTGCGGAAATGGCGGATCGGGTCGCTGTCATGTATGCCGGCAAGATCGTCGAGGAGGGCAGCGTAGAGGAAATCTTCGATCACCCTTCCCATCCGTATACGATTGGGCTGTTGCGGTCGATTCCGGGCTTGGAGGGCGAGAGAGGCGGGTCGTTATATACGATTCCGGGAACGATTCCGAGCATTCATCATCTGCCTGCGGGCTGCCGCTTCCACCCGAGGTGCGGGAAGGCGGAGGAGAAGTGCCGGCATAGCGAGCCTTCCCTAAGCGAAGTTCGGCCAGAGCATCAAGTGGCTTGCTGGATATGTGAATCCGGAAGCGCGGCAGGCACAGATGGCGGAAAGTCTGAGGTGAACCGCGCATGACAAGAGAACCGCTTATCGAGATTCGCCGCCTGAAGAAGTATTTCCCGATCAAGACCGGACTTTTCAATCGCGTCGTCGGCCATGTGAAGGCGGTAGACGATGTTACGTTCCACATTTATAAGGGGGAAACGTTCGGACTCGTTGGCGAATCGGGCTGCGGCAAATCGACCTTGGGCCGCGCGATTCTCCAACTGCAAAAGCCGAGCGGCGGCGAGGTATATTTTGACGGAAAGCCGGTGCAGCAGATGACATCGCAGCAGCTCCGGCGGATACGGCAGGAGATGCAGATCATCTTTCAAGATCCGTTCGGCTCCTTGAATCCCCGCTTTCCTATCCGGGATATTATTGGAGAGCCGCTGCGCGTTCATCAGAAGGCATCCGCCAAGGAGATCGACAAGCGTGTCGTGGAATTGATGGAACTGGTCGGCCTCGATGCCTCCAGACGCAACCGGTATCCGCATGAATTCTCCGGCGGACAGCGCCAGCGGATCGGCATCGCCAGAGCGATCGCGCTCCATCCGCGCTTCATCGTGGCGGATGAAGCCGTCTCGGCGCTGGATGTATCGGTTCAGTCGCAGGTGCTGAACTTGTTAATGAAGCTGCAGAAGGAGCTGGGCCTGACGTTTCTCTTTATCGCGCATGGCCTGAATGTCGTGCGGCACATCTCGGATCGCATCGGGGTCATGTATCTGGGCAAGCTGGTCGAGGTGGCCCGCACGGAGGAGCTGTTCGCCAATCCGCTGCACCCGTATACGGCAGCGCTTCTCTCCGCCATCCCCAGACCGACGCCGCGCCGGAAGGCAGAGCGAATCGTGCTGCAGGGGGATGTGCCTTCGCCGGCCAATCCGCCATCCGGCTGCCGCTTCCACCCGCGCTGCCCTTACGCGCAGCCCAAGTGCCGGGACATCCCGCCTGAGCTTCGGGAGGTTATGCCGGGCCGGCAAGTGGCCTGTCATTTCCCGCTGGATTATGCCCAGTCGGCTGCGATGGTCTAGGGGAGTTCGGACGATAATCAAGGCCGATGCGGGTTAGCTAGCAATGCTTCTTTTTGCCGCAAGCGAATCTCTATTTCCTTGCGGCGGAAAGAGGCATTATTTCTTTTGCGCCCCAGGCAGCGCCCTCCATATGAACAGGGCGGCGAGGAACCAGATCAGCAGCGTGACGGCGCCGGATTCTCCGGCAATATAGGTCCAGCCGCTCTGCTTGTGATAGAACAGGACCTCGAGCCAGTAGCGGCTGTGGTTGATGACCGTGTGAATCAGGACGGCGGGCCATATACTGCCGCTTGCGAAGCGAACCCATCCCATGACGATCGACAGCGGAAAAATCATGGCCGTGAACAGCGCGATCGTGATGAGCGGCATGCCGTCGTCGTTATACCCGTTCAAGTAGAACGGATAATGGAATACGGCCCAGACGGCGGCCGTGATCAGAATCGCTTTTCTCACGCCCAGCGCTTCGGTCAGCTTCGGCTGCAAATAGCCTCGCCAGCCGATCTCCTCGCCGAAGGCGAACAGCAGCGTCATCAATATAAACAGATTCGGCTTGAACAGGTTCAGGGTCACGAGCCGAATATAGGCGGCTGCCGTCATTCCGCCCCCCAGCTCCTGCGCCGACGGCAAAGCAACATAGCCGAGCGCCCAGGCCGCGGCGAAGCCCGCGGCCACAGGCAGTCCGGTCAGCAGGACGACGATGTACCAGCGCGGCTTCCCGAACCGCGTTATGCCCGTTCCCCGCAGCGTGTCCTTCCGCCCGGGCCGGAGCAGAAGCAGGAGCAGCACGGCAATCAGCGGCGTCGCTTGGCTGATGCCGATCAGCTCCATCGTGCCGCTCAGATTGGCGGCAAGTGTCAGGCCGAGCACGAGAGCGATGTATAGTCCGGTTTCTGTTTTCCATGATGAACGACCCGTTGATGTTGATCTTTCGCTCAAAATTATCCTTCCCTTCCTGGCTAGTCGCGCTCAGTATACACCGCAATTCTCAAGATTTTATAAAGAAGCGCGGATTTGCCCGATGGAAGAAGGTTGGATTACACTGAATAGCGGAGATCATAGGGAGGAGGAGATGGAAGGATGTCGATGTCGAGTGCAACCATTTTGCTCGTCGATGACGAAGAGGAAATGACCGTGTTCGTGCAGGATGCGCTGGAGGATGCGGGCTATACGGTGATGACGGCATACAGCGCGAAGCAGGCGGAGGGCCTCATTCGCAGGCAGACGCCGGACTTGATTGTCCTGGATGTCATGATGCCCGGAACGGACGGGTTTCAATTTTGCAAGCAGGTGCGGGATGCGGTATCGTGTCCGATCGTCTTCGTCAGCGCCAGGGTGAGCGAGGCGGATCGGATCTACGGCTTGGCGGCGGGAGGCGATGATTATCTCGTGAAGCCGTTCAGCTTGCGGGAGCTGATGGCGCGCATTGAAGCGCATCTTCGCCGGGAACGCCGCAGTTCGCGACGCAAGGAGCGCGGATTGCTGACGTACGGCCCTTTTACCGTCAATATCGGGGGGCATGAGCTGAACTGTCATGGGAAGGCGCTGGCGCTCACGAGCCGAGAGTTCGCTATCGTGAAACTGCTTGCGATGCATCCGGGCCAAGTTTTCGCGCGAGAACATATTTATGAGCAGGTATGGGGACTGGATGCGGTCGGCGACGATGCGACGGTGACCGAGCATGTGAAAAATATCCGCGCCAAAATGGCGGCGGCCGCACCCGGCCCCCGCTGGATCGAAACGGTATGGGGCATCGGGTACAAGTGGAAGGACAGCCAATGAAAATCTATCCGTTCAAGCGCCAGTTTATCGTTTATTTTTGTTGGGTGATCGGGTTCAGCCTGCTTGCAACCGCGCTTGTGTGGGGCGGGTTCCTGTGGATGCTGAATCAGGGGAAGCTGGACTGGCTCCGGCCCGCCAATCATTATGAGAAAAAGATCCCGCCGATTCGAAGGATGGCGGAAGCGGAAGGGGAGCGTCTGCTGCAAAAGCGGGGCGAGGCGGCAATCGATCCGCTTGTCGATGACAACGGCATGTCCTATGCCGTCGTTGACCGCCATGGCCGTTACCTCTATGGCACGCTGGCCGATCCGCAGATTGACGGGCGCACGGAACTGATTCGGCTTCTTAATTCGACCAGCACGCTCAAGCTCGGGCAGGTGCGTACGGTGATGCCCATTACCGATAAGGCGGGGGCTGTCGAAGGCGCCGTCATTCTGACGTATATCCTGAAGGCGGGCGTCTCTCCGCATGCGAAAAATTCATTTGCGGCCGTTATTATTCTTATGGTGCTGGTTATGCCCTTTATTATCGTGATTCTGTTCACCTGGCTGTTCGGGAGAAGATTCGGGCGCAAGCTGAACCAGCCGATACAAGCGCTGATTGAGGGGACGAGGAGGGTGCAGAAGCGCGATCTGGACTTCAGCTTCTCGTATGAAGGCACCTCCGAGATCGCGCTGCTCATGAAGGCCTTTGACGAGATGCGCCGGGAGCTGTCCTTGTCCCTGCAGCGCGAATGGAGGCTCGAGCAGGAGCGCCGGGACATGGTGGCGGCGCTGGCGCATGATCTGCGCACGCCGCTCGCGATCGTGCAGGGGCATGCCGAAGGATTGCTGGCAGGCGGGATGAACAACCCGGAGCGGTTGGAGCGCTACTTGCGGACCATCGATAAAAATACGAAGCGCGCGGCCCGTCTCGTGCAAGACATGAACAGGGCAGCGGATATGGAAGTGCCTCGGTTCCGGTTCAATCTCCACGAGGTGAATGTGCGCGTATTCGTTGAGGAGAAGGCTGCCGACATCGAGCGGCTATGCGAGGAACGGAACATTGAATTTCGCTGCGATCTGACCGGGGACGAAGCCGATCATCAGCGCGCGATGCTCGATGCGGATAAACTATCGGAGCTGCTGGACAATGTGGTATCCAACAGCTTGCGCTATACGCCGCCGGGCGGGACGATCGCCTGGACGACGGATTGCACGCAAGACCATGTTACAATGACCGTAATGGATACCGGCCCCGGATTCCCGCCCCATCTGATGAAGGCGGTGTTCGACAAGTTCGTGCAGGGGGATCCGTCCCGCTCGCGCAATAAAGGCCACGCCGGACTCGGCCTGTACATGGCGAAGCTGATCGCGGAGAAGCACGGTGGCCATATCTATGCTTCCAATCGGCCTGAGGGAGGCGCTTGCGTGACGGTAACGCTGCCTCGGTCGGGATAGGAAGGTGCGTGCATTATGCCCGAGAACAGGGTAAGCGGCAATTTTTTCGGAAAGGATGAGGGCGTGTGTCTACGTGCGGTACCGAAGTTCGATTGCTCGAACTTCATGAGGAGGATATTCCGGGACTGATCGCTCTATCCGATTCCGTCGGCTGGGACTATGACGAGCCGGAGCTCGTGACGATCCTGTCGGCGGGGCGGGTATTCGGCCACAAGACAGAGCAGGGAAGCCTCGTATCCAGCTCGGCTGTGCTGCCTTATGGGGACGACCTGGCTTCCATTGGCATGGTCATCGTTCATCCGGCGTATCGGGGGCGAGGTCTGGGCAAAGCAGCGGTACAGGCTTGCATGGGGGCGGTTGGCGAACAAGCAGCCGTCATGCTGATTGCAACGAAGGAAGGCGAGCCGCTCTATGCGAAGCTTGGCTTCCATGCCGTGACATGCGTGCATAAAATGGTGGCCGAGCGTTATTCCTTGAAGCTTCCTGTCCATGAAGCGGAACAATACGAGATCGAGCCGTTCGATGGAACATGCCTGGAGCAACTTCTTAGGCTTGATCGATGGGCAGTAGGCGCAGAGCGGCATACCTTTATTCCATCGCGGATCCGGCAAGCGAAGCAATGCGTGATCCTAAGGGATAAAGCGAAGCGGATTGCAGGATATGGCCTTGCCGTGGCCGGACCGGTCCATTTGGTTCTCGGTCCGATTATTGCGCCGAATCCCGAGGCTGCGGCATATCTCATCCATCATATGGCGGCCAAGCATGACGGCAAGCTCCGCATCGATGTGCCGGACGAGCAGCGCGCTCTTCTACCCTACATGCAGGAATGCGGCTTCGAACGGGTCAGCAGTCCTCCTGTCATGTTCCTTCATGGGTGGAGTGTGCCAGAGCGAAACGGTACCTTATACGGCATCGCAGCCCAAATTTTCGGATAAATCGGGAAAGGGATTGCGCTTGGTCGCATTATCCGAGAAATAAGGACACGCTGTCCGCTGTATAGTGGGGCGTGTTCTTTTTTTGATCCTGGGGGTTGACGATCTGCTGAAAAAGGAGTACGATGCCATTATAGTTTCCTTGGAAACAATAATAAGATCGCTTTCTATCTGATCAGGTCTTTTATTTTGGGAATATTGTTTCATATGAAACAAAGTAATGGGTGGTGTAAGCAGCATGGACAATACCGAAGTGGTAAAAATGCAAATTCACGAGCTCTACATGAAATTCCTGCACCAGCAGGAACTGCAAGAACAGTTGGAAAGCGAGGCGCTCCTGGCCGAAATCCAGCATTCGTTGTCCGGAGGCGCTTCGCTCAATCTCACGGAGATCCATGTCATCTCCTGTATCGGGCAGAATGAGCCGATCAATGTGACGGCCATCGCGGAGAAAATGTCCATCAGCAAAGGAAATATCTCGAAAATTTGCAGCAAATTGCTGAAGGAAGACTGGATTCGCAAGACGCAGCTCAGCGACAACAAGAAAGAAATTTATTTTCGCCTGACGGCGGCGGGAAAGAAGGCTTTTATGCTGCATGAGAAGCTGCACGGGAGAGCGCAGCAATTGTTCGTTCGTTATCTCGATCGGTATGACGGGGAGCAATTGAGCTTCTTGAAGCGCGTGCTGATGGACGGGATCGCGTCCTTGGAAGCGGGAGAGCTTCGCATTCGCTCCTCTCAAGCGATGGGGGAGAGGGAATCATGAGGGGAGGCAAGGATGTTCGCTCCGCGTTTTTGCTCTATCTGGTCTGTATCAGCACCTTCTTTGCCTCGCTGATGCAAAATATTTATTCGCCCATCCTTCCCCTGCTGCGGGATTCATTCGGCGTTTCTCTTTCCATGGTCAATCTGTCCGTGTCCTTATTTATCTTTATCGTGGCGGCAATGCAGATCGTGATCGGCTCTGTCATTGACGTGAAGGGAGCGCGGATGGTGTTGATTCCCGGCCTGGTGCTCACGATAGGAGCCAGTATCGGCTGCGCGGTTACGGATGATTTTGCCGTATTCCTCGTATGCAGGGGGCTGCAAGCCTTCGGAACGGCAGCGATCCCGCTTATCGCGGCCACGACCATCGGCCGCTTGTTCCAGGGCAGTCAGCGCGGCAGCGCAATGGGGACGTATCAGATGCTGCTGTCGGTCGCTCCTGCGGCCGCTCCGGTGCTGGGCGGATGGATCGGGGAGCGGTACAGCTACCCGGGTATTTTCTGGTTCCTGGCAGGCGTGTCTATCCTCCTGCTGGCCGCGAACGGAGTGTATTTTCCGCGGGACAAGGGGGCGGATGAGAAGACGGTTCGCCTGCGCGAACTATTCGCTCAATACGCCGGGATTATGAAAAATAAATTATCAAAGGGGATTTTCGCGCTCGCTTTTCTCTATTTCTTCATTTACTTTGAAATTCTTGTCTACCTGCCTGCGCTGTTGACCGATCACTATCAGGTCAGCCTGCAAATCGTCGGTCTGCTTTATTTGCCGATGGCGCTGAGCAATATTGCGGGGACGATGATATTTAAAGCGATCCAGGCGAAGCTGCCGCACCGCGCGCTGGCGGCCGGAGGCAGTGTCCTGGCCGCCGGCAGCATGCTGCTGTTCGCGGCCACCGAGTCCGTCTCCTTGATCGGCTTGTCCGCGGCTTTGGTCCTGTACGGGATATCCGGCGGCGTGCTGACGCCCTTGTTCGCCACGATGATCAGCAATGAGTTCGAATCGCAGCGAGGCAGCGCGCTGGGGCTGTTCAACTTCATTCGCTATGTCGGCATGGCAGCGGGCCCGATCGCAGGCGGATGGCTGCTCGCCGGACTCAGCGGCTCCGCCGTCTTCGCCCTGTTCGGCATCTTGGTCGCAGCGGTTGCCTGGTTGGCGCTGGGGCGGCTGCGCACGGCCGACTCCTTGCGGGTTGAAAAATAGACGGAAAAAAGCCGACCTTCACGGTCGGCTGCTTCCTGTTACTGCTTCAACGGCACGATGCTCTTCTCGACCTGCGCCATCGCGTCTTCCCCGATGAGCCCCAGTCTCCAGATGGCCGTGCCTTTCAGATTGTGCCGCTTGGCAAGACCGATCACCGAAGAGACGGACTTGCTGTTCTCGCTGCCCATCGACAAGCCAAGGATCAGCTTATCCCGCGGCACTTCCTTCAGCGCGAGCTGAATCGCCTCGTCCACTTTATGCAGCGGTTCCGGAGCTTTTTCATCCTCGTACGCATACGCCATAATAATGATATCATCCGCTTCGGAGGCGAGCGTCTTATAGTCGTATCCTTGATAAGCGCCGTTCAGCGGATGGAGCACGAGCGTCAGCTTCAGATCGGCGGCTTCGGCTTGCTTGGCAAGCTGCGCAACGAAGCGGTTGTAGTCCTGCTTCGCCTTGGCGATGTCGCCGGACAGTCCCAATCCTTCGAAATCAAGCGCTATGCCTGAGAAGCCCTTTTCCTGGGCCAATTCGATAATATCTTCCCTTGCCTTGGCCGCGAGCGCTTCATCCTCCAGCAAATTGGTAAGCTCGTTCTTGCGATCCGAGGCGAAGATCATCAGGTAGGGGCTCGTTCCGTCCTGCTTCGCTCCGTCCACGATCGATTCCGGCGTAATCTCTCCCGCCGGCTCCGGCCAGTAGAAGTCTTTGCCGCTGGTCGTGATCGTGCTATCCTCCTGCAGCCGCGCCCAGCCGAATGCCGCCGCGTCGAACTTCGTCAGGAGATGGCGCTCCTTGAAGGAAGCAATGGCATAGTAGGTCATGCTGTACATCTTCTTCGGCGGCGATTGAATGGAGACCGTCTTCGCTGTCTTCTGGTTCAATTTCAGCAGCACGGACTTCTCCCCATCCGCCGTCGCCTGCTTCGCGGCCACGGTCTTGGTCTTCGGATCCCATGTCACCTCGATGCCCAGCGCTTCCGCGATGCCGCGGAACGGAACCATGGTCGTTCCTTGTATAATTGTCGGCTTTGCCGCAAATTCGAGCGGATAACCGTCCAGCACAATCTTCGTGCCTTCGGCCTGCTTTGGCTCTCCGGCGGCCTGCGCGGCTTGCTGCGGGAGCAGTATCGCTGCTATACATAGCGCCGCCAACATAGAATAGATATAACGCCTCTTTTTCATCGAACTACCCTCTTTCTATCGCGGATCGATGCAAACGCGAATCTGCAACTCTATTTTTTTCGGTTTCTATTTTACGCAAAAACAGGGAGAGTTGCCATAGAAATGATAGACAAGAGGGAAGGAGCGCACCAAATCTTTTCATAGAATGGGCGTGGGTTGCTTTCATGGCTCGTGAGCAGGGCTATTTTGGCAAAAACGAGAATGGAAGGGGAAACCTTCACACTTTCAACGCAAAAGTGGTCTACGCTGCGAGGTTGAAATTAGATGAAGAAATGGATTTATTTGTCGTTATTTGGGGTGGCCTTTGTCGCTGTGGCTGCGACTGCGGGTTGTTCCTTTGACGGCCGGGGGCATTCACTCACCGGGAAGAAGGTCAGCGAGGAATACAAGGTCGTGATTAATGGGAAGATGGTGGACGGAGCCCTGATTGAGGGAAATCTCTATGTTCCGTTGCGCCCAATGTTGAAAGAGCTGGACGTTGGTTTCACCGTTGATAGTTCAAATAAAGTCATTACGGTGGGGGAGGAAATTCCGGCTCCTCCGAACAAATATATGGAGATGAATGCATCGGAATTGAGAGCATTGCAAAGAACTCTGGAAAACGAAACGCTGCCTAATCTGAAAAAGAGAAGAAAACAGATTAATGACAAGATGACAGAACGATTGCAGGCAGGCGACAAAAAGGGGTACGAAGCGGCAACAAAACTGCTGGTGGAATGTAAAGCCGCGATGGCCCGTCGCACCGAAGAACTCCGCCTGGTTAAAGAAGCATTGATCGCGAAGATCCGAAAATAGCTTAGGAGCGGGCTCAGGCTGGGCTCATTGTTTTGTGTATGAGTTCCCCGTTAGTAAGAACTTCTGCAAGGAAGGGGACCGTGAGGAAAATCATTTTGGTTGTCGTCGTTGCTCTTTTGCTTGCGGGATGCCATTCCCCGGCAGGCTCATCTTGCCCTGATCCATGTATCTTTCGCGTATATGACGGAGTAATCATTTGTTATGGGATGGAGGCGGATGAAGTCGAGAGGGTAGCGGGAAAAGGTGAACTATCGTCAAATGGAGAGTTCTGGACGTACGATCATGGTTTGGCGGTATATTATCGTGACAATGCTGCCTCGCTTATTTACATTGCCGAGGGAGATTATTATGCGAACGTATCCGAAGCTAAAATCGGTGATCTCCCGGATAAATTAAGGAAAAAATACGGAACGGCAACGATAGACGATAAAGAAATAATAGGCGGGAGTCTTGTATATGTTTACGATCGGATCCATAATAAGCCGCTAGAATTAGATGATCATAAAAACTTGGCCTATAGAGGAACCCCCGCCATCTTTCCCGCTGTGGGCGCCTACCTTGACGATAACGGATACATAGACATTCTGGCCGTTGGAGATTTGAGAGCTTATCTCACGGGGAAATGAAGTGATATTGTAGACCCCTAACCTCTTTTCATGATTCCATTGATACGCCGAACGCCTCAAAATCACATATTCTTACCCTCAGCGCCTCCCTCCCGGGGCGCTTTTCCTATCTAAACCACCATTCCCCTTCCCATTCTCAGCATCTCACCATAAGCCTCTTTTACCGATTCGTCACGCCATCTCCCCAAATAATTCCATTACTCCACCCAGGAACACCCATCACTAGAAAAATAAAATATTGAATATTTTGGAATTCGGTGATGTAAGTATGTACCATGTCAGCATACTATCCGGTCAGTATGTTTCGGGTAAAGGGGGAAAGTCCGTGCATTTTGATTATTCCGAGAAGGTAAAGTCGCTTCAGCGTACGCTGCTGGAGTTCATGGACGAGGTCGTGTATCCGAACGAGAAGACGTATGAGGAGCAGCTTCAGCAGGCCGGCAGCAGGTGGACGGTGCCGCCGGTGATGGAGGAGATGAAGCAGGAGGCCAAGCGGGCCGGGCTGTGGAATCTGTTCTTGCCGGACGAAGAGTATGGAGCGGGCCTGACGAATCTCGAGTATGCGCCGCTGTGCGAGATAATGGGCCGATCGCTTATCGCGCCGGAGGTGTTCAATTGCTCGGCACCGGATACGGGCAATATGGAGGTGCTCGTCCGCTACGGAACGCGGGAGCAGAAGGACAAGTGGCTCGTGCCCCTGCTCGACGGGAAAATCCGCTCGTGCTTCTCGATGACGGAGCCGGATGTGGCGTCCTCGGATGCGACCAATATCGAGGCGACGATCGAGCGCGAAGGGGAGGAGTATGTCGTGACCGGGCGCAAGTGGTGGTCTTCCGGGGCGGGCGATCCGCGCTGCAAGGTGGCGATCGTGATGGGGAAGACCGATCCGGGCGCGCCGCGCCATGAGCAGCAGTCGATGATTCTGGTGCCGATGGAGGCGCCCGGCGTTCGGGTCCGCCGCATGCTTCCCGTATTCGGCTATGATCATGCGCCGCATGGGCATGCCGAGATCGAGTATGACCGCGTTCGCGTGCCGGTGGACTCGATATTGTGGGAAGCGGGCAAAGGATTCGCGATCGCGCAAGGGCGGCTCGGCCCCGGCCGCATCCATCATTGCATGCGGCTGATCGGGGCGGCGGAACGGGCGCTCGAGCAGCTGTGCCAGCGCGTGCGGCGGCGCACGGCGTTCGGCAAGACGCTGGCCCGGCAGGGCGTTGTTCAGGAGTGGATCGCCGCGTCGCGAATCGAGATCGAGCAGGCGCGCCTGCTGACGCTGAAGGCGGCCTACATGATGGACACGGTCGGCAACAAGGCCGCCAAGGCGGAAATTGCGATGATCAAGGTCGTCGCGCCGAATATGGCGCTGCGGGTGCTGGACCGGGCCATTCAGGCGCTGGGCGCCGCGGGGGTCAGCGAGGACTTCCCGCTCGCCTCCCATTGGGCCAATGCGAGAACGCTGCGCCTGGCGGACGGCCCGGATGAAGTGCATCAAGCCGCCATAGCCAAGCTGGAGCTCCGCAAATACGACGATAAATGAAAACGGTTGCGATATGTAAGGGCCAATTCATTGCGCTATCCAGAAGGGGGAGACAGAAGTGAATGTCAGGCAATTATTCGACTTGACGGGCAAGACGGCGATCGTCACCGGCGGCGGACGCGGGCTTGGGGCGCAGATTGCGCAAGGACTGGGGGAAGCCGGGGCCAATCTGGTCCTGTGCTCCCGGAAGGAGGAAGCGTGCCGGGAGACGGCCGCTCTCATCGAGCGGGATACGGGCGTGAAATGCGATGCGATGGCTTGCGACGTCAGACGCCCGGACGAGGTGCGGCGGGTGGCGGATCGGACGGCGGAGATCTATGGCCGCATCGATATTTTGGTCAACAACAGCGGGGCCTCCTGGGGCGCGCCCGCTGTCGAGATGCCGCTCGAAGCGTGGAACAAGGTGATGGACATTAACGTGACGGGGACATTCCTCATGTCGCAGGCGGTCGGCCGGATAATGATCGGGCAGGGCGGAGGCGCAATCATCAACATCGCTTCCGTAGCGGGCTTGAGCGGAACCGATCCGCAGTGGCTGGATGCCGTCGGCTACAGCGCGAGCAAGGGAGCGGTCATCGCGTTGACGAGAGATCTGGCGGCCAAATGGGGCAGGCATCAGATTCGCGTCAATGCGATTGCGCCCGGATTTTTCCCGACGAAGATGACTCGGGAGGTCCTCCATCATGGAGGCGAGCAGATTCTCCGCCATACTCCGCTCGGGCGGCTCGGCTCGGACAGCGATCTCAAGGGGAGCGCCGTATTTCTGGCGTCCGACGCATCGAATTACATGACCGGAGCGGTGCTGGCCGTGGATGGAGGCATGTCGGCGATGTAGCGCCGCGAGGGTGCCGGTCGTGCAGAATGTCAGGCATAGCCGTTTTTGGGGCATGTCAGCCATGCAGCGGCGCAGCAGAGCTGGCGAAGGAAGCCAGTCATGCCCGGGAGCAGAATTGAATAGGAATGGTACGGAAAAGGGGGCTTATCAAAACGATGTCCAAGCAAAAGGCAGTGCCGAAGGACACGATTCCCGTGCGCCGGGGCGAAGAGCTGAATGTGGCCGCGCTTGACGCGTATTTACGGGAGCATCTCGACATTCCGGACGGCGCTTCGATCGAGATCGAGCAGTTCGGGGCGGGACATTCGAACTTGACCTATCTGATTCGCGCCGGAGACTGGGAGGCGGTCGTGCGCCGGCCTCCGCTCGGCCCGGTGGCGCCGAAGGCGCATAACATGGAGCGCGAGTTCACGCTGCTGAAGCGGCTCCATCCTTTGTTCCCGCTTGCTCCCCGTCCGTATCTGTACTGCGGGAATTCTTCGGTGATCGGCAGTCCGTTTTTTGTGATGGAGAGACGGCATGGAATCATTCTGGATCGGGAATTTCCCCCGCATGTGGAATATACGCCCGCGCTGGGCAGGGAGATCTCCGCAACGATGGTGTCGACACTCGCGCAGCTCCATGAAGTGCCCTATGAAGAGGCGAATCTGCGGGCGATCAGCCAACCGGAAGGCTTCATGCGCCGTCAGGTCCAGGGCTGGATCGAACGCTATGAACGCGCCAAGACGGAGGAGATTCGGGAGGCGGAGCGGCTCCAGAAGCGGCTGATCGATACGCTGCCCGCTTCGCAGGCCCCGGCCGTCATCCATTATGATTACAAGCTGAACAATGTGATGTTCTCCCGCAGCCAACCGAGCGAGATGACCGGCGTGTTCGACTGGGAGATGGCGACGGTCGGCGATCCGATGGCCGATGTCGGCGCGGCGCTCAGCTATTGGTTCGAGCGGGACGATCCGCCGGAGCTGCTGCGCGGATTGGGGCATCCGCCGTTGACGGTGCAGCCGGGCTTCATGACGAGGGATGAATTCCTTGAAGCCTATGCGGCCAGGAGCGGACGCGATGTGTCCGGGATGTCGTATTATTTGACGTTTGCTTACTTCAAGCTGGCCGTCATATGTCAGCAGATCTATTACCGCTGGAAAAAAGGACAGACGAACGATGAGCGGTTTGCCCGCTTCGATGAGACCGTCCGGGCGCTGATAGCGCATGCTTGGCGGCAGACGGAACGGAGGCAGATCTAAGCGCTGACTATATATCCGTTCCGAGCATTTGACCATTCGTATGCCTGAGGAGGAGATGTTGGGTGACACGTGCCCATTTTGCGTATTGGCCTGCACGCATGCCGGTAACGCTCGCGGTGCCGGACACGACGCTGAGCGACAATTTGGAAGTGACCGCCCGCCGCTACCCGGACCGGACGGCGATTGTGTATTATGATCAGGTCATCACCTACCGAACGTTGAGAGACGAGGTCAACCGCATGGCCGCTTACTTACTGCATCTGGGCGTTCACAAAGGCGACCGCGTGCTGATCTACATGCAGAACAGTCCCCAATTCATCATTTCCTATTATGCGATTTTGCGGTGCGGCGGCATCGTCGTGCCGATCAATCCGATGAATCTGACGGAGGAGCTCTCTTTCTATATTAAAGACGGCAGCGTCAAGATCGGCCTGGTCAGCCAGGAGCTGTATCCGCGCATCGAGCCGCTGCTGGGAACGAGCTGTCTGGAACGCATTATTCTCGCTGCATATTCCGACTACTGCCCGAATCCAGGCGCGGATGCCCCGGACTTCGTCAAAGCGCCTCGGATTGAGCCGGCCTCCCTTCAAGTCATCCCGTGGGCGGAAGCGATGGGAGCCGCCATCGGAGCGCGGCCGGTCCCGGAGACGGCAGGGAGCGATCTGGCGGTCTTGCCGTACACATCCGGGACGACCGGCCAGCCGAAAGGCTGCATGCATACCCATAAATCGGTGCAGGCGAACGTGATTGCGACGGCCTTCTGGGGAGCGCTGACGCCGGAATCGATCGTGCTGTCCACGCTTCCTTTATTTCATGTGACCGGTATGGTTCACGGCATGCACACGCCTATTTATATGGGGGCCGCCATCGTCATGATGACGCGGTGGGATCGCAATACGGCCGCGCGGCTCATCGAGGCCCGCAAGTGCACGCACTGGACCGGAATCAGCACGATGATTATTGATTTTCTGGCCAATCCCGAGCTTCCGCGATACGATCTGAGTTCGCTGATCGCCATTACCGGAGGCGGAGCGGGGCTGCCGGAGGCGGTCGGCGAGAAGCTGCATCAGGCCACGGGCATCCGGTTCGTGGAAGGCTACGGCCTGTCGGAGACGATGGCGCAGACGCATTTCAATCCGCTCGATCGCCCGAAGCTGCAATGTCTCGGCATTCCGTCCTTTGACGTGGACGCGCGCATCATTGACCCGGTCACGCTGGAAGAGAAGGGCCCGCGCGAAGAAGGGGAGATCATCCTGAATGGCCCGCAATTATTTCAAGGCTACTGGAACAACCCGTCGGAAACGAAAAACGCTTTCGTCGAGATAGACGGCAAACCGTTTCTCCGCTCCGGAGATATCGGCTACTGCGACGAGGAAGGCTACTTCTTCATCGTCGACCGGGTGAAGCGCATGATTAACGCTTCCGGCTTCAAGGTGTGGCCGACTGAAGTGGAGTCGATTCTGTATAAGCATCCGGCGATAAAGGAAGCCTGCGTCATCGGGGTGCCGGACAAGAGAAAGGGCGAGGAGATCAAGGCCTACGTCGTCCTGCAGGAAGACAAGCGCGGCACGGTGGAGGCGGAGGAGATTATTCGCTGGGCGCAGCAGCATATGGCCGCCTATAAATATCCGCGGCTGGTCGAATTCGTCGCTTCGCTTCCGGTGACCGGCAGCGGGAAAATATTGTGGCGCAGGCTGCAGGAGGAGGCTTGGGACCAAGCGAAGCGGGAAGACTCTGCCCTGGCCGAGAATAGTGCGCCGCCAGACTTGCTATGAGGGGAGATCAGGCTTGGAGCCGTCCATGAAAGAGAAGATTATGAAGCATAGCATAGCGCTTTTTGAAGCGAAAGGGTTCAGCGAAGCCTCGATCCAGGATATTGTCGACACGCTGGGCGTGACCAAGGGGACCTTCTATTACTACTTCGCGAGCAAGGAGCAACTGCTGACGCAGATTCATCTGCAGTATATTGATTACATGCTGGAGGAGCAGCGGCGCATCATCGAGCAGCCCGATCGAACCTGGCGGGAGAAGCTGTCCGGGATCATCCTCATGATGATTCGGGCGATCGAAGGCCAGGGCGGCAGCGCGCGCATCTTTTTCCGTGAACTTCTTCATATTGCGGGCGACAACCTCGCCGCTATCAAACAGAAGCGGGATCGGTTCCGGTTGAATGTGCAGTCTGTCATCGAGCGGGGAATGGTGAGCGGCGAGTTCCGCAATGATCTGCCGGCAGACATGATGGCGTTCAGCATCCTCGGCGCCTGCAACTGGTGCTATACATGGTTCAAGCCCGACGGTCCGTTATCCGATGCCGAGGTGGCCGCTGTCTACACCGAGACGTTCCTGAACGGGATGAGCAAGTAAGAGAACACGCAAGCCGCTAGAAGAACAGAGCCGCAGGGAGGGACATAATCCTTACTCCTCGCGGCTCTCTTTTGCATATCATCGCGTACATCGATCTCTAATCGAGTCTACCTGTCCTCCATAAGATGCAGATTGGCGCTCCCCGCTTGCTCTTCCTTCGACCGCCCGGATGGATAGGCATAATGGTAGATCGCTTCCAATTGCTTCGCCATATATTCGGGCGAATAAGGCGTGTCTTGCTCCAGCCAGTTCACCAAGACTCCCAGATGAGCGAACAGAACGTAGTGGCTCACAATCTCTTTGTTCAAGCCGTTCACGGCGCGCGGCGTCAGCTTCAACGCTTCAAAGGCCTGGCTGAATTGCCGGTATAACATCTCCATGAAGCGATTGTTAAAATAAGTTCTCGCGTTGTCTCCGAACATGGTTTTGTAAAAATCGCGGTGAAGACGGAAATGGGAGAACAAGCGGATGACTTGCTTTTCCGGGTACTTTTGGGCTGCGCTCCGCTCCTCGTCTTCGGTCGGCCCGACCGCCTTGGCGAGCTCCTCCAGCATGTCGTCCACGCTTCGTTCGAAGAGATCGTATTTGTCTTGATAATGCAAATAGAATGTCCCTCGATTAATGTCCGCCCGTTCGGCAATATCCTGCACCGTGATCGCCCCGAACTCCTTTTCGTTCATCAATTCGATTAATGCGCGTCTGATTTTTCTTTTCGTTCTTTTGACTCGCCGATCCGTCGTGTTGGACATCAAGCTTCACCTTCTTATTTACAAATTATTTACACAAAAATCAACAATCTTGCTGCATGTGTACGGTAATGAACAGATGAGAGCGAACTGCGCATTGAACAAATAACAAGACTTGGTAAAATTATAAACATCCAATTGGATGATTTTCAACAATATGTTCATTTACTAGTGCTAGTGGCTAATTTAACCTTTTTTAAGGAGTTGAGGCCATTGATGTATTGGGTCAATTTGGACAGCGTGAATCGGACCCATCTGCCGCTCGTGGGCGGCAAGGGAGCCAATCTGGGAGAATTGCGGCAAGCCGGATTTCCCGTTCCTCCGGGATTCTGCGTTACGACCTCCGCTTATGATGCGGTCGTGGGACAATCGGCTCGGATGGGCTCTTTCTACGAAGAGCTCGGCCTCTTGAATGTTCAGGCTAACGAGCAGGTCCGGCGCCTAAGCCGGCGCATGCAGCAGCATATCAGCGGCTTGCCAATTCCGGATGAGCTGATCGAAGATATTCTCGGCGCGTGGAGAGAGATGGGCGACAATCCTGCCGCTGCCGTTCGTTCCAGCGCGACGGCGGAGGATTTGCCGACAGCTTCCTTTGCCGGGCAGCAGGACACCCTCTTGAATGTCCGAGGGGAGCGGCAGCTATTCGATGCCATCCGTCAATGCTGGGCCTCTCTCTTTTCGGAACGGGCCATTGCCTACCGGATCAAGAACGGGTTCGATCATCGTTCCGTCCGGCTGGCCGTCGTCGTCCAGCGCCTGGTCATCCCTGACGTGTCGGGGGTGATGTTCACCGCCGATCCGATAACGGGGAACCGAAGCATTATCTCGATTGACGCCAGCTTCGGGCTGGGGGAAGCGCTCGTGTCGGGGCTCGTCAATCCTGATCTGTACCAGGTCAGGCAGGGCGAGATCGTGAAGAAACAGATCTCATGCAAGAAGTCGGCTGTCTATGCGCTTGCTGAAGGCGGCACAGCCGTGGAAGAACTGCCTGAACCGAAGCAGAAGGAGCAGGCGCTGTCCGATGAGGAGATCATGATTTTGGCCCGAATGGGGGAACGGATTCAAGCGCATTACGGGGCGGAGCAGGATATTGAATGGTGCCTGTCCGGCGGACAGTTTTATATTGTTCAGGCCAGACCGATCACTTCCCTTTTTCCGATACCGAAGGCGTCAAGCGATGGGCTGCATGTTTATTTCTCGTTCGGCCACATCCAGATGATGACGGATGCGATGTCGCCCGCCGGAATTTCGGTCTGGAAGATGACGAGAGAATTCGCCGCCGCCGGGGAGGAACGCGCGGTAGCGCTGGTAGAAGCCGGCGGCAGACTGTTCATGGATGCCACGCGTTCGCTGCAGGCCGGCTTGGCCCGGAAGGTGACGCTGCAGATGATGGGCAAGATGGACCCCCTGATAGCCAGCGCGGCCAGACAAATCCTGGACCGTTTTCCGGTCACAGAAGAATCCTCTGCCGGTTGGGAGGGACTGGAAGAGATGCTCCCCCGGCTTGCGACGCAGGTGCTCAAGGATATGCTGGAGGGAGAGGGCCAAGCGGCCTACACGGAGGTCGAGGACGGAGCGGATCGCCTTGTGGACATATGCCGGCAGCGGTTGGACGAATGCGGCGGAGCCGATAAAATTACGTATATTCATCAAAACTACGAATCTTTGGCGCGCTATTTGATGGGCGAGAGCTTTCACTACATGGTCGCAGCCATGGTGGCCCAGCATCTGCTCGAGCTGCTGGCGAAATGGTGGCGCTTCGACGGCGGCGAGCTAATCACGTTGAACAAGTCCCTGCCGTTCAATGTCACGAGCGAGATGGGATTGGAGCTGGGGGATGTGGCGGATATCGCCCGTCCTTACCCGGAGTTGATCGCGTATTTGAGGAACGCGGGCGAGGACGGATTTATGGAGGGGCTGGACGGCATTGCCGGAGGCCCGGAATTCAAGGCGGCCTTCGCGCAGTGGCTCGAACGATACGGCGTGCGCTGTCCGGGCGAGATTGACATCATGAGGACGCGTTGGTCGGAACGGCCTTATATGCTGATCCCCTCGATTGTGGGTCATCTGGACAGCGTCAAGCACGGAGAGCACCGCGAACGCTTCCGCCAAGGAGAGCAGGAAGCAGAGAGGGCCGCCGAACGCATTCTGACCCAAGTCCGCAGCCTGGAAGACGGAGCGTTCAAGGAACGGATCGTGTCCCGGCTGATTACCGTCTACCGCAGCTTCATGGGCTTGCGGGAGCATCACAAATTCGTGCTGGTCCGCCATTTGGCCTTGTATCGGAAAGCGGTGCTTGAGCTGGGCGATGACCTCGCGGCACGGGGCGTCCTGCGCGAACGGAACGATATTTTCTTCTTGAGCTTCCCGGAAATGAAGGAAATTATAACCGGCACCTTCGAAGAAGAAGTACCGTCGCTGATCGCGGCCCGCCAGGAGAGCTTCAAGCACTATCAGCGGCTGCAGCCGCCGCGCGTCTTCACGAGCGAAGGGGAGATTATCGAGGCCAGACTGGACGGCGGCGATGCGCCGGAAGGCGCCCTGATTGGACTTCCGGTCTCTCCCGGCGTCGTCGAAGGCCGGGCGAGAATCGTGCTTGATCCGAGCACGGCTTCGCTGAAGGAAGGCGAGATTTTGGTGGCGCCGTTCACCGATCCGGGCTGGACGCCGCTGTTCCAGCAAGCGAGGGGGCTCATCACCGAGATTGGGGGTATGATGACGCACGGCTCGGTCGTCGCCCGCGAGTATGGCATTCCCGCCATCGTCGGGGTCGAGCGCGCGACGAAGCTGATCCGTGACGGCGAACTGCTTCGCCTGGACGGCACGACAGGACATGTGATCGTGCTGGAAGAAGCGCATAGCATGGTGTGACCATCTTATGAATATAACCAGGGAAGGAACCGCGTTTTGCCGGAAAAAGGCAGAGCGCGGTTCTTTGTTTCTCCGCGGAAATATGCCAATATAGTCCTAAGGGGATGAGTGAATGTTCAACGATTTCAAGCTCGTAGATGGACGTCCCGCTTCCGTTCAAGTGAAGGACTATATCAAAGAGTTGATATATAAAGGAATTTTGCGCGCCGATCAGAAGCTCCCTTCGACCCGCGAGTTCGCCTCTTTATGGCAATTGAGCCGCAACACGGTCATGACGGCGTACCGGGAGCTGGAGGACGAAGGACTGATTCATTCCGTGGCGGGCAAAGGCAGCTATGTGGCGCAAGAGGTCGTGCCGGCCGTGGACGGCGCGCGGCTGGATTGGAAGGATAGGGTCGGGGCATGCGCGCGCACGGCCGAGGAGCTCGATCTGATGAAGCATGGCGTTCGCTGGGAGGAGGGGATGATTTCGTTCACGAGCATTGCCCCGGACGAGAAGCTGTTCGATCTGGACAATGTGAAGCGGGCCTTTCTCGATCGGATGTCGCTCGAAGGCGAGATTTTGCTGAACTACGGCTATGCGAAAGGCTACAAGCCGTTAATCGACTGCCTGCTGCGGTACATGGAGACGAAGGGCGTGGATCTATCCGGCAAAGATTTGCTGGTGACGAACGGCTTTACCGAAGGGCTCGATCTAGTCCTCTCGGCCCTCCGCAAGCCGCACGGGCGCGTGCTGTGCGAGAATCCGACCCATCATACGGCGATCAAGCTGTTCAAGATGCACGGCCTGGAGATCACCGGAATCGCCATGCAGGAGGACGGACTCCAACTGGAGGATCTGGAGCGGGAATTGGCCCGACAGTCCTTCGACCTGGCTTATCTCATTCCGTCCTATCATAATCCGACCGGCATCGTCATGTCCCCGGAGAAGCGGATGGAGGCCTTGCGCCTGTTCGGCGATTACCATATCCCGGTGATCGAGGATGGCTTCAACGAGGAGCTGCGCTATTCCGGCTCGCACGTCGCCCCGATGATTGCCTGCGGCGGCAGCGGGAACAACGTAGTCTACATCGGCAGCTATTCGAAGGTGCTGTTCCCGGGGATTCGCGTAGGCTGGGTGCTGGCGGATCGGGAGCTCGTCGATTATTTGGAGAGCATGAAGCGGGCGCGGAGCATTCATACGTCTACGCTGGATCAGGCGATTTTATATCAATACTTGCATAACGGAAATTTCGAAAAGTATATCAAGCGGGCCCGAAACGCTTACAAGCGCAAATATGAACTGGCCGTGAAATGGTGCCGGGAGCATATTCCGTTCGCCAGGCTGAGCGGCGACGGAGGACTGCACTTATTCATTGAACTGCACGAATCATTGGCCGCGCGCGATGTGCTCGGCGCGTGCGTGCGGCAAGGCGTTGTCTTTACGCCGGGCGATATTTTCCATACCGACGGCTCCGGCGCCAATACGTTCCGGCTCGGCTTCTCGCGCGTCTCGGAAGGGGAATTGGAGGCAGGCATCGCGACGATAGGCAGGACGGTCAGGCAGCTCATGAGGGAGGTAACGAGATGAAGGCGATAAAAGTCGGCGTGATTATGGGAGGCGTCTCCTCTGAACGCCAAGTGTCGCTTATGACGGGGAAGGAAATGATGGCGAATCTGGATCACAAATATGAAGCGGTCCCCATCGAACTCAATTCTACGGAGGAGCTGATCGACAAGGTCAAAGGGATCGATATCGCCCTGTTGGCGCTGCATGGGAAATACGGCGAGGACGGAACGGTGCAGGGCACGCTGGAGACGCTAGGCATCCCCTATACAGGCTCGGGCGTCTTATCCAGCAGCCTGTGCATGGATAAAGAGCTGACGAAGAAAATCATCCGCTTCGAGGGATTGGCGACCCCGGACTGGATGCTGATTGCTTCGCTCGATGAGCTCGACACGGCGGCAGTCGGCCGGCAGCTCGGCTATCCTGTCGTCGTGAAGCCGAATACGGGCGGCTCCAGCATCGGCGTACAGATTGCGGACGGCCCGGACCGTCTGCGTCAAGCCGTCGCGGACGCGCTGGCGTGGGACCGGGAGGTGCTGCTGGAGCAATATGTCGCCGGGGACGAGATTACGTGCCCGGTGCTGAATGGAACGCTGCTGCCGACCGTATCGATTAAGGCCAAGGCTCATTTCTTCGACTATTCGTCCAAATATTGCGACGGCGGGGCGGAGGAGGAGGTCATCGAATTGCCGGAGCCGTACGGCACGGCGGTTCGCGAGGCGGCACTCCGAATCTATAAGGCCATGAAGTGCAGCGTGTATGCCCGCATCGACATGATGCTTGCCAATGGGATTCCGTATGTATTGGAAGTAAACACGCTTCCGGGACTGACCAAGAACAGCTTGCTCCCGAAAAGCGCCAAAGCGGCGGGCCTTTCTTACAGCCGGCTGTTGGATGAAATCATTACGCTTTCCTTGCATGCAAGAACGGCAGAAGAAGCAGGTCTCCCTGGGCGGTAACGCCCGGAGATCTGCTTCTTTGTTTACGCGAGAAACTGTAACCCTGCCCCGCTATGGAGCGTAATGAATGACCATCTCCGAGACTTGCTTCTCCCAGGAGTCGCTGCCGGACAGCTCGACCTTCAAATATTTGGCGCCGGCGGGAAGCTTGGTTTGCGGGGTGTATACCTTTTTGTACCATTGGCTTCCCTTGTATATTCCCGGGGTGCTGACATGGACGACAGGCGTCCAGTTCGCGTTGTCGGTCGAGGTGTAGAACGCGATGCCGTCCCATACGCTGAATTGATAGAGGCTGGCGATGAAGTAGGTGATGTTCGGCAGCTCATAGACGAAGCTCTCGGTCGTCCCGCTGGTCCGCTTTACCCGTGACCGGTCTCCGTCAAAATAGGAGGGGTTGGAGGAGTCAAGCGTCAAGCCGTCCGTATGGGAGAAGGTGTTGGACCAGTCATCCAGGTCGTCGGTCAAGACCTCCTCTTCCGGATCGGGGGCCGAACCGTTCTGCCCGACAAAGGTGACGACGCTCTTCGGCGCGACGATCGCCTGGAACTTGCCGTTAATGAGGGGGACGGAATGCCCCGGGGCGAGGCTTAAGCTGTCGTTCGTCACATAGGGCGTCAGTTGGCCCGCCGTGAATCCCTTCGGCACGACGTTCAGCTCGGCCGTCGCATCGCTGTCGTTCACCGCGACGATCGTGAAGCTGCCTGCGGCCGGATCCTTGTATGCGGATACATATACGCCCGCCTTCGGATTCTCGGTTGCGCCGATGCGCACGTACCCCGGTTTGATATATTTGCTGTAATTGCCGAACGTATAGTAGCGCTTCGTCAATTGATACGTATTCGTATCCTTGTATACGTTGATCAGCCCTTCGTCATTGCTCCCCGGAATGGCTCCGGTCCAGTACATCCATGCATTGACCTGGGCCTTGGTCATGAAGTCATGAATCTGGCGGGCGAACTTCAATCCGGAGGCCATGCCCGGATCGTAGGAGTCGACCTTGGATACCTCGGTCATCCAGACCCGCTTCCCCTTCGCTTGGGCGGTGGTGAACGGCGCGGTCGGCAGCTCGACGCCGATGACCGGAACGGGGTAGTTATGGCCCGCAATGATGTCGATCCGTTCGGCGGAAGTCGGATCGTTCAGGGCATCCTTCATGAGATCCTCCGACCACCAGGAAGGCTCGCCGACGATCACCTTCGTGTCCTGCACGCCGTGGTTGATCATTTCCTGCTTCAAATAATCCTTCAAAAACACTTGGATCTGCGTTGAATTCCATTCGGCCGAGTCCCAAGGCAGGAAGGTCATCGAGTTCGGCTCGTTGGCGATGGAGACGCCGTACAGATCAAGCCCGAACTGCCGCTCATATTCCTGGATGAACTTGGAGAGCAGAACCGCGAAGTCGCCATAGTTCTCTTGTTTGAGATATCCGCCGTTGGTCGTGGAGTTGTTCGTCTTCATCCAGGCCGGCGGGCTCCAGGTGCTGGCGATGAGCTTATGTACGCCTCTCGCCTGCGCCTGCTGCATCACCCATACCTGATCGGGACGGGCCTGGAAGTCATACTGGCCGGGGGCCGGGTTGAAGGCGGGGAAGACCGCGCCCCGGAAAATCGATACGCCGATACCGGTAACTTGATCGAACAGAAGATCCATCACTTCGCTGCGCACCGGCTCCCGCAAGTCATAGATGGCGTCCGACCAGCCGGCCTGGGACACCCCGAATCCGTCGATCTCCTGCTTCACGTCGTTCCAATCGACGTAGACATCCGATGCCGCGGCGGTCTCCGCCATGTCGGATGATTCCGCCGGGGCCGCCCCTGCCGTGAACGGCAGTGTCCAGACGACGGAGAACAGCATCGCCAGCGCCGTGCTGGCGCTCAACAGGGAGTGGAGGAGCTTGCTTCTCATGAACAACCACCTTTCCGTGTGCCGATATGGGATTCATTGCATGTATATCCTTTTTTGCAGAGACTATTCGCGCTTTTGCCAAAGATTGATGCGATTATATGGAGGCAACCATTGGGCTAAGCAGCAGCGGGAGGAGAGCGGGAAGATGCGGGAGAATGCGGGAAATAGGCGTTTGACCGTGCAATGCCTTATCGGCATCGCCGCGAGGGGGCCTATTATGGCGTCTGGGGCGGCGGAAAGGACAGAATGTCCCTGGCAGAAGGCGTTGGATGTGCATTATATGTAAAAAACCGTAAGAAGGGGCTAAGACGAACGCCCGCATATGGGCTAGAGGAGAGGTGCGCGATGAAGAAATGCATTGTGTTCGCCAACTGCCATGGCATTCCGATTCGCAAATATTTGGCGTCGTCGGCGACCTTCCGCCAATTCTACGAATTGGTAGAGGTGCCGATGATTCAGGTATGCAATCAGGCCACCGGCATCGGCGATCACCTGTTGAGCCAATGCGATCTGTTCATCTATATGAGAACAAGCGATGCCTTCGGGTCTTATCTGTCCACCGATTATATATTGACCAGACTGCCGGACCGCTGTATCCGCATCAGCATCGGCAATGCTTTTTTCATGTCCTATTATCCTCAATTCATCCCGGATAATAAGGAGCCGCGGTTCGCCTATGCGGATCAGAATGTCATCCGCTTGCTGCAAGCGGGATTAAGCAAAGAGATGATTATCGCTGTCTTGTCGGACGAGAATTTATACTCCGCCCCGTTCCTGCAGCAATATCATCATGATTTCATGCTCAATCTGCGAAGCCGGGAAGAAGGGATCGATATCCCTCTGGCCGATTTCATCGAACAGAACTACCGGCAGGCTCACTTATTCGCCACGATATGCCATCCGCGGTATCAGATTATACGGTATTTGGCGATGAACATTTTGGAGCGGCTCCATATTTCAGGCCAGGAGATTGCGCATGTCGTTCACGACACGGACTTCCTCGATCTGATTCACCCGATATACCCGAGCGTGATCAAGCATCTGGGGCTGAGCTTCGTGCGGCCGGGAGACCGGGTGTACACCTTGGGCAGCGAAATCCTGACCTTCCCGGAATATATTTCGCGATATGTCGATTATCATGCGCAGGCGATGAGAGGGATCTAGACAGTTTCATAATAATGGGGCTGTCCCGAACGTAGTTTTTCGCTACAGTGAGACCCCCCCTTTTATTCTCAATGCTCGACTTGCCGAAAAACTGCGAAAATGCAGTTTTCTCTTATGACGTTCGCTTCGTTACAGGTATTCCTGCAAAAACGCATGAATTTCAGGAAGTAAAAGAGACAGAAACCAAAAGACGCAAGAAATAATGTACTTTTGCAGTAGTTTAATAAAATATCGCCTCAAAGGGCGTAAATTCCTGCACTAGCGCAGGATTTCACTGGATCATCCATAATTCCGCCGGTGCCTTTCTCTATTTACTGTTGCGCCTCCTTGAGCACTGCCTAAGGGAGAGCCTTGCAGCGCCGTCCGGAAATGATCAATTAAGGGTAAGAGGAACCGTACGTTAATTGACAAGCCGGGCATTCTTCTCATCGGTCACATCATAGGTTGTTACGATTAGCTCGGCGCCGCCGCTCCGCAACCGCTTGTTGTAATCTGAACGCCGGCATTTTTGATTTCTTGCTGCTGGGCGGCTGTCAGGCCGGCATAATGTCTCCCCAGAAAATTGTCGTAGGTGAATTGCTTCGATGTTTGCATTCCCATCCAGCCCGTTTATATTCCGGTCGCTTTGATGATGCTGCGATTTGCCATCGTGCTTTCCGTCCGGCCTGTAAATACGACATCTCCGCGGTACGTCCTTTGACTGAACTCCACTGCCGTTTTATATGTTTTATGCGGGGGAACCTTCACGGGCTGCGGCGGGACTTCCAACGTGCAGGATTCGCTTGTGATATGGGTTTCGGTACTGCCTGTGTTGTACTCCAGGTTGATTTTGCCGGCGCCCTCCAAAATTGACGGGAGGATGAATTTATTGCCGAGATCCCCGGCTCCGCGTGTATCTAAAACCATTGCTTTCCGGGTTGGCAACCGTATTTGCCAAATGATTTTTGTAATAATAAGTGCCTACCTTTTTAAGTACTTCATTCACATCTACAATCCCGATGCTTTTTTCTTGGGCAATCGAGGCCTCGGCATAAGCCTGGGGCGGAACGGAAGCGCTTCCAATAATGAGGGCAGAAAGCCCGATTGCAAGACCGTTTTTCAGAACATGTTTTCCCATTGTGTATCCCCTCCGATTAAGTATGCTGATGCTTTCGCTTCCTGAGCCTCCTTTCTTTCGGGTTAAGGTTATCGTAGCATGGCTTTTCTTTCCTCATGGCATAAGGAGGATTGTTATATTCTGCAGCAATCATGTTACTAGCGGGGGATAAGCAAAAACGAGCGCCCCCTGCACAGTTCAGGGGACGCTCGCCGCCGCATGTACATCCTATTTGATTAATGGTGACCATCCTCATTAGTTTTTCTCTACCAATTTATGATTTTTCCAATCAAGTATATATGTTGTAGTAAAGGTTGAATGGGAGTTGTCTTTTTCATTGCTTCCTGCCCAATAACCAAGACCAAATAGTTCACTATGCCATTGCAGCTTATAACTATCTTGCGTTCTACCTAAATGTACAGTTAATTCGGATAAGGAATCCGTTTTATCGGCAATGACAACGGCGACAACGGCAGGAGAAAAGCTGTAAGCCGCTAAAGCAGGCATCTGATCGCTGGAAAGAAAATTATCTTTTGCCCAGACTTGGCCGTTACGAGATTTACTAAAAAGCTCATTGCCATAAGTAACCGTAAATGAATCCCTATTATACGGTCCCCATCCTTGGTTCATCGCGGAAACAAAAGGAACTGTCCATTCCACCTTTTTATTGGTATCGGTTATTAAAATCGTTTTGTAATCTGCTTGTTCATAAGAAACGGAGGTTGACCAATTGTTACTGCTATTGGGGATGCTGCCTATTGTACCGCCAATGGTATATCCAATGGTAGATGATACCGTTTTTTTA
Source organism: Paenibacillus dendritiformis (assembly GCF_015845845.1). Taxonomy (GTDB): domain Bacteria; phylum Bacillota; class Bacilli; order Paenibacillales; family Paenibacillaceae; genus Paenibacillus_B; species Paenibacillus_B dendritiformis_C. The sequence continues at coordinate 31,458 of NZ_LDIG01000143.1, forward strand.
TCGATGGTATTCGTAGGAGCTACCTTGAAAAAATCCCCGCTTCCGTTTAATTCCATGGCTATCCGATAAGAAGATGCCCAATGCATTGTCGCTCTATAATACCCTGGATACGAATCCTGTTCAGGAAAAGAGATTTTTCTGTCCGCATCAATGTTGCTTCCTTCTGTAGTAATGACTGCAATTTGTTTATTACTATGAGGATCGTCAATAAAGGAAACAGAAAGAGAGGTTTTTATTTTTTCATTGCCAAACCTTGTAGATAAGTTATTGTATACCTTTGCGCCTTGTCCGATATCGATGGGAGAATTTTTCGCTACTTGCGCAGAGACAGATGCTCCATTTAAGGTTAGAGAACCTAGTAAAAGAGCAACTGCGGTTATAGTTTTAAAAAATATTGGCGGCCTTTTTTTCTTTTTGATCATATGTTCCACTCCATTCTTTTTCTTCGGGTTAAGATTTATCGTAGCATAGCTGCTGTCACCTCATGGCATAAGGATTGTTATATTTTATAGCAATCATGTTAAAACAAAAACGAGGGCCCCCTGAGGCAATGTCATTAAGTTAAGCTCAAAGACAAGAGCGGAAATAAAAATGGAATCCGAAACGGCATGGGAAAAAGCCCTGTGCCGTTTGTTTTTGGTGCAAGCAAGGAAAAAGCGTACAGCAAACAAAGCGGACGGAAGATCCGCTTAAAAAATGTTCATATGAAACGAATTATGCTACTCTATAGACGAAGCTAACAACTGATTTGTAGCGTATTTTGCGCGTATTCTGCTGCCCTGGGCGAACGGGGCGAATCGGCAAAATGTTTTTGCGGATCAGTGCTTCAACATCGGGCGGGGGTTCATCGTGCCGTGAGCGCAGGAAATGTCTAGAAACGTGAACGGCAACCGTGAAGTTGACTTGGTATGAGTGCCGTTTATCCATTTGGGAAATGACGACGTGTGAGGTCATCATTTCAGCGAAATTGTACATGATCATTCTTGCGAAAATCTCTTGGGTGATGGACTCTCGTCTCTTTGCGTGAAAATTCGTCAGACCGACAGTGTACTTTAATGCCCTGAAAGAGGTTTCAATGCCCCATCGCCTGTTATACATAGACTTGATTTCATCGGGTGGGAAATCAGCGGCAGAAAGATTCGTAATGACGGTCTCATAAGCGCCATGAGGCAGGACGAAACGAACAACCCGAAAGGTAATCGGGTAAAACAAGTTCTCATGCAAATCCAAAAAATCAAATGTAGACGTGGAAGGAACGAACTTGTACATCTCGGGATTAGCCTTGACCTCTTTGGTTTGTTTTTTGGTGAGTGTCAGATGAACGTCCCTATCAAACTCTCCGCTAGAGGGCAAACGCAAGCCCGAAAGAATACCATTGGAATCCAAATCCTTTACCCGTATGACATAGTTCCACCCTTTGCGTTCAAGGTGCGCGAAATTGTTGTAACTTTCATAACCTCTATCGGCAATAACAATGGTTTTGCCCTTGATGGGAGAACGGTCAACCATAGCAGCCAGCGCCCTTCCCTCGTTGCACAACCTTCGTGGTTGAACAATGGCATCCACGTACAGTCTGTTGCACAAGTCATAGGCAGCGTTCAAATGCAGAAGGCTATAGCCTTTCGTGTTCGGTTGACTTTGAAAATAGGTGTCCGTGTCCGCAGAGTCAGTTGCGATATGTAAATCCGAACCGTCAACGGCAAGTAATCGATACCCTCGGTAGTCCTTGATATCCGTATACGATTGCGTAAATGCGTGAAACAAGAATTCCACAGCAGACGGCAGGATTTTATTCCTCTGTTGGACAAAAGCGGAAGTGGTTGCGGTGTTTACGTTATAACCTTGGGATTCCAGGAGTTCCTTATATATGCTGTTGCCCCCCATGGAGATCAGGAGTTGCATCACCGTTTCAAAGGATAGCTTTTTCTTTCGGGTAAAATCTTTTTCAGGGTTTTTGACATAAGGTGCTGGTGCGGCTGCCATTTCTCGTATGAGGGATGTCAGCGTTTCTTTTAGCGAATTCGCGTACTCATTCATTGGCGTAACCTCCTCGTTTTTTCAAGGGGCTTCGCCACACATATCCATCTACCTGTTAAGTCTTGATTTTCTTTTGAAACAAAAAAAAGAGCGGGCTATCTTTTTGATAACCTGCTCTTGTGCTTGATTATGGTTTCCGCGCCTTATCTTAATGACATTG
>NZ_LDIG01000144.1 GCF_015845845.1 Paenibacillus dendritiformis
CAATGTCATTAAGTTAAGCTCAAAGACAAGAGCGGAAATAAAAATGGAATCCGAAACGGCATGGGAAAAAGCCCTGTGCCGTTTGTTTTTGGTGCAAGCAAGGAAAAAGCGTACAGCAAACAAAGCGGACGGAAGATCCGCTTAAAAAATGTTCATATGAAACGAATTATGCTACTCTATAGACGAAGCTAACAACTGATTTGTAGCGTATTTTGCGCGTATTCTGCTGCCCTGGGCGAACGGGGCGAATCGGCAAAATGTTTTTGCGGATCAGTGCTTCAACATCGGGCGGGGGTTCATCGTGCCGTGAGCGCAGGAAATGTCTAGAAACGTGAACGGCAACCGTGAAGTTGACTTGGTATGAGTGCCGTTTATCCATTTGGGAAATGACGACGTGTGAGGTCATCATTTCAGCGAAATTGTACATGATCATTCTTGCGAAAATCTCTTGGGTGATGGACTCTCGTCTCTTTGCGTGAAAATTCGTCAGACCGACAGTGTACTTTAATGCCCTGAAAGAGGTTTCAATGCCCCATCGCCTGTTATACATAGACTTGATTTCATCGGGTGGGAAATCAGCGGCAGAAAGATTCGTAATGACGGTCTCATAAGCGCCATGAGGCAGGACGAAACGAACAACCCGAAAGGTAATCGGGTAAAACAAGTTCTCATGCAAATCCAAAAAATCAAATGTAGACGTGGAAGGAACGAACTTGTACATCTCGGGATTAGCCTTGACCTCTTTGGTTTGTTTTTTGGTGAGTGTCAGATGAACGTCCCTATCAAACTCTCCGCTAGAGGGCAAACGCAAGCCCGAAAGAATACCATTGGAATCCAAATCCTTTACCCGTATGACATAGTTCCACCCTTTGCGTTCAAGGTGCGCGAAATTGTTGTAACTTTCATAACCTCTATCGGCAATAACAATGGTTTTGCCCTTGATGGGAGAACGGTCAACCATAGCAGCCAGCGCCCTTCCCTCGTTGCACAACCTTCGTGGTTGAACAATGGCATCCACGTACAGTCTGTTGCACAAGTCATAGGCAGCGTTCAAATGCAGAAGGCTATAGCCTTTCGTGTTCGGTTGACTTTGAAAATAGGTGTCCGTGTCCGCAGAGTCAGTTGCGATATGTAAATCCGAACCGTCAACGGCAAGTAATCGATACCCTCGGTAGTCCTTGATATCCGTATACGATTGCGTAAATGCGTGAAACAAGAATTCCACAGCAGACGGCAGGATTTTATTCCTCTGTTGGACAAAAGCGGAAGTGGTTGCGGTGTTTACGTTATAACCTTGGGATTCCAGGAGTTCCTTATATATGCTGTTGCCCCCCATGGAGATCAGGAGTTGCATCACCGTTTCAAAGGATAGCTTTTTCTTTCGGGTAAAATCTTTTTCAGGGTTTTTGACATAAGGTGCTGGTGCGGCTGCCATTTCTCGTATGAGGGATGTCAGCGTTTCTTTTAGCGAATTCGCGTACTCATTCATTGGCGTAACCTCCTCGTTTTTTCAAGGGGCTTCGCCACACATATCCATCTACCTGTTAAGTCTTGATTTTCTTTTGAAACAAAAAAAAGAGCGGGCTATCTTTTTGATAACCTGCTCTTGTGCTTGATTATGGTTTCCGCGCCTTATCTTAATGACATTGCCTTACCGGGACGTCTTCTGAATCGCTTTATTTTGAGCTGGATGCATGATGCTCGATGCTCGTATTATGATTGTTGCTGTTCCTCCGCCTCTTGCTCTTCTGCCTCCTGGATCAGGCCGGCGAACAGGGCGTGAACGAACTGCTCGGAATCGAATTCCTGCAGATCCTCCATTTTCTCGCCCAAGCCGACGAGCTTGACCGGCAGGCTCAGCTCCTGGCGGATGGCGATGACGATGCCGCCCTTGGCGGTTCCGTCCAGCTTCGTGAGCACGAGGCCGGTGACGCCGCTCTTCTCGCCGAACAGCTTCGCCTGGCTGAGCGCGTTCTGGCCTGTCGTCGCATCAAGGACCATAAGCACTTCATGCGGCGCATCCGGAATCTCGCGGCGGATGACGCGGAAAATTTTGTTCAGCTCTTCCATTAGGTTCGTCTTGTTCTGCAGACGGCCGGCGGTATCGCACAGCAGCACATCGACATTGCGCTGCTTGGCGGCCTGCACGGCGTCATACATGACCGCAGCCGGATCCGAACCGGCCTGCTGCTTGATGACATCTACGCCGACGCGCTGTCCCCATACTTCCAACTGCTCAATCGCTCCGGCGCGGAACGTATCTCCGGCCGCAAGCAGCACGGACTTGCCTTCCTGCTTGAAACGGTAGGCCAGCTTCCCGATTGTCGTCGTCTTGCCGACGCCGTTCACGCCGACGAACAGAATGACGGTCATTCCGTTCGGATTCATGTTCAGTTTATTCGATTCATCGCCGCGCAGCAGCTCGATCAGCTTTTCCGACAGCACGGGCTGCAGTTCCGCTGCGTCCTCGATTTTGCGCTGACGCACTTCGACGCGAAGATCGTCAATCAGGTTCATGACGGTCGTGACGCCTACGTCCGCGCCGATCAGAATCTCCTCCAGCTCTTCATAGAACGCTTCGTCAATCTTTTTGCGCCGCGTAATAAGATCCGAGACTTTCTCGACCAATCCCTTGCGCGTTTTCTCCAAGCCTTCCTTGAACTTGGCCGTAACCGATTCGGTCTTGGATGCGATGCTTTCCTTCAATTTTTTGAAAAAACTCATAGCTCCCCCGCTCCTTATGCAATGATAGCTTCTTCATCTTCCAGCTTGACGGAGACCAGCTTGGATACGCCGCCTTCCTCCATCGTCACGCCGTACAGCACATCCGCTTCTTCCATCGTGCCTTTGCGGTGGGTAACGACGATGAACTGCGTCACCTCCGCGAATTCGCGCAAATATTGGGCAAACCGCGTCACATTGGCTTCATCCAGCGCGGCCTCCACCTCGTCCAGCACGCAGAACGGCACCGGCTTCACATGAAGAATGGCGAATAAGAGCGCCATGGCCGTAAGCGCGCGTTCCCCGCCGGACAGCAGCTGCAGATTTTGCAGCTTCTTGCCGGGAGGCTGCGCTACGATATCGATGCCGGTCTCCAGAATGTTGTCCGGCTCAAGCAGGACCAGATCGGCCCGTCCGCCGCCGAACAGCTTGGCGAAGACGACAACGAACCGCTGGCGAATCTCATCGAAGGTCGCTTTGAACCGCTTCGACATCTCGTCTTCCATTTCGCGGATGACTTGGTACAGCGCCGTTTTCGCTTCGATCAGATCGTCTTTTTGCTCGCTCAAATATTGATATCTTTCATTGATTCGTTCGAATTCATCAATCGCTCCGAGATTGACTTCTCCGAGCGCAGAGATCTGGCGCTTCAGGTCGCGCACTTCCTGCTGGGCGGCCTCGATATCGTCCGGCACCGCATAGCGGTGCTTCGCCAACTCGAAGCTAATCTCGTATTCGTCGCTCAGCTTGCGCAGCAGATTGTCGAGCTCGACATCGAGCCGGTTCGCCTGGATCTCGGTTTGGCGCATTGCCTCTTCCACCTGCTTCAATTCGGTGCGCTGCTCCTTCGTATCGCTCTCGGCAAGCTCCAACCGTTCCAGGGAAGCGGCGCGATCCGCGCGCTTGAACTCGATCTGCTTCCCGGTCTCCTGCTTCTTCACGCCGAAATGATTCAGATCCTCCGTTTGCTTCATCGCTTCGCGCTCGGCGGTCTCGAGATCGATTTGCACTTGAATCAAGCTCTGGGTCAGCTGTGTATATTCCTGCTCATAGCCACGAGCCTCTTCCTCTACCCGCTTCAAGCGCTCCTGAAGAGAGAACGTCTCCTGCTCCAGCTTGCCCTGGCGAACCTTCATGTCGGTCAGTTGGGTTTGCAGTTCCTCCTTGGCCGATTCGTTCGCCTTGCGCGCCGATTCGGCCCTCTCGATGGCGACGTGGAGACGATCCTCCTCGATTTTCAGTTCAGACAGCCGCAGTTCCGCCGTTCTGCGCCCGGATTCCAGCGTCGCCATTTCCTCGGCTGCATGGGCCAGTTCCTGGCCTTCCATCTCCAGCAATTCGGCGAGCTGCCGTTCTTCCTTCTCCAGTTGGGTCAGCTCGCTTGCCAGCTGCTGCTCGCTGATGCGCTTGCTCTCGGCCTGCTCGCGCAGGTCATCCAGCCGCTTGACGGCCCCCGCAGTCCGCTTCTTCAGCTCGGCAACCGATTCGTTCAGCTTCGCTAACTGCTTGTCCGTCGCTTTGATATCGGCGTCGAGTTGTTCGAGCTGACGCTTCCGCCCGAGCAGATTGGCATTCTTCTTGTTCAGACTGCCCCCGGTCATGGAACCGCCGGCATTGACGACGTCGCCTTCGCGGGTCACGATGCGGTAGCGGTATTGCAGGCGGGCCGCGATCCGGTTCGCATCCTCCAGCGTCTCCGCCAGCACGACATTGCCGAGCAGGCTTCCGACGACATTCGCATAGGCTTTGTCGCTGCGCACCAGATCGGCAGCGATGCCGATATATCCTGCAGCGCCTTCCACCGCCCGGCGATCCGATTCATTCATCGTCCGGCTCCGGATAACATCGAGCGGGAGGAACGTGGCCCGTCCCAGCTGCCGCTGCTTCAGGAACGTAATGGCCGCCCGGGATACGGCTTCATTTTCCATGACGATATGCTGCAGCGCCGCGCCAAGCGCGGTCTCGACCGCGGTCTCCAGCTCTTCCGGCACCCGGATTAGTTCGGCTACCGCCCCGTGAACGCCCTGAAGGCTGTTGCGCCGGGCCGCCTTGAGGACCTCCCGGACCCCGAGCATGAAGCCGTCGTAATCATTCGCCAGCTCCTTCATCGTATCGCGGCGCGAGACGAGCGCATCGGCTTGCTGCTGCCATTTGCGGGCCGCTTGTTCGGTCTCGCCAAGCAGCGCTTCGTCCTTCTTCAGCTGCTCGCTCTCCTGCAAATAACGGTTCCGTATGTATGCGAGATCCTCGGCCATCGTCTCCATGCGCCGCTTCGCATCTTCCATCCGCTTGCGCAGATCGGCCTGCTCCTGCTCCCGCTTCGTACGGCCCTGCTTCATCTTGTGCAGCCGCTTGTCCAGCGCTTCCTTCTGCTGATCGTAATAGCGGATATCGTTCCGCTGCTGGGCCATCTGGTTCATAATGTCGAGCAGTTCGCCCTTCAAGCTCTCTTCCGCATCGGAGCTCGTCCCGCCGGTTACGCCGACAAGCCGCGCCTCTTCCGCATGAATGAGCCCCTTGGTCTCGACGAGCTCGCTCTCCAACGACAGCAGCTTCTCGCGAACGGCCTGAACCTCCAGCTGCTTCGTCCGCATCCGCTCCGATGTTGTCGCGAGGCTGGCCCGCATCTGCTGCTCATTCGCGACCAGGTTGCGCTTGCGCTCGCGGAGCACCTCGCCCTGGCCCTCGCACTTCTCATACTCCTCGCTGTAATGCAGCAGCGTCGCCTGCAGCCGCTCCAGTTCTTCCTCCAGCTTGCGCAGCTCGACCCGGTGCACTTCCAGCTTCGAATCATGCTCGCTTACGACCGTGGACAACGCCAGCTCCCGTTCCTTCAGTTCGGACAGCTTCGCATTGGCCTGCTGCCAGGAAGCGTGCAATTGCTCGATCTGATGAACGTAGACGGCGATTTCCTTCGTCTTCAGCAACTCCTTGAGCTGCTTGAAGTGGCGCGCTTTCTCGGCCTGCTCCTTGAGCGGTCCAATCTGATCCTCCAGCTCCACGACCAGATCGTGAATGCGCAGCAGATTCTGCTCGGTATCATCCAACTTCTTCTTCGCATCCCGCTTGCGGGACTTGTACTTCACAATGCCGGACGCTTCCTCGAAAATACCGCGCCGATCTTCGGAACGCGTACTCAAAATCTCTTCGATCCGGCCTTGCCCGATAATGGAATAGGCTTCCTTGCCGATGCCCGTATCCATGAACAATTCCGTAATATCTTTCAAGCGGCAGGGCTGCTTGTTGATAAAATATTCGCTGTCACCCGAGCGGTGAACACGCCGGGTGACCGTCACTTCATGGAAGTCCAGACCGAGCGTCTCGTCGCTATTGTCCAACGTCAGCGAGACTTCCCCGAAGTTCACCGCCTTTCGCGCATCGCTGCCTGCAAAGATAATGTCCTCCATCTTGCCGCCCCGCAGCGATTTGGCGCTCTGTTCGCCGAGCACCCAGCGAATGGCGTCAGATATATTGCTTTTGCCGCTGCCGTTCGGGCCGACGACACCGGTAATTCCCTGAACGAACTCCAACTCCGTTCGGTCGGCGAACGACTTAAAGCCCGCCAGTTCTAACCGTTTTAAGAACATCGTTCCTCATTCACCTCAATGTTTATTGTACCATATCGCGATCCGAATCAGCCCTCTCCATCCGGTTGTCCATACTGCCTGACCAAGCCCCTGCTCTGGACAAAGAAAGAGCAAAAACCAGCCTGTCACGGAATGGCATCCGTTCCGTCTCGCGCGCTGCTCTTTGCTCTTTCTGCGAAACCGGCCGGCAGCGTCCCGCCGGCCTAACAGTACCTTATGATTTCGGAATAACCAAATGCTCGAGGGCTTCAGCCGCAGCCTGCTGCTCCGCTTCTTTCTTGGAGCGGCCGACTCCGCGGCCCAGACAGGTCTCTCCCATGTGAACTTCGGACACGAACTCCCGTTCATGCGCAGGGCCGCGTTCCTCTACGATACGATACTCAAGCGCTCCCAGATTGTGGTGCTGGGTAAGCTCCTGCAGCTGCGTCTTGTAATCATTCGTCTGCAGCTTGCCGTCAAGCGAGATCTGCGGAAAAATATGATTACGCAAAAACTCCCGCACAGGCTCCAGCCCTTGATCGAGATACAATGCACCGATGAACGATTCGAACACATCGGCCAGCAGCGCTGGGCGTGTCCGCCCTCCGGTCAGCTCTTCGCCTTTGCCGAGCAGCACATACTTGCCGAATTGCAGCTGATTGGCGAATTTGACGAGGGAAGGCTCGCAGACGATCGATGCGCGCATCTTGGTCAGTTCTCCTTCGGGCCGTGTCGGACATTGATGGAACAAAAATTCAGACACTGTCAGCTCCAACACAGCATCGCCCAAAAATTCCAGGCGTTCATTGTCTTGGTGCTGACCGAAGCGATGTTCGTTTACGTAGGAAGCATGGGTAAACGCCTGCTTTAACAGCTGCCTGTTTCGGAAATGAATGTTCAGTTTCTGCTGTAACTGCTTCAATTCTACACTCAACAGTCTGACTCCTTACGCTTCGTATTTCGTTAATACAACGGTCGCGTTATGCCCTCCGAAGCCGAATGAGTTCGACATGGCGGTGCGGACGTCCGCCTTGCGCGGCACATTCGGCACGTAATCCAGGTCGCATTCCGGATCTTGATTCTCTAAGTTGATTGTTGGCGGAATCATGCCATGCTGCAGCGTCAATGCGCAGATAACGGCTTCTACTCCGCCGGCTGCACCAAGCAAGTGTCCTGTCATCGACTTCGTAGAACTAATTGCTACATTCCTTGCATGGTCACCCAATGCGGCCTTGATGGCCCGGGTTTCCGATTTGTCCCCGACCGGGGTCGATGTTCCGTGCGCGTTAATATAATCGATCTGCGCCGGCTCGAATCCCGCGTCCTGAATCGCTCTCGTCATGCAGAGCGCAGGACCTTCCGGATCCGGCTCCGTAATATGATGCGCATCCGCGCTCATGCCATAGCCGGCTACCTCCGCATAGATACGGGCTCCGCGGGCCAGCGCGTGTTCCAGCGACTCGAGAACGAGCACGCCGGCGCCCTCGCCCATCACGAAGCCGTCGCGGTCGACATCGAACGGCCGGCTCGCGCGTTCCGGCTCGTCATTGCGCGTGGACATGGCGCGCATCGCGCAAAATCCGGCCATCCCGATCGGGCGGATCGTCGCTTCCGCACCGCCGCAGATCATGACGTCGGCGTCGCCGCGCTGAATGATCTTGAACGCATCGCCGATCGAGTGGGTCCCGGTCGCGCATGCGGATACGGCAGCCGTATTCGGGCCGCGCGCGCCGATCATCATCGAGATATGGCCTGACGCCATGTTCGCGATCATCATCGGAATGAAGAAGGGACTGACTCGCTTAACTCCTTTTTCCAACAAAACGCGGTGCTGCTCTTCCCAAGTTCCCAGTCCGCCGATGCCCGAACCGACGATGACGCCGACCCGATCCCGGTTCGTCTGGTCCATGTCCAGCTTGGCATCGTCCAGCGCCTTCTTGCTCGCAGCGATGCCGAATTGAACGAAGCGGTCCATACGGCGCGCTTCCTTCTTATCTATATAGTCTTCCGGATTGAAATCTTTAACGGAAGCAGCGATCTTTGTCGGGTAATCGGTCGTATCGAACGACTCGATCCGAGAAATGCCTGACTTGCCTTCCATCAGGCTCCTCCACAACGTATCGAGGTCCGAACCGAGAGCCGTTACCACTCCCATCCCGGTCACTACAACCCTCTGTTTCAACGCGTATCACCTCTATTATCAGTTCCGAGTTCTATACATCAAGCGCATCCCTAGGTAGACAACGCGCTACATACAACGTAAATGAGTAGAAGTCCCGTTACTGCTTGAACGGGACTCACTACCTGCTTACTTATGAGATTGTATGTAATTCACTACTTCTCCTACCGAAGTAATCTTCTCTGCGTCTTCATCAGAGATTTCCATATCAAACTCATCTTCCAATTCCATGACCAATTCCACAACATCGAGGGAATCAGCGCCAAGATCATCTTTAAAAGATGCTTCCAGTGTTACTTCCGCTTCATCTACGCCAAGGCGCTCAACGATGATGCGCTTCACTCGCTCAAACACTTCTGCTGACATCCGGTTCACCTCCTCCTTGGTATTATACGAAAAAACATTTTAAATTACCATATCAAAAACTCTTACAAAATAATGCTTAAAGTCCATGGATTCATAGACTGAAAAGCCCTACATATACATGCCGCCATCGACGTGAATCGTCTGGCCGGTCATGTACTCCGCATCCTCCGAAGCGAGGAAGCGGACCGCCTTGGCGATATGCGCCGGCTGGCCGAGCTTGCCCAGCGGAATCTGGCTGAGCAGTTGCGCCTTCATGTCTTCCGGCAGCACGTCGGTCATATCGGTCTCGATGAAACCCGGCGCGACACAGTTGACGGTAATACCCCGGGAAGCGAGCTCCCGAGCCGACGCCTTCGTCAAGCCGATGACCCCCGCCTTGGCGGCCACGTAATTGGCTTGTCCCGGATTGCCCAGCACGCCGACGACGGACGAGATGTTGATAATGCGGCCGGAACGCTGCTTCATCATTGGGCGCGTCACGGCTTTGATGCAGTTGAAGACGCCCTTCAGATTCGTCTCAATCACCTGATCGAACTCTTCCTCTTTCATCCGCATAATTAAATTATCTCTTGTAATGCCGGCATTATTCACCAAAATGTCAATTTTTCCGAATTGTTCCAATGCAGTCTTCACAAGCTGCTCGGCTTCCTCCATCTTGCCGACGTTGGCCTTCACCGTGACAGCCTTGCGTCCAAGGGCCGCAATCGCTGCCGCCGTCTCGGCCGCCGCCGCTTCACTGCCGGCATAATTGACGACGATATCGGCGCCGGCTTCCGCCAAATGAATGGCAATCGCCCGGCCGATACCGCGGGACGCTCCTGTAACAAGCGCCGTTTTTCCTTCCAAGCTGGACATCGGTATTCCCCTTTCACAAAATCTTCGATTCAAGTCAGTCGTCTGTATGATCTATCGGCTTGGACACGAGACGATGTCATCCGGCCATTGCGCATTCCTGCGGTCAACGCATCGCCGCGTCCGTCCGATCGGTCACTCGTACGCTTCGACCGCCTCGAGACTGTTGATGGAGACGATGCGGACCGATCTGTCGATTTTTTTGATGAGACCGGACAGCACCTTGCCCGATCCAATCTCGACGAAGGTGTCCACGCCTTGATCGATCAAATACCGGACGCTGTCCTCCCAGAGGACAGGCGAAAATACCTGTTCAACCAGCAACCCGCGAATCTTCTCGGCCTCGGTGACCGGACGGGCGGTCACATTCGCGATGACAGGAATGCGCGCATCCTGCATCTCGACGGCCCGCAGAGCCTCGCCGAGCCGCTCGGCCGCCGGCTTCATCATCGCGGAATGGAACGGTCCGCTCACTTCGAGCGGAATGACCCGCTTCGCTCCGGCTTCCTTGCCGCGCTCGACCACCGCGTCGATCCCTTCGCGGGATCCGGACACGACGATCTGGCCCGGACAGTTCAGATTCGCCATCTCGACCGGAGTCCCGGCGGCGGAAATATCGTCGCACAGAGCGCCCAGACGTTCGCGCTCGGCGCCGAGCACCGCCGCCATGGCGCCCTGGCCGCTCGGAACCGCCTGCTCCATGAACTGGCCGCGCTGGCGCACGATGGCAATCGCGTCCTCGAAGCGGAGCACGCCTGCCGCCACGAGCGCCCCGTATTCGCCCAGGCTGTGTCCGGCTACATAATCCGGCCGGATTCCATGGCGCTCCAGTGCCTGATAGAGCGCCCAACTCGTCGCCAGCAGCGCCGGCTGCGTGTTCGACGTCTGCTTCAGGTCGCTCTCCGGACCTTGGAATATCATCTCGGTCAACGGGAATCCCAACACCCGGTCTGCGGTCTCGAACGCTTCCCGCGCCGCCGGCACGGCATCATACACGTCCTTGCCCATGCCGACCTCTTGCGAGCCTTGTCCAGGAAAGACAAATGCCAATTTGCCCATAGGGCACACTCCTTCCAATGACTGATGTCTATAACGTATTACGGCAAGGCGCCGTGATTCGATGCAATTTTTCGCTGCGATCGCGCCCGATTACCATTGAATAACCGAGGCCGACCAGGTCAGGCCTCCGCCGAAGCCGACGAGAAGAAGCGTGTCGCCTTCCTTCACGCGGCCTTCCTCCACCGCTTCCGCCAAGGCGAGCGGTATCGAGGCCGCCGAGGTGTTCGCATACTTCGGCAGATTGATGACGCATTTCTCCTCCGGCAGATTCAGGCGCTCAATCGCGGCATGAATAATCCGGGTATTCGCTTGATGCGGGATGAGCAGATCGATGTCTTCTTTGGTTTTGCCCGCCTTTTTGAGCGCTTCATCGGCGGCATTGCCCATGACGCGCACCGCGAACTTGAATACTTCCCTGCCGTTCATATAAATATAATGGAGCTTGTCGTCCACGGTCTGATGCGATGCCGGGTGGCGGGAACCTCCGCCTTCCAGCTTCAGCAGCTCCTTGCCGCTGCCGTCCGCGCCCAGCTCGAATGACTGGAAGCCGCGTCCTTCCGCAACCGGACCGAGCACGGCGGCCCCGGCGCCGTCACCGAACAGGATGCATGTGTTCCGGTCCGTATAATCCGTAATCCGGGACAGGCATTCCGCCCCGACGACGAGCGCATATTGATAGGTGCCCATCGCGATAAAGTTGCTCGCATTGGCCAGCCCGTAAATGAAGCCGGCACAGGCCGCCGACAGGTCGAACGCCGCGGCGCGCTTGGCGCCGAGCCGTTCTTGAAGCAGACAGGCCGTGGACGGGAAAACCATGTCCGGCGTAATCGTCGTGACGACGATCAGATCCAGCTGCTCCGCCGATATGCCGGCCGCCTTCAGCGCCTTCTGGGCGGCATGATACGCCAAATCCGACGTCGCTTCATGCTCGGCCGCGATCCGCCGCTCTTTTATCCCGGTCCGGGTTACAATCCATTCGTCGCTTGTATCGACCATCTTTTCCAAGTCTTCATTGGTCAATACCCGTTCGGGTACGTACATCCCCGTACCGATAATGCCTACCGAACGCAAATTCATTATCGCACCACTCACTTCCCGCTTGGATTCCCTCCGATTTCCGTTGCAATCGTATGGATAAGATCATGCTGCAGCGCCGTGCGCGCTTGGCGGACCGCATTCTCGATCGCCCGCGCGTCCGAAGAACCGTGGGCTTTCAGCACCAGCCCGTTCAGTCCGAGCAGCGGCGCGCCGCCGTGCTCCTTGTAATCCATCATTTTCTTCAGACGCTTCAAGCCCGGCATCAGCACCGCGGCTGCCAGCTTCGTATACCAGGAACGGGTAAATTCCTGCTTCAACACGCTGAACAAGGAGCCGGCCGTGCCTTCCAGCGACTTGAGAAGCACATTGCCGACGAACCCGTCGCATACGAGCACGTCGCAGCTGCCTTCCAGCACATCGCGCGCCTCCACATTGCCGACGAAATGTATCGGCAGCTGTTCCAGCATCGGATATACCTGCTTCGTCAGATCGTTGCCCTTCATCGCTTCCGTGCCGACGTTGAGCAGCCCGACGCGGGGCTTCGGAATGCCGTGCACCTTCTCCCGGTAAATGCTGCCCATCAGCGCATACTGCACAAGATGCTCCGGCTTCGCGTCCATGTTCGCCCCCAGATCGAGCGCCAGCACGCCGCGCCCGTCCATCGTCGGAATCATCGGCGACAGCGCCGGCCGCTCGACGCCGGGCATCCGGCCGACGACCAGCAGGCCCGTCGTCATGAGCGCGCCGGTGTTCCCGGCCGAGATCATGCAGTCCGCTTCCCCTTCCCGCACCATTCGTCCGGCGACAACCATCGAAGCGTCCTTCTTGCGTCTGACCGCCTTGACAGGCTCGTCATCCGCTTCGATCGCGCTCGCCGCATGAACGATGCGGACATTCGCGGGGCGGGATGTCAGCATCGGCTCCAGCCTCGCCTCGTCCCCCACCAGCATCAGCTCGATATCAGACCAGGCTTGCGCCGCGGCCAGAACCCCTTGCACATTGCATTCCGGGGCGTGGTCTCCGCCCATGGCGTCAATGGCGATTCTCATGCTCGTCTCCTCCTTCGGTGCCGTTCATCGCGCCTGAACGGAATATGATAAAGTTGCCCTGGAACACCAGCTCCTCGCCCACATAGCTGAATACTTCCACCTTCGCCTTGCTCCGCGCCCCCGAGCCGGATCGGACATACGCCTTGGCGATGCATTTCTCCCCGAGGCGGACCGGCCGGATGAAGCGGATGTCCGCCGTGGCCGTCAGCGCGATCTCATCGTTAATGACGGCCACGGCGAGCGAGTTCGCCTGCGCGAACAAATGATGTCCCCGCGCGATATGCGTCCGCGAGAAGACATGCTCCTCGCGGATCTCGAAATACGAGATGCCGCTATGATCCAGCTGCAGATCGACAATATCTCCGACCACTTCATGCAGCGGCAGCGACCGCACCTGATCGTAGGTCTGCTCCGCCATCATCTTCAGGCGCTCCCGCAGCTCCGGGATGGCCAGCTCCATCCGGTCGAGGCGAATGGTCTGGATACTGACCTTCAGCATGCGGGTCAGTTCCTGATCGGTAACAAACGGATTTTCCTCTATGATTTTCGCCAACTGTTGTTGACGCTGTCGCTTCGGCAAACGTTGGATGACCCCGCACCACCTTCTTGTCCTGTTGTCCGGATCGTCACATCGACTTCGGAGCCTCGGAATATAATTCGGAATAAATACTTTATCTCATCTTCATAAATGAAGAGGCCGTTGATAGGAGCCATTAGAACCTGGTACTAATCCAGTATATATAAATTCGACGGCAAAGAAAAGCAGAAGTTGTGAAATCCGCCCGGATTTATAAAAAAACAGCGCCCCACCGTTGGCGAAGCACTGCTTTTCTTATGAGTCATTATTGTTTGATGATCTCTCTTGCTTTGTATGTTCCGCACACTTTGCATACATGGTGAGCCAATTTCAACTCTCCGCATTGTGCGCACTTCACCATGCCAGGCACAGACAATTTAAAGTGCGTACGGCGCTTGTCACGACGAGTCTTCGACGTTCTTCTTTGAGGTACTGCCATGTTCTACACCTCCTTACCCAAGTTACGTGCTCTTCCAGGGCTGTCCAAAAAGCGCGGCCAGCGCTCTTCTTGGACAGAATACTTCTACTGTCGCTATTTATTTCTTGAAGAAATCTTGTAACCCCGCCAGTCTCGGGTCAATGCGCTCGTTCGAACAGCCGCAGGACTGCTCGTTGCGGTTCGTGCCGCAGGTCGGGCACAATCCCTTGCACGCTTCGCCGCACAGCGGCGCGAACGGCAAGGCCAGCAGAAGCGCTACTTCCACATAAGGCTGCAGGTCGATAAGGTCTTCCGTCACCGCAATGACGTCGTCCTCCTCTTCCTCCGGGGAAAGATCAGTAGAGTCTGTCAGCTTGAATTGCTCATCGAACGGAATGACGTATGTCTCGGTAAACGACGTCAAACAACGCGAACATACCAATTCCAACCGCGCGGTCAACTGGCCATGTACGCCAATCTGTCCTTCGCCTTCCGCCCTGGCCGTCAAATCCACGGTCACCGGGTCGGGGATGGAAATATCTTTGCGGTCCCTTACCACATCGTTCGCGGAAAATGCCGATTGAATGCGTGTTTCCTGTCCTTTTGCGGCAATGTCCCGAAAATGAATGTTCATAACATCACTCCAAACAAACAAAATTAATTATAGCGATTAACGTCATGCTTTGTCAACCAAATTCGTTTGACAGATTGCCGGGACATCCTCTGCCTCTCCGCCAAAAATTCGCCGATCGTTCCCGGTTCATGGTATGATCGGATGGGAAATTCAGGAGCGCCGCGGGGGCCCGACGGCCCCTCCGGACGCGAGGCAGCCTGTGTACTTTTCTGTCCATGAATCACCATCTTACCTTATTCTGTGATCGAAAGGAAGAGTGATATGAAAACGGTCGGAATCGTTGTTGAATATAACCCGCTGCATAACGGTCATCTGTATCATTTGGAGCAATCGAAGCTGGCGGCCGGAGCGGAAGCCGCCGTCGCGGTGATGAGCGGGCATTTCCTGCAGCGGGGCGAGCCGGCGCTCGCCGACAAATGGGCGCGCACGGATATGGCGCTGGCCGCCGGCGTCGACCTCGTGCTGGAGCTTCCGGTCGCGTACGCCGTCCAGCCGGCCGAATGGTTCGCCTATGGCGCGGTAGCGACGCTCCAGGCGACCGGCGTCGTCGACGCCCTGTGCTTCGGCAGCGAGTCCGGCGACCTGAAGCGGCTGCGCGGGGCCGCCAAGGCGCTGGCCCGCGAGCCGGACGGATTCGCCGGCCGGCTGCGCGCCGAGCTGAAGGCCGGGCGCAGCTATCCGGCCGCCTACGCCGCCGCGGCCGGGCCGGTGGTGGACGGCGGCGAGGCAGGCGCCGGAAGCGAAGCGGAGCCCGGCAGGGCGGCGCATTGGCTGACGCAGCCGAACAATTCGCTCGGGCTGCACTATTTGCTGGCGATGCGGCGGCTGAACAGCGACATGAAGCCGCTGACGATTTCCCGCCGCGAAGCCGGCTACCACGATGCGGAAGCGCCGGAAGGCACGATCGCCAGCGCCACCGCGGTCCGGCGCCTCTGGTCCGGCTCCGGGGAACTGGCTGCGGCGGCCCGCTATGTGCCGGAGAGCACGCTCCGCATCCTGGAGCGCGAGCATGCTTCCGGCAGGGCCCCGCTCGGCTGGGAAGCGTTCCGCCGCGAGCTGTTCTACCGCCTCTACCTGCTCCCCCCCGAGGAGCTGGCTCGGTATCTGGAGGTGACCGAGGGGCTGGAGCACCGCATCAAGCAAGCGCTGCAGACGCTGGAGGAGCCCGGCATCGAGCCGCTGATCGCCAAGCTGAAGACGAAGCGCTATACGCGGACCAAATTGATGCGGACCTTGGCCCATATCTTGCTGCATCATGATAAATTCCATTTCGGGCCGGACGCCCTCGCCACGGGTCCCGCTTACTTGCGGGTGCTCGGCTTCACGGAGCGCGGACGCCATCTGTTGAAGCGGATGAAGCGATGCGCGGAGCTTCCCGTCGTCCTGAACATGACGCGCGACAACAGCCATTTGGGCGGCCGCGCCGGCCTGGAAGCGGACGCCCGCGCCACCGCCGTCTATGCCAACGCGTTCCGCGGCTGGGAAGCGAGAGCCGCCTTTCGTGACTATTATGAGCCGCCGCGCCGGTTCTAATCCCCATAACGGCGACAACGGCTGGCATGCGCCAACCGTTGTCCGCCCGGAATCCGGTTCTCAATCCGATATGATGCTACGAAGCCGGCTGGAACCGCTTCAACGCCTCCAGCGCGTCCTGCAGCGTATCGACCTTCACCAGCTCCATCTTCGTGTTCATCTTGTCCATCTTCGCCTTCGCTTCCTCATAGTTGCCGGAAGGGACCAGGAACAAGACCGCCCCTTCGCGGTCAGCCGCCACAACCTTATGCTTCACGCCGCCGATCGGGCCGACCTTCCCCGACGGATCGATCGTGCCGGTGCCCGCGATCCGGAAGCCCTTCGTCAGATCCCCCGGCGTCAGGCGGTTGATCAGCTCCAGCGTGAACATCAAGCCCGCCGAAGGCCCGCCGATGTCGGACTCGTGGAAGGTGACGTTATGTTTGTTATCCGCGGGCACGACCTTCTTTTTCTCCCCGTAAGCCAGACCGAAGCCAATCCGCTTCTTGCCGCTGCCGGTCTGATCCGGCAGCTCGACCAGCTTCGCCTTGACCTGCACGACCTTGCCTTCCCGCTCGACGGCAGCCTGAATTGTCTCCCCGGCGGCCCGCCCTTTCAAGGCAGACTGCAAATCGTCGAAGCCGTTCACCTTCTGGCCCTCCACTTCCAAGATCCGGTCGTTGGTAATGAATTCATTATCCGCCAGTTGCTTATTGTTAAATAGAACATAAATGCCTTCGGACTCGATGTCGTACGGAATGCCGACCTGATTGTAGGCGGCCAATATCGCGGCCATCTGCGAGTTGCTCATATTGAAGAGCTGTTCATTGATATATTCCTGCTCGGTTCTCCCTTGAAGCGCATCTTCCTTCTTTCCGAATTCGGCATTCGGATCGAAGGCCCGCCACGCGATCAGCGCCAGATTGGCATATGTTCTTCTCACCGTCGTCAGAAGGAACGTGCCCTCTTCCGTCTCGTCGCCGCCCTCCACATTGATGAACGGCTTCACTTCCTCGGCGCTTCCCGGCGTATAAATGACATACGGCGTCGGCATGTATACAACGACATAAAACAACACGATCGCCGCGAAGATCCACTTCCAACTTCGGAAGCGGGGAGAATTCGGCTGCCGCCCGTACGATCTGAACTCCTTTTCCATTCTCCTACCTCCCTATGCCCTCGGATCGCCCGGCGATATTTGGTCTAAAGCCCGTCCCTGTTACGTACACATGAGATCGTAATGCGCTTGAAGCCTGCTTCTTCATTTACGGCCAAAGGGGTGACCGCCATGTTCTCGTTTCGCACATCGCCCGCTTCCCAGCGACTGTCCACGCTCATCATGGGGGGCTCTGCGGTACTGTTGGTGCTGTGCATCATCGCTTATCCGGATAAATCGTTTCAAGCCTCTTTGCAAGGGCTGAAGGTATGGTGGACCATTATATTCCCGGCCCTGCTGCCGTTTCTCATTCTGTCCGAAATGTTGAAGGCCTACGGCTGGGTCCATGGCATCGGCGTACTGCTGGATCCATTGATGCGGACCCTGTTCCGGCTTCCCGGAATCGGCGGCTGGGCCTGGTCCGTCGGTTGGACAGCCGGGTATCCTGCGGGCGCCGAAGCCGTCGTCCGCCTGCGGAAAGACAATGAATTGTCCCGCCTGGAAGCGGAGCGGCTGCTCGGCCTGACGCATGCAGCCAGCCCGATTTTCATGATCGCCGTCGTCGGAGTCGGCTTCCTGCAGCAGGCCGAATTGGGGCTTGTTATCGCTGTCGTGCATTGGGTTTCTTCCCTGTTGATGATGCTTATTGTACGTTGGGCGGGAGCTTTTCATCCCGCTGCCGATCGCATCCCGATGCGGCGAACGGCGTCCGCCGCGCCCAAGCCGCTATGGAAGCGGATGCTGCAGGCGATGGAGCAAGCCCACCGCCGGGACGGGCGCGCGTTCGGCCGGCTGCTAGGCGATGCCGTCACTTCTTCCGTCCAGACGCTCATGATGATCGGCGGCTATATTATGATGTTCTCTGTGATTGTCCAGGTGCTGCGGCTTGCCATTCCCCAGGAATTCGGCGCTTACCTGCTGAACGGCCTGCTCGAGGTGAATCTTGGCGCATATTCGCTCGGCTCGGCCGCCTTCCGTTCCCCGCTTATCCAGACCGCCCTTATCGGAGCCGTCATTGCATGGAGCGGAATCAGCGCGCATCTGCAGGTCCATAGCTTGACCCGAGGAACCGATTTGCGGTACAGCCGCTTTTTGTTGATGAGGCTTCTCCATGCCGGCTCTGCCTTCCTGCTCACATTTGTCCTGTGGCACCCGCTTCACCGCCTTTTGCGCCTTGCGCCGCCGGAGCAGGCGGCGTTCCGGCTGCTGGACGTCGAGAACGGACTCATGCAGGAGCCATCCTCCTGGATTCAGTCCATTGCCGAGCTCGCATCGGCGCCAGGATGGCTGCAATCATTGGCGCTGGTCCCGGTTCTATGTATCCTTCTGCTCATCGGTATGGCGGCCTCGCTCTTGATTGGAAGTTGGAAGCGCGTCTAAGCGCCGTCCTGGCACGGTTCGCTGGTCAGCGCTTATATTTATCCCGCAGCGCCGCCTCGACCTCCGGGGCGACCAGCTCGCTAATATCGCCGCCATAGTGGGCGATTTCCTTCACGATGCTGGAGCTGAGATAGGAATACTTCGGATTCGTCATCATGAATATCGTCTCTACCCGGGGGTTGAGCTTCTGATTCGTCGAAGCCAGCTGCAGCTCGTATTCGAAATCCGTAACCGATCGAATGCCGCGAACAATGACATCGCCGTTCTTCGCGTCCATATAATTGACGGTCAGATCGCTAAAGCTGTCCACCTCTACATTGGTCCACGGCTTCGTCACCGTGCGCAGCAGTTCAAGGCGTTCTTCAATGGAGAAGAGCGGCTTCTTGCTCGAATTGTTCAGCACGGCGACAATCAGCTTGTCGAATTGCTTCGCCGCCCGCTGGATAATATCCAGGTGTCCGAGCGTCACCGGATCGAAGCTGCCTGGATATACGGCAGTCCGGGGCCGGCATGCATGCTCATCATGATCTGTCATAAATCATTAACCTCCTTGGAAGGCGCTTGACACCTATAGCAACATAGGCAGGCGCCCCGTTGTTCTGTTCGGGTGCAGCAGAATCGCTTCCTTTATTCCGCGGAAGCTTCCGCATCCACGAGGTATATCGACACCGCGATATCCCCATAATCCGCCTTCTTCCATATCGAGAGCGGACCAATGCGCTCCGAATACGAATGGGATGCGTCATGCTCGACGACAATGATGGCGTCCTTGCGCAGCAAGCCGTTATCCCACATCTCCATCAGCAGTTCGTCCGCATCCTTCAACCGGTACGGCGGATCAAGAAAGACATAATGAAAGGAAAGATTCCTCTTAGCCAGCGCCTTGAGCGCCCTTCTCGCATCGTTGCGGTACACTTCGGCCTTGCCGGCCAACCCCGTGGCCGTCAGATTGCCGCGCACGACCTCGATCGCTCTCATATCCTTATCAATGAAGACCGCCCATTCCGCTCCCCGGCTCAACGCTTCAATGCCCAAGCCGCCTGTTCCTGCGAACAGATCGAGCGCACGGCCCCCTTCGAAATAAGGACCGATCATGCTGAACAGCGCTTCCTTCACTTTATCCGTCGTCGGCCTGGTCCCCATGCCGGGCACAGGCTTCAGCGTGCGGCCTTTGGCCGTTCCCGATATTACTCTCAGTTGTCTCACCTTCTCTTCTTTCCGCCAACTTCCATGCAGCGATCATGCCGCATATTCGTCGTTTATCGTAACATACATTTCCCAATTTTGAAAAATGAAATCCGCACCGTGAAGCTGACATCATGCCAAAAGAAAAAAAGTTCGCCGGGGGATGTATATATTTCGTCCGGCTGGCAATCCTTAAAGTATCGACATCATTGAATGTCGTAGACAACCGCGGAGAAGACTTACGTTTCCCCATAAGCTCTTCGTCCGGTTTCTCCTCTCCCATGAAGGGGCTCTCGTAAGAGGGCCCCGAATTTTGTATTGTTACACACCAAAATCTCCCCGTTTCATAAGGCATAAATGAATTAATACAGAGCCTAGAGCATTGTATAACAATAATCAAAATTTAAGGTCTGGGGACCATTTGGGGACCAAATTATCAATAATTAAGCCTAATTAACCATGCTTCACATTATTTTGTATTTGCTCTGTTATCATCGTCTCAAGATCCTTTTTCCTAAAGAATATACGGCTTCCGATACGAAAAAATGGGATTTTCTTTTTCTGTACCATATCGTATATCATCCACGTAGAAACCCTCAGAAAAGAAGCCGCTTCTTTTACATCTAACGTCTGGTCTTCTCCAGACTCACTTTTTTGCTGTGCCATATATTTTGCTAATTGCGTCATGATTTCAGGAAAACTTATTTCTCTACTAATTAACTCGTTAAATAACTGTAACCCATCATTTTTATCCTTAATATCCACCGTACATCTTCCTCCTTTTGATTTGATTCAATTTTGGTGATGCTTTAATTCCCTCTCCCGTGTTTCTCTAAAAGTCCGGTGAATTAGTGCAGTTGTAGCCGTCTGATGGACATGCAAAACGAGTAAAACAACTCAGCCAGCGCTGAAATGAGTAGGCGTGACAACGCCTCTGTCATCACGGATTTCGTTTTTTGGCATGCCGACATACCAGTTCGAGATCGCTTTTTCCCAAACCGGCATAGTCTTTTCAGATTTTGAACGATCGCCGTCAGTAGCGCCTGTTCTTGCATGCAGTCGAGTCCGCGGCTCCGTGCACGATCCATGCCATGCGCAACTTTGCTTTCAGCAAACACATGCTCACAGCGGGTTCGTAACTTTTGCAGATGACGGTAAGAACCCGTTAGCTGAATCCGTTTAGCTCTGTTTCGG
>NZ_LDIG01000145.1 GCF_015845845.1 Paenibacillus dendritiformis
CGGACGCGCCGTCCCGGCTCTGCCGCCGCAGCTTCATGCGGATGCCCTGCTCGATGAGGGCGAGATAGCTCTCATCCCGTGGCGCGGCCAGCGTAATGGCCCATCCGGCTCCGCCCGCACGCCCCGTCCGGCCGATCCGGTGAATATAGCTCTCCGCATCATGCGAAATATCGTAGTTGAACACATGCGTAATTCCTTCGACATCCAGCCCGCGTGCCGCCAAATCGGTAGCCACCAGGAGCTGAACCTTCGCCTCCCGGAACCGCTTCATCACCTGCTCCCGCACCGCTTGGGTCAGATCGCCGTGAAGCTCGTCCGCATCATAGCCCTTCGCCTTGAGCGCCTCATACAGCTTCTGGGCCCGCCGCTTCGTGCGGCAGAAGATGACGGCCTGATACGGCCGATGCTCGTCGAGAAGGCGGAACAGCGTCTCCTGCTTCGCCCGATCCGTCGTCTCCACCACCATCTGGCGAATCTCCTTCACCGTCACCTGCTCCGCCTCCACCCGGAGATCAAGCGGCGACCGCATGAAGCGCGCGGCGAGCGCCCGGACCGGCTCCGGCATCGTCGCCGAGCAGATCAGTGTCTGCCGGCTGGTCGGCGTGTGCGCGATGACGTCCTCCACTTCGGGGAGGAAGCCCATATGCAGCATCTGATCGGCTTCGTCCAGCACGAGCATGCGGATGCCGGAGCCGTCGAAGGTGCCCCGGCGCAAATGATCGGTCAAGCGGCCCGGCGTGCCGATGACCAATTGGCATGCTCCCTGCAGCTTGCGGATCTGCTTCTCCACATCCTGGCCTCCGTAAGCGGCCAGCACATGAATGCCTCCGCCTCCATCCGGGGCGGAATCCGTCAGCTTCTTCGCCTCTGCCGTAATCTGCAGCGCGAGCTCGCGCGTCGGCGCGACGATAAGCGCCTGCGCCCGGGTCCGCTCCGGATCGATCCGCTGCAGGATCGGGAGCAGGAACGCCAGCGTTTTGCCCGTTCCGGTCTGCGCCTGCAGCACGGCATCCCGCCCAGCCAGCGCGGCGGGGATCGCCTGAATCTGAATCGGCGTCGGCGACGCAATGCCTTGCTTCGTTAATCGATTCGCCCACTCCTGGCGAATTCCTAGTGATAAAAAGCCTGACAGACAGGCCACCTCATTTCTTCGCTATGCGTATGCATCGGTTTCTCTAGTGTTCATTCTCGTTTCATGGATTCTTCCGGCAGATTCGTCCGGCAGATACGTTCCATAGATTTGTAGGATGGATTTGTATCACGGGTTTGTCTCATGGATTCGTTCCATGGACTTGCCTCATAGATTCATCTTACAGATTTGCCCCATAGATTCGATTGCATGGATTTGTCCCATAGATTCGTTCCATGGATTCATACCTTGATTCGCCCCGGGAATGCGTTGCTTCGACTTCGGAACGATTCCGGTCTTGCTTGCCGCCCCCGGCTTTGATCCCGGCGGCCTCGGATCCGCCGGCAAGTTCACTGTCCCGTATCGCCGGATCCGATAATCCGCTTCACCCGGCCGACCTGCCCGTCCTGCAGGCGAACCTTGATGCCATGCGGGTGTGAGGCCGAATTCGTAAGGATATCTTTGACGACGCCCCGGGTCGTCTTCCCGGTGCGCTGATCCTGCTTCAGGACAATATCCACCTCGATGCCGGGGCGGATGCTCGCCCGCTGCTGCCCGCTCTGTTCCATATATACCTTCCCTCCTTCAAGCACGGCTTTCGCCCGTTTCGCCCGATTAAGCCGGGCGCCTCTTCGGATGCCGTCCTCTATTTGCGGCACACGGCGACGCCGATGAAATACCGTACCCCTTCCCGCGGCTTCTCGAACGTGACGCCGCGCTGGTAGTAAATATCCGTCTCCGCGAACCGGGTGAACAGCTCCGCGAATTGCTCCGGCGTTAGCTGATGCACATGGAACGGCTCGTTCGTCGGCATTCCTCTCCCCCTGCCGAACGGACTCGACATCACGAGGACGCCGCCCGGATTGAGCATCCGGTACAGGTTGTCCATCAATTGCCGATCGTCGGCCACATGCTCGACCGTCTCGAAGCTCAAAATCGTATCGAAGGTGCCCAGCTTTCCGGGCAGCTCCGGGTCCGTCGCATCCCCTTCCATGTGCGTCACCTTTTGGTGATGGTACTCCCGCCGTGCATATTGCAAGGTCGGAAGGTCATTGTCGACGGCGACAATCTCCATCACCTCCCGCTTGCGCTCCTTCGCGACCAGATGGGAGCCGTACCCGGTCCCGCAAGCGATATCGAGCACCCTGCCCCGGGCATAGGGCGTCGCAAAGTAATAGCGGGCAATATGCTCCAGCAGCATCCCGTTCATCGGCTTCATCAGTTTGGGGATAATCCGTTCCCCCGTCCATTCCAGCATCCATTCACGCTCGATTCCGTTTTATTTTCCCCATGTTACAGGAAAGCAGGCAAAATTGCTACTATTCAATCCGAACCATCCGGCCGTCAAGAGGGAGATGACGAACGAACGGCTTTAGCCGCCGCCCCTCAGGGCAGGTACGATCCCTTTCTTCCCCGGCACAGGCTTTTCGTGTAGGCTTTTCGTACAGGTTTTTCGCACAGACTTGGGTAGACCCAGACTTTACGCTCAGCTTTCCCCAAATCCTGCAAAAATGCACTTTCTTCACCGGAACCGCCTTCATGAGCAAGCAATCCTGCAAATATGCAGGAATTCCAGCCATTAGAGCCGGGATTTCAGATGAAACAAGAGAAATGCTGCAGCTGTGCAGGAACTTCACCGAATTCGCCCGCGAGAGCAGCAAAATGATGTAAAATTGCAGGATTTCATACTTCCCCTTTTTCTTTTTGTTCATTGGAGATCAGGCGCGGACAGCGGCCTCTCCCAATCCATAATCATGACCACCCGTCCAACGGGTGGTTTGCTCTTGGGGTATAACCCCCTGTTGCCAAACTGCGCCTAAAGACGCTAGCCTTACAATAAAATTGTTCAGGCTCAGTGTAATTTGTCACTTTCACTTACCAGTTAAACTGGTTTACTTCTTCTTGCTACTGTTTCTGCTGAATGGATCTTCATACTCTTTCACACTCAGTTTATCAATTGCTTGGTCATGTGCTTCTTGTTCACGTATATATTTTGCAACGGTTGCTTCATTTAAGCCTACTGTGCTGACGTAGTATCCCTCCGCCCAAAATTTTCGATTGCCATATTTATACTTCAAACCGGCATGCTTCTCGAATATCATCAGTGAGCTTTTT
>NZ_LDIG01000146.1 GCF_015845845.1 Paenibacillus dendritiformis
AGGGTCTCCCAAGTTGCCGAGTGATTATTGGTATGCATGCCTGGCTCTTCGACCCCGGGGAAGCTCCGTCTAAACTCACCTTTTTTTCGCTTAGCGGAGTATTGCCTTCCAGCTTTTTGACACTGTCGGCCTTCCCGATTTCTGCATTTCGTGGCTCAATCACTTTCAGGCCTACATCCTATCTGTCTACGCTTAAACGAACCTGTTACCATGTTCGCTCCAAGACTCGTTATTGGTGGCGTGGTTAGTGCCTTTCCAAGCAGGGTTCACACCTGCTACCTCACTCGACCTATGCTTGGTCGCTCCAAAAGTGCAGCATTTTTCACTCAACCGCGGCGCACAATGAGATTCCTGCAAAAGTGCAGCATTTTTCCCCATTAATGCGCTTATTTGGTTTATACGCCCTGAATTGATGTATTTTTGCAGGAATTCTAACGAAATACCCTATTGGGGCGGATAAATAATGTAATTTTGCAGGATTCACTCCTCAGCACAAGAACAAGAAGCCGGCTCGCATCGCGGCCATTGCATCGTTCACCTTACACGCCTCCCACCTCCAGCGCAGCTTTCTGTGAAACTTTCGGTGCACCTTCATGCGCAGCTTAGTGTGCAGCTTCATGTTCAAGCTTCCCATACACCTTCATGCGCAGCTTCCCGTGCACCTTCATGCCAAGCTTCGTGCGCAGCTTCATGTTCAAACTTCCCATACAGCTTCATGTGCAACTTTCCGTACAGCTTCATGCGTAACTTCCCGTACACCTTCCTGTGAAACTTTCGGTGCACTTTCATGCTCTGCGCAGCTTTATGTGTGCAGCTTCATATGCAACTTCCCATGCACCTTCATGCGCAGCTTCGTGCGCAGCTTCATGTTCGAACCCCGTCCATCGTCCGGATATCGTCCATCACTTAACGCGGCCAACCCAAACCATGCTCTCCTTCCACCAATTGAACGGCTTACATCGACCATGCTCCCCCGGCTTCCTTTTACACAATCAACACAAAAAAAGGCCGTCCTCCTTACAGAGAACATCCCTTCTTCCTTGCGATGCGTCTTAATCTTCCTGCTCTACCTTCAGCACCTTGCCGGTCCGAGCATCGACTTCTACTTCATACACTTTGTTCTGATCCGTCATAATGATCACTTCGTATTTGATCTTCCCGTTGTCGGTGTCGAGATCAACATGAAGAACTCTTCCTTTCACCTGTTGAAGAGCAATCGACTTCGCCTCTTGCTCGCTAATGACTTGCTGCGTCGGCTGGTTTGCCTTATAGACGGCATGCGCTTCAGATGCCGCAGGAAATAGGGCGAGGGACGCCATGCCTGCATTGACTAAGGCGAGAACGCCAAGCACCGCTTTTTTCAACCTAAACACGCTCCTATGTACGGTTATCGTTGCGTCTATGTTTTGTACAAGAAGCTGAAATTATACGTCCGGAAATATAGTTCCGAAAAAACAAAAAAAGCCTTATCTGCAAGGCTTCTTCATTCGCTCTGTTATGGTGCGGTAGAGAGGACTCGAACCTCCACGGGCGTACGCCCACTACCCCCTCAAGATAGCGTGTCTGCCATTCCACCACTACCGCACATTGAATTCCTCAACAAAGAGGACAACAACAGTTACTATACCACCATTTGAGACGGATGTAAAGCGGAAGTATTATCCACTCCTCGTCCTTTATTTAAACCACCCCTTCTCCTTGAAGCGCGTAATCGCTTCAATTCGGTTGCTCACATCGAGTTTATCCAGAATAACGGAGATATAATTGCGGACAGTCCCCGTCGTAATAAATAGCTGTTCGGCGATTTCCTTCGTATTTTTACCGTCTGCGATAAGCACCAGCACTTCCTTTTCCCGCTCGGTCAGCGGATTCTCTTCGCCATACGCCTCGTCCACCAGCTCCGAAGCATAGATGCGACGCCCGGCCATAATGATGCGAATCGAGTCCGCCAGCTCTTCGCTGGGACTGTCCTTCAACAAGTAGCCGTGCGCCCCCGCCTTCACCGCACGTTCGAAATATCCGGCTCTGGCGAATGTGGTCAAGATGATGACCTTGCATCCCCAGCCCTTTATCTCTTCGGCTGCGTCCAAACCGCTCTTCCCCGGCATCTCAATATCCATGATGCAGATATCCGGTTGATGCTGACGAACCAATTGCACGGCTTCTTCTCCATTGGAGGCCCGGCCGACGACACTCATATCCTCTTCAAGATCAAGCAGGGACGCCAGTGCGCCCAACAGCATCCGCTGATCCTCTGCGATTACGATTCGAATCATGGCCCCGCCTCCTATTCTGACGCCTTGCACACGTTCGGCACTGTAATGATGACCGTTGTTCCCTTATCAGGAACGATGTCCATACTTCCATTCACGAACTCAAGCCGCTCCTTCATGCCCCGCAGTCCGTTGCCCCGTAAAACGGCTGAATCCGCCGCGATGCCGATTCCATTATCCTTCACCTTCACGCGCAGCTCGGTATCCATGGGCTCCAGGATGATCGAACAGGCGGAAGCATGGCTGTGCTTAACGATGTTGGTCACCGCTTCCTTCAGGCACATGCCAAGCACATTTTCGTTCAGCAGAGAGGTATTGGTCAGCTTCGGATCGGCTTCCAGGGTGAACTCGATCTCAGCAGCCTTCAAAATCTGCTTGATGCGAAACAGCTCATCCTCTAACCTCGTCCCGCGCATTTGAGTAACCATTTCCCGCACTTCCTTCAGGGCGCTTCTGGCCGTTTGCCGGACATCCTTGAGTTCGATTTGGGCTTGAGCGGGGTTATTGTTAATCAATTTATTGGCCAGATCGCTCTTCAAGCCGATCAGCGATAGCTTCTGTCCAAGCGTGTCGTGGAGATCGCGCGCAATTCGTTGCCGTTCTTCCAGCTTGACCAGCTCGGAGATCCGCTTATTCGCATCTTCCAATTGCCCCTCAAGCTTCTCCCGTTTATTGCGGTTATAAGTGGTGACGGGAAGGAGAATTACACCGATGAGACTGATAAGCACGAACGGAAGCTGGGAGATCAACACCGGATTTTTCGTGACAAAGCCGAAGTTGAGCGTTGCGATCGTACTGATGAGATGAATCGAGTACAGCGTAATAAATCCGATCCGATGTTGAATATTTCCAATAAAGAACGCTAAGAACAGGGCGAAATAGACATAGCCGAACAGCAAAGTCATCGTAATGGAAATCAATATTTGCAGGGAGGTCCAAAAGTACACTTGCCAACCTCTCATAACAAAAGAAAGAACGTAACAGACGAAAAACATCAAAATCATGACAATGCCGAAGACGACTTGGTACGTCGAAGACGAACGAAAGATGAAATAAAACGGGAGGATGTAAAAGACGACCCATACATAAGGACTAAGACCCGTGCTTTTGTAAAAAATCTGATACCACTTCTGCATGGCCGTCCTCCCTGAAAATCAATGTAATTGTATAGTAACACAAACGCCGCTCAAAGCGGTTATTTTCCCTGCATGCCTGGGGCGCTCCTTGGAATGCGGGCGGCCTCGCGGTTGGCCTTGGCAAGCAGATGCTTCACATCCTTGAACCCAACGAATGTTTTATTCTGTTCGTCCCACAGCCGGAAACGCAGCGACTTCAGGCTGGTCCCGAGCGTAATCGTCGTCGCTCTTTGAAGCGGCGGGGTTGCCTCATGCGCCTTCTCCAGATAATAGTTAGGCACCTTGGGACTCAAATGGTGAACGTGATGGAAGCCGATATTTCCGGTTATCCACTGCAATGCTTTGGGCAATTTATAATAAGAGCTTCCCTCTACAGCAGCCTTCACATAGCTCCACTCGTCCTCGTTCTCGAAGTAAGAATCCTCGAATTGATGCTGAACATAGAACAACCAGATGCCGAGCATGCCGGATACGTAAAAAACGGGAGCCTGAATGAGCACAAACGCCTGCCAGCCAATGGCCCAGCACAGAAGCCCATACAGAGCGGCGATGGACACATTGATTACGTAAGTGTTGATTCGCTCCTTCCGTCTCGCGCCTCTCCGGTTAAAGCGGTATGCAATCAGGAATATAAAAATCGGCCCCAGCCCCAGCATAACGATTGGATTGCGGTATATGCGGTAGGCAATTCGCTTCGTTAAGGGAGCCGCGGCATATTCATCCACGGTGAGCACCCACATATCTCCGGTTCCTCGCTTGTCGAGATTGCTGCTCGTCGCATGATGGATGGAATGGCTGTGCTTCCACTGCTGGTAGGGCACAAGCGTCAGGATCCCCGTAATGGTGCCTAGCGTATCGTTGGCCCTGCGGCTCTTGAAGAACGATTGATGACAGCAGTCGTGAAAAATAATAAACGTTCGGATAACGAATCCCGAAGTGATTATCGAGAAGAGAAGCGTAAGCCAGTACGAGACCGAAAGGCTTGCGTAAGCGGCATACCAAAGCAGCAGTAAAGGCCCCAAGGTGTTAATTATCTGCCGAATGCTGGACTTCGTATCGTTTTTTTCATATGGAGCGACGCTTTTCTTTAGATGGGACAGCTTGGAATGACTCATACTCATCTTATGTTTTCCTCCTAGGTATGACGCTTGGGAACATACCCTTATCAACGGCAGATTCCTGTCTTCAGTATAGAGATGACAACCCGCCCGTTGTAGTCATAAACGTCAAGTCGAGAGTATGATAAACGTCATATAAGCAGGATAAATATGTCATTTTCCTTCTTTTTAGCGCCTAAAAGAGCCATAGGCCCCGCCTATGACTCCTATGTCTCCTATGACTCTCTCCTTCTTTCATTTATCCGGCGGTTCTTTCCTCCGCCGCATGACCCGGAATAAGGCATAGCCGTTCCCAGCCGCGCTTGCTCCATCTTCGCAGCATGACGAGCGCCCTCACCCATTCATCCACGGCGAAGGCGAGCCAGATTCCCGCCAGCCCCAAGCCAAGTACGATCCCGAGCAGATAGGCCAAGGGCACGCTGATTCCCCACATCGAGACAAGACCGACAAGCACCGGGAACTTGACGTCCCCCGCCGCGTTCAACGAGCTGATAAGCACCATGTTACAGGCCCGGGCCGGCTCCAGCAGCACGGACAAGAGCATCAATTGCCGGCCAAGCTGGATAATCTGCGGGTCGGAGGTGAAGAGTCCGATCAGCGGCCCGGACAAGGCGTACAAGATCAGGGAGACGGCCAGCGTCACCCCGGCCCCAAGCTTCAAATGGCGAATGCCGGAACGATAGGCTTCCTCCTTGCGCATCGCCCCGATGTAATGGCCCGCTATGATTTGCGTGCCTTGGCCAATCGCCATCGAGAAGACGAAGACGAAGGACGTAATGTTCTGCGTATAAATTTTGGTCGTCAATGCCGCCGCCCCGAGCATGGCGACCAAATACGTAATGACAACCTGGGACAAATTATAGGAAACATGCTCCCCGGCCGACGGAATGCCCAGCTTGAAAATAAGGCGAAGATCAGCTCGTCGCATGCGCAGCGGATGCATCAGGCGGACAGGCTGGTCCAGCCGCCGGCTGCATACAATCCAGTACGCGATCATCGCGGCAGCCCGGCTGATCCAGGTCGATGCGGCCACGCCCTCCACTCCAAGCGAAGGCAGGCCGAACGGCTCCATCAGCACGATATAGTTGCCGACGATATGCAGCACGTTCACGCCGAACGAGATGACCATCATCTCCTTCACCAGGCCGCGGCACCGCAGCATCGTTCCGAGCGTCATGCTGAGAGCGATCAGGAAGACCGAGCTGCCGGTGATGGATAAATAAGCCCCGCCTTCCGCGAGCAGCCCCGGAGGCAGCTTGAACAGAAGCAGGAAGGCGTCGGCGCAGGCGCATAAAACGGCGCTGAGCAGGAGGCCGATCATCAGGTTCAACGTGAGCGCCGTTCTCCCCAGGTCCCCCGCCTCCTTCAGCTTCCCCGCGCCAAGCCATTGATTCAGGATAACGCTTGTCCCGACCGTGACGAAGCCGAACATAAGGCCGGCCACCGTCAAAATTTGATTGGCGACGCCCACGGCCGCCACGGCGCCGTCGGAATGGCTGCTCAGCATCATCGTATCGGCCATGCCGAGCAGCATCCCGAACAACGACTCCATGAAGATGGGCCAGGTCAAGGAAAGAATGCCGGTGCGGCGATTATTCGCGAGACTCATGGCTTACCTTGCTCCCGTCATCCAGCCGGATCCACGTCCGGAACAGTCGCTGCCCTTCCAGCAGGCGGATAACCCGTGCCCCCCGCTGCAGACCGCCGTAACCGCCGTATCCGGTCACTCGCCCGTACCCGAGCCGGATGCCATGCAAGCTGCCTGCATAATCATTGTCATGATCATGGCCGGCGAAGGCGCCGATCATAGCGCCGCTTTCCACCATCGCGGCGAACAGCCCGCTGTTCAGGCGGGGGCAGCATACGTCTTCCTGTCGAATGCCCGCGGCCTGGCCGGATTCCCAGGCCTCCTTGAACTCCGGCAGCGGAATATGGAAGAAGGCCAGACTCGGCAGAGCGCCGTGGCGCCGCCGCTGCTCGAGCGACTCCCGGCGGTACCAGTCCACTTGATCCGGATGAATCCAGGCATATCCGCCTACTGAAGCCGGAGCCATATCGCCGGAGTCAAATAGATACAGAAGGGCGGCCGGCCCCGCCTGAGCAGACGCTTTCACCGCGATAACATAATTGCCAACCCCATGGATGTCCGCGGGACCCGCTTCCGCCAGCGACATCCGGCAGGACGCCATTCCCTCCAGCAGCTCCTCGCGGGCAGCCCCGCCCTCCGCGTCATGATTGCCGAAAATAACGGCGAACGGCACCTCCCTCCGTTCCGCAACCTCGACAATGCGGCGAAGCGCGGCGACGGGCTCAACCGTTTCCTTCCCGTACAGCATATCCCCGGAGTAGATGACCAGATCGGGCCGCTCCGTCTCGATGATGCGTTCGGTTAAGGCGAAAGTGCGGGCATCCAGCTCCGACTTCCCTCCTCTAACATGCAGATCGGTGAATTGAACGATCGTAAACGTTCCGTCCGGACGGAACTGCAGCGGTATGCTCATCCCGCTCATTCCCCCTTGCTCAGGAACAGCGGCTGCGAGAACGCGCCGAAACCCCCTTCCAAATAAACGGCCAAACGCACATACTGCTCGTCCCCTTTGCATTCGTATACGAGCTGCTTGAACCGGCCCGTCTGCTCGTGAAGCACGCGGCCGTCCTTGCCGATGACCGTCGCGTATTTGTACATGCCGTCCAGATGAACGTCGGACAATAAGTCGGCGACGATGGCCGTCCCCTCGACGCGGATCGACTCGAAGCCGTAACCGGTGGAGACGTAGAAGCTGCCCTGACGGATGGCGCTGAGCACCGCCTTGCGGCTGTTCTCGCGGGCGTACACCATATTCCACGCCCGCCGCTCCTGGCCGTACGCGTGGAAATCGTCATTGCCGAAGCCCCACACTTGACGTCCGGAGGACAGCAGCGCGTCCCATTTGTCGAAGGCGATGTCATACTGCGGATGACCGTCGCCATTGATGATCTCGATGCCGGTATAAGCGGGCAGCCGCAGCATATCGCCGAATTTCCAATATTGGGAAAAATACCGGTTCGGATGAACGAGCACCGAGATGCCGCCGTTCTCCAGGCAGAGGGACGAGAGACGCCCGTAATTTTCGATCGTAAAAGCATTGGAATACTGTTCCATCAGCGTCTCCGGCGGCTGCACCAGCAGCATATGCGCCTGCGGGCTGCTCACCTCGATCGCCTCGAACAGCGTCGGGATGGGGCTGTCGGCCGCATGCGGCGTAATCTGATCATGATCGGAGATGCCCAGGAAGTCATAATCATGATACATCCGGTATACCGTCGCCAACGGGTGATGCCCGTCGCTGTTCGTCGTATGGTTGTGGAAGCTTCCCCGCAGCCATACCCCTTCTTGTGCATATGGATTTCGAATCTTCATCCAGCCGGCCTCCTGTCTGTTCGTAAGCATTGAAGCGGGTAAGACGTTGTATCGCTACTCTTTCATGGATCCAATCATGACGCCCTTGGCGAAATATTTTTGCAGAAACGGATAGACAATGACTATCGGCGTGATGACGATAATAATCGTAGCCATTTTCAGAGACGTGCCGGTCACCTGCATTTTGTCCAGCATATCCATCTGCAGCGATCCCGCCGTAGTCATCAGCGTCTCCGTCAACGCCTGCTGCTTCGTCAGCATCTCCTGCAGCACCGTCGACAACGGCTTCAAATTCGGATCGCGCACATAGAAGGTGCCCGTGAACCAGTCATTCCAGTGCCCGACCGCATTGAACAGCGAGATGGCGGCGATGACCGGCTTGCTCGTCGGCAAAATAATCCGGAAGAAGATGCCGAGATCGCCGCAGCCGTCAATCCGCGCCGCCTCCTCCAGCCCTTCCGGAACCTGCTGGAAGAAGGAGCGCATAATCATCATGTTCCAGACGCTGTACAGCGCAGGCACGATATACACCCAGATGCTGTTCGTCAGATGAAGCTCCTTCAGCACGATATAGTAAGGAATAAGCCCGCCGCTGAACAGCATCGTGAAGAACACGAAGAAGGTGATCTGCTTCTGCCCGGGCAGCGACTTGCTCTTGAGCGCATAGGCGGCCATCGCCGTCAGCAGCACGCTGAGGAAGGTGCCGACGATCGTGCGGAATACCGAGATGACGAAACTGTTCACAATGTTGGATTGGCTGAACACTTCCTTGAAATTATCGAGCGTGAATTGGCGCGGCCAAAAATAGATGCCGCCCTTCGCCGCATCCGTCCCCACGTTCAACGCCAGCGCCAGCACGTTCAAGGTCGGCAAAATAATGGACAGGCACAGCAATCCGAGCAGGGCGTAATTCACCCCGGTCAGAAGCCGCCCGAACGCAGCCGTCTTTCTCATCCTCGTTCCTCCCTCTATTTCCATGGATGGAGAGCCCCTCCGCTCCGGCGGAAAGGCCCTCTCCTCCCCTCTGCCGTTCGCTAGAACAGCAGCTTCGTCTTCGGATCCTGGTCCTTCTCTTCCAGCAGCTTGATGTACTCTTCCAATCCCGCCGTCTTGAGCAGCGCTGCCGCGCTGTCCAGAATCGCCTGCGCTTCGGTCATGTCTTTGGCATAGTAGGCGCGGATCAGACTCTCTTTGTATTTATCGAGCGCCATCGTGAGCTGCGTGCCTTTGCTGAACTCGCCGATGAATGCCAGCGCCGCATAGCCGTCCTTGATGTTCGCCTGCTGCTTTTTCTCGTCATAGTGCCAGTAGTCCGCAATCTCCAGCGGGCCCTTATTCATGTCCGGCTTGGCGGATTCGCCATAGCTCGCCTCGCCGAAGTCGGCCAAGTCGTTCAAATCCGTGCCGCCGAGATACCAGCCCCAGTCATTGCCCACGCCGGCAAAGCCAAGCTCCTTCGCCTTGACCGGATCCTTGTCCAGCAGATCGAGCACCTCCTGCTTCGGCACCGGGTTGCCCTTCGCGTCAAGCTCGTAGTCCCGGCCTTCCAAACCGTATTTCCACAGCAGCTTGCCTTCGCGGCTCGCCAGGAAATCGGCCAGCTTCACGATATCCTCCGGATTTTTCGTCGTTTTCGGGATCGACCAGGCGCCGTAACCGCCCTTAAAAGTCAAGTTCATCTGATAAGGGCCATTGACGGAATTCAACGGTCCGAGCGGAATGTAGCGGTTGTCCTTGTTCTCGATGACATAATTATGCATATCTCCGATGATGGCGAATGAATCGTTGAGCACGCCTTCTTTGGCGCGATTCTCTTCCATCGAATAATATTCGGGATGCATCAGCTTCTCGCGGAGGAGCTTCTGGACGAATTCGACGCGCTTCGTTCCATATTCGGTCTGGCTCTCATGCAAAATCTTGCCGTCCTTGTCCCGATTGAACCCTTCGCCGTTGAAGCCGGTCCACACCAGATCGTTGTACAGCGCATCGCGATCGATTCCTCCCCAGACCGTTGGCCCGATCGGGTACACCTCTTTGCCGTTCTTGTCCTTGAAGTGCCCTTCCTTAATCTTCTGGGCCAACTCATAGAGCTGCTCCGAGGTCGCAATCGTGCGCGGATCGACGCCGAGGGCATCGGCAATATCTTTGCGGATGTAAGGGCCCGGCACATATTTGCGCACCTCATAACCGCCCTCGCGCGGAATGTTCAAATGCATCGTATAAGCGGCGCCGTTGAATTCCGGCCGGAACACCACGCCATACCGCGTATCGAGCGGCAAATACCCTTCTTCCGTATACTTTTTATAGATCTTCGTATTTTGCAAAAACGGGGTCAAATCGTGGAACATCTCCTCGCGCGCGGCCTTATTGATCATCTCCATCTCCGGCCGTCCGCTATGATTCAAATAATAGCCGATGAAGTCCGGCAGATCGCCCGCGGCCAGACCGGCGGCCAAGGCCTTCTGCGATCCGTCATGCCCCACGGCCTGCAGCTCCAGCTCAATCCCGGTCAGTTCCTTGAGCTTCTTCGCAATCTCCGGGTTCATCCCTTCGGTGACGTCGCTGCCCATGAAGATGAGCCCTTTGATTTTGCGATCGGCAATCCAGGTCGCTGGCTTGCCGGCGGCAGCGTTATTCGCATCCGTTCCAGCCTCCTGGCCGGACTTCGTATCGCTTCCCCCGCCGCATGCGGTCAACAGGATGGAAAATACAAGCGTCAATGCCGTCAATTTGGACCAGAGCTGCATTCGATTCACTGTCATGTCTACTTCCTCTCCTCTGTATTGAATATGTGAACGGCTGCGGGCAGGATCTCCATCCCTCCGGCCTACCACAACGATGACTGGAACCATTTCTTGGCTACCCGGTTCACGGTCAGAACGAGTATCAAGCCGACAAGGCCCTGCATCATGCCGATGGCCGTGCCAAAGCCGAATTGGCCGCTCTCGAGCCCCATGTAGATGATGTACGTGTCCAAGATTTCCGAGACATTCATATTGCCCGGCGTCTTGAGCAGATAAATCTGGTCGAACCCGGCGGACAAAATATTGCCCAGCGACAAAATGAAGAGCACGATAATCGTCGGCCGGATGCCAGGGAGCGTAATATGCCAAATCTGGCGCCATTTGTTCGCCCCGTCCATCTTCGCCGCTTCATACAGCGAAGGGCTGATGCCTACGATAGCGGCATAATAGATAATCGAGCTCCAGCCGACATCCTTCCATATATAGCTCCAGAACATCGTCGGATAGAAGGCCTTTTCCTCCATCAGGAAAAAGGTGCTGCCATCGCCGCCGAACCAGGAAATAATCTGATTGACCAGCCCGGTATCCGGCGCGAGAATACGCTGCAGCATGCCGATAACGATGACCCAGGAGAAGAAATGGGGCAAGTACGCGATTCCTTGAAACAGATTGCGCAGCCTCGAATTCTTCACTTCATTGAACATCAGCGCGAGCACAATCGGGAACGGCATTGCCAGGAACACCTTCATCGCGCTAATGATGAGCGTATTCCGGATTAACTGGAGACTCTGCGGATCCTGAAAGAACATTTCGAAATAAGTGAAGCCAATCCAGGGACTGCCGAAAATTCCTTTGTTGAATTGATACTCCTTGAACGCGAGCACCAGCCCGGCCATCGGGATATAGGAAAAAATAATGAAGAACGCGATGCAGGGCAGCAGCAGCAAATATAACTGGTAATGGCGCCCCACCCGCTTCCATAACCGCGAGCGTTCGCCGGTTCCGGACCGGTGCCGCCGGCTCCATCCCGCCGCCTTCATCGCGGACGCTTCCTGTGACATCCGTCTCGCCCTCCCTTCGCATCGATGCGTTTATCCTTCATGGCGCTCATCCACCTTTCTCAGCCGGAGCAGCCGTTCCGGCCGCTTCGTCGTCATGCTGTCCACCTTCATCTCCATCAAGCTCCGCATCGCATCGGCCTCATCGACCGTGTAAACCGAGACGATTAGCCCGAGCGCATGCGCGCAAGCGACGAGGCCGGGACTGCACCGTTCAAAGGGGACATTGACGCCCCGATAGCCTTCCCGCTTGGCCCGCTCGCAGAAGGAACGGATGAATGCCTCTTCGGCAGCCGCATTCGCAGCCCCAGATGCAGCACCAGTCGCATTCGCAGCCCCAGGCGCAGCACCCGTCGCATTCGCAGCCGCATCGGCGCTCTCCGGCACATTCAGCAGCAGCGACATCCCCTCCGTATCGATCTCGATCCCTTCCGTACAGCCCGTAACGAAAACGAGCTGTTCCGCATGGAGCTCCTTAACGAGCCGCAAGGTCGGATTGACGCTCTCCGCGTTTTTGATATCGAGGTTCAGCATCAGGCCGCGGCGCTTCGCCTCTTCGAGCACATCGGCCAGCAGCACCAGCCCGTGCTCGCGGTGGGGCGGCCCGAGTCTCGCTCTGGCCGGCATCCGGTTCAACTCTCTCGCGTCATACAACTCCAGCAGGCGCGAATGATCATGGAGCAGCACGGGCTCATCCTTGCAGGTGACTCGGATATCCACCTCGGCGACATCCGCTCCCGTGGCCGCCGCTTCCATGAATGACGCCCACGTATTGGCAGGCGCTTCGCCACAGCCGGTATGGGCGGTGACGAGCAGGCGTTTTCCTCTCATCGGCATATGACTCCTCTCTCATCTGCGGCGCGAACCGGCGGGCGGCCGATTCGCGCCGGATGCGGTGACGACTTCAACGCTTGCTGCAGGTTCCTTTTGATTCCTTCTGATGTTGTGATATGTACACTATAAGGAGTGAATGTTTTCGTGAGATGAACGGGATATTAACGTTTTTTGAAGCCCGATCTTCTCCGGTACCCAGGAAGCCAGGACGATGAAGGCGAGGTTGGGTACGCGAAACGGGAGGTGCGTGTGGTTTGTTGTGGTATTTTTCCAGCGCCAGCGCAAAAAAGAACCGGACTCACGTCCGGTTCTTCAACACAAATACATCTCTATATATTCTTCCATCGTTTCCCGGCCAAAACGTCCGCAGCTCCGGTCATCCACTCCACTAAAGCTGCAGTATCTCCCGCCACTCTAGTCATCTGCTCCGCCAATACTGCAAGAATGCAGCAATTTCATGGAGACGAGGATGCGAAAATAGGATTGCTGCAAAAATACACTAATTACCCTACGGCAAGGCATAAATAGCATTCAAAATGGCCAAATAATGTAATTTTACAGGATTTTATCTAAATTTAACCTTTTGAGGGTAAAAATACTGCGCCTGTGCAGCATTTTCATGCAGGGACCAGCTTGCTTCATGCGCGGACCAACTTGCCCTAACCTAACCTGTTCTGCCTTCCCCGGCCCCGCCCATCCTAAGAAAATAACTATCGACGGGACTTGTCGACAGTCGGAAAGAACCGGACTCACGTCCGGTTCTTCGTCTCCCTGCCGCCATTCGCCACGATCCACGTAATGGCTTTGATCTCCAGCTCCTGCGTCCATGATGCCGGATGCTCCTGATCGCAGACAATCACATCGATTTGCTCGAGCGGCGCGATATGGCAGAAGGCCTGAATGCCGATCTTGCTGTAGTCGGCCAGCACGATGACCTCCTTCGCGTTCGCGGTCACCGTCCGGGAGATGACGGAATCATTCATGTCATAGTCGCTGATTCCGGTCATCACCGACATCCCGCCTACGGAGATGAAGGCTTTGTCGACATAGAAATTGCGCAGCATCTCTTGGCATAGATGCCCGCTCACCGACTGCTGCTCGGGCGAGATCTCCCCGCCGAGAATGATGACCCTGCCGCTGAACAAGCCCTGCGTCAGCGACTCGCGGAGCAGACTCGCCACCGCCAATGAATTGGTGATGACCGTCACCCGCTTCTTGCCCTTCACGGCCCGGGCCAGCTCGTGAATCGTCGTGCCCGTATCCATATAGACGGTATTCCCGTCCTGAATCAGCTCGGCGGCGCGGCGGCCAATCGCCTGCTTCGCTTCATGGTTGAGGACCTGCCGCTGCTTGTACGGAGGCTCGCCCTCCTCATACTGCACCTTGACCGCCCCGCCGTACACGCGGCGCAGCCGTCCCTCCTCCTCCAGCACCGCCAGATCGCGGCGGATCGTCTCGTTCGAGACATGCAGCCGTTCGGCGAGCGAGACGACGCGCACCTTCCCGACCGCATCAAGCTGCTCGATAATATACCCTTTGCGTTCTTCCGCCAAAAGCGACATCGGCATCGCCCCTCCCCTTTTTCCTGTAAAATCGCCTTACTCATTCCATCCCCTAGTCCCGCGGCGCGAAGCGCTCTTCGAATGACAGCGGAATGCAGAAGCATTCATGCGGCCCCGTCAGCAAGCGGTAATCCGGATAAGCCAGGTTATCCGCTCCGTTCAGGCTGGCCAAGCTATCCACCCATGGAGAAAAGGTACGAAACGTGATCCGGCCCGCCTCCTCATCGAATTCCGCCAGCCTAAGCCAGCCATTGCCGCCGCGGTAGCTGTCCTGATAGTTGATCAGCAGTTGGATGACTTCCTGCCCCTTCGCATTATGCCGAATCCGATGCGCCGTACCGTCATAATGCCCGTTCACCGTCATAAAGACTTGGGGACACGGCCAGACCAGCTCCTTCCAGATGAGCGTTCCGTTCTCCGAATCCCGGGCCATTCGGCGCCCGCCTTCATCCCGTTCCGCATACAGGATATCATGCGAGACGAGAACGGTCGGCAGCGTCCGATGCAGCTCCAGCATCTCCTTGCACCAAGCCATATCCTGCCGCAGTTGCTTCATATCCGCCATCAGCCAACCGTAATGGTAGCTCCCCGCTGCGATGACGGCGTACGAGCTGTACCCGGAAGGCGAGCAGCCCCGGACATAAGGCTTCGGGAGGAAGCGCTCCGGCCCGAAATGCCGCAAATAGGTCCCGGCCGCATCATAATCATGATTGCCCGCGGTCATCATGTACGGAACATTCGCGTTATCGAGAATGGCGACCGCCCGCGACGCCCGCTCCCATTCCTCCTCCGCTTCGCTATGGTCGACGACATCCCCCAGCAGAGCCGTCATGGCGATCCGGTCCCGGGCCTGGTGCTTGGCCAGCCACTCGGTCTGCGCCTCGAACATCTCGGGATTCAGATAGACCAGCTTCTGCGGATCGGGGACGAAAGCGAACTGATAGTTCTCCGCCCGTTCAAGTAAAGGAAAGGGAGCATTGGTGCCTTCCAACACCCGCTTCGGCTCGATCTCCATTAACCAAGCCGCCCGGTCCAGCGGCTCGCCCGCAATGCGGATCTCCCGTATCGTTCC
Source organism: Paenibacillus dendritiformis (assembly GCF_015845845.1). Lineage (GTDB taxonomy): Bacteria > Bacillota > Bacilli > Paenibacillales > Paenibacillaceae > Paenibacillus_B > Paenibacillus_B dendritiformis_C. The sequence continues at coordinate 15,198 of NZ_LDIG01000146.1, forward strand.
GGAGAACAGCTTGTCGAGACGCCCTCCCCATTCGGATGCGCCGACATTCCAGCCCTTACCCTCGATGGCGGCGATGCCGGTAATGTTCCGCGCCGGACTGTTAAAGTCGCAAATGCCGTTCACGTACAGCAGCGTCCGATCCGAATCGTTGACGATAACGACATGATGCCACTCCTCTTCCTTCAAATAACGCGACCAGCATGTCGCCGGCATATCCCGGCTCCAAGAATGGCTGACCCATTGATACTCCATGCAGTTCGAGACGGATAGAGTGGCGAGCAGTTCATTTTCCCCTTGTCTGCCGAGATCGGCTTCGCGCCCCTGCCGGGTGAGCACTCCCATCCAGCTATGCTTCTCTTCCCGGAACGGATGAGGAAGATGGACAATGGCCTCGATCGTATAGCCCTGCTCGAAGCGTTCCCGGTTAATCGGCGCGTCCGCCGCCGTCCGGAAATAACAGCCGGAGAGGGCATCATCGTTCCGGAAGACGAGGCCGCCGTCCGCCCACGACAGCGGCAGGCTTGGCTGTGCCTCCGGCTCCTGCGGCGCGGCGTCCGGCCCCGGCTTCACCGCGACGGACTCCAGCCGGTTCCCGCGGCCGCTCAGGTCAGCCAGCACAAGCGCGCCCGCTTCAATCGAGCCGGATACGACCTGTCCGGGCTCGAATCGCCAATGCGCCAGCACGGGGACGGGCCGGCGCTGTTCCGCCAACGGCGTCACGCGTTCGCGCTGCATCGCAAGCCTCCCGCTGCAGCCGCTTCCTCGTTGCCCTGCAGCTTTTCCAGGAACCACGCCCCGGCTTCCAGCCATGAATCCACCCGCACGAACCCCTGCTCCCCCGCATTGTGCGAAGCGGAAAAAAGAATCCCTTGCCCCTGGAAGCGCCGGAGCTGATTCGCATTATCGTCGATCATATAATCGGCGCGAACGATGCTCTTGTCCCCGCAGAAGACGAAGTTCATATCGGACAAAAAGCCAAAATGCTCCTGCAGCCACTCGTACTTGCCCCGGAACGAGGCCGGAACCTCCATCGCCGCGGTGGTGATGAAAATCTCATAATGGCGGCTGAGCTCGCGGATCACCTCCTGGCTATGTTCCATCACCTTCAACTGACGAAAGAAATCCTCGCGCCCGAAGTAGCTGTCAATCTCCCGCTTTCGCTCGGGCCTGACCTGCGCCAATGTCCTTCCCTGCAGCTCGGCGGCCGTAACCGCGTCGCCATAATCCCGGTTGTACCATTCCCGGTGCGTGCCGGCCGTATCGGCCATCACCTCATCCATATCGATTGCAATGCGCTCCATCGCGATTCCTCCTCTGTAAAGACTTACCGTATGCAACCAAGCAACAATACAGGCAAAACGCAATCAAACAAACCGGATACCACAATCATAGACGGGTAATGTTTTCCTCAGTTCAATCCATTGTAAAGGTATTGTAAAAAGTATCATTTTTCCAACAACTTGTTCATTCATATTGATGCACCGCGATTCAAATCCATTCATCGGGTATGCAGATCATGCATCCGCTGCCCCTCTTTTAAATGAAAAGCGAACCGGCTTTATGCATTTATGCATAAAAAATCTGCATAAAAGCAACCCACCCCCGTGGCGAAATGCTTAATTTTTAAGCTTTTTCCATGAAAAACGCCGGATCCCGCCCGCAACTTCCTTCCGAAGCTCCCGTAATATATAGAGCTTAAGCCTGATTGTTCCATTACATCCTGAATCCTCCTTCATAAAATTGTGAACGCTTACATTCCCAAGAGAGGAGTCTGCTTATGGACCGTAATCTGATTGCATTGCTGCGCGTTCCCTACGGCAATGGAGGCGCGCGGCCGGGAGCGGATCAAGGACCGGATGCGCTGCTGGAGGCCGGGCTTGTCCGGCATTTGTCGCAGTTGGGCTTGCAGACGGCCGATGAGGGCGCCGTCCTGCCTCCCGCCGCGGCTGCCGGAAGCACGCAAGCGTCCGGTACGAAGCTGAAGCATCTGGAGGAAATCGCCGCTCTCAATAGCGAGCTGGCCGACCGCGTTGCCGATATCGCCTCCGGCGGCCGGTTTCCGCTCATACTCGGCGGCGATCACAGCATCGCCATCGGCACGATCGCAGGACTAACGAGGCATTACCGCAATCTTGGCGTCCTCTGGTTCGACGCCCACGGCGATCTGAATACCGAGGACACGAGCCCGAGCGGCAATATTCACGGCATGTCGCTGGCCGTCAATCTTGGACAGGGCCACCCGCTGCTGATGCAGATCAGGCGGCAGTCGTCCCGCATCGATCCGGCGAAGGTCGTCATTATCGGGGCGAGATCGCTGGATGAGGGCGAGCGGGCGTACATCCGCCAAGCCGGCATTACCTGCTTCACGATGCATGATATCGACCGCAAGGGCATGCCTTATGTGATGGAGCAGGCCTTGCGCATCCTCGGCGACGGAACCGACGGCGTCCATCTCAGCTTCGACATCGACAGCCTCGATCCCGCCGAGGCTCCGGGCACAGGGACGCCGATTCCGGGCGGAGTCAGTTACCGCGAAGCGCATCTTGCGCTCGAAATGATGTATGAATCCGGCCTGATCACGTCCGCCGAATTCGTGGAGGTCAGCCCGCCGCTGGACAGCCAAAAGCGCACGGTCCGCTTGGCCATCGGCCTGATCGGCTCGCTGCTGGGCGAACGGATTTTGTAATGACCGCACTTTGAAAAAAGGAGGAGACAAGAGTGAATCAATCGATGCGAATTATCGACCAGACGGAGCAATACGGGGCACGGAACTATCATCCGCTGCCGATCGTCATCTCGAAGGCCGAGGGCGTCTGGGTCGAGGATCCGGAGGGGCGCCGCTATATGGATATGCTGAGCGCCTACTCCGCCCTGAACCATGGCCACCGTCACCCGGCCATTATCCAGGCGCTCAAGGACCAGGCCGAAAAAGTGACGCTCACCTCAAGAGCGTTCCATAACGATCAGCTCGGCCCCTTCTACGAGCGCCTCTCCAACCTGACGCGCAAGGCGATGATTTTGCCGATGAATACGGGAGCCGAGGCGGTGGAGACGGCCATCAAGGCGGTGCGCCGCTGGGGCTACGAGCGAAAGGGCATCCCGGACAATCAGGCCGAGATCATCGTCTGCGACGGCAACTTCCACGGCCGGACGGTCACGATCACGTCCTTCTCGTCGGAAGAGGAATACAAGGCAGGCTTCGGCCCGTTCACGCCCGGGTTCAAGCTCATCCCGTACGGCGATATCGGCGCGCTCGAGCGGGCGATCACCCCGCATACGGCCGCCTTTCTGGTGGAGCCGATTCAGGGCGAAGCCGGCATCATCGTACCGGAGCCGGGCTTCCTGAAGGCGGCCCGCGCGTTGTGCAGCCGGCACAACGTCCTGTTCGTCGCCGACGAGATCCAGACCGGGCTCGGCCGCACCGGCAAAATGTTCGCCTGCGACTGGGAAGAGGTCGTGCCCGATATGTACATCCTCGGCAAGGCGCTGGGCGGCGGCGTCATTCCGGTATCCGCCGTCGCGGCCGATGCCGAGGTACTCGGCACGTTCACGCCCGGGTCGCACGGCTCCACCTTCGGCGGCAACCCGCTCGGCTGCGCCGTCGCCAACGCCGCGCTGGAGACGCTCGTCCGCGAGCGGCTGGCCGACCGGGCGCGGGAGCTTGGCGAATACTTCATGGCCGGACTCGCCAAGCTCCAATCGCCGCGCATCAAGGAACTGCGCGGCCGCGGCCTGCTGATCGGGCTCGAGCTGACGGAGCCCGCCCGCCCTTACTGCGAGCAGCTCCAGAAGGTCGGCCTGCTTGCCAAGGAAACCCACGACCATACGATCCGCTTCGCCCCGCCGCTCGTCATAACGAAGGAAGAGCTGGACTGGGCGCTGGATCGGATTCGGGAAGTGCTGCCGGCGTAAATCCGGTTCAAGCCAGGCAGCGGGCCGCTGGGCCGCTCGAACGATCATCGCCCGAGACCGGGCACAAAAGAAAAGGCACAGGATGCATGTTCTTGCACCTGTGCCTCTTTATTAGCACTTTAGTCCTGCTTCGTTAAAATAAGCGGGCCGTCGGCCGTAATCGCGAGCGTATGCTCATACTGCGCGGACAAGCCGCCATCCTTCGTTCTTGCCGTCCAGCCGTCCGGATCGCGCTTGCTCTGCCAGACCCCGGTATTCAGCATCGGCTCGATCGTGATCACCATGCCTTCCTTCAGGCGCATGCCCTTGCCGGCAGGCCCGTAATGGAGCACCTGCGGCTCCTCGTGCATATCCTGCCCGATCCCGTGGCCGACGAATTCACGCACGACCGAGAAGCCTTCGGCCTCGGCCAGCGTCTGAATCGCATGCGCGATATCGCCGAGGCGGTTGCCGATGACCGCTTGCTCGATGCCCTTGTACAGCGACTCTTCCGTCGTCTTCAGCAGATGGGCGGCCTCGTCCGAGATATTGCCCACCGCGTAGGACCAGGCGGAATCGGCCAGCCAGCCGTTCAGATTCACGACCATATCAATGGTGACGATATCCCCGTCCTTCAGCTCGGTCTCGCTCGGAAAGCCGTGGCAGATGACATCGTTGACGGAAGCGCATGTCGCGTAAGGATAGCCCATATAGCCTTTTTGCTCCGGTGTCGCGTGATGCTCCTTCAAAAAGCGCTCGACAAAGCGATCGATCTCCATCGTCGTGATGCCCGGACGGATCATTTTCGCGATCTCCTTGTGGCAGGCCGCCAATATTTTGCCCGCTTCGTGCATTTTGGCAATTTGTTCTTTCGTCTTGATAATAATCATAGTCCACACCTCTTGGTTAACCGCCGGGTCAGATTCGGAACGTTCCTTCGCTCCGTCCGGCGCTTGGAAATGGTTGCGAGGTTCAAGTTCAATGCGATATCCCGGTAAAAACAAAAAAAGCCTTGTATGCCAAGACTTCGCTCATTCGTCATGAATATTATGGTGCGGTAGAGAGGACTCGAACCTCCACGGGCGTACGCCCACTACCCCCTCAAGATAGCGTGTCTGCCATTCCACCACTACCGCACGTATGTTGGGAACGATGCTTCCGCATTGCAACCGCAAAAAGAAAACTGGTGAGCCATGAAGGACTCGAACCTTCGACACCCTGATTAAAAGTCAGGTGCTCTACCAACTGAGCTAATGGCTCGTGCTGACTGAACATTGCTGTCCGCCATATCATCCATAAGAAAAGATGGTGACCCGTACGGGATTCGAACCCGTGTTACCGCCGTGAAAGGGCGGTGTCTTAACCGCTTGACCAACGGGCCATGACTTCAAAAACTTCATCACCTCGCGGCGACAATTAAGAGTATAACAAACGACATGGCCGTTGACAAGCTTTTTTTTCGGTATTTTTTCAATGTGCTTTTCAGGGCCCTTTTCCGGGCGGATTCATGCAGGACGGTCCATCCGCAGCGCCAGTCTCCATTAATCCGAAAAAATCCAAAAATTCGGAATTGCCCCGGACAAAGAGCAGACTCATCAGGCTGACGATAGTCGAAGTCGCAGGTGTGTCCTCATTTTGTGGAAAATATACAGAAATGTCTTTCAAATAGTGAACACTTTTCTGTGAAGGAGATAGGTTCTTTTTCGACATTCACCCCGCTAGATATAGAACAAACAACCCAATGTACACCCTATATATAGATTTTCCTCCTTAAGCGAAGCATATCCCTTCTTGTCCGCCTTCGTATGGACATTTTCGAAATTTGTCCGCCGAAAGAGTACAATCTTCGCGACAGTTCCCACCAACCGCATCATGAATCTCATCTCCTGCCCAGCTCCTCCGGCGCGGGATTCCGCAACGCAGTTTAACTCGACGCAGCTTAACACAACTCAACCTGACGCACCCAACTTAACACAACGCAACTCAATTTGCTGCAACTCACCTACCGCACTGAAAACTTAACCCAACTCAATTTAATGCAACTCAACCTAATGCACTGAAAACTTAACACAACTCAATTTGCTGCAACTCACCTAACGCACTGATAACTTAACATCGCTCAACTTTAATGCAACGCAGCTTAAACACAAGGTCACCTTTTGGAAACAAATACCGCAGTCAGCAGCACGATTCTCAGAGGATATAGGACAAGAATAGTGTCGCCGTTCCGAAATAAACCGTAAGCGAGAAGATATCGTTCAGCGTCGTAATGAGCGGGCCGGACGCCACCGCCGGGTCGGCATTCAAGCGGTACAGAATAAGCGGGATGACGGTCCCTGCCATCGTGCCGATAATGACGGTCAGGAACAGGGAGCTGCCGACGACCAGCCCGAGCGGAAGGCTGGACTGCCAGAAGCCCGCGACGAGGGCGACCGCGAGGCCGCAGACGGTGCCGATGATGAGCCCGACGACCAGTTCGCGTCCGAGCAGCCGGCTGACGGAGCCCTTGTCCAGCTTCTCCGACGCCAGGCCGCGGATGACGACCGCCAGCGATTGCGTGCCCGTGTTCCCCGTCATGCCGGCGATCATCGGCATGAAGAAGGTCAAGGCGACGACCTGCTGCAGCGTCTCTTCGAAGCGGCTGATGATGCTGCCCGACACCAGGCCGAGGAACAGCAGCATAATCAGCCAGGGCAGACGCCGCCGCGCCGCCGTGAACGGATTCGTGCGGAAATCGATCGTCTTGTCCGTAGCCGAGTATTTATTGAAATCCTCATGCGCCTCTTCCCGCAGGACGTCGATGACGTCATCGACCGTCACGATCCCGATCAGCCGGTTATTGTCGTCCACGACCGGCATCGAGAGGAAGTCATACTGCTCGAACAAACGGGCGACTTCTTCTTGATCCGTGTCGGCCGTAACCGAGATGACCTTCTCGTTCATCAAAGCTTGAATCGTCTCCGTCTCCTGGGCCAGGACCAACTCGCGGTACGAGAGCGTGCCAACCAGACGCTTTTCTTCATTTACGACATAAAAATAATGCACATGCTTCGTCAATTCGGCGAAAGCTTTCACCTTCTCGACGGCTTCACGCACCGTATAACGCTCATAGAACCAGACATAGCGGTTCGTCATCAGACCGCCGGCCGTCTCCGGCTCGTAGGTCAAGAGCTGACGTACCGTATCACTCTCTTCCCGCTTCATCAGGGATAGCAGGAATTCCTTCGCTTCCACGCTGACGGCCGCCATCGTGTCGGCCAAGTCGTCGTTATCCATGCGGTTCAATACTTCCGCAGCCCGCTCGCGCCCGAGCATCTGAAATGACTCCAGTTGCAGCGCCGGATCCAGCTCGCGCATGATGCCCGTAAGCTGATCGACGTCGAGCACCTCCAGCAAGCGGGTGCGGTGCGTCATCTTCGCGTCCCGGTAGACGAGAGCGAGGTCATACGGATGCCAGTACCGGAAGGCATGCCGAATCGATTCGTTGTCTCCCTCCAGAATCTGAACCGCCTCCGCCACGATATCTTCCGGCTCTCTGCCTCCGCTGCCCGCATCGTTCGAGTCATTGGTTTGTTGTCTGCCCACTCCGCCACCTCCTTCATGATGTTCCGCAGGACTTCTCCCTATGCTGTCCATGCGCCGCGATAAGGCCAATCGCTTCATCATATGATTAACACATTCCATCGGTACCGACACTTCGTGCGGCTTGCGAACTTTACCTATTAAATCTTTCATATTATATGAAAAAAAGCAAGGATTAACCGCATTCCATCGCTGCGGCCGATCCTTGCCCTTCTTGCTTCCTATTCCAACCCGCTTATGCCTTATTCCCCGGCCGCATAGGCGGCCAAGCTCCGAATATGCGGGACTGCCGCTTCCTCCGTCACGCGGATCCGGATGCGGGCCGTCCGCGTCGGCTCGATGCGGTCGATCTTTTTGTGGCCGATGGCGCTGCCCGCTGCGACCGGCTTCCACTCGCCGCCGACCTCTGCCTCGATCGTGTAGGCGCGCACCCGTTCCCCGTAGGCGATATCCTCCATCGTCACGATATGATCGATGAGGGCTTCTCCATCCAGCGCCAGTTCAAGCCCGTACCCTGTGCCGGAAGGGGAGCCCAGCGGCTGTCCGAACCGGCGGCGGATCTCCGCTCCGAATTCGAGCACGCGCTTGGCGTCGGGTTCCGGCAGCAGGCCGCGGTTGTCCGGAGAGACATTCAACAGCAGCGTCGTGCCATGTCCGACCGATCGGTAGTACAAGTCCATTAAATGATCGAGGGAGTGCAGGCTGTGCTCATCGTTCGGATGCCAGAACCAATGCCGCTTCCGGATCGGCACGTCGCATTCCGCGGGCACCCATCCCGGCGTCTCTTCCATCCATGTATTCATATCGCTCGTGAACATGCTGACCCGGGCGCTTTCGGCTGTATTCCAGCACGGATACGGGGCGACGCCGTCCTCATTCCCGACCCAGCGGATCGTCGGAGCGCCCATATTGAAGATCATCGCGTCCGGCTGATGCCGCTTCACGAGGCCGATAATGCGCTTCCAATCGTATTCGCGCCCTTCGGAGCCCGCCCCGTCGAACCAGACCTCGACGAGAGGCCCGTATCCGGTCAGCAGCTCGGTCAGCTGCCCCGCATAGAAATCGTCATAGGCCGCCGGATCGGCATAGCATGGCGCGTTCCGATCCCACGGCGACACGTATAGGCCGAACTTCATCCCTTCCTCCCGGCAGGCGTCCGCGACCTCGCGCACGACATCGCCCTGCCCGTTCCTCCACGGGCTTGACCGGACCGAGTAATCCGTCGTCTTGGTCGGCCACAGACAGAATCCGTCATGATGCTTCGCCGTCAGAATGACATACTTGAAGCCGGCTTCCTTCGCGGTCCGGATCCACTGCCGCGCATCCAGCTCCGCCGGGTTGAACAATTCCGGGGAGTCCGTCCCGTCTCCCCATTCCTGATCGCAATACGTATTGATGCCGAAGTGAAAAAACATGCCCAGTTCCAAGTCCTGCCACGCCATTTGCTGCGGCGTGGGCACCGCCAGCCTTTGACTCATCCGGCAGCCGCTCCTCTCTAACGTTAGATTGGTCGTTCGCCGCTCTCCAGGCGACGAGAAGGCTGCCGTCCGGAATCCGCTCCCTAGCGCTTCGGACGGCAGCCTGCCCCTTATTTTTTCAACGCCTTGCTATAAATTTCAAGATACTTCGATAAATGCAGCCCGTCAAACCCTTTTACATAAGCGTCCCAATCCTTGTCTACATCTTTGCTGCCGGTAATGAATTGCGCCATGTTCGATTCGACGTAATCATTGATCGACGTCTGGAGCTGCGCGGCCAGGGAAGCATCCTCCGCCGCAATGAAGATATCGGACGGGAAGGCGATCTCCGGCTTCGCGAACGGCTCGTATTTCTTGGATTCGGTGCGCAGCCGCAGCCCGTAGCCGTCTTCCGAATACATATCCTCCGGCACGGCGAAGGAATCCCGCAGCTCATTCGTCATTTTCATGATGCCGAGCTCCTGCCATGTTCCGTTCTGCACCTGGGCCACGTTCGGCTTCGGCGTCTGCTTGAAGCGCGCCGGCGTTCCGTCCGCTGTCTTCTCGCCCTCCTTGGCCTTACGGTATCCATCTCCTTCTCTGCCCATGCTGCTGAACAGGGTCGCTTCCTCCGAGTAGAGATAGTCCGCGAACCGGATCGCCGCAATCTGCTGTTCGGCCGTCGCCTTGTTCGTAATCGCGAACTGGCCGTTGCCGGCGCCGACGAAATAGCCTGCAAGCCGCACGCCTTCCGGCCCCTTGAGCGGCGGAACCGTGACATAATCCTTGTGGCGCGGGGTCAGCTCATTCGGCGAATACACATAGCTGATCAGCGCGATGGCGACCGCTCCCATCACATTGTCCGGCCGGTTCCCGACCTGCTTCACGGCGTCCGCGTTCTGGGTGAAGGACGATTTGTCGATCAGCCCTTCCGCATACAGCTTGTGGATATAGCGCAGCCCTTCCCGCCATGCCTCCTGATTCGGCGAGAACTTCAATTCCCCGTTGTCCAGATACATATAGGTCGTGGCATCATTATAGATGAACGCATTCATCAAAAACGCGTCCAGACCTCCGCCCCACATTTCCTTTTTCCCGGCGGTCGTGAGCGGAATCTCGTCCGGCTTGCCGTTGCCGTTCGGGTCTTTCTCCTTGAACGCCTTCAAGGTCTCATAAAACTCATCCGTCGTCGCCGGCATCTTCAGGCCGAGCTTATCCAGCCACGTTTGGTTGATCCACATTTTCGAGGCGTAGGTGCAGTGGTAGCACTCGTTCACCTTCGGGATCGCGTAAATATTGCCGTCCGGCGTCGTCATCGCGTCCTTCAAGTACGGGATCTCCGCCATCGCCTGCTTTATGTTCGGCGCATACTTCTCAATCAGATCATTCAGCGGGATGAAAACGCCCTGTTGGCCGTACTTCATTTGATCCGCCTTGCTGAAGGAGCCTGCCAGAATCACTTCCGGGTAGTCGCCGCTGGCCATCATAAGCTGCTTCTTCTCCTCCAGCGCGCCTTCCGGCACGACATCCCATTTGATCTGGATATTGGTTTTCTCCTCCAGGAACTTCGTGAACTCGTTCGTCTCCAGATTCTCGATCGCCGCAGATTGGGGAGCGAACATTTTCAGCGTCATCGGCTCCTTCGCGATCGGGAAGTCCCCAACCGGGTTGAAAAGCTCCTCCGCCTTGGCCTCATCGGCCGGATCGGTTGCTGCCGCTCCCTGCTTCGCGCTCCCTCCTCCGGAGCATGCCGCCAGCAGCAGCGAGATGCTCAACAGCATGGCGAGCAAGACAGATCCTTTTTGTCTCATGGTTAGACCCTCCTTGAAAATGTCATCTCATAGCGAAATGCATAAGGCATGCCGTGTCACCCTTTTAATGACCCGATCAAGACGCCCTTCACAAAATGCTTCTGGACGAACGGATAAATCATCAGCACGGGCGCGCTGGCCACCACGATGAGCGAATACTTCAGCAGCTCGGCGATGCCTTGAAGCTGCAGCATGTCATCCACATTGGCCATCATGGTCGGGTCCACGGAATTGAGAATCAAAATGTTGCGCAGCACGATTTGCAGCGGGAACATATCAGGCGATTTCAAATAAATGAGCGCCCCGAAATACGAATTCCAATGCCCGACCGCATACATCAGCGTCATGACGGCCAGAATCGGCTTGGACAGCGGCAGCACGACGCTCGTCATGAAGCGGACATCGCTGCAGCCGTCCATCTCCGCCGCCTCCGACAGTTCCTCCGGGATGGAAGATTGGAAGAAGGTGCGGGCGATAATGACCTGGAATACGGCCAAGGCGCCCGGAATAATCATCGCCCAGCGCGTATCAATCAGACCGAGCGACTTCACGACCATATAGTTCGGAATGAGGCCGCCGTCGAACAGCATCGTGAAGACGAGCAGCATCATGAGCAGATGCCGTCCGTAGAACGTCTTGCGCGACAGCGGGTAGGCGATAAGCACCGTCATGACGACATTGACCAACGTGCCGAAGACGGCGTAGAAGATTGAGTTCGCGTAGCCCGTCAATATATTGGAGTTGGCGAAGACGGCCTTGTAGCCGGCAAGCGTCAACTCGACGGGAAAGATCCAGACCCGCCCCGAATTGACCGCCTGCGGCGAGCTGAACGAAGCGCTCAAAACATGAAGCAGCGGAAATAAAATAATGACCAGAATCAACGTTAAAAACATGTACACGCCCGCGAGGAACAAACGGTCGGGCAGCGATTCCCGAATCGTCGTTGTGCGCATGGAACAAGGCCCCCTTTACCACAGACTCGACTCGGACAGCCGGCGCGCAATCGCGTTAACCGTCACGATCAAGATCAGATTGATGACGGAGTTGAAGAGTCCGATCGCCGTGGAGAAGCTGAAGTTCGCATTCAACAGCCCCACCTTGTACACATAGGTCGAGATAATTTCCGACGACTCCAGATTGAGCGGGTTCTGCATCAGATACATTTTCTCGAAGCCGACGCTCATCATGCTCCCGACATTCAGAATAAGCAGAATCACCATTACCGGAAAAATGCTCGGCAAATCGATGTTCCATATTTTCTGAAAGCGCGTCGCGCCGTCGACCTTGGCCGCTTCATACAGCTCCGGATTGACGCCGGCCAGCGCGGCAATATAAATAATCGCGCCGTACCCCGTATATTGCCATACATCGGACCAGACATAAATCGATTTGAACAGCTCCGGCCGCCCCATGAAGTCGATGCCTTCCAGCCCGAAGAGCCGCAGCACATTGTTCACCATGCCGACGTTCGGGGACAGGGCGACGATAACGATAGACACCATAATGACGGTCGAAATGAAATAGGGCGCATACGTCACCATTTGCACGGTCTTTTTGAACCAGCCGTTCCGAATCTCATTCAGCAGCAAGGCCAACAGGATGGGAGCCGGGAACCCGACCGCTAGGCCGTACAGGCTGACGACGATCGTATTGCGGATGTAATTCCAGAAGTAGGGGGATTCGAGGAACTGCTCGAAATATTTCAGTCCGACCCACGGGCTGTCCCAGATGCCCTGCACGACGTTATATTCTTTGAACGCAATCAGCACGCCGCCCATAGGCACATATTTGAAAATAATCAGGTAGGCGACGGGCAGCAGGACCAGCAGGTAGAACTGCCAATGCTTCTTGATCCGCTTGCCGGCGCCTGGGGCAAACGCGAAACGCGATGTCAGGCGGCGGGGAGCGGATCCGGGCGTGACGTTTGCCATGGGGCATTCCTCCTTTGTCAAACGCATAAATGCAAATTGTTGCCGTTTTCAAGTCTGCATGTCCCCTGGCCGGCTCATCCTCTTAGAACGAAGCGCATGGCGCAGCAGCGAAGCGATGGCTTTCGGCTTCCGGCAATCCGGTCCGAAAGCCTCCCGGGTTGAGTCTGATTATAGGCGACGGAATTCCGCCGGCACAATCAACCATTTTCCCGGGGAAGAACCATTTTCTCCCGCAGCGATCCCCCTTGCGGCAAACGGTCAATTGACCGTTTTCCCTTCGCTTGACAACTTTCGCCCGCTGCTTTGGCGGGAATGTCCGTGTGTTCAGAACACCGTCAGCTCACCAATACCTACCTGGGCCGGAGCACACGATTTTCGGATTCTCGCGCGCGTGTCCTCCGCAAAAACTGTAAAAGTACATCTTTTTCAGCAGCACCGGGGCGTGGAATAGTAAAACCTGCAAATATACAGGAATTCTCCCCGTTATCGCTCGGTTCGGGACCGTTTCGGGCAAAAAACTGCACAGCTGCAGCTTTTTAAGGCAGTTCCCGTTCCGCTGGCGATCAATTCCTGCACTTTTACAGGCTTTCGCACTCCCCGTGAACGCCAAAAGGGCGACGTCCATGCACGTCGCCCCATTTATTTATTGCGCCATATCCGCCGAAGCGGCGGCGCTATGACTGCTCCGGTATTCTCCCGGAGAGATGCCTTCCATTCGTTTGAATACCCGGCTGAAGGAGACGGCCCCTCCATACCCGATCCGCTCCGCAATCGCCTGCACCGGAAGGTCGGTCTGCCGCAGCAGCCGCTTCGCTTCTTCCAGCCGGAGACCGATCAGAACATCGATGAATTTCTCGCCCGTCACTTCCTTGAAGCTTTTGCTCAGCAGCTTCGGCGCGATATCGAACGTCTCGCTCAGCAGATTCAGCGACATTTGCGGGTTCGCATAATGCTCCTGCACATAGGCCTGCACGCGGCCGATAAGCCGGGCGTTGCGCTCCTGATCGGCGCAGGCCAGACGCTCGGCCGCCCGCTCCAGCCCGTCCCGCAGCGTCCGCTCCAGCTCCTCCAGCGTCAGGCATGCATCCAGCCGCTCAATCCAGACCGCTTCCGGCGCTTCTTCCCCCGCGCTCTTCAAGCGGCGCGCCACATCCGGCACCCATTGGCGGCAGGCATGGCGAACCTCCTCCCGGGTCAGCCGCCCGGCGCGGAGCAGCTCCACCCATCCGGTCAGGCGGGCCTCTCGTTCCGCGGCCGTTACCGTCAGGCTGTGGGCGAGCGTGCGCGCCAACGGCTGCAAATCCGGCGGATCCCGGCGCAGCTCCTCCTCGATCAAAACCTGATTCGAGCCGCAGGTCATCTTCCGGCTCAAGGCGCGCAGCGCTTGATCGAGCGCATGCGGAATCGCCCGGATCGACGGCGCCGTGCCGCCGATGCCTGCCGTTGCCGTCCACTTCAGATAGCCGTTAATCCACGTCAGCATATCGTGCATCATGGCCCCCAGCCGCCGCTCGGCTTCTGCGCATGCAGCCGGCTCCCCTTCGCCTCGCTCCGGCGGCTGCCACAGCATTGCCAGCCGCTCTCCTGTCAGCCAGTCCGCCCACAGGGACCAGCCGTGCTGAACGGCCGTCTCCTGGCATGCGGACTTGGCCGCATACTGGAGGAGGAACCGGTCCCGCTTCGAATACGCCTCGACGAAGGCGGCGTAGTTGTCAAGCTCCAGCACGGCGACAAGACATGGCCGATCGGACGCGAGCGGCACATCGATATGCTGGGCCGTTCCGAGCGGATGATCCTCGTACGTCCCGTCCAGCCATTGACGGAACGTATAATTGCGCAGGAAGACCGCATCCTTCTTCCCCCGCTCGACAGACTCATCCCGTTCCGCGAACATGCGGTCCAGCGCGGATTCGATGACCGCGAATTCATCCCAGCGGCCCGTGTCCGAGCGCTTCGAGGCCGGAGTCGCGGCAATCTCGTTCACGCGGTTCACCAGCTTCGCGATCGGCTGATAATGGCGGTGCGTCACGTAGACGATCCAGGCCGCCGCAGCAAGCAGAAGCGCCATCCCCCCGATCATCCACACGTTGAACCACCGATCGGCGGACAGCACCGTCTTGACCTGGCGGAAGCCGCTCTCATATACCCAACCGGTATAGGGAGACATGTAATTCGAGACGACCTTGAAGCTTTTGCCCGAAGGGTTACCGGTATCATCGAACAGCAGATCATTCTCTTCCCCATCTATAATGCGGATGCTGTTCAATTCGGATCCGTACCAGTCCTTGACCATCGAGGCAACCGATGCGGCAGCGACATTGACGACGACCATCCCGCCGCTTCCGACCGAGTTCGGCACGCTGCGGACAAGCGAGATGACGCGCTTCGGTTCCTGAAAATCGAATTCCTTGAACGGCCGCGCTCCAATCCAGGGAGAGTCGGTGCTCTTCAGATTCCGGTTCTTCTCAATGAATTCCCGGTCCCGATACTGCTCCAGTCTCCATTCCTTGCTGCTGCTGAGCACTTTGCCGTCCTGGAAGCGGACAAGGTAGATCGAATCGATAAGCGGGTAGCTGGCGCTCATTCGCCGCATCAGCTTCATGATTCGCATATGGAGCGGAACGTCGTCATCCGCCGTTAGTTGAAAAAATTGGGCAAGTTCCGGCGAGTTCACCACTTCGGAGACCAGCGTCTGATCGATGGCTTTCAGCGAGGCATCGGTCGCGCGCAGCGTCTGCAGCAGAAGCGAGGCATTGGTGCGCATGGCGTCATTCCGGCTCTGTTCGCTCAGCGTCTGGAAAAAGACGAAGAACAAGAAGCTGACGACGATGATGAACACAGGCATATACGAGAGCAGCAGACGGTAGAACCATCGCTTGGCATTCATCATAAGGGCCTCCCTTGCTTGAACCATCGTAAGTAAACGCTTACATCGAAGATAACAAAAAAAATCCCTTGCGGGACTTGTTGTTGAAATCATAAGTGGCGGAGAGAGAGGGATTCGAACCCTCGCGGCTGTTACACCCTAACGCTTTAGCAAAGCGCCCCCTTCGGCCTCTTGGGTACCTCTCCGTATGAAAATGGCTCCCCGAACAGGACTCGAACCTGTGACAACTCGGTTAACAGCCGAGTGCTCTACCGACTGAGCTATCGGGGAATGACAAGTATTAATGTATCACAGGATAGAACAGATGTCAAGCAGGGGGAGATGAATTTCGTGTTCCCAGTCATCTCCCTCCCATGGCCTACTCCCCGCTCTCCTTCCCGAAATGCTTGGCCAGCTCCACGATAAGCGCGCCCATCCGCTCTTCTTCGGGGACAATGATCCGCTTGACCCCTTCCTCAACGATGGCTGCCGCCGTTACTTTGCCGACCGCGGCCATCCATGTCCGGCTGGCGAACACCTCCAGGAGCCGCTCCGTCAATCCGTTCCGCTTCGCATACTCGAACAGGAAGCGCGCCTGCGGAGCGCTGGTCACCGCGACGGCGTCCACTTCCCCGGCGAGCAGCTCGGCCGCGAGCCGGCGCAGCACGTCCTCCGGCGGCGGGGTATGGCGATACGGCATCAGCTCCATCGTATCGGCGCCCGCTTGCTTGAAATACGCAACCAGCGCCGGGGCCGGATCGCCGTGCAGTTGGAGCGAGACGAGCCGCCCGGCCAAGTCGGTCCCGCTCGCGTCGAGCGAGCGCAGCAGCCCGGCTGTCGAGCCGTCGTCATCCCGGACGGCGGGCGCGATGCCGATTCGCTTCAGCGCATTCACCGTCTTGTATCCGCGCGCCGCGTGCTTCATCTCCGCCATCTTGCGAAGGAATGCCTGCTCCTTCCCTGCTTCGCGGGCCGCTTCCAGCAGCCTGTCCAAGCCCATCCCCGTCGTCCAGACGGCCAGCGACACCGGCGCCTCCAGCAGCCGGTCGACTTCCGCCTCCAGCCGCTCGAACCCCTCAAGCATCGTTCCCTGCGCCGGCCTTACCAAGGGCGTACCGCCCTGCTTGCGCACGAGCGCGGACATTTCTTCCGCCTTGCGAGGTCCCGTGATAACAATCGTTTTCCCTTCCAGCTTAGCCATGATCCTTCCTCCCCGTCTCTGTGCGGACCGGAACGAGCCGGAGCTTGCCGCGGCAGCGGCCGCACACATATTTCGTCACATCCACTCTCCGCTTGCGGAGATAGGTGCGGCGGCAATCGACGCATTCCAAGCGATAGCGGTAAGGCAGCCTGCGCTTGCCCTCCGCGCCGGGCAAGGAACGGCAGTAGCGCGAGCCCCCCACGGCCTGGAGCAGTTCCTTGAATTCGCGGTCGCGGTGCCGATAGCCTCTTCCTTCCAGATGAAGATGGTAATGACACAGCTCGTGCTTGATGATCCGTTCGACTTCCTCCTCGCCGAAGGCCTCCAACTGCTTCGGGTTGATCTCGATATGATGCGTGGCTAGCAGATAGCGGCCTCCCGTCGACTTGAGCCGCCCGTTATAGCGGGCCTGATGCCGGAACGGCTTGCCGAAGTCCCGCAAGGACACCGCCTCTACCCATTGCTGCAGCGATTGGTTCGTATAGGTCATCTGTATCACCCTGCTTCCCTACTTGAATTTGTACTGGAAGTCCAGTACACTGTCAAGAGTAGAATTGCGGATGAAGAGAGGGATTGCCGGATGGCGAAGATGCGCTATATTCTGTTTCAACTGGGAAGCGACTGGGAATTCGTCGAGATGCCTGCCGAATATGCCTACCAACTGAGCGCGCTGAATCTGCGCTTGCATAAGGAAATCAGTAAGCTGACAGCGGAACGGGTGCCGAAGCTGCCCGTGGCGATCGCGGAATGCGAGCAGTTGGAACTGCTGCAGGAGGAGGCGCGCACGGTCAGCGGACTCGAATATATGAACCGGCTGGAACAGGCCTTCGCCGGGATTCAAGAGGAGCATTATCCCCTCATCGCGCTGCTGACGGAGATACGGGCGCTGCAGGCCCAGATGGAGCAATGGTACGAGGATGAGGCCGAAACGGCCGGCATCCAATAGCGGAATGTCAGGATGTACAAGCCGCAAGCGATGAATCGAATAAACGACTACGGATCATAACCGGAACGAAGCCCGCCGCCTCGTTCCGGTTTTTTGCGTCGGACCTGCACCAAATGCGGCGGCAGCCCATAAGATAGCGTTACAACGAAGAATCTTCGTCCCCGGGCTGAAGGAGGGATACTCATGCCGCAATGGTTATGCAACCAGTTGATGCGCGCCTTCCACAAGAAGGACCGCCGCCAGATTAAGCTGTTGAATGAGTGCTGGTTTTTTTATCGTTCGAAGCAGCGCGTTCATCCGTAAATGCAAGCGCTATTTCCACAAGTCCAAGGCGCCTGAGGACATGTCCGAACGGCAGCCGTAACCCCGATCGAATGAAGCCCCCGCGGCGCCCGTCTATGCGAACGGACGGCCAGCGGGGGCTTATTAGCTTTTCGAGCAGGTAAGCGCGCGGCGTCCTTATTGCAGGTTCTCGACGCTCGAGCGCTTCATCGTCAAGCCGACGCGCCCTTTTTTCACATCGACGGACAGCACCCATACCGTGACATTGTCCCCGACGGACACCACATCGAGCGGATGCTTCACATACCGATCGCTAAGCTGCGAGATATGCACCAGGCCGTCGTTTTTGATGCCGATGTCGACGAAGGCGCCGAAATCAATCACATTGCGGACCGTTCCCTTCAGTTCCATGCCCGGCTTCAAATCTTCAATCTGCAGCACGTCCGTACGGAACACGACCGGAGGCAGCTCCTCCCGCGGGTCGCGGCCCGGACGGAGCAAGCTGTCGATAATATCCTTCAAGGTCGGCACGCCCACTTCCAGCCGTTCCGCATAGCCGTTCACGTCCACCTTGCGCAGCTTCCCGGCCAGCTCTGGCGTGCCGATCTGGTCGGGACTGACCCCAAGCTCGGCGAACAGCCGGTCGACCACCGGATACGATTCCGGGTGAATCGGCGTATTGTCCAGCGGATGCGCCCCGTCCGGTATGCGAAGAAATCCGACGCATTGCTGGAACGCCTTCGGCCCGAGGCGGGCAACCTTGGACAGTTGCTTGCGCTCGGTGAATTTTCCGTTCTCCTCGCGGTGCTTGACGATATTTTTGGCCAGCGTCGCATTGATGCCCGATACATAGGACAACAGCGACGGGGAAGCCGTATTGACGTCGACCCCGACGTGGTTGACCGCCGATTCCACGACGGCGCCCAGACTCTCTTCCAGGCGCTTCTGCGCGACATCGTGCTGGTATTGCCCGACGCCGATCGCCTTCGGGTCGATCTTTACCAGCTCGGCGAGCGGATCCTGGAGCCGGCGGGCGATCGACACGGCGCTCCGCTCCGCGACATCAAGGCTCGGGAACTCCTCGGCCGCCAGCTTCGAAGCCGAGTAGACGCTCGCCCCCGCCTCGCTGACAATCGCGTAATGAAGCTTCAGGTCCGGACGGGATTGAATCCAGTCGGCGACGAATTGCTCGGTCTCGCGCGAGGCCGTGCCGTTGCCGATGACGACCAGTCCGACGCCGTAATGATCCGCAAGCCGGTTGAACGTCTTGACGGCTTCCGCCGTCTTGTGATGCGGGGCGGTCGGATACGTGACCGCTACCTCCAGCAGCTTGCCCGTCTCGTCGACCACCGCCAGCTTGCAGCCGGTCCGGAAGGCCGGATCGACGCCAAGCACGGTTTGCCCCCGCACCGGCGGCTGCAGCAGCAGGCTGCGCAAATTTTGCGCAAAGACTTGAATGGCCTGCTCCTCCGCCTTCTCCGTCAGTTCCCCGCGCACTTCCCGCTCGATCGAAGGCGCGATCAGACGCTTATAAGCATCCTCGATCGTCGCTTCAAGCAGAGCGTTCACGACCGATGCGCCCCGGATGGTGCGCTTGCCCATAAAGGACAGAATCTTGTCCACGGGAACATCGAGCGCAACCTTCAGGACATCTTCTCTCTCCCCCCGGTTAATGGCCAGAATGCGGTGGGACGGCAGCCGCTTGACGGGCTCCGAATACTCATAGTACATCTCGTAAACCGATTCCTGCTCTTTATCCTTCGCTTCGGTGCGAATGACGCCCTGATCCATCGTATACCGGCGTACCCAGGCGCGTATATCCGGATCGTCGCCCAGCATCTCCGCGATAATATCTTGAGCGCCCTGCAGCGCATTCTCGGCGGCAGGAACGCCTTTCTCTTCATTTACATAAGCGGACGCCTCCTGCAGCGGATCGCCCTGCTTCGGCAAAGAGAGAATCCACTGCGCCAACGGCTCGAGCCCGCGTTCCTTCGCCACGCTGGCGCGCGTCTTGCGCTTCTGCCGGTAAGGGCGGTACAAATCCTCCACTTCCTGCAGCTTCGCGGCCTGGACAATCGAATCCAGCAGCGGCTCCGTCAGCTTCCCCTGCTCGTTGATGAGCCGGAGCACCTCGCGCTTGCGCTCCTCCAGGCCCCGCAAATAACCGAGCCGCTCCTCCAGCGTCCGGAGTTGCGTCTCATCCAGCTCCCCCGTCATCTCCTTGCGGTACCGGG
Source organism: Paenibacillus dendritiformis (assembly GCF_015845845.1). Lineage (GTDB taxonomy): Bacteria > Bacillota > Bacilli > Paenibacillales > Paenibacillaceae > Paenibacillus_B > Paenibacillus_B dendritiformis_C. The sequence goes on from NZ_LDIG01000146.1 coordinate 35,399, forward strand.
CGATGAACGGGATCGTGTTCCCTTCATCCAACAGCTCGATCGTCCGTTGGACTTGTCCGCGTCCAAGAGACAACTCCGAGGCAAGCTGATGGAGAAGACGTTCCGGCTCGTTCGTTGTCATCTGTTCAATTGCCGCGTCCAGCGCTTGGACTTCCATCGTTTCGTCACGTACGGTCATGTATGACTTCCTTTCCATACCTGTTTCTGCAACCCTTTACAGCCTACTCATTATTGTCGCAAAAACAAGCCGTAAAATCCACACTCATCTTCATTGCAATGCGGCATGCCCGTATGAAGGACAACAGGCCCGGCGCATTAGAGATATCCGCGCCGGACTTGATTCGACATGCCGCGTCTCCGTTCCTGGCGTCCATCGGCGGCTCGCGTCGAATTCGAAGGGAACATGAAGCCTTCCAAGGGCAGAGTCAAGGCTTTTCGAACTAGGGCCATGACGTTAGGAGCATTTTAGGCAAATCATGGTCCGCATGATTGTCAAGATTGTTGCGGTTATGTACAATATGGTACACAACTAGAGCACTATAATGAACAGCCTGCGGAATATCCTCTATATGAACCCTGTGAAGAACCGGCTTGGCAAAAACAAGGTGATTTCGGCAGTGAACCGATCGGCTATCCTTTTCCCAAAACGATAAGAGATAAGGAGTGTTCGAATGTTGAACAAAAAGCTATCCCGTATCAGCGCGATCTGCTCAATGACTCTTGCTTTATCCCTGCTGCAGCCTGTCCACTATATTCATGCCGAGCCTGCCTCGTCAGCGCAGCAGTCCCCTTCTTCCCCAGCCGCATCCGTCCCCTCTTACTCCCAACATGATCTCGAGGTGCTCAGCCGCGATCTTGCCGGGATTCCTCTCGACGGCAATTCCTATAACGGCGGCGTGGCCGCATTCGGGGAGCATGCCTTCGCCGTCGCTGCCGATCCGCGCTCAACCTCGATTATGACCGCAGCCCGCTACGGCCAGGGCCGCATCGCCGCAATTGGCGGGGAAGCATACTTCAAGCTCACCGAGCCCGATGCGAGCGGCAATGCGATCGTCGCCCGCAACATTTTGAACTGGCTTACGGAAGATTTGCCGCTCAGCTATGAGCAAGCGCGCGCGGGGCAGGGCCGCATCTCCATCATTACGAAGACTTCAGACTTCGCCGCACATGCGGATCTGCCAATCGATATTACCCATGTCGACCGATGGACGGCCACAGATGAACAAGGCAAGGCTATCCTTAATCCAGCCTCACATCCGATCGCCTTTATTGACTACACCTATGTGGAGGAAGAGGAAGTGCAGCCGCTGCTGGACTACATACGGGAAGGCGGCCGCCTCGTCTTCGCCGCCAAGGGCTGGGTCTTCGAGCAGTACCCATCCGTGTCGAAAGAGACAGGCCAAGCCACCGCATCGCTCGCATCCGATTATCCGCTGCAGCGTCTCCTGAATACGGCGGGCTTGTCGCTTATGAACAACCAGGCCACGACATGGGATGGATCGGCGCCGTTCCTGAATCTGACCCAAGCCGCTCACTATGACGCGAACCACATTATGGCCGAAGCCAAAGCGATCGAAGCCGGTGCGAAAACGATCGGCGAAGCCGCTATCGGGTTCCCCGATTCCGACGACAAGGCCAAAATGAATATCATCACCTCGACATTAGGCTCGACACTTGGCTCCCTGTCTCCGGCAAGCCCGGTGTATGCCCAGGTTCATGAAGATGCGGCCAAGCTGGGCGGCATTACGCTGCCTGTCGAGCCAGCCTCCAAGCCCTACAGCGCATCTCTGCTGCCAGCGCTGATGGAGCGCCTTCTCCGCGATCCTTCCGGCGCCAAGTCGCCCTTCGCGGATGCGTTCCCGGGCCAAGCCGAGAACGGCGCTCCGGCCGTAACCGACAAACGCATCTGGGTTGATTTCGACTATTCCACCTACTCTTATCTGCGTCAATTCTACGTTCCTCAGAACTGGATCAGCACCGGCGTGTACGCGGAAGCGGGCAAGCCTATCACGATCGATGTCCCGAAAGGGACCACCAATCTCGATGTCCAGATCGGCGCTCATACCGACAACCTGAGCAGCTTGCCGCTGGACAACTGGAAGCGCGCCCCGGTGATTACGAAGCGGGAAACATTGTCTCCGGGAAGAAATACGATCACAAGCCCTTACGGCGGCCTGGTCTATCTGATTCCGACAAAGCCGAAGCCGGGAACTGCCGTCACGGTCAACCTGAACGGCGGGGTTCAGGCCCCCCATTACATCAAAGGGACGACAAAGCTGAAGGATTGGCAGGATACTGTTCGCCATTATGGTGCGCCTTGGGCCGAGCTTCAGACCGATCGGGTGATATTGACCGTGCCTTCGGAGTACGTCCGCAATCTCGATCATCCGGATGAAGTGCTGAAGCTGTGGGACGAAATGCTGACCGAATATGACAAGCTCGTCGGCACGGCGCCGAACCGAAGCCTCCCTCATCGAAGCATTTCCCTGCCTTACCGTTACGTGGGAGATATCCAGATCAGCGCCGGCTTCATGCATGCCGGGTACCCGATCATGTTCTTCAACGAACCGTCCGCCATCGATGCGGTAACCGTGGATGGCATCAAGACCCTGGACGGATGGGGCTGGTGGCATGAGACGGGCCATGAATACCAGCAAAATGCCTGGACGTGGGGCAAAGTGACGGAAGTAACCGTCAATATCTTCTCCCTGTACATTCAGGACCGCTTCGGCAATCCGTCTCGTCTGCTGCAAAAGCGGTCCGACGGCACGACCATCTATGACACCGCCTTCAAATATATCGAGGCAACCAATGCGGATAAAAACTTCAACGATGACAACCAAGCCGACGTGTGGACGCGACTTGTCATGTTCCGCCAGCTCCAGCTCGCTTACGGCTGGGATCTGTACACGAAGCTGAACCATGACGTTCGCGAGCTGCCTGCCGATATGCTGCCGAAGACGGATCAAGAACGCATCGACTTCTTCGTTACGAAAGCGTCGGAGCTGAGCGGAAATAACCTGCTGGAGTTTTTCGACAAATGGGGCCTGAAATATTCCGCGGCCGCCAAGAACAAGGTCGAGGGGATGAAATTGCCGAAGCTGAAGACTCCGATATGGACATTGAAGGACAAGGAAAAGTGAGTGGGCCAAGCGGATTATTCCGTTTCCTTAAGCCGCGAATAAAGGGATGGCGGGCCGCCGCTATCCCTTTAATTTTATGCCTTTTGTGGCCTCATATGGTCGTCGGGGCCCTGCCTTCACACTCCTTTTAACCAGTCTCCCGACGGCTCAGAATGAAATCAATGAAGCAATCGGAAGCGTGTATGGTTGTTGGTTGGCCGGTTAGTCGGTTGGTCGTATTTATTTTTTCCTCATTATGCAATCCTTTTGCTCGTTCTCCCTTTCGTTCAGGAAAAATATCCTCCAATGAGCCTTATGTGGAATCTCCCCTCCGCTCAGGATTCAATATCCGCTGTGCCTGAATCGGTGGTGTAAGCAGGTTAATTGGCTGGCAGTCCTAATCTTGATTCTGCTGAGCTACGCAATATTGTCCGTAAAAAGCGCAGGTTGCTGGTCTAGCTTTCCTCGGCTTCCCTGAGCCAATGGGATGTTCGCCGAAAGAGGCACAAATAGCTCCCTTGGCTTGCCTTGCGTGCTCTGACTCATTGGGATATTGGTCGCAAGAGCACATAGGGCTTCGGTTGCGCTGGCCTTGGCTCTCTGAGCCGTTGGGATATCGAACATAAGAGCCCAAAGAGGCTCGAATGCGGTTGTTGAGGCTGAATCTGACTCAAGGGGATATCGAACATAAGCGGCACATAGCCCCACCCTCCGCCTCTCGCACAGGCAACAAAAAAAGGCGGGGACAGCCCCACCCGTAGGTTCGAATGTTCTCACGCGGCAACAAAAAAACGAGGCAGGCCTCGTTCAGTCGGTCGCAATCGGTTTTTAAAAATCAATCAATCCGAGGCTGATAAGCAGCCCGTCATCGACCTTGTGCATCGTCTCTTCATCTAAGTGTGTTATTTTGTCGGTGAGCCGTTGTTTGTCGATGGTGCGGATCTGTTCCAGCAAAATGACGGAGTCGCGGTCGAAGCCATGCGTCTTCGCGTCAATCTCAACATGAGTCGGCAATTTGGCCTTCTGGATCTGGGCCGTAATTGCCGCCACGATGACGGTTGGGCTGAACCGGTTCCCGATATCATTCTGAATGACGAGAACGGGACGCACCCCTCCTTGCTCTGAACCTACGACGGGCGATAAATCCGCAAAAAAAACGTCGCCGCGCTTTACAATCAATGTCTACACCCCGCTAACCAAGCGGTCGAGCGTGCCATCCGCTTCGACTTCTGCGTAAAAAGCCTCGGATGCCATCGTCAAGTTAATCTTGGCCATTTCCATATAGCCGCGCTGCATCGATTCACGGATATGACGCTTCTTGCGCTCTTGCAAATACAACTTCATCGCTTGGCGAATGAACTCGCTTCGATTCGATTTTTCCATAGCAACGATACCGTCCACTTCTTGCAATAGTTGGTCGGGCAAGCTGACCATAATTCGTTTGGTGTTCTGAATATTAGCCACCTGTCCTCGCACCCCCAAAGCCTTTGCTGCCTAGTACCCATTATGTCGATTCTGTAGAAAAATTATACAACAGCATATATATGCTTCATCCATATCGAGTATGTTGCAGACCTTCTGCCTGCAGACAATCCCTGATACTTATTCTCTCTTCAACGTGAAAATCCTGCCGAAAATGTAAAAATGATTTCGGTAAAAGGTGCCATTCCCCTAAATTCCGTCAATTTATTGCACCTTCGGCGTGAGCCCCCGGTCGCAGCAGCGGGTTAACCACTTTCACGGGCTTCCCGCTCTCGAGATAGAGGCGCGGCATACGATGGGCAACCATGCAGACGACTTCATAGTGAATCGTCCCAAGATGCTCGGCGATCTCCTCCGCCGTAATGCGCTCTTCGCCCTGTTCGCCCAGGAGCACTACTTCTTCTCCCGGCCCTGGCAGCGGCCCTTCTTCGCCTAGCGGCTCCAACGAGACCATGCACTGATCCATGCAGATGCGCCCCAGCACCGGTACGCGCCGGCCTCGGATCAGCATGTGCGCTTTCCCGCTCAGCATGCGGGAATAGCCGTCCGCATATCCGACGGGAATGGTCGCAATGCGCTCCTCCCCGCTCGTATAGTAATGCATGCCGTAGCTAATCGCCTCGCCGGCGGGGACCGTCTTCACATGGACGATGGCCGTCTTCAGACTCAGCACCGGCCGCAATTGGATTCGCTGGCGGTTCACATCGGCGGACGGATACAACCCGTAAGCGCTGATGCCTACCCGCACCATATCAAATGCGGACTCCGGCAACTCCATTGCCGCCGCGCTGTTGCTCGCATGTATCAATGGTACGGTAAGCGCCTGCCTCTTCAGCTCGTCAATGACCGCCTGGAACCGTTGCTGCTGCAGGCGGCTGTAGGATTGATCCTTCTCATCCGCACCCGCGAAATGGGTAAACACCCCTTCGACCCGTACGCCGGCAATCGACTGCAGGCGGCGGACACAGCGGGCCGTATCCTCCGGCGTGCGGTGACCCAGCCGTCCCATGCCCGTATCCGTCTTGACATGCACCTTGAGAAGGCGCCCGCCGTACCGGGCCGACAGCTCAGGCCCCTCTTCCTCCAACTTGCGGATACACTCCTCCGTAAAAACCGTCAAGGATATATCATGCTCGAAGGCGGCTTCAATCCCGGCAGGCGGCGTATAGCCCAATACCAATATCGGCACCTGTACGCCGGCCCGGCGCAATTGTACGGCTTCATCCAGGAACGCCACGTTCACATAATCCGCTCCGAACCGTTCCGCGGCGCGCGCGATCTCCTCCGCCCCATGTCCGTAAGCATTTGCCTTTACACAGATGCTCAACTTCGTGGCAGACGGAAGCGCGGCGCGAAAAGCTTCCATATTGTGATGCAGCGCATCCAGCGAAATCTCCGCTCGCGTGGGACGATAATACGCCTCCATGGTCAGTCACCTTCTTCATGTCTGTTCATCCCGTTCCATGTAACAAACCTATGTTAATGCCCATGGCGGAGACTGTCAACCAAGGAGAGATGGAAATAACCAACCATTACTAAGGAAAATTCCGCTGCTCGCGGTCGGCTGTTTGCAAGAGGCGCAATGATTCGCGCTGCTCGCCGATAGCGAGAAGGCCCGTATCCCGTGGAGCGCCACGGAATACGGACCGGAGAACTGTGCTGCAGCCGTTATTTTCCAGGCTGATCCACGAGCGATTGTGCAATTTTCACCATTTCTTGCTCCGGCAGATCGCCGCTCAGCATCCGGTACTTCACTCCTTCATAAGTCCAGGTGAGCGTCTTCTGCTCCTCACCTGTCATTTGCCCATAGGTGAAGCCAAGATCTACCGCCTTCGAGCCTTCGACCTGAAGCCCGACTTCCATATCCTTCGGCCGGGATTCGATCAGCGTAAACGAATACGTGCCCGTATACCGCATCATGACCGGATGATCTCCGCTGTTCGGAAGCTCTTGCTCATCGAGCTTGGCCACGCCCTCCGGCAGATAGGACGGCTCGATGAAGCCGAACGGCCCCATATCCTCTTCCACCTGCGCGGTGTCAGGCTCCTGCCCTGCCGCATCCGTACCTTCCGCTCCGTCCCCAGGGGCAAGCGTCTCCCGGGATGGCGGCTGTCCGTTCTCATCCAGCTCGCCGTTCGGAATCATCGCATGATTCATGCCCGTCATATTGCGCTGCATGTCGAAGGAATCTTTATCGAATTTCTTGCCGAATTCGAATTGATTGAACTTCATCTCGACGACAACCTGCGCCTCCGAATCGGTGACCTGCACCTGCTTCGGCGTGTAGTCGCTCTTGTGCAGCCAGATCTTCTGGCGGACGAGCGAGTCCGTCTGATAATCGGCTGCCACATCGAATACGTAGCTGTCGCCATCCTCGGTGAATTGGCGGCCCTCATCCGAGAGAATGCTGCGGACCAGAGTCTGGTAGAGGTAGACCTGCCCTTGATTTTCCGGCCACTCGCTCTGGAAGCGGAAGATCTTCTTCAGGCTCGGCGTCAGCACGAACACGCCCTCTTCATTGCGAAGCACGATCTGCTTGATGTCCTTCTTCTCGTTCGTCAGCTCAATCCGATAATAGGTCGGATCCTGATACCACACCTCCACGCGATACTGCAGCGGCTGAGTACCGGAATGCAGCGTCATCGTGCCGATGCCGGCATAGCTTTCCAATTTGCTCATTACTTGATCCAGGTCATGGACCACATCGGTTGCGTCCTTCTTTCCGCATCCGGCGACCAGGATCGCCACACTCATCACGATGGCCAACATCCACGTGAGTCGACGCATGTAATCATCCCCTCTGACATGAGTATTCTTCGATTCGGTGTACTCCGCATCACTGATAACATGTCTATGAGGGAACTTGGCCGATTATGCGGACTAGTTTGACGAGCCTTCCGCGGTCTCAAAGCCGCGGGCACGGCCGCTGGAACGGCTTCTTTCACGGCAACCAGGGGGGACTCAGCGGGTCGAAAAAGAAAGTCTTCCGATCACGATGCAGCTATCGGAACAGGCGGCAGCCTTATTTTGATTTGGCCCGTAATTTGGTCAAGACAACGGCGGCTTCCCCGTCTTCTTGAAAATAGCCGCTTGGATGCTTTCCGCGCGCCCATTTCTTGAGCTTGACCGCAATTCCTTGGTCGGTCCCAATCGCGACCGATATTGTTACAGGCTGGTTCGTCCACGTATCCGGCGAACGCGTCAATGTCAACCGGGGAGGCTGCCTATAAATATTCGCGATCGTAATCGTCGCGACGGCTTCGTTCCCGGCCTGATCCTTGGCATAAACGGTATAGACTCCATTGTCGGAGACGTTGAAGCTGTCTCCCGCGAGCGCGTTTCCTCCAGTGAATCCGATATTCCCCGTTTGAGGGATTTTTGACGTATTCGAGCGCACGGATCAACAAAAAAAGCTCTCCGAAGAGAGCGTTTTTCGCTTGAGCTGATACATGATTGGACGTGTCCAGTCAAGACGGTTGCTTGCGGCCACGCGACAGAAGGATCGCGAATGACGGCCGGACTTCACGGATACACTACTCGAAAAAGGAAGGCAGGTGCTCCCATTGATGGATCCATCGGATCGCGAGACCGAACATAACCATTCTGACGTGTCAACGGTGCAATCGCAGCGCAATGATTTGACGGCCGAGGAGTTCCCGGAAGGGCCGTACGGCGCGAGCATCGAATCGGAATCGCTTGGCAAAAGCACGCCGTGGCGCAAGGGGCAGCATGGCCCGCGCCCGTACGGCAATGAAAATCTGCACTTGCATCAAGGGTTGAAGCGGAACTATCCCGACGAAGACCTGATGGCAGAGGATTCGCAGCGGGAACGGATTGAAGATGAATAGACCCGGCGGGGGGACGGCGTCGCTTTATCCTTTTATCGATCCGGCCAGCAAGCCGCGAATAAAATACCTGCCCAGGAAAATATAGACGAGCAGCGTCGGCAGGGCCGCGAGCAGCGCCCCGGCCATCTGGACGTTCCATTGCACAATCTGGCTGCCGGACAAATTTTGCAGCGCGACCATAATCGGCTGCTGCTTCTGCGTTGTCATCGTCACCGCGAACAGAAACTCATTCCAGATGTTCGTGAATTGCCAGATGCCGACGACGACGAAGCCCGTCACGGAGAGCGGCACCATCATGTTTTTGTAGATGCCGAAAAAGCCGCAGCCGTCGATTTTGGCCGCTTCCAGCATTTCATTCGGTACCGCCACGTAGAAATTCCGGAACATGAGCGTGCAGACCGGCAAGCCATATACGACATGAATGAGGATGAGCCCCGAAATCGAATTGTACAGATGGATGCGCTGCATGAACTGAATCAAGGGAATCAATATGCTCTGATACGGGATGAACATCCCGAACAGCATCAGGGCGAACAGCGCGTTCGAGCCTTTGAACCGCCATTTGGACAAGACATAGCCGTTCATCGACCCGAGCAGTGCCGATAATAAGGTGGCGGGAATCGCGAGCAGAAAGCTGTTGCTCAAATGCGGATACAGCTTGGACAAAGCTTCGCGGTACCCGGACCAATCGAGGCTCTTCGGCAGCGCCCACATCCGCTCCAACGTAATCTCGTCCACCCCTTTGAAGCTCGTGACAAGAAGTACATATACCGGCACGAGAAAGAGCAAGGCCAAGCACGTCAAGCCGGCGTACAGCGTGATTCGGTGCACCCCCTTTTTCGTCATCTATCCCTCCTCCTTCCTCATGCTCAACAGAAGATACGGGACGATCAAGAGCGAGATAAGCCCAAGCATGACCATCGAGATCGCGGCCCCCTGCGCGTAATGATTGCCCCGGAACGTCGTCTCGAACATGTAGACCCCGGGCATATCCGTGACGAACATCGCTCCCGGACCGGTCATGGCGTAGATGAGATCGAATATTTTCAGTGAAATATGCGTCAGCATGATGACGAGACTAACCGTAATCGGGCGCAGCTGCGGGATCAGAATGCGCCGGAATATCGTCCATTCGCCGGCCCCGTCCACTCGGGCCGCTTCCTTCCATTCCTCGGGGATGCCGCGCAGACCCGCCAGATACATGGCCATCGCAAAGCCCGAGAGCTGCCAGACGGCGGCGATCACCACCGCAATCAGGGCGACGGGCAGCCCGAGCTCAATCTGCCCGAAGCGGAAGCCCGGGATAATATCGGTGCTGACATACCATTTGGGCACATCCGTCATCCCGAGCGCCTTCAGAATCAAGTTCACCCCTGTCGACGGGTTGAGAATCCACTGCCAGACGACGCCGGTCACGATGAAGGACAGCGCCATCGGGAAAATAAAAATGTTGCGGAAGAACGAATCGGCGCGAATTTTCCGATCGAGAAGCACCGCCAACAGCAGGCCGAAGCTAATCGTCACGGCAATAAAGAGCACCGTGAATACGAAGGTATTGCGCAAATCCGATTGGAACCGGAAATCTTGAAAGAGAAACAGATAATTCTTCCAGCCGGCAAAGTCCAAATTGCGGGCTAACGTGTTCCAGTCGGTGAAGGATATATATCCGCTCCATCCGATAAAGCCATATACAAATATCGCAATCGCGACAAGAGAGGGCAGCACCATCAATATCGGCACGACGTTGACCCTCTTCCGCCGCCGCGCCTTCCGCTCAGGCGGCATGGATGGGGGCATCGTCTCTCCGCCTATGCCAGCGGCATTCATATTTATCCCTCCTGACCCCGGCAGCCGGCAGCGGAATCCCGCCGCCGGCCCCGCTTGCAATGTTCGTCAGGGCCGGCCAAGGGCCGCCCCAATCAGCCGCCTACTTGGCGATGCCGCTGGCCAACTGGGCGTCGCGAAGCGAGCGGGCCGCTTGCTCTACGTCCCCGTTCGTCACGAAGATCGTCATCACCTGATTGACCTGGGTCACGAAGCCTTCGGGAGCCGCGGAGCCATGCGCCAGACTCGGAACGAGGCTGCTTTTCTTGAAATCCTCGATTGTGGCTTGGCCGTAGGCGTCGTATTTGCTCGCATCGGCATCGATGCGCGCCGGAATCGACCCTTTGAGCGGATTGAACACATCCTGTCCCTCCACGGAGCCAAGCACCTTCAGCCATTCCCTCACCGAATCGGCATCCTTGACGTTCTGAGGCAGGCCGAACGTATCCGTAATGACCATGAAGCTGTTCCCTGAATTCGGGGTCGCAATCCATCCGAAATCGACATTCGCCTGCATTTTCAAATCGGTCGTAAAGTAGCCTTTGGCCCAATCGCCCATAATGTTCATCGCCGCCTGGCCGTTAGCGACCAACTGCGCTGCGTCCTGCCAGTTGCGCGCCGCATGATCGTCGTTAATATAGCTGAACATTTTCTTCGTCTTCTCCAGCGCGTCCTTCACTCTCGCATCGTCGAACGCGATTTCGCCCGTGTACAGCTTTTTGAAGTCTTCCGGGCCAAGCACGCCAAGAAGCGCCGCTTCGAATACCATGGTAGCGGTCCAAGGCTCCTTGTCTCCGAGCGCCAGCGGAGTTATGCCTTTCTCCTTCAGCGCATCGGCCGCTTGGAAGAAGTCCTCGAAGGTGGCCGGAGGAGTCAATCCATTATCGTCAAAAACTTTCTTATTGTAGAAAATGACATTGCCGCGATGGATATTGACGGGGACGGAGTAGATCGTCCCGCCCTCGCTCACCATCTCGATTAAATCTTTCGGGAATTTATCCATCCAGCCTTCGCTCTCGAACAGATCATTCAAGCCCTCCATCTTGCCTGCCGCGACCCAACCCGTGTTCAGCTCGGCCCCGCCATGCACCTGGAACGTTCCCGGCGGATCCCCGCCCTGCATCCGGCTGGCCAGCACCGCCTTGGCGTTCGTGCCCGCGCCTCCGGCCACGGCGGCATTGATGACTTCGATATCGGGATGCTTCTCGTTGAACAGCTTGATCAGGCCTAATAATCCTGCCTCTTCTCCCGCTCCCGTCCACCAGCTAAAAATCTCAACCGACTTCTTGTCTCCGGAAGACGGCCTGTCAGCGTCATTCTGTGTTCCTTCGCCCTGTCCGGCCGCTGCCGGCTTGGCCGCCTCCGGAGGCTTCGCATCCGAACCGGAGCCGCAAGCCGCCAGGAACAAGCTCATGATACAGATAACAGACAGCATCAACAGCATGTGTTTCCTCATGTCATATCCCCCTTCGCGCTCGGATTTTCCATTGCGGATTTCATCATCGCTATCATGAAATCGCTTACATTCACAGTAACACAACTCTCTCCCCTGCATGGGCGCGAAGACCTGCACTCGTTTGTCATTCATCTGGATGGATTTAAGGAGGGAAAAAAAGACGGAAGCGTAAGCTGAAGAACTAGCACTGATTTGCCGCGTTCCGCTTGCATAAGACAATTCCGTCCAGGCAAGGAACGGAAGAGGGCGCTGCGATGCGGGGGCGGGCCGGCCTCTCCGTACGAATCTGTGTGATTTACCCCTTCGCCGGCCCATTCACGAGCTCGCCGCCTAATCAATCCCCGCGATGACGGCTGCGGTATTCGGTCGGGGCTATGCCTGTCACCTTTTTGAACACGCGGCTGAAATAATTCGGATCCCGGTACCCCACCTGGTAACAGATTTCCTTCAATGACAGCTTATTTTGCTCAATATATTGGCATGCCCGGGCTATGCGGAGCTGCGTAATATAGTCGGTGAACGTCGCTCCGGCCTGCTGCTTGAACAACTTGCTGAAATAATAAGGACTCAGATGAACCATACCTGCCACTTCCTCCATCGCCAGCGGAAGATGGAACCGCTCGTGGATAATCGCCCGGGCCCGCTCGATAACGGCATGCGTTTCCCGTTCACGGCTCGCCTGCACTTGATGGATGGCTGCTTGAAGCGTCTCTTCCGTCCCGGTTCCGTGCCGGATCGCTTGAAGCTGTGCCGGGCGGGAAAAGGCTCCGGATCGGACCGGAACCTGATCGAAATGAACGACCGGGACAGAAGCTTCATCCCGGGCGTATGCCGCCGCGCAAGCCGCCTCCACGTACGATTGGCGCAGCTTGTCGATGCCGAGCTTCAAGCGCCCGATTCCGATATGGACGGTTCCCTCCATCGCTTGCCGCAGCACAGGAACAAGCTCCTGTCCCATCGCCAGCACATCCTCCTTCGCATATTGCGTGCCGTCCTTCAAGCGGACGAAGGCCGTCATCTGTTCGCCGATAATCGGGCTGACGATACAGGACAAGCGGCCGGCGAGTTCCTGCCTGACGGCGGTGTATGCCTTCTCCAGCCGCAAGCGCCGGCTCTCGGCCCCGGAAGCCTCGTCCGTTCCGGGAGCGGCCACGGCGACGACCAGGGCATACCCCACCTGCAGCGGGAACTGCGCCAGTTCCGCCATCTGCTGCACATTCCAGTCCTGGATCCGATCGTCCATCAGCATCATGGCCAGCTCGTTCTCCACCAGCGGCATCAACCGCGAGACGGTGTCCCGCAAGGCCAGCTCGCTGTCGCGCTTGCTTCGCTCCTGCTCCAGCTCCTGGACCAGCCGCTGCAATATGCCGATGATCTGTTCCTTCTTCGCGGGCTTCACGATGTAGTCTTTCACTCCCAAGGCAATGGCCTGCTTCGCATAGGCGAAATGATCATATGCCGTCACCAGCACCATCTTCACCCGGCTGTGAATCGCCTGGATGTCCTGCAGCGCTTCCAGCCCCTGAATGCCCGGCATCTTCACGTCCATCATCACAATGTCCGGTCGATGCCGCTCCGCGAGTTCTATCGCCCGGCGCCCGTTGGGCGCATGAAGCACCTCGAAAATACCCGGCATGGCGCGGGTAATAATCAGCTCCAGCCCTTCCCGCTCCAACGCTTCGTCATCCGCAATTAGCAGACGGTACATCCGCTTCCACCTCCTCATAAATGGGCAGCCGCAGCCTTACCGTGGTGCCTCTCCCGATCTCGCTCTCCAGTTCCACGACATCCTGACGTCCATAGAAGAGCTGCAGCCGCTTGAATACGTTCTGCAAGCCGAGCCCGGTCGATCGATGCGCTTCGCCGCGGGTGCGGGCGTCCGCTTCCGGCGCACCCTCGCCCAACAGCGAGGCCCGGGTCGCCTCATCCATCCCCGCTCCGTTATCCGCGACGGTCACGGTCACTTCCGTATCCGAGCGGGCAATCGACAAGCGCACGGCCGCGCCTTCTTCCATGCCCTCGACGCCGTGGATGAACGCATTTTCGACGATGGGCTGCAGCGACAGGCACGGGATGTACTGCGCCAGCGCCCGCTCATCGATGCTCATCTCGCAGCGGATGCGCTCGCGGAATCGCGCCTGCTGAATCGAGAAATATTCCGCGGTATTGTTCACTTCCTCGCGCAGCGTTACCGGGGTATCCAGCTTGCGCAAATTGTAGCGGAGCAGATTCGAGACGGATACGGTCAAGTCGCTCGTCCGGTCGGCCCCCTCGATCAGGGCCAGCTTCGACAACACATTGAGCGTATTGAACAGAAAATGCGGGTTGATCTGGCTCTGCAGCGCCCGCAGCTCCAGCTCCTTCACGAGGCGCTCCCGCTCCAGATGCTCCATATCCTTGGCAATCAGCTTGCGGATATTGGCCAGCATATGCCGGAACGCCTCCGACAAAATCCGGAATTCATCATCTTGCCGGAATACGGGAGGGGCAATCTGCAGATTGCCCTTCGCGATCTGCTTCGCGGTTCGGACCAGCATATGAATCGGGCGGCTGATGCTCCGCGACAGCCAGATGACGAAGACGATGCTGAGCAGCAGGCTGACCCCGAACAAGGCGAGGCCGATCTTGTTCATCTGCTGCGTATTTCGCAGGATTTGCCGGTAATACGGCTGATAGCTGCTCAGCTCCAGATCGACGAGCGACTGGCCTTCATCCCGGATGAATCCCGCGATTTTTTCCGTATCCTCGTACAGGACGACATACGAACGCAAGCCGCGCACATCGGTCGCTCCCAGCACTTCTTCCACTTTTTCGAGGAAAGAGTCCAGCATATGGTCATAATTCCGAACGGAGGTCTCGTTGCTGTCCGTCTCCGCCTGCCTTGCCAGGTTCCGCTTCAAAGCGAGCAGCTCCTCCTGCTGCGCCGTCAGCTCGTGGTATGTCGCTTCCTTCTGGTCGATTAAGTAACGGCTGAGCGTGCGAAGATGCCGCTCCGTCTGCTGGGCAATCTGCTTGTACAACAGAATGCGCTCCATCATCAGATTGTAGCTTTCCTGCATCGTCCGGCTGCTGAAATAAATAAAATAAGTGACGGCGCTGACAAGGATGACAAGAAGAGGAATAAATACAAATAACTTCGTGCGGATATTCAACGTACGTCACTCCAATCGGACTCCATCCTTCGTCAGTATCTCCGTATCCATCAGATGATGGGGCGGAGCGCTTCTTCCCTCCAGCACGTCATGAATGATCGAGACGCTGTCATAGCCCATCCGGTACGGCTTCTGAATGATGCTCGCCGCGATCTCGCCGCGGGCAATCGCCTGCTTCGTCTCCTCGATGTCATCGAACCCGAAGATGAGCACATCGTCCCGGCCCGAGCTCTTGGCGGCCTGCAAGATGCCCGCTCCATCCAGCGCGCTCATCCCGACGATAATGGCAATGTCCGGATGCAAATACAGCATCTCCGACGCTTTCTGCGCCGCTTCAATCCGTGAAATATTCGAAACCCGGACATCGACGATTTGCAGCGAGCGGTGCCGGCTGATGACCGAGCGGAATCCGTCCAGCCGCAGCGTCTGATTTTCGGCCAGATTGCTGCCGATGAGAACGCCGATTTTGGTCGCCGGACGCTCGGAGAAGGCGCGGCCGGCTTCGGCCACGATCTCGCCCAGTCTCCGTCCCGACTCATAATTGTCCGTCCCGACATAGCTGAGCCGCTTGCTGTCCGGCGCATCGGCATCCACGGTAAGGACCGGGATTCCCTGGGCCACCGCTTGGTCAATCAGCCGGGTATAAGCGATGCTGTGGATGCCCTGCAGGAGAATCGCATCCACCTTCGCGGCGATGGCTTTCTCCAGCAGCATCGTCTGCTCCTCCGGATTGATGCGGAGGGGGCCGACATATTCCAAGGCAATGCCCAGCCGGTTCGCCGCATCTCTCGCCCCCTGCTCGATCATCCGCCAGTACGGATTGTCCAGCTCCTGCGAGATAAGCATGACGTGAGGCTTGCCGGACGCCCCGGCCTCCGCCTCGCTCCATTGGCGAATCAACGCCTGGTTGCGGTAGGTGGATGACATGAACTGAAAGAGCAGATAAAGAAAGGACAGGAGCAGCACGCCGAGGACAGCCGCCCATTTTTTATCCGACAAGGATCATCCCTCCCAACAAAAATTGAACGCGCTTACAATGTTGAAGATAGTGATATGCATGCCGCTGACCAACTTGCGACCCGCTCCATGCCCGCTAAAGATCTAAAAAAGATGACTCCTCGCTGGAAGAAGTCATCTTGCGCCCGCTTACCGGGATGAACTCATTTATCGTGTTATGCGAATGAAGGCTTTCTTCGATCGACTTCGCCGCTGAGCACCTTCACATATTCTTCGTCCGATCCTTCGACAGAAGGGCCGATATAGACAATATCTGCCGCGTTATGCTGACCGCTTCCACGAATGCCTTTCTTCCTGGAACGGCCAAACGGACCTCTTGCCTGGCGGTTAAGCTTGTTGATTCCGGCGCTTCCCTTATGCAAGTGAATCGAATGATCGCCCGTCATGCGGAATCACCTCCAATTAAGTGGTCAATGGTTCGCAGCAAATCATTGTTCAGCTGTACAATCGCGGCCAATTCGGCTTCATCGAGCAGCTTCTGCCCGGCGAAATGCACGGACAGCACGTGTTCTCTACCAAGAGGATAGCATAGCACATAAACCAGCGCAAGCTCCTCGCGCTTGAAAAAAGACCATTTTCCGTTAAGGAAGACATCTATCACGTAAATTTGATGATCCTTGTCCTGACGGCGCTCCGCCGCGCTGAACGAGAAAAACTGCCCTCTCCCTACATTACCCGCCACCTGCTCGATGCCATCATGGCCTTGCTTGCGCCATAGCGCCGCCCCCGTAACGCGAAATCCTTGCGGAGGCATGATGGAGTTGCGGACCGCCTCATACAGCGCTTCATACTTCTCCTGCGCATTGACGCTCATCAGATTGCGAGTGTATTCCCAAAAAAAGTGAAGCAAGCTTTGCTTCTGGAGCAGTTCCGTTTCTTTGGCAGCCAGCAAGCTGCGCGGGTTTTGAAAAAAGCCCTCCTCCTTGATCTTGCGGATCAGCTGCTGGCAGGCGACCGACACGGCCGCCTCATGCTTGTTATCCGTCCGCAGCTCATAGCTCAGCAGCGTAAGGCCCTGCAGATCGGAGAGCACGTGAAATTCATGTATCGTCTTCCCTTCTATCAGATCGCTGCGTTCCCGGACCTCGCCGGGAATGATGGCGAACACTCTGCCTCGCCCCAGCTTTCCCCAAAAAAGCCCCATCTCGAACAACGTATTATCTCGTGGAACAAACACATATTTCCCCCGATGCAATGCCACATCATCCGGCGCGAAAACGAAAATACCAAAATCATGCTGCTCAAGTTCTCTCTCCAGTGTCTCCATCGTATATTCATTTCCGCCAAATGCCCCGGCGTACCAAGGGGAAACTTGGCCGTAGTAGTTGAGTTGCGAATGAACGGCGTTCGCGATGTCAATCGCTTCCCTCGATGAGCCGATAAATATGTTCGGTTTCGCAGAAATGGACACAAGCGCAGCTCCTTTTTGAACTTGATAGCCTTAATTATACTATGATTTTCCAATTCTGTGTGAGGATAAAGCTTTGAAATCGTTTTTCATAGGATCCGCTTCAATCGGTCAACGTGTAGAAAATCTTTCCTTGATCTATACTTATGCTGTTGCCATAATTTATAACTCATCAAAGGAGACGACACAATGAACACTAGCAACCGCTTTGCCCGGCCTCATCTTGCCGATTGCGTGCCCGACCTGGTCGCGACGGCGAGAGGGGACAAAAAGGCAACCCTCGTCATTCAGCGCGCGAAGCTCGTCAATGTATGCTCCGGGGAGATTCAGGACGATATGTCCATCGGCGTGCAGGGCTCGCGCATTGCCTTTGTCGGCAAAGATGCCAATCACATGATCGGCGCGGACACGAAGGTTATCGATGCGGGCGGCCGCTATGTCGCGCCCGGACTGCTCGACGGCCACTGCCATATCGAGAGCAGCCAGATCACGCCGTCGCAATTCGCGCGGGCCGTGCTCGTCAAAGGCACGACCGGCGGCTTCTTCGATGCCCACGAGATTACCAATGTTCTCGGCCTGCCCGGCCTCCGCCTGATGCTCGACGAAGCGAGAACGACGCCGCTCGCGGCCTATATGCAGGTCGCTTCCTGCGTGCCTTCGACAGGACCGGAGCTGGAGACCAGCGGCGCGTCGATTGGCCCGGACGAAGTGGCGGAAGCCTTCACCTGGGGGCCGGATATGATCGCCTTGGGCGAGGTGATGAACTTCCCGGGCGTCGTGTTCAGCGATGAGAAAATGATCGGCGAAATCCAGGCGGCCTTGCACGCGGGCCGGGTCGCGGACGGGCACTATACGTGGCCGGTCGACGACTGGAGAATCTCCGCGTATGCCGCGAGCGGCATTACCGGATGCCACGAGAGCGTCAAGGCCGAGGATGTCATCGAGCGGGTGCGCCGCGGCATGTACGCGAAGATGAGACGCGGCTCGGCATGGCATGACGTCGCCGAATCGATCAAGGCGCATACCGACTACGGCATCGATACGCGCCGCATGATTCTCGTCACCGATGACCGCAGCCCGGAATCGCTAGTGGATGAAGGGCATATGGACTTCGTCGTCCGCCACGCCATCGCGCAGGGCGTCCGTCCGGTTACCGCCTTCCAGATGGCGACCATCAACACGGCGGAGCGCTTCGGCGTCGCCCGCGATGTCGGCACGATCACGCCGGCCTCGTTCGCCGACATCATTATCCTCGACGGCAACCTGGCCGACGTCAACGTCGCCATAACGATCGCCGCCGGTCAAGTCGTGGCCGAGAACGGGCGCATGGTCGTGGATCTGCCGGAGTTCAGCTATCCGGAGGAAGCCATTCGTTCGGTGCATCTGACGCGGGAAGTGCGAGCGGACGACTTCGTCATTGCCGCCTCCGGGGCATCCGGCGAGCGGAAGGCAAGAGCGATTCAAGTGCGGGAGAATCATGTCGATACGAAGGAGCAAATTGTATCCGTCCGCATCGAGGACGGCCGCGTGGCGCTGCGCGTAGAGGATGGCCTGTGCAAAATCGCCGTCATCGAGCGCCATAAAGGAAGCGGCAACCGGGCGCTCGGCCTCGTGTCCGGCGTCGGCTTCCAGGTTCCGGCCGCCATCGCGACCACCGTCGCCCATGATTGCCACAACCTGATGGCAATCGGCAACTCGGACACGCTGATGGCCAAGGCGGCCAATACCGTGGCCGACATGCATGGGGGGATCGCCGTCGTGACGGAGGATGCCGTCGTCAAGCTGCCGCTGCCGGTGGCCGGCCTGATGTCCAACGCGCCGTTCGAGGAAGTAGCCGAGCAATCGCGCGCCATCAGCAAGGCGCTGTACGATGCGGGCTGCACGATGAACTACGCGTTCATGACCCTGTCGCTGCTGGCGCTGATCGTCGTGCCGGAGCTGCGCCTGTCCGATATCGGCCTGATCAAGACGACGGAGCAAGGCTTCATTGAAGCTCCTTTGTTCGTGGAAGAATAATTGGACCTGAAAACAGGCAGCCGTCCCGCGGGATGGCTGCCTGCTTCTATTACGCGCGAACCTCGGGGCGATGCTCCGGCTGTTGCCCGACGGTATGACCGTCGCTCTCGCGAATCCATGTCTCGAAGCCGCGTTCCCCGGCTTTCAACTGAATGACGCGCGGGCCGTCACGTCTCCCGCGATGACAATCAGATCGGGCCGCTCGGCTTCGATAATCCGATCCATCCCGGCCCGCGTCATATCATCGATATTTTGGGGTTCCTCCAAGTTGAATTCACTTTCCACGCAGAACTCCGTATCCGAGAACTGGACAATCTTGAATGTTCCATCGCCGCGGAACGCCAACGTCTGACTCATTACCGGCAGCCTCCTTCTATCGGATCCCGCGCACCCGAATCGGGATCCCGCGTTATGGCCGGAAGTATACCATGGTCCCCCTGCCTGCTCAATATACGATAATCCCCGGGCAAGCATTTTTCGCGAAGCGGCGCGCTAATCCAAAATTCGGGCCGTCACCATCGCCTTGATTACGCGCTGCCCCTCAACGAATATTTCCACTTCGATCTTGCAGAACCTGCGGCTCAGTTCAATGACCGTCGGAATCATTTCCACGATGTTTTCGATTTCAATCGGGGCCAAATAATAAACGGAGGTGTGGTCGATAAGCAGATCCTTCTTCTTGTGCTGCTTAATCGTGCGGGTGACGGCAAGGGTGATCATGCTGCCCAGGATGCCCTCGGAGATATAGCCCATCTGATTGATCATCGAGGTATGAACGGGGCCCCGGAAATAAAGCCTGCCGTCGTCGTCCCGAACCTCCTCGAACGCCGACCAGATCTGATCCTCAAGCGTCTCTCCCTGTTGAGGCTGGGAATGAACCGACTGCATCGCTTTCAATATATCCTTGCGGCTAATCACGCCAATCAGCTTCTTGTCTCCGTCAACGACCGGAATCAGCTCAATGCCTTCCCACACCATCATATGGCCCGCCGTCGCAATCGAGGTGTGAGGCATGACCGTGATCGGATTGGGGCTCATTAAATGCTCGATCGGTTCACTGTCGGAAGCGCCGATAATGTCCTTGGCGATAATCATGCCCACCGGCTTGTTCGCATCATCCACCACGGGAAAACGGTTGTGATCGGTTTCCTCGATCAGCTTTTTCAAATGCCCGACCGTGCTCGACTGGTGAATCGAGGTCAGCGGAATGTCTTTCCGAATGATATCGCCGACCAAAATGATCTGCTTCTTGATCATCCGTTCGGATAAGGCGCGGTTCAGGAGCGCAGCCACCGTAAAGGTGTCGTATTTGCAGCTGATGACCGGAAGCGCCAGCTCGTCCGCCAGCTCGCGAACCTCCGCCGGGGTATCGAAGCCTCCCGTAATCAGCACCCCTGCGCCCAAGGTCAGCGCGCTGTGATGAGCCTTGTTCCGGTTCCCGACAATGAGCAGATTCCCCGGTTCAATGTACCGGATCATCGCTTCGAGCTGCATGGCCCCGATCACGAACTTGTTCAGCGTCTTGTCAAGGCCCGCTTTGCCGCCCAGCACCTCTCCGTCCACCAGGCTTCGAATTTCTTCGAAGGTCAGTTTGTCGATATGCTGCGGCTCTTTCTTCTCGATCCGTACGGTGCCCGTGCGCTCTCTCGTGCTGACGATGCCCCGGCCCTCCGCTTCCTTGATGGCGCGGTAAGCCGTCCCCTCGCTCACGTTCAAGGCCTGCGCGATTTTGCGCACCGAAATGCGCGTCCCGATTTCAAGCTCCTCAATGTATTGAATAATCTGCCCGTGCTTCGTCGTCATTTCTTGAGAATTCATAAGCTATCCCCTCTGTTATATAGCGGAATACTTCTATTATATAGCATGGGGAAAATATTGAAACGGAAGCGGAAAAAGAAAATCTCCAACAGGCCCGTTCTTCCCTCGAACAGGCTCTGTTGGAGAGCAGCTTGCGATCAATTACTTAATCATTGCGGTAGCAATAATAATTGGTAATGAAATAGTGCGACAGCGGCAAGGAGGACTGCTGAACTTCCTCGCTGCTCGAATGATAATACAAATCCAAAAATACGGGTGACAGCGGATAAAACGCCGTGTGCTCCATCGTCTCGTCTGTCTCGTGTTCGACCTTGTTCATCGCCATATGCGTGAACCTCCTTTTGCGAAATTAGGATAAGTGCGTATAACCCGGTTGGGTCAAAAACGGCTCAAACGTATCGGCAACCGTCATCTCGCGGAACAAAGAGGCGGCCAGCGTCAGCCGGGAACCGGGAACTTGCTCTTCGCCCAGGCGAAGGCGGAGATTCTCCAGCTCTTCCTGAAAGATTCGATCGAAGAGCTCAACCGTCACTTTGCGCCCATCGTCGAGCACGCCCCGCGGATGATGAATCCACTGCCAGAGCTGGGCTCTCGAAATCTCGGCGGTCGCGGCATCCTCCATCAGATGGTTGATCGGCACCGCGCCCATTCCCCGCAGCCACGCCTCCAAATATTGAATGCCGACCGACACGTTCATTCTCACGCCGGCCTCGGTAATCGGTCCTTGAGGAACCTCCAGCAAATCCGCCGCGGCGATCTCGCGCTCCGGCAGCTTCCCGATCTGGTTCGGCCCCGGCATATGGGCATCGAATACCTCCATGGCGATCGGCACGAGACCGGGATGCGCCACCCATGTGCCGTCATGGCCGTTCCGCGCTTCCCGCAGCTTATCCTTCCGCACCTTCTCCAGCGCCGCTTCGTTGGCCGCCGGATTATTCTTGATCGGAATCTGGGCTGCCATGCCCCCGATGCAGTAGGCTTGGCGACGATGGCACGTCTGGATGGCCAGCAGCGAATAGGCCGTCATAAATGGCGATTCCATCGTCACGATGGCCCTGTCGGGCAAAATGACGTCCGGCTTGCTCCGGAGCTTCTTGATATAGCTGAAAATGTAGTCCCAGCGCCCGCAATTCAAGCCTGCCGCGTGATCGCGCAGCTCATACAGAATCTCATCCATCTCGAAGGCAGCCAGAATCGTCTCGATTAAGACGGTAGCCTTAATGGTGCCGCGCGGAATGCCCAGCTCCTGCTGCGCGAATTCGAACACGTCATTCCACAGCCTCGCTTCCAGATAGCTTTCCATTTTCGGAAGGTAGAAATAGGGTCCGCTTCCCTGGCGAATCAACGCCTCCGCATTATGAAAAAAGTAAAGGCCGAAATCGAATAGCGACGCCGATACCGGTTCTCCGTCGATCAGCAGATGCTTCTCTTCCATATGCCAGCCCCGCGGGCGCACCTTAAGCACAGCCGGTTTGTCGTTCAGTTCATAGATTTTGCCCGCCTCATTCACGAACCGTATCGTCCGGTTGACCGCATCCCGCAGATTGACCTGGCCTTCCAGCGTGTTGGACCAGGTTGGGGAATTGGCGTCTTCGAAATCGGCCATAAACACCTTGGCGCCCGAGTTTAACGCATTGATCACCATTTTCCGATCCCCGGAGGGACCTGTAATTTCCACTCTCCGATCCTGCAAATCGGCCGGAATGGAAGCAACCGTCCAATCCCCGTTCCGGACATGCGCCGTCTCCGCCAAGAAGTCCGGCCACTCGCCCGCGTCGAGTCTTTGCTGGCGCTCGTCTCTCATTTGGAGCAGTTCCTTGCGCCGCTTCCCGAACCGCCTTTCCAACGCGGCCACGAAGTCCAGCGCTTCAGGCGTCAAGATGACGCGGTGCGCTTCGGAGCTGCACTCCCCTTTCAATTCACGGTGTGACTGGCTCACACGGTTCATAGATCGAACCCCCTTTTTTAAAATGGCAGAAGTACTGAAATATCGTTCATTAACGGCTGAATTGCTCCTGCTCGGTCGAGCCTGCCAACGCCGTGGTGCTGGCCAAGCCTCCGGCAATAATCTGAGTCACTTCGTCAAAATAACTGGCTCCCACTTCACGCTGGTGGCGGACCGCCTCATAGCCTTCCGCCTCGCTGGCGAATTCCGCTTGCTGCAGCTCGGAGTAGGCTTGCATCCCCCGCTCCTTGTACCCTTTCGCCAGTTGGAACATGCTGTGGTTCAAGGCGTGGAACCCGGCCAAGGTGACGAACTGGAACTTATAGCCCATCGCGCCGAGCTTCTGCTGGAAGGTGGCGATCTCCTTGTCGCTCAGCTTCCGTTTCCAGTTGAAGGATGGGGAGCAGTTATACGCCAGCAACTTGCCGGGATAGCGGGCGTGAATGGCTTGCGCGAACCGTTCCGCCTCCTCCAGATTCGGTTCGGAGGTCTCGCACCAGACCATGTCGGCGTAAGGGGCATAAGCCAGGCCCCGCGCTATCGCTTGCTCCAGTCCCGCCCTGACGTAATGGAAGCCTTCCGTCGAGCGTTTTCCGGTCAGGAAAGGCCGATCGTTGTCGTCGATGTCGCTGGTGAGGAGCTGCGCCGCATTCGCATCCGTCCGGGCAATGAGCACCGTATCTACCCCCATCACGTCCGCCGCCAGCCTCGCGGCGATCAGATGGCGAATCGCCTGCCCCGTCGGCAGCAGCACCTTGCCGCCCATATGGCCGCATTTCTTCTCGGAGGCAAGCTGATCCTCCAGATGTACGGCCGCGGCTCCCGCTTCGATCATGGCCTTCACGAGCTCGAATACATTTAGCGGTCCTCCAAAGCCGGCCTCGGCATCCGCGATGATGGGCGCGAAGAAATCGATGTCATTCTTGCCCTCGGAATGCTGGATATGATCGGCGCGCTGCAAGGCCTGATTGATTCGCTTCACGACATGAGGAACGCTGTTCGCCGGATAGAGACTCTGGTCGGGATACATCTGCCCGGACAGGTTCGCGTCCGCCGCCACCTGCCATCCGCTGAGATAGATGGCCTTCAACCCCGCTTTGACCTGCTGAACGGCTTGGTTGCCGGTCAGGGCCCCCAGCGCGTGGATATAATCTTCCGAATGAAGCAGATCCCACAATTTCGCGGAACCCCGCCGGGCCAATGTGTATTCGATTTTCAAAGAACCCCGTAATCTCAGCACGTCTTCCGGCGAATACGGACGCCGGATGCCTTGATAACGGGCTCCAGACCAGTGTTCCTTCATCTGCTCGAGTTCCGTTCTCCCTGTACCGCTCATCGTTCATCCTCCTCCATCGATTTTAATTTCATTCGCTTCATGCTTCCTGCTCCAGGTAACCGTTGCCGGAGCACCGGCTGCAAGGAAGAACCCGTCTGCCCTCGCATAACGGGCAATCATGGTGTTCCTGGCCTTCAGTCATCGGGCTCATGCATTTAAAGCAGTCCAAATCGCCATTGCCTCCGCATACAGGACAATCCATTCCGCGTCCCCCTCTTTACTGTTATATAACAAAACTGTTTTGTTGACATCATTATATAACAATGAGAAGAACTGTTCAATACTGTTTTTTTAAAATTTTTATTGTTATATAACAAAATGGGCGGTATTCCTCAGATTGAACCCCTGCAGCCGAAAATGTAAAAAATCCTGCACCTTGGTCACAAGATGCAGGCTCCTTCAGGCCAATGGCTTGCTTCAACGCCCGCCGCCCCATGCCAAAAGCCGCAGCTTGATGCTGCGGCTTTCAGACTGTCGACAAAGTCCTGTCGACAGTCTTTTTTCTTAGGAAGGGCGGGGCCGGGGAAGGCAGAACAGGTTAGGTTAGGTTAGGTTAGGGCAAGTTGGTCCGCGCATGAAGCAAGCTGTTCCCCGCATGAAGCAAGCTGTTCCCCGCATGAAATTGCTGCACAGGCGCAGCATTTTTAACCTCAATAGGCTAAATTCCGAGAAAATCCTGCAAAATTACATTATTTCGCCATTTTAAACGCTAATTATGCCTCGCCGCACGGTAATTGCTGTATTTTTGCAGTAATCGTATTTTCGCAACCTCGTGTCAATGAAATTGCTGCATTCTTGCAGTATTGGCGGAGCAGATGACTTGAGTGGCGGGAGATACTGCAGCTTTAGGGGAGTGGATGACCGGAGCTGTAGACATTCTGGCCGGGAACGATGGAAGATGATATGGAGATGTATTTCGGAGCGGCTGCGCGCCAGGGCGGATCATCACCATCCGCTCGCCGCGGCTGAATGATGAATTTTTTGCGTTCTGCCGCAGCAATCCGTGTTTGCCGGACTTCATACCGCTTCATTTCTATCCGCATGACCATATCGAGGAGGTGCTTCACGCCGAACTGGCCGCTCCGCTGGGGCTCCCTTTGCATCGGGACCGCCGAATATTGGAGGAGTTCATGGGGATCTCTCCGAATCCGGTGTACTTGCGGGACATGCTTGCGCAGGAGATGAGGCTGCTGG
>NZ_LDIG01000147.1 GCF_015845845.1 Paenibacillus dendritiformis
GCGAAGCAGAAGGGTGCTCGATCCGTGACATCGCCAGACAGATGGGCATTCACTGGAGAACCGCGAAGAAGTACGCAGATCAATCCAACTGGAACGAATCGATTGGTAAAAGAAAGAGTAAAAGCCCAGTTATGGGGCCGTATATGGAGATCGTGGACACATGGCTGGAGGAAGATCGCCTGCTTCCCCGGAAACAGCGGCATACCGGGATACGGATCTACCAGCGGCTGAGAGATGAACACCAGTTTACAGGCGGACAACGAACCGTTTTGGCCTATGTCCGGAAGCGAAAAAACGAAATGGAGCTCGAACGCGCTAAAACCTACGAGCGGTTGGAGCATCCACCGGGAGAAGCACAGGTGGATTTTACGACCATGCAGGTCAGTCGAGCGCAGCAGCTACTCACCTACAAGTTGCTGGTGATCTCCTTTCCGTACAGTAATGCTGCATTTGTATACCCGACACCGGCTGAGAATCAGGAATGCTTTTTAGAAGCGATGAAGCAATGTTTCGAGCAGATGGGAGGCGTCCCCCAGCGGATCTGGTTCGACAATCTGTCAGCAGCGGTGGTCCACATTGAAAAGCAAGGGGAAAGGCAGCTTACTGAAGGATTTCAGCGCTTCTGTGCTCACTACCGGTTTGAAGCTGTATTTTGTAACCCATACCGTGGGCATGAAAAAGGGAGTGTGGAGAATAAATGCGGATATGCCAAGCGCAATTGGGCCGTTCCCATTCCGGTTTATGAGAGCCATGAACAGCTCGTTTCTTATTTCACAGAGCAGGCCCGACAAGATCAAGAGCGCTCACATTACACCAAAAAAATGCGGATCGCCGATCTATGGGAAACGGATCGCGACCATCTGCTCACCCTGCCGGAAAGCGGATTTGAAGCCTTTCGCATGAGCGCCGCAGTCGTCAACAAGTACGGAGAGATCCGGGCAGACGAGACGACGATCCCGTTGCTGGGCTTAGTTCAGCCAGGAAATGAAGTGCTCATTCAGACGTTCTGGGATCGCTTGGTCATCCTAAACAGCCAGCACCACCCCATACGGGAAGTGCCTCGTCCATATACAGGCCAAACGGCAGAAATTCCGTGGCCACAGGTGTTTACGAATCTTTTGCGGAAACCACGCAGCGTCATGAATTCCCAGTTTATTCGCATGCTGCCGGATACCATACAGCAGTATGTCCGGGTGAACGAACTGGAGTTGCGCAAGGAGCGTTTGCAAGCACTGACCCACTGGTGCGGTGTATATCGTATGGAACAAATACAGGAAGTCCTGGAGCAGGAGGGCTGTGAAGCAACGGTAGCTTGTCTCACAGCGGCGCTGGGCGTGAAACAAGGGGACCGAGACCTCCCGGCCGCCTGGCACGAAACGCTGTCTCCTCCGGGAACACAGAAAAGTGGATTGCTTGGGCGCTATGACCAACTGATGGGGGTGAGCTAGGATGAGAACAGAACTCGCGGATTTGTGCCGGCAACTTCGGCTGGCTCATGTGGTGGAATACGTCGCGCTTCAGCAGGACGAACAAGTGAGCATGCTGGTGGAACAACTTCTGACCGCCGAACTCGATGGCCGGCGCCGCGCCAAACTGGGAAAGCTCGTACAGCAGGCGGGATTCCCCCATATTAAAACGTTCGAAGGCTATGTCTACGAACATATTTCGTTTCCAAGCGGAAGCAGTCCGGACAGGCTTCGGGAGTTAGAATGGCTAGAGCGCAAAGAGAATTTGCTGCTGATGGGCGCTGTAGGAACCGGGAAGACTCATATGGCGACGGCTTTAGGGGTAGAGGCCTGCAGACGAGGCAAAACCGTGCAATTCTACC
>NZ_LDIG01000148.1 GCF_015845845.1 Paenibacillus dendritiformis
GGACGCCTCCCATCTGCTCGAAACATTGCTTCATCGCTTCTAAAAAGCATTCCTGATTCTCAGCCGGTGTCGGGTATACAAATGCAGCATTACTGTACGGAAAGGAGATCACCAGCAACTTGTAGGTGAGTAGCTGCTGCGCTCGACTGACCTGCATGGTCGTAAAATCCACCTGTGCTTCTCCCGGTGGATGCTCCAACCGCTCGTAGGTTTTAGCGCGTTCGAGCTCCATTTCGTTTTTTCGCTTCCGGACATAGGCCAAAACGGTTCGTTGTCCGCCTGTAAACTGGTGTTCATCTCTCAGCCGCTGGTAGATCCGTATCCCGGTATGCCGCTGTTTCCGGGGAAGCAGGCGATCTTCCTCCAGCCATGTGTCCACGATCTCCATATACGGCCCCATAACTGGGCTTTTACTCTTTCTTTTACCAATCGATTCGTTCCAGTTGGATTGATCTGCGTACTTCTTCGCGGTTCTCCAGTGAATGCCCATCTGTCTGGCGATGTCACGGATCGAGCACCCTTCTGCTTCGCGTAAAAATCTGATATAGTGTTGTTGAGGCATTTTCAGCATCCTTCCCATCTCCTTCGTCAAGTTCTCGCAAACCTAACGATAGGAGGAATTTAAGGGGCTGACAAGTGCCTTTTTTGCATTCAACTTGAGCATTTTTACGCTGCAATTCTAGGCATTTTTAGTATGCAATAAACAATCGCGGCGTAAAATTGCTATCCACAGTAGACTATGCGACGGGCAAGATCGTTTGGCGTGAAGACGAGGAGTACACTGCTGAAACGTTTTTAACATTCCTCAAACAAGTTCTGGAGGCCTATCCTACCGGTGAAATCGTGATGCTTTTAGATAATGCCCGCATCCATCATGCCAAACTGCTTCAACCCTTTTTGGAAGAAAATTCTCGCTTACGCTTTGTCTTCTTACCTGCTTACAGCCCGCAACTCAATATTGTAGAAGGGCTTTGGAAGTGGCTAAAATCCGATGTGATCCATAACGTGTTCTATCACACTGTTGATGACATTCGCAAGAATGTTCGTATCTTTATGGAAAATATCATGCTCAACCCTATGAAGATCATTGATCGACTTTGCATCCGATTGGAGTCGGGACATTTAGTAAATCATTAGTTCAACTTATATAGAAGCTCAATTAATTACTATGCAAATGCAGCAACAAATGGTTCTAACTGAACTCTCGTCTGATTTCCAGGCTGCTATGCGCGGTGCAGCAAGTGCTGAAAGGATAGCTGAAGTAACATCGATAGGAACACCTAAAATAAATAATGGTAAAAGTACAATTGGACAGGTTCAAAAAGTGCAAAGCAGAGCTGGGGGGACGGGTAACATTGAACGGGATTTATACCGCAGAACCTCCAACACGGGAGCATTCAAAGACCTTCCTGAACCAATGCAATTGAGGCACGTTGAGAAGATTGCAGAAGATGCAGGTATAGGATTAAAAGGCATAAAAATAGAAATCGTTCGGGACGCTGAATTAGTTGGAAAGGACTTGTATGGATGGGCAGATCCAAAAGGAAATAGAATAATATTATACCCTGATGCTTTTAGCAGTAAGGAGAATTTAATTAAAACATTGGGGCACGAGAGAATTCATATCTACCAAACAAAAATTTTTGGGAAGCCCCAAGACCATGAGATGTTACTCGAATTTGAAAAAGGGGCATATGGTTCAGAAGACTCATGGTGGGAGTATTATAGAAAAAAGGGGAGATAACAATTGAGTAACTCAAAGTTCAAGGATTGGATTAAGTTAACCACTATCATTGCTAACAATCACGAAGAAGTTTCTAGAATTTCATGCCCCAATTGCCAAAAATGTGGGATTGACTATCAATTTGTCGGAGATATAAAGTCAAGAGCCGGATTTTTAGACATATGGTGTAATTCTTGTTTGTACGGTATTCATTTATCTCGAACAAAAGTACCCGAAAAGGTGAGCTTTCTTCCATTTGATGCGATAGAAGAATACAAAAAGAAAGTACCGAAGTTTACCTTAATAGAGCCATAATCAAAAACGTAAAAACGCTTGCTTATCCTCGGTGCTAGTCAAGCATATTACTTAGGTGGGGCTCCCCATGACCAGAGCTACTTTACTCATTGATAACCAACATAAGCTTTGTTCTACTATGAGAGACTCTTTTTACTCTTGATGGAGAAGATTTAGAATACTTTCCGAAAAGTGGAAACAATGAACTGAAGTTTTTCTTAGAGTAAAAACGAAGCAAAACAGTATTTAAAACAAACTAACCTTGATTGGCCTACGTGCTTTTCAAGGTTTCTTTATTTGAAAGGGTTGCCCTGATTATTTGAAAATATGCTGGCTACCTACCCGGAATAT
Source organism: Paenibacillus dendritiformis (assembly GCF_015845845.1). Lineage (GTDB taxonomy): Bacteria > Bacillota > Bacilli > Paenibacillales > Paenibacillaceae > Paenibacillus_B > Paenibacillus_B dendritiformis_C. The sequence continues at coordinate 2,369 of NZ_LDIG01000148.1, forward strand.
TTACCCATACAATAGTGCACCTGAATCCGTGAAATGAAATCGTAGAAAAATGAATCTCCGGTAAAGTAAAATAAAGAAAAAGGGGAGAATTCCCACTAGCCTTGCATAGAACCTAACATGAAGAAGACTTCAAGTTTCTGATGAGGAACGAATAATCATTATTTTATATATTTACAGTTTCTTTTTTCCTAGCAAAGCCAAAAGTCGATCTCCCACTAAACCATAGGAATATATTACCATCAAATGTTAATATGCCATTATTACCTAGTTCATCACCACTTTAACGGTCTTACATTGCTTTGGTTTTTTTCGTGGTCGACCACCCTTTCGTTTCTTTCGCCTGCCCTTCGAGTGCTTGGTTGGTTTGCGGTGCAGCGCCATCAAGAATTGGTCCCACGTTTTATTCATATAGACCCTTTAGTAATGACCATAGCGTTTGAGTGGTGTCAGCCTCCTTGCAGACCAACATGACTAAACCATATGCGATGAAGGCTAAAAAAATCTGGTTCCATACTGCCTCTGGATAGAAATGAGAATTTGGGAATATCTAGGTCAGTGAAAGCTTTGAATAAAAAGTTTCAACCATCCGATATAGAAGGAGTAGATTTTAAGGATCCAGGTGGCTTGGGCAATATTTCACTGAAAGGTCCATTTTTAAATTCAAAGCAACAACCTTTAAATACTGCTAAACAAAATGCAGTTATACAAAATTTATCAAAACACATAAAAAACAACACGGCTGTTGATGTTCACATAATTGATACTCTAGGATATGAAACGAGTCTAATTCGTGGGGCATCCCTTGGAGGAAAAGGAATAGACGCCGCGAAAGATAAAGTGAAGCTCCATTTGAATATAGACGATGTGCAGACAAAAGAGGATGCATGCTGGTTTGCTTATTCTTCTCCCTATGTGGCTGAAGGAAAGACAGGCCTATATAGTATGCCGCAGATTGGCGACACTGTCCAGTTGTATATCCCGAACCATCGGGAGGAAGAAGCCTTTGTCCGCTCCTCTCTTCGTGAAGGGGGAAATCTCCGAAGCTGGGAAACTCCCAGTGTGAAATATTGGGGCAATCCCTTCGGGAAAGAACTCAAGTTCAGCGGCAATGAGCTAAGGATGACGGCTCAGGAGAACCATGTTTTTATGAAGCTGCATGACAACGAAGGCATTGAGCTTCATAGCAAGGACGCTAACGTTCTTCATACGTTCGGCAAGAGGGTAGAGCGCTTGATTAATCAGGGGAGGAACATGGAATGGGAGGACATATCGGAAGCGGGTGAAGCACCCGCTTGTTTTTTATGGCGTCTTGTTCGCGGAGCAACGATAACCGTGTAAGGGTTGGATCTTTTTGCTATGATGAAGTCGTACTTGATATTGCAGCTTGTTCATTCTAAGGGATCGGAGGGACGGAAGCTTGAGTGATCAGGAAAAAAGCAAGCCTGCCGCCCATGTGTTGATGGAATTGCATGCTGAGGCGATGTTTACGCATGACCGAAGCATGAGGCTTCTCGCGATCAACGAGCCTTGGCCCGGCGGGCCCCCTGCGCCCCGGTGTTTCCTCGGACGGTCGATTGATGGTTCGGCTCTGTGCCGGGTTCGTCATGACGTCCCGGAGAAGCTTGCCGCGCGACTGAAGAAATTATGCGCCGATGAGCCGAACATCCGGGATTTCCAGACGAAGCCGAAGCATTTGGAGGCGTATAAGGATCTCCTGCGCAGCGGCCGCTTCACGATGGGGCCTTGTTATCTGGTTCCTGACACCGAACCGGCAATGGAGGTCGTCAGCATCACCCGGGACAATGGCGCCGAACTGCTTCGCGGCGGCTTCGAATGGCTGGCCTCGGAGATCGGCTACGCGCAGCCCTGCGTCGCGCTCGTGCGCGGCAACAGGGCCGTCTCGATCTGCCGCAGCGTGCGCATCGCCCCCCGATCGCATGAGGCCGGGCTGGAGACCTTGGAGGCATGTCGCGGAAGGGGATATGCCGCCGCCGTCGTCGCCGGCTGGGCACGGGCGGTTCGGAAGATGAACGCTTTCCCGTTATACAGCACGTTGGAAGACAATCTTTCATCCCAAAATGTGGCGCGCAAATTAGCGATGTCCTGGTATGGAGTCAATTTCACAATCATGTGACCTCCTTGGTGCGGCTTGGCGGGGGAATCAGACGGCTCAGTAAATCTTGCCGGTTATGAACGGCGAGCCATTTGAAAATCCAATCCGTGTAGCGTAAGCTGAAATATATAGGTTAACAGCAATGGAGGAACCCGCATGAACTTGACGATTGGACGATTTGAAATACTGGAAGCGCTGCAGAAGCATTGGGGCGGTTTTTTCCGGCAGTACCAAATGGCGCTCAATGAACTGAAAAGCGATTTTCAAATCATTGATTTGGAATGGAAGACAAGGCACGGATATTCCCCCATCGAGCATATCAAGGGAAGAATTAAGGACCCGCTGTCTCTCATCAAAAAAATGGAACGAAAAAACATCCCGTTCAACCAGCAGATCGTGCAGGAGCAGATTCGGGATATCGCCGGCATTCGCATCGTGACGACATTCATCGATGACGTCTACATGATGAAGGAGCATATCGAACAACGGGAGGATATCCGCGTTATTCAGATCAAGGACTATATCCAAAATCCGAAGCCAAGCGGCTACATGAGCTTGCATTTGGTGGTTCAGACTCAGGTGATCCTGTCGGAAGGCGTACTGTGGATTCCGGCGGAGATTCAACTGCGGACGTCATCCATGGATTTCTGGGCGGCGACGGAGCATAAGCTTAATTACAAATACCAAGGGGGAGAAATCCCCGAGGAAGCGAAAGAACAGTTGAAGGCGCTCGCGCAGTCCTCCTTTCAGATGGATCAACAGATGTCATTGCTGCGCAATCAATTACTTGCGTCTTCATAGAATAGATTACCAATATTTTGGCATCTACGGATTTTCTCTTTTTTGCTAGGATGAGGATGAGCAACAATCTATCATCTCTAGTGAAGGAAGGACATCCGAATTGAGTTTTCGACGCAAATTCGTCATTTTGGCGGCTGCGGCCGCCATGTTCATTACAGGAAGCTTGGCATGGGGAGAATCGAAGAGGGCGCCGCTGCCCTTCGACGACATTGAGGGCCTTTATGGGCAGGAGGATATTGTCGCTCTCTATAATAAAGGCATTGTGACCGGCTTCGGCAACCGGACCTACGAACCGGGGAAAGCGGTGACGCGGGCCGAGTTCATCTCAATGGTGAACCGTCTGCTCAAGATGCAGCCCGTGGCCAGCGATATTCCCGCATTCGCTGACGTGCCGCGCAAGGCGTGGTACTACGGAGCGGTGCAGGCGGGAGTGCTGCTCCAACTGGTGGATGGAACGGGAGAGCGCTCGTTTGAGCCGCAGCGGCCGGTAACCCGTCAAGAAGCCGCGGCGATCATCATGCGGGCGTTCAAGCAGCCGAAGGAGGCGGCTCTCGGCTGGCTGTCGTACGAAGACGCGTCCCTCATCGCGGAATGGGCCGTTCCGTATGTCAGCATGATGCAGGAGCAGAATCTGATGAACGGAGATGGAGGCAAGTTCCGCCCGACCGATCCGATGACCCGCCAAGAAACGGCTGTCGTACTGCATCGCGCCCTTCAGCGGCCGGATTGGTCGAACGCGCTGGAATCGGCTCCGCCGCGGCGCATCGAGTTGGGGTGGCAGCATGAATTGACGACGCAGCAGTACATAGCGCAAGTTGCTTCATCGCCAATCAATACACTGACCCCGCGATGGTATTTCCTGGACTCGTCCCAGACGGTCTCCGATCATACCGACATGACGCTCATCAACTGGGCGAAGCAGCATGGCAAGCAGGTCTGGGCGATGGTGGGGAACCGGTTCAATGCGGATTTGACGCATCAAGTGCTCACCGAACCGGCACGGAAGAATGCCGTCGTTTCGAAGCTGTCGGGCTTTGTCGTGAAGTACGGGCTCGACGGTTTGAATCTCGATTTTGAAAATGTCTACCCGAAGGACAGGGAAGCGCTCACCGCCTTCATCACCGAGCTGTCTGACGAGCTGCACAGGCTGGGGGCGGTGCTCTCTGTCGACGTGTCTCCGGATCTGGGTACGGATTGGACCGAGGCCTTCGATTATGCCGCCTTGGGAGAGGCGGCGGATTACATCGTGCTGATGGGATATGACGAGCATTGGGGGGGCGCCCCGACAGCCGGTTCGGTATCGTCGCTGCCGTGGGTGGAGCGCGCATTGGATAAGCTGCTGCAGTCGGTTCCTTCGGACAAGGTGATTGCCGCGCTTCCTTTCTATACAAGGGAGTGGATCGTACAGGGGGATAAGCTGACTTCCCGCGATATGACATTGATGGAACAAGGAGAACTGCTGCGCTCCCGCAAGACAAAATGGGACGGAAAGACAGCCCAATATGTGGCGGACTTCACGGCCAGCGGCGTTCGCCGTCTCGTGTGGGCGGAGGAGAGCCGTTCTCTCGCCGCCAAATATGCGATGGCGGCGAGCCGCGATATCGCCGGCTTCGCTTACTGGTATGCGGGGGCCGAGACCGATGATGTGTGGGTTGCGCTCGAGAACCAGTGGAGATATGCGGCGTTCCGGTTCTAGCGCGGCAAGGGAGCGGGATGCCCGGCCACGCCAATCAAGCCAGGAAGCTTTTCCTGGCTTGATTTTCTTTCGCGGCAACGATACTTTTATAATTTGAATTGCTTGACGATGGCCTGCAATTCCTCGGACAGCACCCTCAGTTGCTCCGTGGAAGCGGATATCGTCTGAACGGAAGCCAGCTGTGTTTCCGATGCCGACACGACCGTTTGCACGGTCTGGGACGCTTCTTCCGCGATCGAGGCCATTTCCTCTACAGATGCCGAGATTTCTTCTGTCCCCGCCGACATCTCCTCGGTCGAAGCGGATGTTTCCTGCATTTCGAAGGTGACTTTCTGGACCGTATCCAAGATGGTCTCGAACGTCTGTCCCGCCTTGTCCACGATTTCCATACCGGATAATACGTCCTTCTGCACAAGCTCCATCGACTTCGTCGTCTGCTGCATGCTGGACTGGATTTCTTCGATTAAGCTGGCGATTTGCTTGGCCGAATCCTCCGACTGTTCCGCTAACTTGCGCACCTCCATCGCGACCACGGTGAACCCTCTGCCGCTCTCTCCGGCTCTGGCCGCTTCGATGGATGCGTTCAAGGCCAGCAGATTGGTCTGGCTGGCGATGCCGGTGATGACATCAATAATTTTCCCGATTTGCTCCGAGGATTCATTCAGATGCCCAATCGCGGTCCCCGTCATCTTTACGGAATCATGAATGGCCTTCATTTGGCCGACCGCCTCATTCAAAATCGCATTGCCCTGCTCCGCTTGTTCGGATGAGTAACTATACGAGAGAAGTGTGCTGATTCCCAATAACAACACGCCAATCCCGACCAAGATATAAATTTTGATTGCTGTTTTTAAATGCCGGAACCGAAATTGAAATCTCGTATTCATGTTGAACTCCGCCCTTTTCCAACCAAATTGGATTTGATGATTGTTTTGTGACTATAAACCTATGCTTTGTCCCTGTCTCCCAGTTTTTCCTCCCTGCTTTTGAAAAATGGCTGCGTTCGAAATAGAGAAACATCATTTACTTTAGCGGACGATGCCTAAGCAAATGAGTGTACATTATTTATCGACATTAAATAAATTTTAGATATATGTCGCTTCATGTAAAATAAGTGAAGAAAACTCCCTTAATTAGGAAAATGGGCCTACTTGACTCTTCCTTTTTTTGCTTATATAATAATTAAATCATTTAATTAATTGATAGTTTAATTAATGAATCTTTTAATAATCTCGGCGCGGCGGGAAGGAGTGGGACAATGGAACGCATGTCATCGTGGGTGGAACGCTATGAACAGGCCATGACGGTATTGGCGCGCACGCTATGGCATGACATGGCGAACGTGAAGGAGCTGGGGTTGACGATTGCGCAGTACTCGCTGCTGAACGTCATTGAGCGGCGGGGACCGGGCAAGGTGTCCATGCTCGCCGAACAACTGGGCGTGACTTCAAGCGCGGTCACCGTGATGATTGATCGGCTGCTCGACAGCGGGCTCGTCGATCGCGTCCCAGACAAGTCCGATCGGCGGGTCGTGCTCGTCTCGATTACCGAAGCGGGCCACCACCTGCTGCGGCAGGCGCAGGACCGATCGAGGCGGACGCTGACGGCTTACTTATCCTTGCTGGAAGAGGGCGAGCTGGAGCAGTTGGTCCGTCTGAGCGAGAAGCTGGCGGCGAAAGCGCTCGTGTATAAAGGCGGAGAATAAAGGGCGGCTGCCGATTTGAGTAAATGGCCATCAGGCCCGGGACATTGGCATTGCGCGTATACCCATTCTGGAATGGGCATTCTCTGGATGGGGTTGATATACCGATTCTTTTCAAGTTTGGAGGAGATTTATGGCTCGCACTCATAAGAAAACAAAGCTGCTGGATATTATCAAACGAGTTGTATTTATTACGATAGGCGCTGTCATGATGGGCGTGTCGCTGGAGTTGTTTCTGGTGCCTAACAGCATTATCGACGGGGGAATCGCGGGAATATCGATTATTTTGTCCAAGACGACCTCGCTGAAGCTCGGGTTGTTCCTGTTCCTGCTCAACGTGCCGTTCCTGATGCTTGGGTACAGGCAGATCGGCAAGACGTTCTGCTTTTCCACCCTGTACGGCATCGCCGTCATGTCGTTGACGACCGCCTTTCTTCACGATGTGAATGCGTTCACCAATGAGAAGCTGCTTGCCGTGATGTTCGGCGGCATTATGCTCGGCGCGGGCGTCGGTCTCGTCATCCGCTTCGGCGGATCGCTTGATGGTACGGAGATTGTCTCTATCCTGGTATCCAAAAAAGTCAACGTTCCCGTCGGCCAGTTAATCATGATCATTAATGTCTTTATTTTCATCGTCGCCGGCTTCGTGTTCGGATGGGATTCGGCGATGTACTCCATCTTCACGTATTATATTGCCTTCAAAATGATCGATATCGTCGTCGAAGGTCTGAACGAATCCAAGTCGGCGACGATCATATCGTCCGAGTATGAAGAAATATCGCAGGCCATTATCGACCGGCTTGGCCGCAACACGACGTTCATTTACGCCAAAGGCGGCTATATGCGCGAGGATACGCAAATGATCTATTGCGTGCTCACGCGTCTGGAAGTGGCGAAGCTGAAGGCGATTGTGCAGGATATCGATCCGAAGGCCTTCATCGCCATCGAGACTGTATCGGACGTGCTGGGCGGCAATTTCAGCAAGGCGAATATTCATTAAAAAAAGCGGCCCTTCCCGGACTAACTCGGGAGGGCCGCCGCTGCATCTGGACAAGCGCCGCAATCTTAGCCTTCCTCTTCCTTCGGCGCATCGGAAGCGGGACGCCGTCCGGGGAATAGCACCTCCAGCATGGCAAGAGCCCGCTCTCGATCCTCCCGGCTCAACGGCTGCCCGGAATAATGGACCGGAACGGCGCCGTTCAACACCTCCGTCAATTCGTAGAACGGCTTTTTCTCCTTGACGCTGCGGGGCGCAAGCTTGTTCCCGCCCGCGCGGTAATTCCAGCTTGCGCCGTCCGCGCCGTCCGCGCCATCCGTCTGCATTGCCGGATGCGGCCATTCCCCGTTATCGTGGCCGGGAACCGAAGGGACTTCCTCCAGCTCCATGTACCCGGCGGCGCCCATCAGCCACTCGTATGGAACGGAATAGACATGAGCCAGCTTTTTCAACGTGTCGGGCGTCGGCTTGCGCTCCTTGCCTGTCCGCGGGTCGCGTCCCTTTTCCAGACTGCTCAGATAGGTATGGCTGACTCCGGATTCACGTTCAATCTCCCGCAGCGATCGCTTTCCCCGAAGCTCCTTCAATATCTTTCCGATATTCAACGGCCTGACCTCCTTTCCCGCGTTTTTTTCGCGATTCATGACTTGCAAACAGCATACCATTGAGGTATAGTATTGGCAAGCGACGCTATCCCTGGATACCATGCGTATGGAGAAAAGATTCTGTCTCTCTCTGTTGCCGGATAAATACTTCAGTCTTGGGCCGGGCCGCGGCAGAGGCAGCGAGTCTCGTCATGGGGGACGGATAACGAAGGGTTGCGCCGGCAAGCTTGCGTTTCCGCCGGGAGAGGAGGGAGGTGCCGATAGCGCGGCGAAGAACGATCAGCAGAATGATGCTATTCATGGATAGCACCCTTGGCACAAACACCTTGATAAAGAACGCAAAAGCGAAGAGCGTCAAAAAGATTGAAGAAGGTGGGGAAGAGAGATGAACATTCATCACTTGGTGCAATGCAGCCAGCTCAAGACGGGATTGCTGGAGATCGCCTGCCTGCTGGACGACGACGATCAGTACACGAGACCGATGGCCGTCCGGGATCTGAAGAAGCTGATCGAGCAGGCCATGCTGCTGGAGAATGCATGTCAGGAAGAACGGTGTCCGGTATGCCATCGCATCTATGAATGCGGGCACTGAAGCGGGCCTGAATGGCACGGGCCGGCTTGGGCAAGCGGAGGCGGAGGGCTTGCGCTGGCGTGAATCGACGCTGCGGCGGCCCGCCCGGAGACGGGCCGTATGACAGCGGGAAGATGGAGGAGCCTCGGACGGAGCGCCTCTGGCCCGGCTGCTCCGGCGCAGCGGCATATCCCGTGGCGGGAGCCAGCTCCTTAATGGCAGAAAAACTGCTGCCTGTATCGGCGCGGCGACATGCCTTCATACCGGGAGAAGCAGGCGGCGAAGTAGGCCGCTTGGCGGAAACCGACCTCCTCGGCGATGCGCGAGATCGGAAGATCCGTCTGGTGCAGCAGCAACTTCGCCTGCTCGATGCGGTAGCGCGTCAAGTATTCGATCGGCGAGCAGCCGAACTGCTTCTGCATGCACCGGGCGATATAGACCGGGTGGAAGTTCAGGCTGTCGCCGAGCGACTGGGCCTTGATATCGTCCCGGTAATGGCGCCGCAAGTAAGCGGCTGCCCGCTCCGCGCACGCGGCGGCGGGGGACAGGTCGTTCTGGTCCGCCGATGCCGACAGGAGATGGAACAAGTGCTGGAACAGCATTTGCTCCTTCCAGGGGGTATTCGGCTCGGGTATCCCCTCCTGCAGCTCCCGGAGCTGGAGCAGCACTTCCCGCAGCCGGTCCGGCTGCAGCGGCTTGCCGAACTGCGGCAAGGTCACGAGGAACGTCCGCGGGGCGAAAGGGGAAGCGACAGCCGGTTCGCCAACGTCGAAGGCGGGGGAACGCGGCACCTCCTCAAGAGCCTCCCACGCACCTTCCGTCTGGAAGTGCAGCCAGAAGTACGTGGTCGCCTCCCTGCATTCCTTCGTCGCTCCGTGCGTCTGATCCGGCCGCAAAATCAGGACATGATCGGGACGGACCGCATATTCCCGCCCCTCCTCGTACATATAGAGACAGCCTCCGGTCACGAACAGCATATCGAACACTTCGATATTCCGGCGGCTGGCATGCTTTTGGCCGGCCTCCATGATGCCGGAACCGCTGTAAATGTAGTAGGGCAATGGCGGCAAGGTGAACTGCAGCGCTTTCATTGGAAGAGCCTCCTTTTTCCGAATTGAACAGGTTGGCATCTTGATAGTTCAAGTTGATATTGTGACACATCAATATGAGTATACCATCTATAATGATTACGTTCTATCCGTCGTTGCACAAGGATATACAGCCCACATCAAGAGGATAACGGAGGTTTCATTTGTGAAAAGAGAACAGAATCGGTATGCCCTGGGAGTGCTGGCATGGCCGATTTTTATAGAATTGTTCCTGCAGTTTTTGCTGGGGGCGGCGGATACGCTGATGGTGAGCCGCATCTCGGATGATGCGGTCGCGGTTGTCGGCTTCTCCAACCAGCTGTTCCAGGCGCTGACGACCCTCTTCATGACGGTGGCGAGCGGGGCCGGCATCCTGATCGCGCAGAAGCTCGGTTCGCGGAAGGAAGAGGAGGCGCGCTCCGTGGCCGTTATGGCGGTAAGCGCGAGCGCGCTGATCGGGCTGGCGCTCAGCTTCGTGCTCTACGCGAAGCCGCGCGCGATCGCGGCGGTGCTGCAGCTTCCGGACAGCCTGCTGCCGTTGGCGGACACTTATATTTCGATTGTCGGCGGCGGCATGGTGCTGACGGCGCTCACGTCGGCCCTCAGCACGGTCATCCGCAATACCGGCAATACGAAGGGGCCGATGATCATCGCCATCGGGATGAACGTCATCCATGTCGCCATGAACTACGGCTTCATCTTCGGCGCCTTCGGCTTCCCGCAGTGGGGGCTGACCGGGGTCGCCCTGTCGACCGTCATCAGCCGGCTGCTCGCGACGGCGGTGCTGGCTTATGTATTCGTCCAGTCGTTCGGGCATCGCATCCGCCTGCGGGAGATGCTCGGCTTCGACGGGGCGCGCTTCAAGGAGATCCTGCATATCGGCTGGCCGCTCGGCATCAACATGTCCTGCTGGGTTTTCTCCCAGCTCGTCATCTTCGCCTTCATCGCGATGCTGGGGCCGCAGGAGCTGGCGGCGCGGACGTACATGAACACGCTGGAATCGTTCTGCTTCCTGCTCGGATCCTCGATCGCGATGGCGCTGCAGATTCAGGTTGCCCATCTGTTCGGAGCGGGCCGCATGGAGGAGGCCTACAGAGGGGCCTACCGCGCCCTGCTGTACGGCCTGCCGCTCGTCACGGTCAATGCGCTCGTGCTGCTGTTCGCGGGCCGGGCGCTGCTGGGGCTGTTCACGGCCGATCCGGAGATCGTGGCGCTCGGCGTCTCGCTGCTCGGGCTCAATCTGCTGCTGCAGCCCGGCAAAATGCTGAACATGGCGATGGGCAACGCCCTCAATGCGGTCGGCGATACCCGGTTCGTCATGCTGACGGCCGTGTTCTCGATGTGGCTGGTCGCCACAGGCTTGTCCTACCTGACGGGCATCCATTGGGGCTGGGGGCTCGTCGGCATCTACGCCTGCATGATCGCGGACGAATACATTCGCGGCATCCTCGTCCTGTTCCGCTGGAAGGGGCGTCTCTTCCTGAAGCGGGCCGAAGCGGCCGACGCCGGCCAACCTGCGCTTCCGCGGACACGGGCGGCCAAAGTGTAGAGCCGATCCCGGAACATGTCCGGGGAAGGGCGGAATGAATTTTGAAATCGACAAAAAGAGGCGCCGGGGCGTCTCTTTTTTATTTCCGGCTTTCCGTGACGCGAAGAACTGGTATAATTACGGCATAGCCGGGCGGGACGCCGAGAAGCGCGGCCCGCCGACACGAACGAAGAGGAGACCGGAGCATGATTCGAGAAGCGACTGAACAGGACTTGCCTTCCATATTGGACATTTACAACGATGCGATAATTCATTCTACCGCGGTCTACTCGTATGAGCCGCACTCGCTGGAGCAGCAGATGGAGTGGTTCCGGCAGAAGCGGCGGGACAACTTTCCCGTGCTGGTCTATGAGGCGGACAACCGGGTGATGGGCTTCGCCACCTTCGGCCCGTTCCGGGCTTGGCCAGCCTATCAATACACGATCGAGCATTCCGTATACGTGCATAACGAATGCCGCCACTTGGGGATCGGGTCCCGGCTCTTGCGGGAAATTATCCGCATCGCGGCGGACAGCGGTTATAAGACGCTTGTCGCCGGCATCGACGAGTCGAACCGGGGGAGCATCTCTCTGCATGAGAAGCTGGGCTTTACGTATGCCGGGACGATTCGCAATGCCGGCTATAAATTCAATCAGTGGCTGAACCTGTGCTTCTACCAATACGAGCTGCCGGGACCGGAGCAACCGATGGAGCAAGGCGGCTTGGACAGAAGAAATGAACAGCCGAAAGGGGATTTTCTATGAACATTCGTCTCCAGCCAATCACGGCCGGCAACTGGAAGGAGTGCATTGCATTGGAGGTGGCCCCGGAACAAGAAGACTTCATTGCGTCGAACCTGTACTCGATTGCCGAGGCGCAGTTTTTGGACGGATTTCAATGCCGGGGCATCTATGTGGACGAGCGCATGATCGGATTCGCCATGTATGGCATCGATCCGGATGACGGGAAGTACTGGATCTACCGCTTTATGGTGGATGCTTCTTTTCAGGGGCAGGGATACGGCAAACGGGCATTGCAGCTTGTGCTGGACGAGATCGGAGCGCAGCCGGACCGGACGGAGCATTGTCTGCTCGGCTATGATCCGAAGAATGAAGCGGCCCGGCGGCTGTATGCCTCGGCCGGCTTCGTCGAGACCGGCATCGCGCCTTGGGGCGAGATGATGGCGAAGTATGATTTTTCCGGGCGTTCAGGTCTAGCTGACGGTCCAGGAAATATATAGTACACTAATAGAGTTACAGATCGAAGCGCAGCTGTCCAACCCGATCGGCTGAACGGACAGAAAGAGACGATTGAGCTGACAGGCAAGCAGAAATAGAGAGCATGCCGCAGATCGTCTGCATGCGCCAAAGGAGAGACGAGACAGTGGGCCATCAAGCCATCGCTGCCGATGCGTTGTCGCATTACGAGATACAATCGCCAATCATTGCTTTTATACGGCATAATGAAAATTTGACTTATAAGATTACCGATGAGTCCGGCTCATCCTATCTGCTGCGGGTTCATAAGCCGGTTCACGCCGAGCTTCACGGCCTGCAGCATTCCAAGGCGGGCTTGTCCGGGGAGATGGAGCTGCTGCAGGCGCTGGGAGAGAATACCGCCTTGAATGTGCAGAAGCCGGTCCGCAACCGCGAAGGAGAATTCGTCACCCGGATTTCGAACGGGGGTGGCTTCCTTCACTGCACGATGCTGCATTGGCTGGAAGGGCGGGACTCGCAGCCGGATGACTTCGCATCGCGAGAAGCCGCGCTCCGCTACGGACGGCAGGTCGGCATGCTGCACCGGTTTACGAGCGGATATACGCCGGATCCGGCCGCGAACAGGCCGACTTACGCCGGTATCGGGGAGAACGAGGCCATGCTGGAGCGGCTGACCTATGGCCGGGATCACGGCATCTTTGTGCCGGGCGATTTCGCTCTGATGAGCGAGGCCTTCCGGCTTATTAACGAGCGGCTTCGCCGCTACGATCCGGAACCCGGCACATGGGGCATCATCCATGCCGACATCAACCGGGCCAATGTCATTGTGACCGCTCAGGGCTTCACCTTGATTGACTATTGCCTGTACGGCCACGGTTATTTTTTGTATGATGCGGCCGGCGGCGCGCTCAGCGTCCCGTCCGAGCGGCGGACGGATTTCATGGAAGGCTATGCGGCTGAATTCTCATCGATGCGCAGCGATTCGATGAAGCTGCTCGAAGGCTTCATGCTGCTGAATAATTTCGGATATTATTCCTTCCATATGATGAACACCGCGGTTCATCCTTGGATGCGGGAGCGTCTGCCTTCCTTTTGCGCCGATAAGGTGGCTCCGTTTCTGGAAGACAAGCCGATCTTTCATTTGCTGTAAGCTGGCGACTGTTCGCAGCCGTCCCGACCTCTCGGGGCGGCTTTTTTGATTACTGCGGATCTCGGGAAAAAACTCCGTTTCTGTCTGTATTTGTAGAAGCATGTCAAGTTTTTTCTGGTATAATGTTGAAAAAGAAGTTTCTCTCCCTTTCTATTTTTTGTATCTGGCATCATATCGGCGCTAGGTGAGGAGAGATGAGATGAGACGACTGCAGGCGGGGATGTGGGGATCATTTGCACCCGAGCGTTGGGACGAGCTGGCGCGCGGCCCGATTAACGGCATGGAGGTCTGCATGCTGCGTGACGAGCAGGAAGTGCAGGCGGTTCAGGATTTCTGCGCCCTTCATCAGCTTCAATATGGCGTGCATGGACCTATCCTCGATTCCCTTGGCTATGAGTTGCCGAAGCTGAACGCGGTCTGCCCGGAGGAGCGGGCGGAGGCGATGGCGCGGGTGGAGGCGGAGGTTGAACTGGCTTCCCGCTATGGCGCGGACTATATTTTGTTCCACTACCCTTTCTTGCCGCTGTTCCCCGCGCAATGGAAGCGGCCGTATCCGCGCATGCCCGGTCCGGATCGGCGTTACGGTCATGACCGGTTGAGCCGCCGCGAATTCAGAGAGCTATCGGTCCGGTTATTCGAAGCTTGCTGCGAGCTGCAGCGCAAGCATAACCAGCGCATTGTGCTGGAGCATGATTATGCAGGGGAGTATACCGAGGTGTTCATCGATATGTTCCGGGAATACCCGGAGATTGCGCTCGTGGTCGATACGGCGCGGCTTGATGTAGCGAAACGGGTGTTCCGCGGATTCGATCCGTATGCATGGCTGGACGCGCTGGCCCCTCATGTCTATCTTGTTCATTACAGCAATGTGCGTTACGAAGAGGGGAACTTCCACAATCATTTGCCGGTGCTGCCCGAGCAAGATGGCGACAGGCGCTACGGAGACGCCTTGGGGTATTTGGAAGCGTTGGCAAGCCGCAATCCCGCGTTCCATGTGACCTTCGAGCATCGGTCGGAACTGGCGGGCCAGGAGGAACTGGACGCGATCTATGAGCGGGTCGCGCTTTTGCTGTCGCGTGCGGCGGGGCATACCGACACCCCCTGTCGGAATATACTGCGAATAGGAAGAACCCTTTCGGAGGGAGGTGGCTGAATATGAGGTCTGTCCGGAGTTTGCTGGCGGTTGTGTTGAATCTGATCGGGGAGCTATGGATCGGCCTTTTTCGCAGGAGCGGTTATTATGACAAGCACACAGCGCATCTGAGCAAGCCTGCCTACATGGTGTTCTTGCTCGCCGTGGCGCTGTCGATTATTGGGGTTGCGCTGCTGTATGCGCCGTAACCTGGGATGGATACATAATGATAAATAGGGAGAAATAGTCTATGTGGGCGACCAATGCAAGTTGGGTATGGCTTATCTTTTATTCGGTGTTTGGGATCAGTCTGGCGGCCAGTGCCTTCAGCCTGATCATCCGCAAACGGGTTGGCATATCGTTGGTCCATATCGTCATTTTGGTGACGGGATTTACGGTATTTTTCCTGAATGCGATGGGCCGAAGCGAAGGCATGACGGAGCTGCATTATTTCTGGAATGGTTTGAAGGAAGGCGCGTTATGGGCGATCTATGTGCTGATCAGCGTCCTTTTCTCCATCTATTGGTGGTATGGGTTCATCTCTTCCTATCGGGACAAGGGGTAGCGGCGTCTGGACCTGAACCGATCGCCGCAGATGCTCCGAGGAGAAGGTCCGGTCTGATGGGTATACATAACGGCATCGGGATAGGTTAGGCAGAGGTGCCACTCGGTCTGAAGCGGCAAATGGAATGCGATCGCAGTCTTGACTCTCACACCATGTTATACTTTACGATCAAATTACCGGCCGGTGAAAGGAGTTCATCAGATGCGCATCAGTGACCTGTCGCGTTTAACGGGAACCAGCATCCGTTCCTTGCGTTATTACGAGGAGAAGGGGCTGCTTGCTCCATCGCGTACCGACAGTGGATATCGGGTGTACGCGGAGGAGGACGTTGAACGTGTGCGGCAGATTCAGTTCTATTTGCATATGGGGGTTCGTGCGGAGGAACCCGTTTGTTTCAGCTATGCGCCGGCTTTCTTAAAGTGATTGCGATAGCGGAGCCGGACAAGCTGCGGACGACGCAGTTGGGACGCGCCTTTGGGGCGTTCGCCGAGAGCCGGGAAGTCATTTTTGGCGTAGCGTTGGAAATCACCGGCGGCATGGCCCCTTCGTTGAGGAAGCGAAGAAGCGAGGCGCCGCATACGTGGGACCTTGGCGGCAGCAAGCTCCATTGGAGGACGGTCCCGCGGAACCCGGAGACGGGTATGCGCCAGACGACACTTTACTGCAACGCCGCTTTCGGGTATAATATGGAATAATTACGCTCTCATCGAAGAGCATGAACAGGAGGTGAGGCAGGAGATGAACCGCAGCGTTTCGACGAATCGCATTAGCCAATTGCCTATGGCATTATTTGGCATTACCCATGCTGCAGTGGTCAACGGGATAGGTGTGTCCATTTTTGCGAATACGAATGTGACGAATTGGCGTGAAGACTCTCCTGCCTTGACCTGAACGGGTATTGACTTTACGGCTGCGGGGATGTTTCCCTGCAGTCTTTTTTTGTTCCGGTCCGGGAAGGGAGCGCGCCCGGAGGAGGACGTTGACCATGGTTATACAATTGTGGCATGTGAAGAAATATTATGGGGCCGAGCTGGTGCTCTCTGATGTGTCTTTTGAGATTGGGGAGGCGGAGAAGGTCGGCCTGATCGGACGGAACGGCACGGGCAAGACGACGATACTGCGGCTGCTGGACAGAGCATCGGCGCCTGACGAGGGAGAACTGTTCATCCGCAAAGGCGCGACGGTCGGCCTGCTCGCCCAGGTGCCGTCGGCAGGAGACGGAGCGACCGTCTATGATGTGCTGGCCGAAGGCTATGAACAGGTGCGGCGCTGGGAATGCGAGATGAAGGAGATGGAGGCGAAGATGGCCGATCCTTCCGTCTGCACGGATGAACGGGCCATGCAGCTCCTGCTGAACCAGTACGGACAGCTTATGGAGTCGTTCGAGCAAGCGGGGGGCTATGAGATGGAAGCTTCGATTCGGCGGGTAGCTGCAGGCATGGGCATTGCTGCCGGGCAGTTCGAGCGGCCGTTCGCCTCGCTGTCGGGCGGAGAGAAGACGAAGGTCGGCCTCGCGGCTCTGCTGCTGAAGCGGCCGGACATCCTGCTGCTCGACGAGGCGACGAACCATCTCGATATGGGGGCGATCGAATGGCTGGAGTCGTTCCTCGGCTCCTATCCCGGCGTCGTGGTTGTCGTGTCCCATGACCGGTATTTCCTCGATCGGGTCGTCGGCAAAATCATCGAGATCGAAGACGGCGAAGCCTTCGTCTATCATACGAATTATTCCGGCTACCAGAAGGAAAAAGAGGAGCGTCTGCTGCAGCAATTTGCCGATTATCAGGAGCAGCAGAAAAAGATCAAAAAGATGCAGGAGACGATCAAGCAGCTTATCGAATGGGGCAATCGCGCCAATCCGCCGAATCCCGGCTTCCACCGCCGGGCGGCCTCGATGCAGAAGGCGCTGGACCGCATGGTCAAGATAAAGCGCCCGATTCTGGAGCGGCGCGCGATGGACCTGACGCTGACACAGGAGGACCGCTCCGGCAAGCAGGTGATCATGCTGGATCGCGTCTCCAAATCGTTCGGCGAGCGGAAGCTGCTGCGCACGGCAAGCGCGCTGCTGCTATATGGCGAGCGCGTCGCCTTGATGGGCGGCAACGGGGCGGGCAAAAGCACGCTGATGAAGATGATTATCGGCGAGATTCCTTACGACGAGGGCGAGGTTCGGCTTGGATCCCGCGTGGACATCGGCTATCTGGCCCAGGAGGAAGCCCCGCCGGCAGACGATTCCACCGTGCTGCGCTATTTTTGCGATGCCTTGGCGATGGAAGAAGGGGAAGCGAGGGGCGAGCTGGCCCGCTTCCTGTTCTACGGCTCCGACGTGTTCAAGCGGGTATCCCAGTTGTCCGGCGGCGAATGGAGCCGGCTGCGCCTGGCGCTGCTGATGTACCGGAAGCCGAACCTGCTGCTCCTCGACGAGCCGACCAACCACTTGGATATCGACTCGCGGGAGGCGCTGGAGGAAGCCCTGGATTCGTTCCCCGGCACGCTGCTTGTCATCTCGCATGACCGCTACTTCATGAATCGCGTCGTGCAGAAGCTGTGGCTGCTGGAGCAGGCCGAGCTGACCGTTCATCTCGGCAACTACGAGGAATGCCGGGAGAAGCTGCAGGCGCTGCTGCAGCGCTCCGCTGCGCAGGCGATCCCGGCAGAGCCGGGGCGGCCGGAGGCTGAACGGAAGCCGACGGAACCGAAGGCAGGCTTCAAGCCTCCCAAGCCGGCAAGACGATGGGAGGAAGAGATTGCGGCGGCCGAGGAGCGGCTGCGCCTGCTGGAGGAGGAGATGGCCCGGCTGTCCGCAAGCCCGGCCGAGGAGGCGGAATGGTCCAAGCTACTGAGTGAGCAGTCCCGGCTGCGGCAGGAGATGGATGAGCTGTACCGCGAGTGGATGGAAGCGGAAGAATCGTTAGACTAAGCAAAAGGAAGGATATCGGGCAAATTGCAGAGCGGCTGCTCCCTCTTGCCCCGATATCCTTCTTTGTCTTTTTTACAGCGGAAATGGAAGTTCCTGCACCCCAAGCATCCGGGCGTATACGAAGAGCTGTCCTTTGTGATGAATCTCGTGATCGATCGCGAGCCGGACGTCAGAGGCATGCTGTATGCCGCAGCCGGAGAACAGAAATTCCGCATTACCCGTCATCTGCCGGCACCTGAACTACGTCATTTCGTCAAGCACTATTGGATGATTGCCTGGGATTTGCGAGGCCAGCCCCCCTATGTGCAGGAGGTGCTTCAGCATCCCGGGGTGAACCTGGTGTTCGAGCGGGACAATCCGGCGGTATACGGCATTGTGAGCTGAAGATCCCAACGGGTGCTGGAAGGGCGGGGACGGGTAGCCGGCGTGCTTTTCCAGCCGGGGGGATTTTATCCCCTGTACCGCGAGCCGATGTCCCGCCTCGCCGGACGAACGCTGCCCTTCCGCGACGTGTTCGGGATGGACAGCGGCCCGCTGGAGCAAGCGTTGTTCGCGTTAGAGGACGGGGAGGCGATGAGCCGCATCATTGACGGATTCCTGCGCGAACGGCTGCCGGAAGCGGATGACAACGTGAAGCTCGTCAACCGGATCATCGAGACGGTCGTGGACAGCCGGGACATGACCCGCGTCCAGGAACTGGCGGATCGGTTCTCGCTTCATACGCGCTCGCTGCAGCGCTTGTTCCTGCACTATGTCGGCGTATCGCCGAAATGGGTCATCCAGCGCAGCCGCATTCACGAGGCGGCAGGGATGGCGGCCGCCGGCGCCGTGCCGGATTGGGCTGCCCTGGCGGCGGATCTGGGCTATCACGATCAAGCCCATTTCATCAAGGATTTCAAGGCATTCGTCGGCGTGTCGCCGGAGGAATACGCCAGAAAGCTCCGTCATCCGGGGCAGAAATGATCAAGAGTGATGTGATAGGTAGACACAGCAGAATGAGAACAAGAGGGGTGACATAGCTGTACGGAGCAGATATGAGAGCAAGAGGGTGACATAGCTGTACGGTGTAGGTATCAGAGCAAGAGGAGTGATCTATCTCTACCGAGAAGACATGAGAGCGAAAGAGGTGAGCTAGCTATAGCGTGGGGAATGAGCCGAAGACTGTCCGGGGGCAGTCTTCGTTCGTAGTTTGGCTCATCAGCGTATCTGGCATCTGGAGCTTCAGGGTCATCATCTGGTTTAACGGGAGTTGATCGCTTGGCATGCCCAATAATACTGTAAAACTGCAGGATTAGGATCCCCGAGCCGATGCCGAAATGGAATTCCTGCGAAAATACAGGAATTTTGGACTTATTGATTAAAAATAAGGGGAATTTATTAAAAATAATGCATCTGTGCAGGAATTTCTCCTAGTTGAAGCAAAAATGGAGAAAATTGCTGCAGCTACGCAGCATTTTTGGGAGCTCCCTCATTCCGGCTGAAGTGAAGCCGCGCCCCCGAAGCGGTATCGGAGCGCGCCCCCCTTCTGCTACCTGCTCCATGGCTAGCGCGGCGCTTGGCCTCCGTGTTCCAGGAATGGCTTGATCTTCGGAAATACGTTCAGCGCCGTCCGGTAGAATACGGCTTCGTGATGCTCCGCCGGGATCAGCTCCCGCACGAACCGGATGTAGGCCTCCACGGGAGCGAGGGGCCAGTCGGTGCCGAACAGCAGCTTGTCGTAATGATCGCAGTAGGTTATGGCATGGCGCAGATGAGCGAAGAACAGCGGCGAGTCCTTGAGCCGATTGCAATTGGCGGTGTCGCCGACCATGAGGCCGGACAGATCGGCGAAGACATTCCGGTTCTTGTAGACGACTTCCGCTCCGTCCAGCACCCAGGGATCGCCGAAATGCGCCATCATGAAGTTGACGTTCCGATGGGTGACAGCCACCTCATCGATCGTCAACGGATGCGAATATTTGAGCAGCCCGCGCTCCGAGTACGTATCGCCCGTATGGAACACGACCGGGACGCGGTAGGCGGCGGCCAGCTCATAGACCGGCTGATAGACGCTGTCGTAGGCATAGAAGGGGTAATAGCCCAGATAGATTTTGAGGCCGACGGCTTCCGGCTTCTGCAGATCGCGCTCCAGCGCTTCGAGCTCCCGCGTGCCGAGGCGATAAGGATTCACGCCCAGGCAATAGACGAGCTGGGGCGGCAGCGTCTCCGCAAGGTCGAGCCCCATCGTTGTCGCGGCTTCCTCGTCCGGGAAGCCTCCCGGCTTCGTCTCGGTCAGTCCCATGCCAATGCCGAGCACGACATCGTTGTCGCGGTATTCCTTCAGAATCCCGTCCAGGCTATAATCAACGAATGATTTCTCTGCGGCGGTCGCCTTGAACTCTTGGATATGGGACAGATGCATATGGGCGTCAATGATCTTCACTCGCTCCACTTCCTCTCTCGTCCGGGAACCGGATCTGTTGTAATGAAGCCAAGGCTTCGAATTCGATGCGATCAGGGGAGAACAGCAGGAACAGCGGCTCTGTTCGGACGCAGGCTCCGTTCGGGATATGCCGTTCGCGATTGTATTCCACCTGACATATCTCATTGTTGGCATATACGAGCGGATGGCGCTCGCTTGCATCCATCATGACATGAAGCTGCTGCTTCCGGTTATCCGATCCGAAGACGAGATGCCGCGCTTCCGGAATTTCGAGCTCCCCCTTGCCTGGCCGGAATATGCGATCGGACCCGTCATGGTCCTTCACGGATACCCGCAAGCCATCCAACGAGTCGCCGGGCTGGATGAACATCGATGTGTCCCAGACTAGAAGATCGAGACTGAGGCCCGTCTCCTGCTCGATTTCGGAAAATGCGCACAGCACGGGCACGCGGGACATCATCAGAAAATATTGGTGCAGCTTCAAGCCCTTATAGGCGTCATGCTGCCGGATGTCCAGCGTAAGCTTCAAGCCCTCCCATTTATTCCCGAAGCTGTCCCGCCGGGTAACGAATTCTACCGTGCTGCTCTCCTTCAGGACCGAGAGCGTGCTCAAGCCGCCGATATCGTACTTCAGACCGCCGATATACGGATTCCACCATGATCTCGGCGCGTGCAGCGGATAGCCGCTGGACAGCCATTCCTCGCCGCCTGCTTGCAGGGAGTGAAGACCAGGGTAGAAGGAAGGGGTCGCCGCCACTCGCAGCACGCCATTGTCTGCCGAATAGGTCGGTCCGGCTTGTCCCTCCTGCCGCTCGAATCGGATCGGCTCGTCCGACGGCTTCAGCACGACGGAGCTTCGCTTCACGTCATGCATCGGCAGATGAACCGCCGCATCGACGACCTCCATGCTCTGCTGCGGGGCCGGAAGGGGGCAGCTTGTGATCCCGGAGTCGTCGATGTCCAACTGCTTCGCGGCCGCATTCGGTTCCCGGCGCAGTTGGAGCGAGATCGTCCCCTCTCGCTGCACCAGCCGGTGATCCTGCAGCGTCACATTCAATTTCGAGCGGAGCACCGGATTATTTTCGTTCAGGATCAGCTCGATCGGATCGGTAAGCCGGAGATCGGAACGGATGTCCGGCTCCTGCATCGCGAAGGCGCGGAAGCGGGTCCAGTCTGCATATCCGCCCATCGTCAGATGGAAGGGCTCCGTTGCGGCCTTCCCTCCCGGCGCCAGGCTTCCGAACGAAGCTTCGAGGCTCATGCACCATTCCTCAAATTGTGCGCGATGCGTCTTCGGCCAGCAGACGCCGAGCGGAACGCTGCCGTGCTGGACGAAAATCCACGGCTCCGTGATGTTACGGCTTTCCCAGTAGCTGTAGTCGCTGCCCGTGATATCGTTGAGCGCGATATATTTGCCGTTGTAGGGCAGGACCGCGCCTTCCAGTCCGACACGCATCAGTTGGCTTACATACAGATCGGCGACAGGATGGGCGCCGGTATTCTCGGCTTCATGCCAATAGGCGACGGTTCCTTCCCCATATAGAAGGAGGTTAACGGTCAAGAAGACCGACGGAAACGATGTCGATTGGTAGCGCAGCGACAATCCGACGGCGCCTTCCTCCCGGAGCGGATGAATGGATACCGGCTTCTTCTTCGAGAATTCCGTGGAGAACGGCTTGCCCAGCTTCGGGAAGCCCAGTTCGGCGTAGGTTCTCATCCCGGGACAGAGAAGCCCGAAGCCGTTCCATTCCTTGTTGAACCAGATGGAGAAATGTCCATGAAACAACTGCCAATGCTTCTCCGTCTCGCCGGCGAAGGCGGCGCCGGGGCCGCTGAAGCCGGCTCCGATCGTTCTCGTGAACGGAATGACGCTTCCATCGGCCAGCCGGGCCTCGGCTTCGACCTGCTGCGAATAGAAGCCATACTGACGCACCTGATATGGGACGGGGATGGAAGTCCGCTCCTTCGCCTCCAAGGGGATCTCGAATTCATGTCGCCCCAAGGCCAGCACCGGGCTGTCAGGCAGGGTGAAGCGAAATACGGCCGCTTCCGTGAAGTTGTTCTCGATGTCCACATAGAAGGTGCCGCCTGCGGCCGGGTAGGCGCTGCGGCTCGGCGTCTTCCACTCGAGCTGGGCAGGGAACCGGGGAATGACGCCGATCTGGAACAGGGCTTCCTTCCCGTTAATTCGCATCCGCGTCGTCACGCGGGGGCATGTCCGCCATACGCTTTGCTCTTCTTCGACGGGACCGACGAAGAAGCTCGCCCGGATCGTCGCTTCGCCTTCCACTTCGGCCTGATGATCCCACTCAAAGTGAATATTGCGGTCATTCTCCCCCCGCAGATCAAGTTGGAGCGGCCGGCCCGATTTGTTCACGATCCGGTACTCAATCGAATAAGAACGGCCGAAGACCGGCTTCGCCTGCTCCGCTTGGGCGCTAATGAGATAATCGTCGGTCTCGATGAGCCGGATGCCTCTTCCGGTGCGTTCGAATTCGACGCGCAGCGAGGCGCCGTTCTTTTCCCATGTATAAGCGAAGTAATCAAATCCGTTATCCTTGCGGCCATCGGGCTTAACCTCGATCTCCCGAGTCGAGTCCTCGTACCAGTCGATGTCCTCGAAATAGGCGGAGAGCGCTTCCGTATTCAAGACGGAAGGCATGAAGTTCATCAGGTGGGTCGTATCCCCCCGATCTTCCCAGAAAAAACCGCATCGCTTATACAGCGGAACGGCTTTCGTGTTGCTTTCCCATGTATACAGATCGAGGCGGGGCCAGCCTAGCCGCACCGTCGCATCCAGCGCTTCTCGGACAAGCATCTTGCCGATGCCCCGTCCGTGATAATCCGGTCTCACGTTCAGCAGTCCGATATACAGCGCTCCGGTATCCTCGCGGTACTCGAACAGGCTGCAGTATCCGACCACGGCGTCCTGCTCCATCGCAAGATAAACTTCCAGCGCGTCCGATGCTTCTTCCTCCGTCCGCACCCGTTCCGCCGTACGAATCGTATCTCCACCGCCCCAGCCCTCCTGGCTGCGGTTCCACATCTCTGCTACACCAGCCGCATACTCCGGCCGATAGCGGACGATTGCAATCGGGTTCATTCCACGACCTCCTTGCTGTTCTGCTAGATTGGTATAATGTGACAATGCATATATATACGGGGAATGGTAATCGAAGTTTCTTGGAAATACAAAAGAATATGAAGGTCCATTCGATTCTAAAGCATTGCGAGTTTGACGACAGGCGAATGCGCAAGTGAGATGATATAGATCACATACATCTCTATCCATCATCGACGATAATTTTCATGATTTTCATGGCAACATCTCTTGAGGGGGTTCATTGATATGACGAACATGACAAAGGTAAAGATCATAGGGGCGGCAATTCTTCTGTTCGTCATTTCCGGAATTGGATATTTTGTATGGACTAACGCTTCCGGTTCGAGAACGACAGGTTCGCCCGTGACCAAGACCTTTCTTAAATTCGATACGGTGATTCAGTTAAAGCTGTACGGTGACGAAGCGGCTGAGAAGCATCTTGACGGCATCGAGAAGCTGCTGGATCGCATCGATCGGCAACTCAATATGAGCAATCCCGAGAGCGAGATCTCCCGGGTGAATTCGGCTGCAGGAAAAGAGGCGGTCAAAGTCTCGCAAGATACCTTTGAGCTGGTGAAAAAGTCCGTTGAGTACGCCAAAACTACGAGGGGGACTTTCGATCCGAGTATCGGATCTCTCGTTAAGCTGTGGAGGATTGGAGCGGGCGGGCAGCATCCACCTGCTGACCGTCTCATTGAACAGGCCAAGTCACTTGTGAATTATAAGGACATTGAACTCGATGAGCAAAACAGGACGATCAAGCTGGCAAAGGCAGGCATGTCCATTGACCTTGGAGCGATCGGAAAAGGGTACGCGGGAGATCTGATGTCTGCCTACCTGCGTCAGGAGAAGGTGGACAGCGCGATTATCGATTTGGGCGGCAGCACGATTATGGCGATTGGCAGCAAGCCTGGAGGAGATGTATGGCGCATCGGGCTGCAAGACCCGGACCGGGAGCGAGGGGAGCAAATTGCGATTGTTCAGCTTCGCGATGAGACGATCGGCACTATCCGGCTTGTTGGCATGCAAAAAACCGGTCCATTTGACCGGTTGATGCGCACGGCGGGGCGGCTTGCCGCGATTCTACAGTCTATTTAGCACGAACTGCTCGATAAGGGCGGCGATTCCGGCGACGGCCAACAAAAGCAGCAGAGGGAAGGAAGCCGGCACGTACCAGTACAGGGCGGTAAGGAAAGCCGCACACCATATGCCGGTGCACCAATGACAGCTCAGCAGCGTTCCCATCCAGTGGCGGAAGCCTGTGCCCCGGATATCGACTTGCCGGATGACGGTTCCATTGTCTTGGGGCACGTAGGTGACAGTCATAAATGGCGCCCGCAGCGG
Organism: Paenibacillus dendritiformis; assembly: GCF_015845845.1. Taxonomy (GTDB): domain Bacteria; phylum Bacillota; class Bacilli; order Paenibacillales; family Paenibacillaceae; genus Paenibacillus_B; species Paenibacillus_B dendritiformis_C. The sequence goes on from NZ_LDIG01000148.1 coordinate 27,320, forward strand.
CCAGGTGATATCGTCGTAGACGATGAGATGAGTCAGGCGGAACGATGCCAGCGCCAGAATGACCAGGTGAATCCAGGTCAATTCATCCATGCCAGATCCTCCTTCATAAATACGTGATACCAGCCTGTCCAATCCTTCTCTCTTCTACTTGCATATCATAGAGCGAGGTAAGAGAAATGGAGGTGACCGCTGATGTGTTTCTGCAATTCGGTGAATCGGCTCAATTCGAAGCCAGGCAGAACGATAGAGGTCGTGAATAACACGAGAGTATCGTCTCCGCCGCAGCAAATTGTCGTTACGGCCCGCCAGATCGAAGGCGTGGCGAGCCCGCAAGCTCAATGGCACAGATAAGCATTCTGTCCCTATGGAGAGATGTCCGTATACCGTATGCTATGTAGCGGTTCCTTAATTGGTTCCCGGCGGGAGCGCAAGTGAGGCCAGAAGCGGAAGCCCAAAAAGACCAGACCTGTCCATCTGGTTTTTTTGGGCTGTCTTCCGCGGCGATTCACGCGGCTTGAACATCACGCCAAAAGAAATTTGCAAAATCGCATCCGCAGGAATGATTTGAACCGGTTGAACATTATATAATTAAAGCGGTTAAACTATATGGTGAGACTAAGGCCACTTGTAAAAAAAGGAGGATGTTCAACGATGACAACAACAAACAGCGGATGCGGGCGCAAGCCGAGAAGGGGAAGAAGAGCCGGATTGGCCATCCTGCTTCTCGTGAGTATGCTCGCCGCGCTGGGAACCGCCCACGCCGAATCGCGCAGCGTGCCGGCCGGGGAGACCGCCGTCGAGGTGATTTCCTGCGGAACCGCTTCCTGCCTGCAGAGCGCCTTGAAGAAGGTTACTCCCGGCCAGCGGATCGTGCTGGCTCCAGGCACCTATACGGGGAGCTTCTCCTCTGATGCGAACGGGACCGCGAGCCAGCCGATCCGGATGGAGAGCGAGGATCCGGCGAACCCGGCGGTTCTGTCCGGCTATAACGTCGGTTCCGGCTACAGTCTGCGCATTCGCGGGGATTATTGGATCATCAGCAATCTCAAATTCACCAATGCGCAAAAAGGAATCATTTTGGATCATTCGAATCATACGCTGATCACCGATGTGGAGGTCTATGAGACGGGGATGGAAGCCGTCCATTTCCGGGACGGATCGTCCTACAGCACCATTCAGAACTCCCGGATTCACGACACGGGCAAAACCGGGACCGGCTACGGCGAGGGCGTTTATGTCGGCTCGGCGGAAGGGGCCAGCTACAACCAGAACACGCATTACAACACGATCCGCAATGTCATCTTCGGCCCTAACGTCGCCGCGGAGCATGTTGACATCAAGGAGAGAACGATCGGCACGGTGGTAGAGAACTGCACCTTCTACGGCGAAGGCATCAGCGGGGCGAACTATGCCGACAGCTTCATCGACGTAAAAGGCAACAACGCCGTCATCCGCAACAATATCGGCTACCAGAACGGCAACGGCAACATCGCCGATGCTTTTCAGGTTCACCAGGTGGTATCGGGGTGGGGCCTGAACAACGAATTTTCCCATAATACAGTCTATCTGACCGATCCTTCCGTCTATGTCATCGGGGCCTACGGCAACGCGACGGCCACCGCCATACAGAACACGAGAACCCCGGCAGGCAATATGTACAAGGGCAACGTGACGGTTCAATAGTATGCGGGGCAAGTAAAGCAAGGAGAGGAATTGTCGATTGGCCGGAATGAATAGAGGGAACGAGGGAGAGGAGTAGGGACCTTGCGGGCAATGTCATTAAGTTAAGCTCAAAGACAAGAGCGGAAATAAAAATGGAATCCGAAACGGCATGGGAAAAAGCCCTGTGCCGTTTGTTTTTGGTGCAAGCAAGGAAAAAGCGTACAGCAAACAAAGCGGACGGAAGATCCGCTTAAAAAATGTTCATATGAAACGAATTATGCTACTCTATAGACGAAGCTAACAACTGATTTGTAGCGTATTTTGCGCGTATTCTGCTGCCCTGGGCGAACGGGGCGAATCGGCAAAATGTTTTTGCGGATCAGTGCTTCAACATCGGGCGGGGGTTCATCGTGCCGTGAGCGCAGGAAATGTCTAGAAACGTGAACGGCAACCGTGAAGTTGACTTGGTATGAGTGCCGTTTATCCATTTGGGAAATGACGACGTGTGAGGTCATCATTTCAGCGAAATTGTACATGATCATTCTTGCGAAAATCTCTTGGGTGATGGACTCTCGTCTCTTTGCGTGAAAATTCGTCAGACCGACAGTGTACTTTAATGCCCTGAAAGAGGTTTCAATGCCCCATCGCCTGTTATACATAGACTTGATTTCATCGGGTGGGAAATCAGCGGCAGAAAGATTCGTAATGACGGTCTCATAAGCGCCATGAGGCAGGACGAAACGAACAACCCGAAAGGTAATCGGGTAAAACAAGTTCTCATGCAAATCCAAAAAATCAAATGTAGACGTGGAAGGAACGAACTTGTACATCTCGGGATTAGCCTTGACCTCTTTGGTTTGTTTTTTGGTGAGTGTCAGATGAACGTCCCTATCAAACTCTCCGCTAGAGGGCAAACGCAAGCCCGAAAGAATACCATTGGAATCCAAATCCTTTACCCGTATGACATAGTTCCACCCTTTGCGTTCAAGGTGCGCGAAATTGTTGTAACTTTCATAACCTCTATCGGCAATAACAATGGTTTTGCCCTTGATGGGAGAACGGTCAACCATAGCAGCCAGCGCCCTTCCCTCGTTGCACAACCTTCGTGGTTGAACAATGGCATCCACGTACAGTCTGTTGCACAAGTCATAGGCAGCGTTCAAATGCAGAAGGCTATAGCCTTTCGTGTTCGGTTGACTTTGAAAATAGGTGTCCGTGTCCGCAGAGTCAGTTGCGATATGTAAATCCGAACCGTCAACGGCAAGTAATCGATACCCTCGGTAGTCCTTGATATCCGTATACGATTGCGTAAATGCGTGAAACAAGAATTCCACAGCAGACGGCAGGATTTTATTCCTCTGTTGGACAAAAGCGGAAGTGGTTGCGGTGTTTACGTTATAACCTTGGGATTCCAGGAGTTCCTTATATATGCTGTTGCCCCCCATGGAGATCAGGAGTTGCATCACCGTTTCAAAGGATAGCTTTTTCTTTCGGGTAAAATCTTTTTCAGGGTTTTTGACATAAGGTGCTGGTGCGGCTGCCATTTCTCGTATGAGGGATGTCAGCGTTTCTTTTAGCGAATTCGCGTACTCATTCATTGGCGTAACCTCCTCGTTTTTTCAAGGGGCTTCGCCACACATATCCATCTACCTGTTAAGTCTTGATTTTCTTTTGAAACAAAAAAAAGAGCGGGCTATCTTTTTGATAACCTGCTCTTGTGCTTGATTATGGTTTCCGCGCCTTATCTTAATGACATTG
>NZ_LDIG01000149.1 GCF_015845845.1 Paenibacillus dendritiformis
GGACGCCTCCCATCTGCTCGAAACATTGCTTCATCGCTTCTAAAAAGCATTCCTGATTCTCAGCCGGTGTCGGGTATACAAATGCAGCATTACTGTACGGAAAGGAGATCACCAGCAACTTGTAGGTGAGTAGCTGCTGCGCTCGACTGACCTGCATGGTCGTAAAATCCACCTGTGCTTCTCCCGGTGGATGCTCCAACCGCTCGTAGGTTTTAGCGCGTTCGAGCTCCATTTCGTTTTTTCGCTTCCGGACATAGGCCAAAACGGTTCGTTGTCCGCCTGTAAACTGGTGTTCATCTCTCAGCCGCTGGTAGATCCGTATCCCGGTATGCCGCTGTTTCCGGGGAAGCAGGCGATCTTCCTCCAGCCATGTGTCCACGATCTCCATATACGGCCCCATAACTGGGCTTTTACTCTTTCTTTTACCAATCGATTCGTTCCAGTTGGATTGATCTGCGTACTTCTTCGCGGTTCTCCAGTGAATGCCCATCTGTCTGGCGATGTCACGGATCGAGCACCCTTCTGCTTCGCGTAAAAATCTGATATAGTGTTGTTGAGGCATTTTCAGCATCCTTCCCATCTCCTTCGTCAAGTTCTCGCAAACCTAACGATAGGAGGAATTTAAGGGGCTGACAAGTGCCTTTTTTGCATTCAACTTGAGCATTTTTACGCTGCAATTCTAGGCATTTTTAGTATGCAATAAACAACCGGGGTGTGAGATTCGTGAGAATATGGATCGCGGAAATGAACATCGAACTCAATAAGAGTTTTACGAGCAATAAAGGCACGATTCATTCCGTTCGACAATTCGTAATTGGCTTATCTGCAAACAAAAAGATAGGATATGGAACAATGCTTGCTGAGATAGGTGTTTCTACGGAAGAAGTTAAAGCAAATCTTCGCAGGTGCTCAACTATTTTGAAAGATGTGGAATTGTTTGATTTGGACAGTATGCTTCTCGTGATAGGAACTTATTTGTCTGACTATCCAAAAATTTTATCGGCATTAGACATGGCACTCCATGACTTATCCGGCAAACTTAAAAACGAATCAGTCGGTCTCATGTGGGGGTTATCAAATTTATCCCGTCCCCAAACGAGCATTACAATTGGCGCAAAGAATGGGGAAGAATTACTTCATAGGGCTTCGTACCTCACGGATTGGCCTATTTTGAAATTAAAAATGACCAGCATGAGTGATCCTATGATCATAGAGCATTTAAGACAAATCTATACAGGCCGTATATGGATTGATGGAAATGAGGCTTGGGATGTAGAAGAAGCAGTCGAGAATGCCCAATTGTTCAGCAATTATGGCGTGGAATTGCTGGAGCAGCCTATTCGTGCAGGCTCACTAGACAAATTGCGAGTTGTTCGGCAGCGGTCGCCCATTCCAATTGTTGCAGATGAAGATTTCTCAAAGATAGAAGATTTAGTTGCTCTAAGAGGATGTGCAGATGTAATAAATATCAAGCTGTTGAAATGTGGAGGACTTCGAAAAGCAAAAGAGATTATACAAGCTGCTCGTCTTTTGGGATTTAAAGTGATGCTGGGCTGCAAAACAGAAAGCACTCTTGGAGTAACTGCAATGTCTCATTTGGCGGGGGGCGCAGACTATTTGGATCTTGATGGCCATTTGTCGATAAAGTCGGATCCATTTAGCGGCCTTACCATCCATAAAGGGGATTTAATTATCCCGGATGGTGCAGGTCTCGGGGTTACATTATCCCATGCGGTTAGTATGGATTCTCTCTTGCGAGAAAACATCGAGTAGAGGTGATCAAATGAGCATCTTAATTCTCAATAAAATCGAACATTTCAAATCACCATATGACATCTGGCTAAAGGAACTTGAAGAAGATTTACTGATGCTTACCACGCCAGAACGAGCGAAAGAATGCGATAAATATAAGGTGATTGAGACATTTGAAAATTATGAGGTAAATGGCGGTGTTGAAATTCGGGGACTTGAATTGTATCACGCCCATAAGTTCCACACGATTCTTTCTACTTCTGAGTTTGATCTCATTCGTGCAGCACAACTTAGAGAGCGCCTTGGGATAGAGAGACAAAATCTTAAGAGTGCTGTTGCCTTCCGCAATAAGGGAATCATGAAGGATTATGTGCAAAAAGCAGGGTTAAAGGTTCCATCCTATTCGTCAATTTCAACTCCTCTAGATATATACTCCTTTGTTGGTAAACATGGATATCCAGTTGTGGTAAAGCCTATTGATGGAATTGCTTCTAAAAATACGACCATATTGCACAACCAAGATGAACTGATGAAGTTTGTTGAGAATGGACTCGATCCCAATATGGAAGTGGAGACATTTGTCAAGGGGGATATGTATCACATCGACGGGCTCTTTATTAACGGTACGCTTGTTCATTGTAATCCTTCCAAATATATAAACGGTTGTCTGGCGTTCCAAAAGGGGATGTTTAATGGAAGCTACATGCTGGATGATGAGAATCCGCTTACTCCACGCCTGATAAGGTTTGCCCTTGATGTTTTGGATGCAATGCCTATTCCAGACAGTTTTTCGTTCCATGCAGAGGTGTTCCATACTCCCGATGATGAATTGGTTTTTTGCGAAATTGCGAGCCGTACCGGCGGGGGACTAATACGGGAATCGATTCAATATAGTTTTGGGTTCGATATCAATAAATGGGTTGCATTAGCTCAAACCAAATTGGCTCGTCTAGACGATTTTTACAAAGAAAAGAAAAGAATGAATGCCAGTGGATTTCTATTGATACCTTCGCAGAAGGGAATTATTAAGAACTTCCCTAATGAAAAATACGCGGACTGGGTAGTTAAGTCATTCATTAAAGCCAAGATTAACCAAGAATGCAGCATTTCTCATTCGAGTGTGGATATTGTAGGGAGTTTTTTAGTAGAGGGTAACTCGGAGAGACAGATTGTGGAGCGAATCTATGAATTATACGATTGGTTTGAACAGTCAACTGTATGGGAAAAGGGAGATGAATTAAATCAAAACAAGGAGTGTGCCGTTAAATGAGAGCCGTGATCATCAATCAGTTTCCGCAAAAGAAGTGCGACTATGAGCAGCATTTAAAAGATGTAGAAGGTGAGTTCATTTTATTGACGAGAAAAGAGCGAATGGAAGGGTTTAATCCGGAATTTTTCTCAGAAATTATCGGACTAGAAAACTTCAGCAACAGTGGGTTGGTGTTAGCATCCATCCTTGAGATGCATGAGAAAAAACCAATTGATTATGTCATTGCTACGCATGAGTTTGATTTATTGAGAGCTGCACAGCTTCGAGAATTTCTTGAATTAGACGGTCAAAATATTGAAAGTGCGCTCGCATTCAGGGATAAAATTACAATGAAAGAAGCTTGTTCAGAAGTAATAAAACTTCCCAAGTTCAAGAGAATTAACAATGTCATCGATATTCTGTTGTTCAAAAAAGGGAATGGATTTCCATTCGTAATCAAACCTGTCGACGGAGCTGCTTCTGTCGGTGTCCAAGTTATGAAAGATGAGGATTCTTTCAATAAGTTCTTATTGAATCCCGTCACCCATAACATGGAAATCGAATCCTTTGTTGATGGGGAAATGTAGCTTCCTCGCTACTCTGAATGGGGTAATTAGATTGCGATTTTATATGGAGGGGCGGGCATGATAAGCTGGTTAGCAACGCGAAGTCCTTACCCTTCGCGGCTTTCGCGAGTACTCATGCCCGCAGAGGCTCCATGTCAAATCGCTCTATCGATCTGGTAAAACGACACTATTCCCACAACGTATAGCGAGGATCCGAAATGTATCATGTAGATGGACTATACCTTAACAATAAGCTAATAGTCTCGCGTCCTTCAAAGTACATTAATGGTTGTTTGGCTTTTCACAGTAACATGTACTTAGGGTCTATTATGTTGCAGCGGGATAATCCCATGTTTGAACGCTTAAACAAAGCGGTTCACAACGTACTATGCTCTTTACCTACTCCGGACCATGCAATTGCATTTCATGCAGAATTTTTTCACACATCTACAGATGAGATCGTTTTCTGCGAAATTGCCAGCCGAGTCGGTGGCGGAAAGATTGTTGAGGCTGTGAAATATGCAACGGGCATAGATATCTTAAGAGAGTCAGTCAGAGCTCAGTGCGGCATACCGACAAATTGTGTTGAGACGGAAGACCGCTTGGCAGGATTTCTTTTTGTTCCTCCTCAAGTGGGAACTTTCGTTTCCATTAATGAAAATCCACCTTATGAGTGGGCTCTTGAGTTGTCCACAAAAAAAGAGAAGATCGGCCAAACTTTTGAAGGTGCCAGCAGCAGCGTTGATAACATTGCGGTTATCCTTATATCGGGCAACAATGAGCAAGAACTGAAAGACAGAAATCAGATAATCTATGAATGGATTCTTGAAAATACGACATGGAAGCTAATAGATGTCGAAGAAGAGAAGGCAACAAATGGAGTTCTCTAAACTACATCCCAATGTTAAATTAAGAATAGTAATTGTATTTTTTAACACACTAGCTTCCAACATGGTATTTCCATTTATGACGATTTATTTCTCTCGGGCGATAGGACTTGGCAATGCGAGCCTTGTCCTATCGATTGCAATCGTATGCAATCTAATCGTAAGCTTGTTCGGGGGGTACTATGCCGATCGCATAGGGCGGAGAAAGTTATTACTCATCTCGGACGTCATTCGTATCGTGGCTTTTCTGATGCTGGCAATCTCTAATTCACCTTGGTATCACTCTATATATGTGACATTGGTTTTTTTTATGGTACATAGCGTCTGTTCAGGTATCTATGGTCCTGCTTCCGAAGCTATGCTGCTAGATGCTACTCACACCAAAAGTGAACGGAAATTTATGTATAGCATCCTATATTGGAGCACGAATTTATCGGTTGCCGTAGGCGGAATAATTGGAGCTAAATTGTTTGAAAAGCATCTATTCCTCTTGTTCTGTTTTCTCACGTTGTCAGCAGTCGTCTCTATCATTATTACCAAAATATTTATGACTGAGATTTATAAACCTGAGGAGCAGAGTGGGAAGAAGGACGGTTATAAAGATCTGCTCAGAAATTACAACATCATCATTAAAGACAAACGTTTTATCCTTTTTATCTTAGCGGGAATGCTTATGTTTTCTCTAGAAGGGCATTTTAATAATTTCATGGCCCTGCGTATCACGGAACAGATGCCGGTGACACGACTCTACCCTCTATCATGGGAAGTGAGCGGTTTAGAGTTGTTTGCTTATTTAAGTACAGAGAATACTGTATGTGTAATTCTGTTCTCGATTTTACTAGTAAAGTTAATGAAATCCAAGGATGAGAAGGTCATACTGTTGTTTGGTCTCTTACTTTTTGTGGCTGGTTATGTTACGATCTCCTACAGTTTTAATCCCTGGTTACTTTTTTTGGCGATGTTGATCTCCGTTATAGGTGAGGTTATCTTCATACCAATTTATCAAGCCTACTTGGGAGAGATTCCTCCAAGTCATCTAAGAAGCTCCTATCTATATAAGTTGAACTAAAGAATATCCACTACTATATCAGACTCCATCCGCACACAGAGACGGTCGATGATTGCTTGAGGTTCTTTCATCACAGCATTCATGAAAGAGCAGACATTCTTCCGTATCTCAGCTACAGTGTGGTAGAAGACGTTATTCACGACATCCGCTTTGAGCCACTTCCAGAGTCCTTCCACAATATTCAGTTGCGGACTGTACGGCGGAAGAAAGACAAAGGTCAGTCGCTTGTTTTCTTTCAGAAACGGCTCGAGTAGCTTGGCGTGATGGATTCTGGCATTATCCAGAATCATGGTAATGGTTCCTGAAGGGTATGCTTCAAGTACTTTGTTCAAGAATTTGAGAAACGTTTCTGCTG
>NZ_LDIG01000150.1 GCF_015845845.1 Paenibacillus dendritiformis
GGACGCCTCCCATCTGCTCGAAACATTGCTTCATCGCTTCTAAAAAGCATTCCTGATTCTCAGCCGGTGTCGGGTATACAAATGCAGCATTACTGTACGGAAAGGAGATCACCAGCAACTTGTAGGTGAGTAGCTGCTGCGCTCGACTGACCTGCATGGTCGTAAAATCCACCTGTGCTTCTCCCGGTGGATGCTCCAACCGCTCGTAGGTTTTAGCGCGTTCGAGCTCCATTTCGTTTTTTCGCTTCCGGACATAGGCCAAAACGGTTCGTTGTCCGCCTGTAAACTGGTGTTCATCTCTCAGCCGCTGGTAGATCCGTATCCCGGTATGCCGCTGTTTCCGGGGAAGCAGGCGATCTTCCTCCAGCCATGTGTCCACGATCTCCATATACGGCCCCATAACTGGGCTTTTACTCTTTCTTTTACCAATCGATTCGTTCCAGTTGGATTGATCTGCGTACTTCTTCGCGGTTCTCCAGTGAATGCCCATCTGTCTGGCGATGTCACGGATCGAGCACCCTTCTGCTTCGCGTAAAAATCTGATATAGTGTTGTTGAGGCATTTTCAGCATCCTTCCCATCTCCTTCGTCAAGTTCTCGCAAACCTAACGATAGGAGGAATTTAAGGGGCTGACAAGTGCCTTTTTTGCATTCAACTTGAGCATTTTTACGCTGCAATTCTAGGCATTTTTAGTATGCAATAAACAGCGAGTGCTCGGTTCCCGTTTGATAGCGTTCCCCCGTATCCGCATCAACTAGCACTTTTCCTGATTTGGAGTTAAGCGCCTTCCCCATATACCAGATAATAACTCCCGACACAATAAACACAAAAGCAAGCGGCAGCCGGGAATCTACTGAGTTATGCCCCAGAGGAGATAATAAAATATTGACAATAAACAACAAAGTCCCTGGAACAACGATATTCAAAACACCCAGGCCCTTCCAAACAATCACAAGAAAACTTCCTTTTCTGGTTATGTCTAAATTGAGCCCTGCGCACCGTTCCAATATGACATCCATGAGCATTCCCTTCTTTGCATCGTAGCTCGAATACACGTGCTCAATACAACAATCGGCGGTACTCAAAACTTCAATAGGCCCGTTTTCTGTACGGAGTATGACTTACAAAAAAATGGTTCCTCGCTATACGTTGTGGGAATAGTGTCGTTTTACCATATCGATAGAGCGATTTGACATGGAGCCTCTGCGGGCATGAGTACTCGCGAAAGCCGCGAAGGGTAAGGACTTCGCGTTGCTAACCAGCTCATCATGACCGCCCCTCCATATAAAATCGCAATCTAATTACCCCATTCAGAGTAGCGAGGAAGCAAAAAAATTCGCCTATGATCTGCCTATCTTTATTTGCTCAGAAGAACTTCAAAATGACCAGATCCTGTTTTTTACCATCTCGGTGGCCAAAAGACCATGAGGGTTTTCTGTCCAACTAAGTGGTAGCCGATCCAATTGATAATCCAGGCCAGCATTTTCCATCGAGGTCCCCCTCCCCTCGGGGGGAGGTTCATATAAGTGAGTTTACACAAAATCCTTGACAGACCCCGTTTTACTTTGCAATTTATAAGCTAATTTTTCGAAAACCTCGCTTATACAAAATGATGGACAGACCTCAAGATTGAAATATATACTCACTTATCTTTATTCTACTTTGGGTAGAAATCCACTTCCGTTACACGTTGAGCATAATTCTAGTTTGCGAGTTGATTTGTAAAAATCAGCCACTCCACAACTAGGATCATAGTACTCCCAATCTAAATAATAATTGATAGCCAATGCTACTTCTTCCCATGTTTCACGTGCACATTCCTTAAGGAATCTATTTATTTTTTGTTCTACTAATTTTAAATTAGACTCCATATCCTGCTCATGTACAACAAATATTCCTCTTCCACTCACTACACCGTCTTCCAATAAAATCTCATTTAATTTTTGGGGTGTCATAACTCTACAGTAAAATATATCTGCCCCTTCATCATCTTCTGTAGAAATGTTAACATCTACGCCTATAACAAAATTATTGATATCAATCGGTTTTTGTACAAATGAAATGTGCAAATTTTTTAAAACAGGTTTAATCATTTTTTCCACTCCTTTTTGAACTACTCAAGTTGAACATGATAGTTTGTAAGTTGTCTCCCTGATGAATCAAATGTTTCAAAATTCGCTTCATTGGCGCCTTTTCCTTTTTTGTATTGAATCCTCACACGTTTTGTTCCGTCTTTACTTACAAATTCAAAACCATTATTTATCATTTTTCCAGGTTGATTTCCTACGAATTTCTTTGCGGCTTCTTGAACTGTGGTAAACGGTATTTTCGTACCTGAGAATCCATCAATCTTTTTAGAGTTTCGTGCCAAATCAGATAATTCCGAAGCAGTTGGGATTCCAGACCCACTACCCGTCCCCTTACCCTCAGGCGGCTTCCCATTGGGCTTGCTTGGTTTCTGCGGGGAAGGCTTTTTCGGCGTTGGACTATTTGACCCTCCGCTTTTAAACATTTGATAAAGCTCATTGAGGGTTTCACCAGTATTAGATAAACCTTGATACGTTACTCCTGCTCCATGTCCTGCTAAAGCGACGGATTTTGCAGTAACAGCTACGCCTACAGGTGATAATACTCCCGTACCTGATAACGTAACACCAGCGCCTCCTCCCAATACAGCGCCACCCATTTCTAATACTCCGGCTACAGTTGTGATGAGGTGCCCGATCAATTCACCTGTTTTACGCGCCTTCGGATGATTTGAAGTATATTCCTTTTTTAGGGGTGGGAAGTCTAACGTCAAATCTTCTAAAACGGCCGTTCCTGCTCCTTTTACAACTTCTCCACCGACATCTGCGGCAT